>CANGTL010000001.1 GCA_947456815.1 Flavobacteriaceae bacterium
ACCAAAGAAGGTGTGTTTGTATCTGTTCCTGCTAGATTGCAAATTCCAGAAAATATTAAAGAGCAGTTAATCGTCGAATTGTACAACAAATAATAATTGACTTAGTCGAAATTATGGCAATATTTAATTTTCAGAAGCCCGATAAAGTTATCATGATCGATTCTAACGATTTTGAAGGTAAATTTGAGTTTAGACCTTTAGAACCTGGTTACGGATTGACCGTTGGTAATGCACTTAGAAGAGTAATGCTTTCCGCTTTAGAAGGATACGCAATTACCTCTGTTAGAATTGAAGGTGTAGACCACGAATTTTCTACTATTTCAGGAGTTGTTGAAGACGTTACAGAAATCATTTTGAACTTGAAACAAGTGCGTTTCAAACGTCAAATTGAAGATGTAGATAACGAATCAGTTACAATTTCAGTTACTGGTAAAGACCAACTTACAGCTGGTGATTTCCAAAAATTTATTTCAGGTTTCCAAGTTTTGAATCCAGAACTAGTAATCTGTAATTTAGATAGCAAAATCAAATTGAATTTTGAATTAACTATCGAAAAAGGTCGTGGATACGTGCCTGCTGAAGAAAACAAAAAACAAAACGCAGCCATCGGAACTATTTTTACGGACTCTATTTTTACGCCAATCAAAAACGTAAAATATGCCATCGAAAATTTCCGTGTTGAGCAAAAAACAGATTACGAAAAATTAGTTTTTGAAATTAAAACTGATGGTTCAATCAATCCTAAAGATGCTCTAACTGAAGCTGCTAAAGTGCTAATTCACCACTTTATGTTGTTTTCTGACGAAAGAATTACTTTGGAAGCAGACGAAATTGCACAAACAGAATCTTATGATGAAGAATCGTTGCATATGCGTCAATTGCTAAAAACAAAATTAGTCGATATGGATCTTTCCGTACGTGCACTAAACTGTTTGAAAGCTGCTGAAGTGGATACACTTGGAGACCTAGTGTCTTTCAATAAAAATGACTTAATGAAGTTCCGTAATTTCGGTAAGAAATCTTTAACAGAATTAGACGAATTAGTCGCTGTGAAGAACTTAACCTTCGGAATGGACTTAGCCAAATACAAATTAGATAAAGAATAAATGACTTCATATTTTGCTCTCCAAAGCGGATTGTAGCAAGATGAAGTTTTAAAAAAAACGTCATGAGACACGGAAAAAAATTCAATCACTTAAGCAGACAAAAAGGTCACAGAGCAGCGATGCTTGCTAATATGGCTTGTTCTTTAATCGAGCACAAACGTATTAATACCACTGTCGCTAAAGCAAAAGCGTTAAAACAATTCGTTGAGCCGCTGATTACAAAATCAAAAGAAGATACAACTCACAACCGTCGTATCTGTTTTTCATACTTGCGCAGCAAATATGCGGTAACTGACTTGTTCAGAGACGTAGCTGCAAAAGTTGGAGATCGTCCAGGTGGTTACACTCGTATCATCAAAGTTGGAAATCGTCTTGGAGATAACGCCGATATGGCCATGATCGAATTGGTAGATTTCAACGAACTATACAACGGAGGTAAAAAAGAAGAGAAGAAATCGAAAAGCCGTCGTGGTGGAAAAGCTAAAGGCGCTACAACTGCTCCTGCTGCTGCTCCAAAAGCCGCTCCGGTTGCTGACGCTCCAGAAGCTGTGGTTGAAGAACCAATCGTTGAAGAAGCAGTGGTGGAAACACCCGTTGCAGAAGCACCAGCAGTGGAAGAAGTTGCTCCAGTTGCAGAAGTTGAAGAAACGCCTGCAGCAGAAGAAGCTCCTGAAGCACCAGCTGCTGAAGACAATACCGAAGAAAAGAAAGAAGAATAATGACTTTCTCCATTCAATAAAAATCAAGGATAAACTTTTAAAGTTTGTCCTTTTTTTTTGTTTTTTTTTAAGGAGCCGGGAACCTGCTCTACGCTACTATCTTTTGCGGCAAAGCAGCACAGCGCACGGATGATGTTACGCCGCCGCAAAAGGATAACCGCTCCGATCAGGGCTAGGACATCTGGGATGTTTAAAAGTTTTAATAAACCTTAGCGCCTTTGTGCCTTAGTGGCGAAATAAATAAATAAATTTGCACAACAAATAACTACAATGAGCTACACCACACGACAACCCGCCATCCTTTTACTCAGCGATGGCACCATTTTTCACGGTAAATCGATCGGAATTTCCGGAACTACTTTCGGCGAAGTTTGCTTCAACACCGGAATGACCGGTTATCAAGAGATCTTCACCGATCCATCGTACTTCGGTCAAATTATGGTGGCCACCAATCCACACATCGGAAACTATGGCGTGAATGACAAAGAAGTAGAATCAGATTCCATCAAAATTGCTGGCTTGGTCTGCAAGAATTTCAGTTTCAATTATTCGCGTGAAGATGCATCCCAAAGCCTCGAAGATTATTTCACCAAACAAAATTTGATCTGTATTTCTGATGTAGATACGCGTGCATTAGTCAGCTATATCCGCGATAACGGCGCTATGAATGCCGTAATCTGTACCGACGGTACTGCTGTCGAAGAACTCAAAATTCAATTGGCAGAAATTCCTGATATGAAAGGTCTGGAATTGGCATCAAAAGTTTCAACCAAAGTACCTTATTTCTTCGGTAACGAAACTGCCAAGTACAAAATCTCTGCCCTCGATCTTGGAATCAAAACCAACATCCTGCGCAACCTCGCCAAGCGCGATTGCTACATCAAAGTATTTCCATACGATGCAACATTCCAGGATTTAGCCGAGTTCAATCCCGATGGTTATTTTCTTTCCAATGGTCCCGGCGATCCTGACCCATTGTTTCGAGCCATTCAAGTAGCGAAAGACATCATTGAAAACAACAAACCACTTTTCGGAATTTGTCTCGGACACCAAGTGATTGCTTTGGCCAACGGCGTTTCCACCTACAAAATGTTCAACGGACACCGAGGAATTAATCATCCGGTGATGAATCTTGTTTCTGGAAAAGGTGAAATCACGTCCCAGAATCACGGTTTTGCAGTCAATAAAGAAGAATTAGAAAAGCATCCAGATCTCGAAATTACACACGTTCATCTCAACGATCATACGGTTGCCGGAATGCGAATGAAATCTAAGAATTGTTTCTCAGTGCAATACCATCCCGAAGCCAGTCCAGGACCACATGATTCATCGTATTTGTTCGACCAATTCATCGAAAACCTCAAATCCCAAAAGAACTAAATCGTTATCGTTAATAACAATCCCAATTTTAATTTCGGAACAATTTCAGATACAATATATTTGTAATTATTAAGGAGTGATTCATTCAAAATTCAAAATTTATAATTCAAAATAATATAATATGAGCATTATTATCAAAATCCACGCAAGACAAATCTTCGATTCAAGAGGAAATCCAACCATCGAAGTAGATGTAGTAACCGAAAACGGAGTTTTAGGTAGAGCAGCCGTGCCATCTGGAGCATCGACGGGTGAACACGAAGCAGTTGAATTGCGTGATGGTGGAAAAGCGTTCCTTGGAAAAGGAGTCTTGAAAGCCGTTGAAAATGTCAATACCAAAATAGCCGAAGAATTACTAGGAACTTCTGTTTTCGAACAAAATCTAATCGACCAAACTATGATCGATTTAGATGGAACAGCCAATAAATCTAATCTTGGCGCTAATGCTATTTTGGGAGTTTCTCTTGCAGTGGCAAAAGCGGCCGCTAACGAATTAGGATTGCCTTTATATCGCTATGTCGGTGGTGTTTCGGCTAACACACTTCCGGTTCCGATGATGAACATCATCAATGGTGGTTCGCATTCTGATGCGCCAATTGCGTTTCAAGAATTTATGATTATGCCGGTAAAAGCAACTTCGTTTTCACAAGCTTTGCAAATGGGAACTGAAATTTTCCATCATTTGAAGAAAGTTTTATACGACCGTCATTTGTCGACTGCTGTTGGTGATGAAGGTGGTTTTGCTCCCAATTTAGCTGGCGGAACAGAAGACGCGTTAGATACCATCAAGAAAGCAGTAGAAAATGCTGGTTACAAATTCGGTGACGAAATCATGATTGCACTCGATTGTGCAGCATCTGAATTTTATGTTGACGGAAAATACGACTACACCAAATTTGAAGGTGCAACCGGAAAAATCAGAACTTCTAAAGAACAAGCAGAATACTTAGCAGAATTGGCGGCGAATTATCCAATTATTTCCATCGAAGACGGAATGTATGAAGATGATTGGGATGGCTGGAAATACCTAACCGAACTCATCGGAAACAAAACCCAATTGGTTGGAGATGACTTATTCGTAACCAACGTAGAACGTTTGTCAACAGGAATCGAAAAAGGAATCGCGAATTCAATCCTAGTAAAAGTTAACCAAATCGGAACTTTGACAGAAACTATTGCAGCGGTTAACATGGCGAAAAATGCAGGTTACACTTCAGTGATGTCACATCGTTCAGGAGAAACCGAAGACAATACTATTGCTGATTTAGCGGTGGCATTAAATTGCGGTCAGATCAAAACAGGTTCTGCATCGCGTTCCGATCGTATGGCGAAATACAACCAACTGTTGCGCATCGAAGAAGAATTGGGCGACACTGCTTACTTTCCTGGAATGAAAGCGTTTAAGTAAGATAGACTTTATGAATTTCACTACCCTTTCAGGCACTAGTCTCTGAAAGGGTTTTTTTGTACTTCCAACAAAATTGAAATAATAACCCAAATCCCCCAAATACTAAGTCAAACCAACTTAATACTAAATAGCGTAATTTTAACCAATAGCATCACTATATATTTGTATAGAAAATTAAATCAAGCTATTGTGAAAAATAATTGCTACCTATCGTTTCTCTTTTTGATACTAAGCATCAGTGCTTTTAGTCAATCAAACAATACTACAATTGATAGTCTAAAAAGAGTGCTCGCTGTTGCCAAGAACGATACGTCTAAAGTCAACACTTACAATAGCATCGCCGACAAATACAAAGAGTCTAATCCTGACTCTACTGCATTTTATGCCATGAAAGCGGCAGCATTGGCGCGAAAATCAAGTTACAATTTTGGACTTGCCAATTCCTATATTAATTCGGGTAATTCAAACATCATTTTAGGAAACTACAGACAAGCCAATCAGTATTTCAATAAAGCACAACTGTCTTTTGAAACTCTTTTGAATTCAGATTCTGAGATTGATAACAAACGAATTCAAAACGGATTAGCTCGTGCATTTGCAAGTCAAGGTGTGGTTTTTTCTCAAGAAAGCAATTACTATATGGCGTTGGAAATGTATCAAAAAGCCTTGAAAATCTACTTCGAAATTGGTCAAAAAATCAATATTGCCAAAGCGTATAATAATATCGGAATCGTATATAAATCGCAGCAAAACAATACCAAGGCGTTAGAATATTTTAAGAAAGCATTCCAACTTCAAGAGGAAATCGGGGAACAAACTGCCGCAGTAACTTTAACTAATATTGGTGTTATTTATGCCGAGCAAGGCAACAAAAACCAAGCGTTGCAATATTACCAGAAAGCGGAAAAGCTGTTTGAAAAAATGGATAACAAACGCGGTTTTGCACTCTTGAACAACTACTTCGGGGATTATTACAAAAATGAAAAAGATTATGTGAAAGCGTCAAAATATTATACAACTGCGTTATCAATGTATGAGGAAATGCAAAGCAAATTTGGTGCGTCTTTGGCTTTATACAATCTGGGATTGCTCCAATTAGAGTTGAAGAAATATGACGAGGCAATTGCATTTGGAACAAAATCTTTAGACTATGCCAAAGCGATTGGAATCTTAGATCAAACCTACCATTCTGAAAAATTACTAAGTGATTTATACGCCATCAAAAATAATACGCAGTTGTCATTTTTTCATTACAAAAATTATATTGTTGCTCGAGATAGTATCATTAATCAAGAGAATACTAAGAAAATCTTGATTTCAGAAATGGAATCTGAATATAAAAGAAAAACAGCCATTGTAGCTGAGAAGTCAAAAAGGAGTTTTCAATTTGTATTGTTCTCGATTATTGGATTGGTATTGTTAGCGGGATTGATATTCGTGACGTACAACCGACGACAAATAAAACGCCGATTGACCTTGCAAAAGGAAGTTGCTGAATACGAGCAAAAAGCACTGCATTTGCAAATGAATCCGCATTTTGTATTCAATTGTTTAGGATCAATTTCCAGTTTTATAGTTCAGAATGGAACCGATTCGGCCCTAAAATATTTGTCTAAATTTTCAAAATTGATGCGACTTACGCTCGAATACTCGAAAGGTTCACTAATTCCCATCGATAAAGAAATTGAAAGTTTGCAAAACTATTTGGAGTTGGAGCAGTTGCGTTTTCACAATAAATTTACCTTCACTATTAAAGCTACGGACAAAGTCGAATTTAATATGGGAATTCCACCATTACTAATTCAACCCTTCGTAGAAAATGCCATCCTTCACGGCATGGTTCCCAAAGAGGGAAATGGGAAGATTGAAGTGAATTTTGATGTGCAAAACGGACAATTCATTTGCAGTATTTCGGATGACGGCATCGGGCTTTCAAAGTCAAAACATCTAAAGGAAGATTCCGTTACCGCACACAAATCGATGGCGTTAGAAATCACCAAGAAGCGATTGGAAATTATGGAAGCGACGACTCTAAAATCAGCCCAAATCGACATTCAAGAATTGACAAACGATAAAGAAGTAATTGGCACAAAAGTGACTTTGAGATTACCAATTCAATACATCAAATAAAGAAAATATTTTAACTGACAACCAATAACTGACAACCGACAACTTATAACAGATATGATCACTGCTCTACTCATAGACGACGACAAACACTTACGCGAAGGATTAAAAGCGCTTCTAGATCGCTATACGAATGATATTTACATTATTGGTGAAGCCGAAAGTGTCAAGACTGGAATTTTGGCAATCGAAAAGCTGCAGCCGCAAGTGATTTTTCTAGATATTCATTTGATCGATGGTACTGGTTTCGACATTCTAGAACGTCTAAAAAAGACCAACGGGAAAATAGCATCGCACATCGTTTTTATCACTGCTCATGAAAAATATGCCGTGAAAGCATTTAAGTTTAGTGCACTAGACTTTATTTTAAAGCCCATTGATCCTGAGGAATTGCAGGATACAATTGCCAAGATTAAGGAGATTTCATCGTCGACCAAATCGTTCGATCATATCGATTTGCTGTTGGAGAACATTCGAAAGAAAGTGGATAATTTTAAGCGGATTGCACTGTCTACGAGCGATGGTATTCATCTTTTTGAAGTGGCAGATATCATTCGATTAGAGGCAAAAGGGAATTACACGGAATTTTTCATCAAGAATCACAAGCCGGTTTTGATTTCTAAAACGCTCAAGGAATACGAAGAAATGCTCACTGAACAAGGATTTGAACGGATTCATCAATCGCATTTGATTAATCTATCCTTTTTGAAATCGTATATCAAAACTGACGGAGGTTATGTGATTATGGCTGATAATACCAACATTCCAATCGCACAGAGTAAAAGGGAAAAATTGCAAGAATTGATAAAGGCACTCTAAAAACTAGAAAAAATGACTAAGAAACTATACAAAACTAAAACTATGAAAAGACTACTGTGGTTACTGTTGTTGTTTACCGGGATGGTAAATGCACAACCTCCGGCGATTACGACTCCACAAAATCAAACGCTGTTTGATTTTAATAACGACAATTATGAAGCATTTGAAGTCTATTCTAAGTCGTCTGAAATTTTAGGAACTTTAAATGCTAGTGAATATACCGTTAAGTTTTATTCGGACGCCAGTTTGCAAACAATCATTATGGATGGCGCGGGCTCTTTTACTTATTATTTGGATAATCAAGCAGTTTATGTAAAAGTTACTGAAAATGCCGATCCAAATAATTTTGCCACGACTTCTTTCAATATCATATTAATTCCGACACCGATTCTGGGTGTGCCTCAACATGTTTTTCAATTGGATAATCCGTATGACGGCATCGGGATATTCGACTTGACATCGCAGGCAGCAGTAATCTTAAATGGACTTACAGGCGTAGATCTCGTCTATTATCCGAGTCCAGACGATGCGCGTGCTGACACAAATGCGATTTCCAATCCAGCGGCTTACACCAACATTTCAAATCCACAAATCATATGCGTCCGAGTGACCGAACAAGCAACAGGAAGTTATAGTCTTTCGCAGTTTATGGTCGTGATGAATAGTGTCGAAACGGTCGCGATTCCTGATAATTATTTTAGAGTTCGAGTAAATGGTTACGACTACAATCAAGATGGACAAATTCAAATGAGTGAAGCTTTGTCGGTAACCAGTTTAGACCTTTCGAATCCCGATATTTGGAATTACCCTATCTCTGATATGACAGGAATTGAGGCATTCAAAAACGTAAAGGATTTATTTATTGCTGGAAATCCGCTAGGTGCGGTCGACTTATCGGCATTGACTAAACTCGAGAATCTCAGCATGTCGAGAACAAATTGTACGGCCGTAAATGTTACCGGGCTCACACTTTTGAAATCATTTATTGCCGATACTGGCCAGATTGCTAGCCTTGATGTCAGTACTTGCACTAGTCTCGAAGACTTGATTGTTGCGCGCCAATTGCTGACCTCATTAAACATCAGCGGTTTAACTGGAATTAAAAGACTCTATTGCAATAATAATCAACTGACTTCTCTAGATGTCAGTCTTCTGACAAACATGACATACCTTTGCTGCTCCGACAATAATCTGACTTCATTAGATCTCACGGGCTTGAACCAGATTACAGGTTTGTGTTACGGAAACCAATCGATGAGTCCTGTAGACACGAGTCAATTGACCAATCTTTTATGGCTGTCGTATGGCGGTGGATTGGCAACTACCTTAGACCTGAATACAGCTCCAAACTTGCAAACAATGTGGGCATGGAACAGCAATCTGACGGAATTGGATTTATCCGGTTTGCCATTAGTGAATACAGTGCGTTTATTTGGCAATAATGCGTTGACGTATGTAAACATGAAAAATGGCGGTCAATTTCTGTTCTCTGACGACTTTAATTCTTATAATTCAGAATTTCAGTCGAATCCTAATTTGTTTTATGTGTGTACGAATGAAGTCGATCAAGTGGCGGTGAACAATAAACTTTCGGCAGCTACAGCTGAAAATGGCTTGGCGCATGCAGGAACGTATTGCACCTTTGTACCGGGCGGAGATTTTAATACAATCACGGGGTCTATTAAGTTTGATAGCAATAATAATGGTTGCGATGTGCTCGATGCCATTCAACCAAATATTAAAGTAAATGTTAATGATGGCACCAATATAGGTTCTACATTTATTAATAACTCTGGCGTTTATAATTTTTATACAGAAACGGGAAGTTTCACTATTACACCTGAAATAGAGAATCCGTCATGGTTCACGTTTGCGCAACCTTCGGCAACAATCAATTTTGTAGACGATAACAACAATACTGCGACGCAAGATTTTTGTATGACTAGCAATGGAGTTCATCATGATGTTGAAATCGTAATTAGCCCCGTAACGCCTGCTCGTCCTGGTTTTGATGCGGAATACAAGTTGTTTTATAGAAACAAAGGAAATCAGACAGAAGATGTATTTCTCAACTTAAATTATAATGAAAATCTTTTAGATTTTGTATCTGCATCAACAGTTCCAAATAATTCAGGAGCTGGTTTTATCCAATGGAATATTGCAAATGTATTGCCTTTTGAAAGTGGAAGTGTCTTAATCACATTAAATGTAAACTCTCCTTTAGAAGTACCAGCTGTAAATAATGGAGATCTCTTAACTTTTACTTCCTTTATTGATATTGCTGGAACCGAAGAAGAGAACTGGGCCGACAATAGTTTTACTTTAAATCAAATTGTCGTAGGATCTTATGATCCAAATGATATTGCGTGTATCGAAGGTCAAACCGTCAATCCTTCCGAGATTGGAAATTATTTGCACTATTTAGCTCGGTTTGAAAACACAGGAACATTTTACGCAGAAAATGTAGTTGTAAAAATAGACGTAGATTCTAACAAATATGATATCAATACCCTACAATTATTAGACACCTCGCATTCCTGTTACACTAGAATTGTCGGTAATACAGTGGAATTTATTTTTGAGGGCATAAATCTAGAGGCAAGAAGCGGCAATCCTCCAGTTGGTGGCCATGGCGATGTTTTATTCAAAATAAGAACCAGAGGAGATTTGGTGGCTAACGACTTAGTAGCGAAAGCAGCTAATATTTATTTTGATTATAACTTTCCAGTCTTGACCAATACAGCGGAAACAGTTTTCGCACTATTGAGTAATTCCGGCTTTGATTTTGACGCAAGTATTTTAGTATTTCCAAACCCGACGAATTCTCGAATTACAATCAACGCCAACACCAAGATTAAATCGATGGAGTTGTACGACACCCAAGGCAGAATATTGCAAACAGTTCTTGGAAATCAGAAAGATTTAGATATTTCAAGTAAATCAAATGGGATTTACTTCTTGAAAATCACTACCGAAAAAGGAACTACAATAGAGAAATTAATAAAGGAATAATTCAAGAACATAAGTGAAGCAAAAACCCTTTCTAGTTTCGACTTTGAAAGGGTTTTTTATTTATAAAATTATTAACAATTTCATTGTAAAATTCATTTTTTAATTCATTTCAATTTCCCTAGTTTTGTTAAATTATTATTTCAAAGAAAAAATTCCCTTTTATATTATGTCAAAAACAGCCATTTTAGAACTAGACGGAAAGAAGTATGAGTTTCCTGTAATCGTAGGAAGTGAAAACGAAGTAGGAATCGATATTAATAAATTACGAGATTTAACTGGTGCCATTACGATGGACCCAGGTTATAAAAACTCAGGTTCGTGCACTAGTGAAATCACATTCCTAGATGGTGAAGAAGGAATTCTCCGCTACCGTGGTTATGCTATCGAGGACTTGGCTGACAAAGCTGATTTCCTTGAAGTGGCTTATTTAGTCATTTTTGGTGAATTGCCTTCGAAAACTGAATTGGCACAATTTGAAACGGATATTCACAAATATACTTTGGTCAATGAAGAAATGAAAAATATCATCGATGGGTTTCCAAAAACGGCTCATCCGATGGGAGTTTTGTCTGCATTGACTAGTGCTTTAACTGCTTTTAATCCTAAAGTAGTTAATGTAGAAAACGACAAAGAAATGTATGAGGCGGTTTGCAAAACCATGGGTAAATTCTTGGTTATTGCTACTTGGACGTACAGAAAGATGATGGGTTTCCCGCTTAATTACTACAATAATGAAAGAGGTTACGTAGAGAACTTTATGCATTTGATGTTCGAATTACCAACGGGTCCATACAAAGCAAACCCTGTGGTGATTGATGCTTTAGATAAATTATTTATTCTTCACGCCGATCACGAACAAAACTGTTCTACCTCGACGGTGAGAATGGTGGGTTCTTCGCACGCTGGTTTATTCGCGTCTATTTCTGCTGGGGTTTCTGCGCTTTGGGGACCATTGCACGGTGGCGCCAATCAAGCGGTGTTAGAAATGCTGGAAGAAATTCACAAAAACGGTGGTGACGCCGACAAATACATGGCGAAAGCCAAAGACAAAGAAGATCCATTCCGATTGATGGGATTTGGTCATAGAGTATACAAAAACTTCGACCCAAGAGCGCGCATAATTAAAAAAGCGGCAGATGAGGTGTTGAATACTTTAGGAGTGGATGATCCAATTTTGGAAATTGCCAAAAAATTAGAAGCCGCCGCTTTGGTAGACGATTACTTCGTGTCGAGAAAATTATATCCAAACGTCGATTTCTATTCGGGAATTATTTATCGGGCGCTAGGAATTCCAACCGATATGTTTACCGTCATGTTTGCCATCGGACGTTTGCCAGGATGGATTGCACAATGGAAAGAAATGCGCGTAAATAAAGAGCCAATTGGAAGACCAAGACAAGTATATGTAGGTCATCCGTTACGGGATTTTACGCCTATGAGTAAAAGATAGTTGTAAATCGAATTAAGATAGAAGCCTCCTTTATGGGGGCTTTTTTATGGAATTGTTATTTTGAACGGATTATTTTTAGAATACTTTATTAATCAACCCGCTTTCTATATCTTTGTTTCCAATCAAAGCAAATTTATGTTACCAATTCATGTTACGAATGAATCTTCCCGACTACGAGCAGTCGTGCTGGGTTCAGCCCTTAGTAATGGTCCGACGCCAACCGCTGAAGAAGCCTACGATCCGAAATCTTTAGAACATATTTTGTCTGGAACGTATCCCACTGAAGAAGATATGATCGCTGAGATGGAAGGCTTCAATCAAGTGTTTCAAAAATATGACGTCAAAGTCTATCGACCGGAAATGATTGAAAACTACAATCAAATATTTACCCGTGATATTGGTTTCGTGATTGAAGACACCTTTATCAAAGCGAATATTCTTCCAGATCGTGAACGCGAATTGGATGCCATTCAATATATCATCGATCAAATCGATCCCCAAAAAGTAGTGCGTCCACCAGCCAATGTACACATAGAAGGCGGCGATGTCATCTTGTGGAACGACTACATTTTCATAGGAACGTACAAAGGAAGCGACTACAAAGATTACATCACAGCACGCACCAACATGGAAGGCGTGAATTATATCAAACAATTATTTCCAAACAAAATTGTCAAGGAATTCGACTTGGTCAAATCAAAGATTGAAGCCAGAGACAACGCCTTGCACTTAGATTGTTGCTTTCAACCTGTAGGGATTAACAAAGGAATCATCTACAAAAGCGGTTTCCGAGAAGAAGCAGATTATATGTATTTGGTAAAACTTTTCGGCAAAGAAAACTTGTTTCATATTATTAGAGATGAGATGTACGAAATGAACTCCAACATTTTTTCTATCGCGCCAGACGTCGTGGTTTCTGAAAAAAGCTTTACTAGATTGAATACTTGGTTGCGTGACAAGGGATTTACCGTAGAAGAGATTGCGTACGGAGAAATTGCCAAACAAGAAGGATTATTGCGTTGTTCTACGCTGCCATTGATTAGAGATTAATATTGTTGTAGGTTGTAAGTTGTAAGTTGTGTGTTTTGACAAAGAGTGAATAAAATATAAGCCAAAAAAAGTAAGTTATGAGCAGTTATAAGGATTTAGAGATTTATACTTTGGGACTAGAGTTGTTTTATAAAGCACACTTTGCCTCTTTAAAACTACCAAAACACGAAATGTATGAACTTGGGAGTCAGCTACGAAGATCAGCCGATTCTGTTCCAACAAATATAGTAGAAGGTTACGGGAGAAAACGATATAAAACAGATTTTATTAAATTTCTAACCTACTCCTATGCAAGTTGTCTTGAAGCTGTATTCCATTTACAAAAAATAACAACATTATATCCAACCATAATTGAAAATGAACAAGAATTCATTGACAAGTACAATGAGTTGAGTGCCAAAATTTATAATTTTACTAAATACGTCGAACAAAACTGGAAATCCTAACTTTACAACTTACAACTTACAACTTACAACCTACAACCTACAACCGATAACCGATACCATGAAACAAACCACCAATTCCATTCTAATGATTCGCCCAGTAGCGTTTCGAATGAACGAGCAAACTGCCGTCAATAACTATTATCAAAAAGTGTTAGATGGCTTGTCTACTGAAACTGTCAATGCCAAAGCACAAGAAGAATTTGATGCTTTTGTCAATAAATTACGCATGGTTGGTGTAGATGTGATTGTCGTAGAAGACACCAAAACGCCCGATACACCAGACTCGATTTTTCCAAATAATTGGATATCCTTTCATGAAAATGGCGACGTAGCTTTATACCCAATGTTTGCCGAAAACCGCCGTCACGAAAGACGCGAAGATGTACTAGATATTTTGGAAGACCAAGGTTTTGTCATCAATAATATCATGGATTATACGTCTGCCGAAGAAGATGGTTGTTTTCTTGAAGGCACAGGAAGTATTCTCTTGGATCGCCAAAATGATAAAGCCTATTGCGCTTTATCGCCACGTGCTGATGAAGAATTATTCATCGAATTCTGTGAAGATTTTGAATATACACCGGTTATTTTTGAAGCGTTTCAAACCGTCAATGGCGAGCGAAAACTCATCTATCATACCAACGTGATGATGTGTTTGGGAGAAACCTTTGCGGTGATTTGCGCGGATTGCATCGACGACAAAAAAGAACGAAAAATGGTTTTGGATAGTTTACGAGGCGATGAAAAAGAAGTCATTCTCATTACCGAAGACCAAGTCAATAATTTCGCTGGCAATATGCTGGAAGTGAAAGGTTCGGATGATCGAAGATATTTGGTGATGAGCAAATCGGCACACCAAAGTTTGACCAAAAAACAAATTGCGCAACTAGAAGAACACGTCACCATCCTAAGCTCGAGCCTCGATACGATTGAAGCTTGCGGTGGCGGAAGCGCACGCTGCATGATGGCTGAAATTTTTCTGCCGAAAAATTAAATTCCAAATAAAAAATCCCAAATTCCAATGGTTCAATTTGGAATTTGGAATTTTCTAATTGGAATTTCTAATTTGGGATTTGGAATTTTTTAATTGGAATTTCGTTATTTGAATTTATCAAAAACATATCCCGCTTTCGTCGCACCCCAAACTTGCTTTCCGTCTTTGTCAAATCCTTGATCCCAAGACAAAATTTGCGTTGATGTAACCGTTACTTTAGAGGAAGCATAACTCGCACCTCGCAATTCACTTGGACAGGTTTTCTCTCCCGTACTTCCTGCGAATTTGTTCTTTTCGATGCGATGCAAAACAACCTCGCAACCTTGTTTGAGCTCAATGTCATTTTCAGTCAATGCATCAAAAGCTTCGGGCGTTGCCCATTTTCCAACCCATTCTTTTTCGTTTTTCAAGGTATGAATTTCACTGATAAATTCGTTTTCACCGCGTTGCGATACTTTATAAATACGAACGCGATATGGCTTATCTTGTTTCTTAAATAACGCTTGCTCCACATACAAATAATGCCCTTTATTTTTCCAAATCGGAACCATCCGCAAAGAAATATTAAAATACGTAGTGTCATTGATAGATTGTTTTTCCGAAGAGTACGTTCCTTGCATGATAGCAACTAATTCATTCAAATGGGCTTCGTTATTAGAAGCTACATTTTGTCCCGATTTACAACTTGCGATTGCTATTCCTAGGATCGCAATGAGGAATATTTTTTTCATAAAGAAGGATGATTTTTTAGGTGTTGTTTAAAGCAGTAAAGATAAAAATTCAATAAACACAACTGTTAGTTTGCTGTTAAAACTTCTGGGAAGATTTGTCAGCGTTTCCTTTTTTGTACTTTTGCTCTATGAAAAATAAGAAAACCTTGGTTTTGGGCGCTTCAACAAAACCAGATCGATATGCTTACAAAGCTATTGAAATGTTGGTCGATAAAGGCCATTCTACCTTGGCAATTGGTCAAAACGCTGGAGAAGTCGCTGGAATTAAAATTCAAACCAAAGCGATTCCACTAAAAAATATCGATACGGTGACGCTTTACCTCAATGCGTTGCGCCAACGCGATTACTACAATTACATTATCGAAACCAAGCCGAAACGCGTGATCTTTAATCCAGGAACTGAAAATCCTGAGTTATATCAACTGCTAAAAGCCAATGGAATTGGAGTAGAAGTGGCGTGCACGTTAGTTCTATTGACCACCAACCAATATTAATTTTTAGGAGCTTTTTCCCGCCATTCGCTGCAATCTTTTTTGTTTTGTCACCCCGAGCGCAGTCGAGGGGTTTTCCAAAACAAAAAAGGATTTCCGCTGCTGTCGGGGCTAGGGCATGGGTGCAAAAATCAGAATTTCGTTTGTGAAGTCGCAGGCTTGCTAATCAACAACAATCCCAAGAACGTAATTAGTCCGTTAATGATGATGAGTTCATTATCGATCACATAATCGCCCAATAGTGCTGCCGAATTTTTACTAATCAAAAAGCAAATCGCAGGTGAAAGCACGCATATAAAAGGTACCCATTTGTCCTTCACGGTTTTCGACTTCATAAATAATCCGAATCCGTACAATCCTAGCAACGGTCCATAGGTGTACGATGCGATTTTAAAAATCATACTCACAACCGATGCGTCATTAATTGCATTAAATATCACAATCACAATAAACATCAAGAACGAAAAGGCAATATGAACAGCATGTCTAGTTCTCACAATATTGGGTTTGTTGGCGTTCTCGGATTTATCCATTCCTAAAAAATCAACGCAAAAGGAAGTAGTCAAAGCCGTCAATGCACTATCAGTAGTGGCAAAGGTTGCAGCGGTCAGTCCGAGTAAGAAAACCACAGAAGGCACAATGGTCAAATGATGAAAAGCAATTTCAGGAAAGAGCAAATCTGTTCTCGGCTTACCTGTGATGAGGTCGTTTGGAATTTCGATGTTATTTTGACTCGCGTAGATGTAAAGCAATGCTCCAACGCTGAGAAAGAAGATGTTGATTAAGACAAAAATTCCGGTAAAAGTGTACATGTTTTTTTGCGCGTCTTCGATATGCGCGCAGCTCAAATTCTTCTGCATCAAATCTTGGTCTAAGCCGACCATCGCAATGGTGACGAATATTCCGCCTAGAATTTGCTTGACGAAATAGGTTCCTTTCAGATAATCTTCATAAAAGAAAATCTTGGAGTAATTGCTGTTTTTTACTTTTTCAAAAGCTTCAAAAAAGGACAAATCTAAACTATTGCAGATGAAAAAGATGGTTAAGAAAACGGAGGAAACCAAAAAGAAAGTTTGCAAAGTATCGGTTATGATAATTGTTTTGAGTCCACCGCGATACGTATACGCAAAAATCAACGCCAACGAAATGAGTACGGTCAACGCAAAAGGAATTTGATAAAAATCAAAAACATAACGTTGCAAAACAATCACCACCAAATACAATCGGAACGAAGAGCCAATGGTTCTGCTTAAAAGGAAAATAAAAGCAGCCGTTTTGTAGCTCACTGTTCCGAGTCGCTGTTCGATATAACTATAAATTGAAGTCAAATTCATTCGATAATACAGCGGTAGCAACACTTTCGCAATCACTAAAAAACCAATTGCATTACCCAAGACAAACTGAAAATACTTGAATTGATTTTCTGGGTTGCCCACTTCGCCAGGAACCGAAATGAAAGTCACGCCAGATAAGGCAGTTCCGATCATTCCGAAGGCCACTAAATACCATTTTGAATTCTTATTGGCTTTAAAAAAAGCATCATTGCCGCTATTTTTTTTGCTCGTATAATGCGAAATGATAAAGAGCAGACCGAAGTAAACGATGATGAGCGATAGAATGGCAAATGGAGTCATAAATTGGAGTTTAGTTGGAGCCAAAATACGAATTTTTGTTTAACCGTCTAACGGGTTAATCGTTTAACCGTTTTACTGTTTAATCGATTAAACGATTCAACAAATAAACGAATCCACGATTAAACAATTTACTATCTTTACGCCCATGGAATTTTCGTCAAAATTATTAGAGAAAGCGGTCAACGAAATGGCGCAATTACCGGGAATTGGCAAGCGTACAGCTTTGCGCTTGGTTTTGCATTTATTAAAGCAACCCAAAGATAAAACACGTTTTTTAAGTGACGCATTAACAGCAATGCGTGAAGAAGTAAAATTTTGTAGCAGTTGTCACAATATTTCTGATGTAGAATTATGTGAAATTTGTTCAAATACAAATCGAAACCACAAAATAATTTGCGTTGTCGAAGATATTCGCGACGTGATGGCAATCGAAAACACGCAACAATTCAAAGGAATTTATCACGTATTGGGTGGGAAAATTTCGCCAATTGATGGTGTTGGACCAAGCCAATTGAATGTTAGTACTTTGGTTGACAAGGTAAAAACCGGCGCGATTGAAGAGTTAATTTTTGCGTTAAGCTCAACAATGGAGGGAGATACAACGAATTTCTTTATTTATAAACAGATTAAAGATTATCAAGTAATAACCTCAACTATTGCAAGAGGAATAGCAGTTGGCGACGAATTGGAGTATGCAGATGAAGTAACATTGGGGCGTAGCATTTTGCAACGTATTCCGTTAGAAATTTCTTTCAAAAACAATTAAGTATTTTGTTGTCCTACTTTTTTGTAATTATAAATGAAAAACTATCTTTGTTTGCTAAATTTTTCAAACAAAATGAATAAGAAAATATCGTTCTTTTTATTGGTTATCGGACTAATTCATACATCTTGTGTACCTATTAAAGACTTAACTTATTTGCAAAACAAAGATGGCAATGAAGCTCCATCAGTAATAAGTCCAATAAATGCGAAACCATACCGACTTCAAATTAATGATGTAATATCAATTTCTATTAAGGCAAACGACCCTAAACTTGTGCAGATTTTCAATCCAACTAATCTTGAAACCCAGAATGGGAAAAGTGAGACTGCACTTTATTTTGATGGATTTACAGTAAGTGATCATGGAAATATTAGAATGCCTGTTTTAGAGGAAATAAATGTACTAGGCTTTACTTTGGATGAGGTAAGACTTATTATAGAAAAGAGATTGTTAGAAGAATATTTCAATAAGGAAGCAAGTATTTTTGTTTCAGTAAAGTTAGCGGGCTTGCGGTATACCGTTAATGGAGAAATCACATCACCTGGAACTAAGACGCTTTATCAAGAGAAGTTGACAATTTTGGAGGCAATTGCTAATGCAGGAGATATTGCGGTTACTGGTGATCGAAAGAATGTGGTTATTTTGAGACAAACTCCAGCTGGGACAGAGATTCATACAATTGATTTAACAGATGTTAAAGCAATTCAATCTCCATATTATTTGATTCAAGCGAATGATTATGTTTACGTAAAACCATTAAAACAAAAATCTTGGGGTACTGGAAAAACAGGTATTGAATCTTTAACTACTATAGTTTCCGTTCTTACACTTTTAACCACTTCTTTTATTCTTCTAAGAAACTAAACGGGCATGATAGATAACAAAGATTTTTCATTTTTTGAAAGCCAAAACAGCTTTGATTTTAAGGGGTTTTTAATCAAAATAACAAGTTATTGGAAATGGTTTTTGTTGAGTTTAATTATCACTTTTACCATCGCCTATCAGGTGAATTTGAGGAAAGAAAAGGTTTATGAGATACAAACTTCTATTGCTATAAAAGAAGAAAACAATCCTTTTTTTACATCAACGACTAGTTTGGTTTTTAACTGGGGGGGTACTTCTGATCAGGTTCAAAATATTTCTAATACTTTAAAGTCGAGATCGCATAATGAGTTGGTTGTTGAGAAACTAAAATTCTATGTAGATTATCTAAAGAAAGAAAAATATAATTTTAAGGATGTTTATGGTTCAGTTCCTTTTTACATTTCTTTTGACAAAAACAGTAAACAACTATATAATTCACTAATTAATGTTAAATTTATTAGTGAATCAGAATATGAAATTCGTCTTTCTTTTGACGGAAAAACAGCAGCATTAGTAAACTATTTTGATAACAGTAAAAGTGAAACATCAGTAGTTCCAGGTGAATTTGTCAAACGTTACAGAGTCGGACAACAAGTAAATCTTCCTTTTTTAAAATTTAAACTGGAATTATCGCCTAATCCGGGTTATTATAAGGGTAATGATTATTATTTTAGGTTTAATGAGTTCAACGATGTTGTAGCTCGATATCAAGGGGTAAAAGTTGATATCGACACCAAAGCACCATCTATTCTAAGGTTGAATTTGCAAGGCACTAACAAAGCTCGAATGGTTGATTATTTGAATTCAACTGTAAAAATGTTAATAAGTGTTCAATTAGAAAGGAAAAATCAGTTTGCTACTAATACGATTGGTTTTATCGACAGCACCTTAGTTTCGATGGGAAAAGAATTGAAGGAAACTGGCGAAGCTTTGAAGAATTTTCAACAAAATAAAGACATAATCGCGATAGAAGATCAAGGATCAGCAATATCTACTCAATTATTTGATCTAGAAGTACAAAGAGATGCTGTCAATAGAAAGATATCATATTATAATACTCTAAAATCTTATCTCAAGAATAGTTTAGATTACTCAAAATTACCAGCTCCAACCGTTGCAGGTATAGACGATCCTAATATATTAGTTAATGTTTCTAAATTGATAGAGCTTTCCACCAGAAGATCGGAACTTGCCTATTCAGTTAAAAGTGAAAAGATTTTTAGAGATTTCGATATTCAAATGGAATCAATTAAGAGAGTACTCTTAGAGAATATAAACTCTGTTAGTTCTAGTTTAAAATTTGATCTTATTCAAGTAAACAATAAGATTAATGGGGTAGAGAACAACATTAAGAAACTTCCTGAAGAAAAGCAGGAATATTTGAAAATAGTTCGAAAATATGATTTGAGTGATAATATTTATAATACTTTTCTCCAAAAAAGAAACGAAGCTGAAATTGTAAAAGCAGCTAATTTATCCGATATTCATTTTATAGATCCAGCCAAAGATACTGGTGGTGGATTAATTGGTCCAAATACAAGCGTAAATTATGTCTTAGCTGGTTTTCTAGGGTTGATTATTCCATTAATAATTGTATTTATTGTTTTTTTCTTAGAAAATTCTATATTAAACACAGAAGATATAAGTAGACTTACAACTATACCTCTAATAGGTGTGGTGGGAATTAAGCATTCAAATACCAACTTATCCGTATTTGAACGTCCAAAATCTGCTTTGTCAGAGTCCTTTAGGACGATTCGTTCTTCATTACAGTTCTTGTATAAAAAGTATGATATTTCTGGTTCAAAAACATTGATGCTAACCTCCTCTATTAGTGGTGAAGGAAAAACATTCTGTTCCTTAAATTTAGCTACCGTTTTTGCAATGAGTGAAAAGAAAACGGTAATTGTTGGTATGGATTTACGTAAGCCTAGAATTTTTGAAGATTTTAATATTAAAAATGAAATAGGAGTAGTTAATTATCTAATTGGACAAAAGACAATTGAAGAGGTTATCCAAAAAACACATATTCCATATCTAGATGTAATTACTTCAGGACCCATTCCGCCGAATCCATCTGAGATTATTATTGGAGAAAGTATGCGGGAATTTATGCGAATTCTGAAAACACGATACGACTATATCATTTTAGATACGCCACCTGTTGGTTTAGTTTCAGACGCTATTGAATTGGCGGAGTATGTTGATTTGACACTTTATATTATGCGCCAGAACTATACGAAAAAGGACATGATTACTCTGTTGAATAATAGAATCAAACGTGGAGAATTGGAAAACATTAGTATCATTTTCAATGGATTCCAAAATAAAGCTAAGTATGGAACTGGTTACGGCTATGGTTATGGCTACGGTTACGGTTATGGTTACGGCAACTATGGGAACGGATATCATGAAAATGATAAACCAAAGAATTTTTTTGAAAAAATTAAAGCTTTTATTAATAAAATATAATGACTACAGTAAAGCATTCAATGGAGAATTCTTCAAAGTATAAAATACTAATTACAGGCGGAGCTGGTTTTATCGGCTCTAACTTATGTGAGTATTTTATAAATAAAGACCATCATGTTGTTTGTCTGGATAATTTTGTTACTGGGCATCGGTATAATTTGGATTACGTAATCTCCCATCCTAATTTTACATTAATAGAAGGAGACATAAGAAATTTAAAAGATTGCGAAAAGGCAGTAAAGGGTTGTGATTATGTATTACACCAAGCAGCTCTAGGATCGGTTCCACGGTCTATAAATGATCCGATTACCACCAATGATGTTAATATTTCAGGATTTTTAAACATGTTGATTGCTTCTCGAGATGCTAAGATTAAGAGATTTGTATATGCTGCTAGTTCATCTACTTATGGAGATTCTGAATCACTTCCGAAGGTTGAAGAAAAGATAGGAAATCCACTTTCTCCCTATGCTATAACGAAATATGTTAATGAATTGTATGCCGATATTTTCAGTAAAACCTTTGGTTTGGAAACAATAGGTTTGAGATACTTCAATGTATTTGGAAGAAGACAAGATCCAAACGGAGCATATGCAGCAGTGATTCCAAAGTTTGTTATGCAATTGATGAATCATGAGAGCCCAGTAATTAATGGAGATGGCAATTTTTCTAGAGATTTCACATACATTGACAATATTATTCAAATTAATGAATTGGCAATGTTGACTGAAAATCCAGAAGCTATAAATAGTGTTTATAATGCAGCTTTTGGAGATAGGACTACATTAAATGATTTGATTCTCTACATAAAAGAATCTTTGTCAAAATATGACTCAAAAATTGGGAGTACACCAATTATTCATGGTCCGAGTAGAGCAGGAGATATTCCTCACTCATTAGCAAGTATATCAAAAGCTAAAAGGTTATTAGGTTACAAACCAGAATTTTCGATGCAAGAAGGCTTAAATGAAGCGGTAAAATGGTATTGGAATCATTTAAAATAGTTTACAATTTAATTAAGTAAGAATGAAAATAGCAGTTGTTGGATTAGGATATGTTGGTTTGCCTTTAGCCCGTTTATTTGCCACGAAATACTCGGTTGTAGGATTTGATATTAATCAAGATCGAGTCGACGAATTGAAAAAAGGAATTGATAGTACACTTGAAATTGATCAAGAATTATTAACGTCTGTCCTTTTAAATGAACCTTCAAAAATTAACATAGGTCTGTATTGTTCAACAAATATTGAAGACATTAGGGATTGTAATTATTATGTAATTACTGTTCCAACTCCTGTTGACAAAAATAACAGACCTAATTTAACGCCGTTATATAAGTCAAGTGAAACTGTCGGGAAGGTTCTTAAAAAAGGAGATATTGTTATTTATGAATCGACTGTATATCCTGGAGTTACAGAAGAAGAATGTGTTCCAGTGCTTGAAAAAGTAAGTGGTCTGAAGTTCAATATAGATTTTTTTGCTGGATACTCTCCTGAGCGAATTAATCCTGGGGACAAATTACATACCGTTGAAAAAATTTTGAAGGTAACTGCAGGATCAACTCCTGAAATTGGAATTAAAGTCAATGAGCTGTATAGATCGGTTATCATTGCTGGAACTCATTTGGCACCATCCATAAAGGTAGCAGAAGCTGCTAAAGTAATCGAAAACTCTCAACGCGATATTAATATTGCTTTTGTAAATGAATTGTCAAAAATCTTTAACATTCTGAATATTGATACGCACGCTGTTTTAGAAGCAGCTGGAACTAAATGGAATTTCTTGCCTTTTAAACCAGGTTTAGTTGGTGGACATTGTATAGGAGTTGATCCCTACTACTTGGCACAAAAAGCACAGGAAATGGGCTATCATCCAGAAATTATCCTAGCTGGTCGCAGGCTAAATGATAGTATGGGAGAATATGTAGCTTCTCAAGTAGTCAAGCTAATGATAAAGAAAGGAGTTGTTGTTAATGGTGCTAAAATGTTAATGTTAGGAATTACATTTAAAGAAAATTGTCCTGATGTTAGAAACACTAAAATAGTAGACGTAATATCTTCTTTAACTGAGTACGGTATTAATGTAAGTATATACGATCCTTGGGCGAATCCTTCAGAAGTAAGTCATGAATATGGGCTTAAAACCACGTCCACATTGCCAAACGAAAAATTTGATGCAATTGTCTTGGGTGTTTCTCATGACTCTTTTTTATCGTTAGATTTTGATTTAATTAGAAAAGAAAAGTCTATTTTGTACGACGTAAAAGGTGTTTTAGGAAATAAAGCAGATGGTAAATTGTAAAAAAAATGAAAAATTAATATGAAAATAAATTCTATTTGTTGTATTGGGGCAGGGTATGTTGGTGGGCCAACTATGGCTATTATAGCTCAAAAATGTCCACACATTAAAGTAACTGTTGTAGATATTAATGCCGAAAGAATAGCAGCTTGGAATGATCCAGATGTCAATAATATTCCCATTTATGAACCAGGTTTGAGTTCGTTAGTAGCAGAAGCAAGAGATAGAAATTTATTTTTTTCAACCAACGTAGATAAAGCAATTGACGAAGCAGAAATGATTTTTATTTCTGTCAATACCCCTACTAAAACCTACGGATTAGGGAAAGGCATGGCAGCAGACTTAAAGTTTATCGAACTTTGTGCTAGACAAATTGCAAGCGTTGCTAAAAATAACAAAATAGTAGTTGAAAAGTCTACTTTGCCGGTTAGAACGGCTGAGACAATAAAAAACATATTGGATAATACTGGAAATGGTGTTCAATTTCAAATTCTATCTAATCCTGAATTCTTGGCAGAAGGAACAGCAGTTAAGGATCTTCAAAATCCAGATCGTGTGCTTATTGGAGGTATAAATTCAGTAGAAGGGGAAAAAGCTATACAAGCTCTTGTAGAAATTTACTCAAATTGGGTTCCAAAAGAAAATATCTTAACGACGAACTTATGGTCTTCTGAGCTATCAAAGTTAACAGCAAATGCTTTTTTGGCTCAACGTGTGTCCTCTATAAATGCAATTTCGGAATTGTGTGAGAAGACAGAGGCAAATGTTGATGAAGTTGCTAAAGCAATCGGAATGGATAGTAGAATTGGTTCAAAATTTCTTAAATCCTCTGTCGGTTTTGGCGGCTCATGTTTTCAAAAAGACATCTTAAATTTAGTCTATATAGCCAAATCATATGGTTTAAATGAGGTCGCTGATTATTGGGAACAAGTAGTCATAATGAATAATCATCAAAAGAGAAGATTCGCAAGGAATATTGTACAGACTTTATATAATACCGTTTCTGGTAAGAAGATTACATTCTTAGGTTGGGCATTTAAGAAGGATACGAATGATACTAGAGAATCTGCGGCAATAAATGTAGCGGAATATTTAATCAACGAGCAAGCTCGCATTTCGGTCTTTGACCCAAAAGTAAGATCCAAACAGATCTTTTTTGATTTGAATTGTATAGGCACTCTAGAAACTAGTGAAATTGATAAGTCCATTGAAGTTTTTGAAGATGTATATTCGGCATGTAAGAATTCACACGCTATTGCGATCTTAACAGAATGGGAAGAATTTATAGAATATGACTGGCAAAGAATTTATGAAGAAATGCAAAAGCCCGCCTTTATTTTTGACGGGAGGAATATTTTGGATTCA
Organism: Flavobacteriaceae bacterium; assembly: GCA_947456815.1. Lineage (GTDB taxonomy): Bacteria > Bacteroidota > Bacteroidia > Flavobacteriales > Flavobacteriaceae > Flavobacterium. Next base: position 25,133 of record CANGTL010000001.1, read on the forward strand.
AAAAAAATGAAAGCTATTGGATTTAATTTTAGTGCTGTCGGAACTACCCATTAAGCTTAATTTAATAGCCAATTCTTAATTGTTTCATTACAATTTCTTTGCACTTCCTTATTTGATTTAAGTCAATTTTGAAAAAATAAATTAACTTTATAGTTATTTATAATTTTTAAATAAAAACGAGTACTTTTGTTACTCGTTATTTTTAAATGTATTTCATGCTTGAATCATTAATAACTTCTAAAACACGTTTACGAATATTGGTAAAGTTTTTTATAAACGTTGCCAATAACGGATATTTAAGGGGGTTGGCTGAAGAGCTTAACGAATCTACCAACTCTATTCGTAAAGAATTAAATAACCTTTTAGAAGCTGGGTATCTTGAAAAAGAGTCTATTCAGAATAAGATTATTTACAAAGCCAATACAAAACACCCTCTTTTTTCCGTATTACAAAAAATTGTTCGCCAACATATCGGTCTAGATGCAATCGTGGAAATGATCTTGCAGCGGATGGGTCATGTTGAATCTGTAGTGATTGTTGGGGATTATGCAAAGGGAATTGACAGTGGAACAATTCAAGTAGTTTTAGTCGGGAGCAATTTGAATTCGGATTATATCGAACAACTGGTTATGAAGATTGAAAAAGAGATTAAGCGGAAAGTACAATTTCAAATAACTGATAAACATGACGGTCAAGGTTTAATTATTTATGAATCAATCTAAGTAATTGCAGTATGCCATGGTACGTAATATATACAAAACCCAAGAATGAAAAAAAAGTTGCTGATCGTATACAACTCATAGGTGTCGAGGTTTATTGTCCTTTGGTTACTGTAGTAAAACAGTGGTCTGATCGAAAAAAGAAAGTGCAAATACCATTGTTCAATTCGTATGTGTTTGTCAATGTAGATGAAAAAGAAAGAGAAAATGTCTTTCAAGTTCAAGGTGTTGTTCGCTATTTGTTTTGGTTAGGCAAACCTGCAGTTGTGCGTGAGGAAGAGATAGTGGCTTTGAAAGAAGGACTGAAAGAAACGATCGCTTCGTATGAAGTGCAAGGGATTAATGTGGGCGATATGATGCCGATTCCAAGCGGTCCATTTCATGGAAAAGAAGGAATTGTAAAGCAAATAAGTAAGAACAGTTTACAATTAGTTCTTACGGAATTAGGGGTGTTGATTACTCTTAATAGAGAAGATAGAGCGTAAGACAATTCAACGTTACAGCAGTCGTTAGTTTCATATAATGGGACTGATGGGGCGAAGCCGTGGAAAAAAGCAAATATTTTTATTTTTAATTATGAAGAAAATACTAATTACCGGTGGTGCCGGATTTATCGGGTCGCACGTGGTCAGAAGAATGGTCAAAAACTATCCAGAGTATCAAATTTTTAATTTAGATGCACTGACTTATGCTGGCAACCTAGAAAATATTTCAGACATACAAGAGTACTCGAACTATGAGTTTGTTAAAGGTGATATTGTTGATGCTGTTTTTATTAATGAGCTTTTTCAAAAGCATCAATTTGATGGTGTCATTCATTTGGCCGCGGAATCACATGTAGATCGATCCATCACTGATCCACTTTCTTTTGTAAAAACCAACGTCATTGGCACAATGAATTTGCTTAATGCAGCGAAAGAAATTTGGACGGGCAATTATGATGGAAAACGGTTTTATCACGTAAGTACAGATGAAGTATATGGTTCCTTGGGTGCAACAGGCTTTTTTACTGAAACCACTCCGTATGATCCGAATTCTCCTTATTCTGCATCGAAAGCTAGTTCTGATCACTTTGTACGAGCGTACGGCGAGACTTATGGTTTGCCTTATGTCATTACCAATTGCTCCAACAACTATGGTCCCAATCATTTCCCGGAAAAATTAATTCCGTTACTCATCAATAACATTCTTCAAAGTAAACCGTTGCCTGTTTATGGAGACGGAAAATATACTCGCGATTGGCTATACGTAATTGATCATGCTATTGCAATTGACTTGGTTTTTCATAAGGGGAAAAATCATGAAACATACAATATTGGCGGTTTCAATGAATGGCAAAATATTGATTTAGTAAAACTCCTTTGTCAAAAAATGGATGAAAAAATAGGAAGAGAAAAAGGTAAATCAGAACAGCTAATTACGTTTGTAAAAGATCGACCAGGTCATGATCTTCGATACGCTATTGATGCAAGTAAAATCAATAAGGAATTAGGATGGAAACCGTCCGTTACATTTGAAGAAGGATTGTCTCAAACTATAGATTGGTATCTAAATAACAGAAATTGGTTAGATAATGTTACTAGCGGTAATTATCAAAACTATTATGAGAAACAATATCAATAATATGCCATTAGCAAACAAATTTAATCCTAATGATGTATAGAGATTTTTCAATTCCTTGTTTACTATCCCTACCAAAAATTACGGATACTCGAGGAAATTTATCATTTCTACAAAATAATGATCAAATTCCTTTTGAAATCAAGCGAGTATTTTGGATATATGATGTGCCAGGTGGCGAAACTCGTGGTGGTCATGCTTTAAAAACTCAGCAGGAGTTGATAATCGTTCTCAGCGGTAGTCTCGATATAATTGTTTCTGACAGGAATAATGTCAAAACTCAGTATTGTTTGAATCGATCTTACAATGCATTGTACATTCCTCCAATGTTTTGGCGTCATATGGAGAATTTTTCGACGAATTCTGTGTCTGTACATTTGTCTAGTGCCGAATTTTCAGAAGCTGATTATTTCAGAAATTTCGATGAGTTTATAAGCAAAAAGTAAGCGACTATGAAAACATCAACGGTCTTTGATTGTTCCTTAATAACACTACCAATAAATCACCAAAAAAATGGAAATTTGACGGCAGTAAGTAATGGCGTCCAAGTTCCTTTTGATATTAAAAGAGTCTATTATCTCTACGATATTCCAGGCGGATTTAGTCGAGGAGGGCACGGACATCTCGAACTACAACAACTTATCGTTGCGCTAAGTGGCAGTTTTGATATCATTGTAGATGATGGAAAAGTAAAAAGAACATTTCATCTATCGCGCCCAAATGTTGGATTGTACATGCCATCAGGCTTGTGGAGAGAGCTTGACAATTTCTCAAGCGGCTCTATTTGCTTTGTATTAGCTTCCATCGAATATGATGAAAAAGATTATTTTAGAGATTACGATAAATTTTTAGATTTTAAATTCAAATGATTACTCTAAAAAAATACCAAGGGTCTGAAAAAGAAGCTTGGGATAATTTCATAAAAAATTCTCGAGCCAATTCGTTTCTATTGTTCCGTGACTTCATCGAATATCATTCCGATAGATTTGAAGATTTTTCTTTAATGATTTATCGCAAGGGAAAGTTGGAGGCAGTTTTGCCTGGAAACATTAAAGAGTCAATTTTTTATTCGCATCAAGGGCTAACTTATGGTGGACTTGTAACATCTTCCAAACTAACCGCCACTGATGTCTTGGCAATTTTTTCTGAGATATCATTTTTTCTGCAAGGAAATGGAATCACCGAGGTCTACTATAAGTTATTACCGTTTATTTATCATAAACAACCAATGCAAGAGGATGTTTATGCTCTGTACCGACTTGGAGCAAAAAGAGTCTCTTGTACAATTTCAAGCACGATTTTCAGAAAGGAAAAAGTTCCTTTCAACGAGTCAAGGAAAAGTGGCATCAGAAAAGCACTGAACAATGGTGTTGTAGTGGAAGTTTGCGAAGAATTTGATGCTTTTTGGGATATCCTCAACGAGAATTTATTAAATAATCATGGCGTTAAGCCTGTTCATACCGTTGAAGAAATTCAAAAATTAAAGCAATTCTTTCCGGATAATATCATTTTGGTTTCGTCCAGATTGAATGATAGAATGATTGCTGGGACCGTTCTGTTTTTAATGGGTGACTTGATACATGTTCAGTACATTTCCGCTAATGCTGAAGGAAAATTAATCGGGGCTATTGATCTATTATTTGATGAAATCATAAACAAATTATTCACCTCTGTATCAATAGTTGATTTTGGTCATTCGAATGAAGACTCCGGTAATTATCTGAATGAACGATTAATTTTTCAAAAGGAAGGATTTGGAGGGAGAGGAGTTGTCTATGAAACATTCCATTACAAATTGTCATCTTATTTGCTTTCGCCACCAAAAGAACTGGAGATTAAAGAACAATCGTCATTGCAAATTATCGAGGCAAACGATTATAAGAAGCTTTTCCCAACCGATCCAAATCCGTTCATTAGCGAAGGTTTTATAAGCTTAAATTCAAATAAAGTAGATCGCATTGTCAGGCTAGTTCAAGATGTTGATAAGGTTCAACTAGGGCTCGTCGCAGGAATTAAAGATGATGTCTTATTGGCACCATTCTCCGCTCCGTTTGGTGGATTTCATCACAAAGGAGAGAGCATTTATACGTCTGTTATCGAGTCTTTTGTCTCCGATTTGCAGTTGTTTGCCATCAATTCAGGGATCAAGGAAATTAGAATCACCTTACCTCCAGATATGTATAATAATCGCAACAATGCCAAACTCACCAACGTTTTGATGCGAAAAGGTTTTCAAACTCCAATTCCGGATATCACCAATCACATCGATTTGAAGCGATTCAAAAATGTCTTTACCCATAATTCCAGTCGAACGTATTACAATCAGGCCCTTAATAAAGGACTTTCATTTGCTGAGACAAACATAAATAGTGACAAAAACGCTATCTATGATTTGATTGTTGAGAATAGAATTCGAATGGGTAGACCGATTCATATGTCGTTCGAGGATGTTTTGAAGACCACAAACCTCTTTCCGACCGATTTTTTCAAAATTGTAAATGCCGATCAAGAAATAATTGCGGGCGCCATTATGTATCGTTTTCACAAAGAAATTGTTTACGCGTTGCTTTGGGGAGATGATTTGAAAGGCAGAAGTGATCGTGCAATGGATTTCCTTGTTTTCAATTTATGGAGTCACTATAAAGCGTCAGGTTTTCATTACATCGACCTCGGAATTTCCACTGTTGAAGGTATTCCAAATGAGGGTTTACTCAGATTCAAGGAAACACATGAATGTCAATCTTCACTCCGCTTTCATTTTAAATGGAAATCAAAATAGCCTGAATTACTATGTTTATTTTCAATCCAGATCAGCATCTCACGCCATCCTACCGCATCGGTCCATTCACAACGGCTGATGTAGGAAGAAATTCCAAAATGTTAGCTGATGATTTTGCGGTGCAATATTTCAACAGTCGATTTGGCCAGAATAAATGGCAGTACACGTTTAATGGAAGAGAGGCAATTCGCTTGGCTTTGAAAAAATATGAGCTGCAAGCCACGGACCTCGTTACGATTCTAACCACCTCGCAAAATTTTTATATCAGCTCCTGTGTCACAAATACAATAGAATCTTTTTGTCAGTGGAATCGAGAACTCACTCCTGAAACAAAACTGATTTTTGTTAATCACGAATTTGGCTATCCTTATCCGAATATGCAAGAATTAGTAGCGACTGGTTTGCCAATTATTGAAGATTGTTGCACAACTTTTTTTAGTCAGGATGAAGCAGGAGCCGTAGGATCATATGGAGACTTTTCCGTGTATAGTTTTCCGAAATTTTTTCCAATTCAAATAGGAGGTTTATTAGTGTCGAATAGAAGTAAAGATTTTCAAGTAAATAGTCGTCTTTTGAATGTTGAAAAACAACATATTGAAAATGTGGTCTCTTTTTACCTTCGTCAGGAGAAATCCCTCTTGGTAACTAGAAAAGACAATTATGATTATGCTGTTCGTTTGTTTTCAAAATTGGGTCTCATACCTCGTTTTTCTGAACATATTAAATCAATTCCATCGGTTTTGATACTGAGTAACAATGGAGTAATTCATGACCTTAATCAACTTAAGTTATCTCTTTACGATCATGGAATTCAGAATAGTATTTTCTACGGTGAAGATGCATTTTTTATACCCATTCATCAAAATCTGAGGACTTCGGACTTAGATTATTTTTATGAAGTTATCTCGTTCTTTGTTGAGAATGGTACAATAAGTAACTATCAAAGTCGCTTTTCAGAAGGTAATACAAATAATTAAAATCAATTAGGAAAACTAAGTCGTAGTAGAGATTTCATAAATCGAAAGTAAATGAATATTGCCAACATTAATTTAGGAAAAAATGTCAAAGTTGAAATTGATTCAAATATCAATAATATCAAAATTGGCGACAATACGCGAATCGCAAACCGTGTTAAGATTTTTGGTTCGGAAGATAATATACTTGAAATCGGGATGAATAGTTATGTCGGAATGAATTCTCTCATTGAAGGATTCAATGCCAAGCTCATTATAGGTGATCATGTCAGCATCGCTCCAAACGTTAATATCATCACAGGTTCTGGTCCGAACGCATCTCCAGCAATGCAAAAGGTTTTCGGGACTACACGCGGTCCAGTAACGATTGGAGATCACACATGGATTGGCGGGAACGCTACCATTATGCCCAATGTTACACTAGGCAATTATTGCGTGGTTGCGGCGAATAGTTTTGTAAACAAATCGTTCCCTGATTATTCAATTATAGGAGGAACACCAGCAAAACTTATCAGAACTTTAACTCCAAGTGAAATAGAAATACTACACTCTAATGATTAAATTTTTAGATCTTCAAAAAATAAATGCTCAATATGCTGATGAGTTGAAACAAGTAGTTTCAGAAGTAATAGACTCTGGTTGGTTTTTAATGGGAGAAAAGCTTTCCAATTTCGAAACGAAATTAGCAAAATATACAGGAGCTACTCACGCCATTGGAGTTGCCAACGGATTGGACGCATTGCGTTTGATCTTAAAAGCCTATATGGATATGGGACTTATGAAAGCAGGAGATGAAGTAATCGTTCCAGCCAATACTTACATTGCTTCAGTTTTGGCAATTACGGACAATGGTTTGATTCCAGTTTTTGTAGAACCAGATGCTAAATCATATAATTTAGATTTGACTCTGATAGAAAAAGCATTGACACAAAAAACCAAAGCAATTATGGTAGTGCATTTGTACGGTCAAGTTTGTTGGAATTCAGATTTAAATCTTCTTGCTAAAAAGCACAATTTAAAAATTATAGAAGACAATGCCCAAGCCATTGGCGCCGAATGGAATGGAATTAAGACCGGAGCATTGGGTGATGCAGCCGGATTTAGTTTTTATCCAGGGAAAAATTTAGGAGCGCTTGGCGATGCCGGTGCTGTAACCACAAATGATTCTGACTTGGCAGAACGAGTAAGAGCACTAGGAAATTACGGAAGCAGAAAAAAGTATGTTAATGAATTTCAAGGATTGAACAGCAGATTGGACGAAATTCAAGCTGCTTTTTTAGAAGTGAAATTAAAATACATCGATACTGAAAATCAGTACCGAAGACAATTAGCCGCTAGATATTTAAAAGGAATTACGAATCCTACTATTGGATTGCCGTTTCCAAACAATACAAGTTCTTCTCCAGAATTCAACGCTGAACATGTATGGCATTTGTTTGTAATCCGCCATGCGAAAAGAGACGAATTGCAAAACTACCTGACTGAAAAAGGAATCCAAACGTTGATTCATTATCCAATTCCACCGAACAAGCAATTGGCTTATAAGTCCTATAACCATTTAGATTTCCCAATTACCAACTTGATTCACGAAGAAGTTTTGAGTTTGCCTTTAAGTCCTGTAATGACTTTTGAAGAAGTAAATGAAGTCATTGTGGCTTTGAATAATTTTACACTTTAATGACACAAAAAACTACTAACCAAAAATCAACCAAAAATGATACAAGCTTCTAAATACCACAACAACAGAAAGCCATGGAATTGGTTAGTATACCAAAGTGGTGATCAGTTCTTAAACAAATATTCGCCGCATTACAAAGGAAAATTGTATGATTTGGGCTGTGGAGTTCGTTCCTATGAAGCTTTTTTCTTGAATTTTGCTGAGAGTTATGTTGGCGTCGATTGGGGAGCGAGTGTCCACGATACCAAAGCGGATATTTTCACCGATTTGAACCAACCCTTACCCGTAGCGTCCGAAGTGGCTGATACTATAGTTTGTTTGTCGGTTTTAGAACATTTGTCCGAGCCACAAACGCTTTTGAATGAGGCCTATCGCATTATGAAGCCAGGTGCTGTAATGATTTTACAGGTGCCGTGGCAATGGAGATTGCATGAAGAACCTTATGACTTTTTCCGATACACGCCTTACGGGTTAAAATATTTGTTCGGTAAGGCAGGTTTTGAAGATGTTGAAGTAGAAGCTACAAGCGGATTCTTTTCGATGTGGTGTTTGAAGTTTAATTATTTTACTTTGGGTCTAATTACCGGACCAAGAATCATTAGAGGCATCAAAAAAGTTATCTTTTTGCCACTTTAGTATGTAGGCCAAAAAATTGCACCAACACTAGATAAGTTTGATAATTATTGGGCAGGTGAATCGCAAGGCTACTATGTAATTGCAAAAAAAAACTAAATTAATTTTAGAAATAAGATCTAATCGTAAAATTGAATACCAAAACTACCAATTACAAATCTATTTTCAAAGCGACTTCCATTTTTGGAGGCGTTCAGGTTTTTAATATTCTAATTACGCTGGTTCGGAGTAAAGCGGTGGCTATTTTAATTGGGACTGCCGGAATGGGGTTGAACGGCTTGTTCAATTCGGGTTTGAATTTAATTAGAACCCTATCGTCCTTAGGTATTGCAGAAAGTGCCGTTCGCGATATTAGCAAAGCACACAGCTCAGAGAATGAAATTGAAATGGCAACCACCGCAACGGTTTTCAAAAGACTGATTTGGTTTACGGCGGCCTTAGGAATTATTTTGACCGTAGCATTTTCCTCGGTGTTGAGTAGGTTTACTTTTAACTCAACGGAGCACACTACTTCTTATATCTTGCTATCGTCAACTTTTATTTTCGGAACTTTATCGGGCGGAATCTATACGCTATTGCGAGGAACTCGGCAAATAAAATATTTAGCGCAAGCCAATGTGTTTGGAGCTATCATTGGACTTTTAGTGGCACTGCCAATATTTTATTTTTACGGAATTAAAGGCGTTGTTCCAGCGATTATTGCCACAGCTTTCGGAAATTATTTGGTGTCGCTGTTTTATAAAAACAAAATCAAATTTCAAAAGATTGATTTGAGTTGGACAGAAACTTTCGTGCTCGGAAAACCAATGGTTATTTTAGGTTTGAGCTTAACGATTATTAATTTACTCTCTTCAGGTATTGCATTTGTATTGAATGTCTACATTACAAAAACAGGCACCTTATCCGATTTAGGTCTGTATAATGCAGGTTTAGCTATAGTCGATGGGTATGTCGGAATGGTTTTCACGGCTATGGCAACTGACTATTATCCTCGATTATCTAGTGTCATTCATGAAGAAACCAAATGGAAACAATTGGTTAATGAACAAGCCGAACTGGTTTTGATTATCTTGAGTATGGTTTTAGTTTTATTAATTTCTACAACTCCTATTTTGATTCGGATCTTATTAAGTAAAGAATTTTTGGCGGCGAAGGATCTTATATTTTGGGCTGTTTTAGCTATTCCATTGAAGGGTTTAGTTTTTGTTACTGGTTTTGTAATTTTAGCTAAGGGAGATAATAAACTTTTTTTCACTATCGAAATTATTGCTAATCTAATTATTTTGGTTTTCAATTTGTTTTTTTATAAGTACTTTGGACTTGAAGGTATGGGGATTTCTATGTTAATCAGCTATTCGCTTTCTTTAATTCTAATGCTCTATATTTTGAAATCAAGGTACTCGTTTGAATTCTATAGCGAAGTTTTTAGATTATTCTTTAAAGTTTTTTTTGCTTTATCACTATGCTTGATAAGTATCAAGTGGTTGGGTTATCCATATGCTTATATTCCAGAAGCTATAATTGTAATTGTTACAATTGTTTTTAGTTTACGTGACTTAAATAAGAGAATGAATCTGAAAGAAATCTATATGAATTTTAAATCAAAGCTGAAAAGTTGAAAACTACAGTAACAGTTGCGGTGACATCGTACAATTCAGTTTCTTCAATAATAGAGACTTTAGAGAGTATTTACGAGCAAACGTATTCTAATATTGATTTAATTATTTCCGATGATTTTTCAATGGACAATACTTTGAAATTGGTTGACGAATGGATTCTTCAGGATCGAATTAAGCATCGATTTTCGAGAATTGAAGTTATAAAAGTGCCGAAAAACACTGGTGTTTCGGCCAATTGCAACAGATGTATTGCTGCTTCAAAGTCGGAATGGATAAAGTTTATTGCTGGTGATGATATTTTGTTGCCCAATTGTATTGAAGACAATATACGATTTGCAGAAAATACAGAAGATGCTAACATCATTTTCAGTCAAATAAAGGTATATCAGGATGATTTTAAAGAAGTCAACTTTGTCCGAGTCACACCAGATGAATTTCCAAATAATTTGATGCATCCAACGTTTTCAGGACAGGAACAATACCAATTGTTGTTGGTTTCAGACCGCATTCACTATACACCATCCTATTTTTTTAATAAAAAAGCTTTGTTGAAAGTTGGAGGATATGATGAATCCAATCGCTTGGTAGAAGATTACCCGATGTGGTTGAAACTAACATCTTCAGGTGAAAAGCTACACTACTTTCATACAGCCACTGTAGGGTATCGTATTCATTCAAAGGCAACTAATAACGTAGGCGATAATGTACTATTTAAACCATCGATTTTCAATACGTTTGCTATTCGCAAAAAACTAGCCCACCCATATCTGCCATGGGCCGTAGTCAAATCTGAAGAATTTGTTTACAACGCCTCTCGTATTTTTCAAAATTTAGGTTTGAACAAAAAACACAAATTAAATAGTTTCTTGTATAGAGCGATTTGTTTTTACATGAATCCCTATCATTATCTATACGCCTTCCAAAAAAGATTGCCCAGTAATAAAAACAACTTGTTTTACTCATAAGAAATGAGGCTAAGTATAATTATTCCTGCCTACAAAGTAGAAGATCATATTGAGAAGTGTATTCGAAGCCTCGAAACCCAAAACCTTCCTCATTCCGATTACGAAATCATAGTAACCAATGACGGCTCACCTGATAAAAGTCGAGAAATTGTAGAAAAATTACAACAGGAATTCTCCAATATTTTACTTGTAAATCAAGAGAATCAAGGGGTTTCGATGGCTAGAAATGCAGCACTAGCCATAGCTAAAGGCAATTACATAATGCCAATTGATCCGGATGATTATGTTCTGCCAAATACGCTTAGCGCATCTTTAGAAAAAGCGGAACGACAGGATTTAGATGTCTTGTATTTAGGATTCGAAATTTTTGACGCAAATGGACTGAGTATATGGCACACCGACTACAGTCAGCAGCAAAGTCAAATCTATAATGGTGTTGAAGGCTATTTTGCATCCCGAGGGAAGTCAGTTCGGGATCCAGATCGTTCGTGGGCAATTTTATATAAAAATTCCTTGTTGAATCATTATCAAATTAGATATCCGAAATCAGTTCCTTTTTTGGAAGATGGCTGTTTTTTGGTGAAAGTGTTTTCAGTTGCAAAGCGGGTTGGATTTGACAATTGCAAATTTCATCAACGTACAACCAGTATTGGATCAGCTACAGTTACGGGTGTTTATTTCTCGGATAGGGCTATCACCGGATATCTAAATGCCGCTTTAGATATCAAGAAATTTGCATCAGAACAAACTTTATCACCAAAACAAATTGGATTAACCAATCACGGTATAGTTAACTTTGTACTTCTGTCTTTATTTCCATTGGTTTCTTTCAATTCATTAGGGCGTTTGTTTCAAACGGTTCAGAAAGTCAAGTCGTTAGGGTTTTCAAAATTACCAATAGAAGGTGTGGTTTTTCCTTATCATCGCTATGCTTGTAATTTTAATTTTTCTCCATTTTATTTTATTTTGATCATTTTCAAAGAAAATGCAATAAAAAAACTACGTCTAATTAAGAATTCGAAGGTAGTCTTATTAATTATATACTCTTAACATAAGCATTTGAATATTTATAATTTTTTTATTTGGAATATAAACAAAATTTTAACTGCAACTTACTTCAATATTGAGTTATCAATCTTTAGATTTTAACGTTTTAAAATAAAATAATGAGCATCCCTTATGAAATATTAAAATGGGATTCCAATTTTTTTGGATTCACAGTTTGTAGAATAAACGATCCTAATTTATCAAGTGATAAATTAGCAGAAGTTTTGAAATTGTTACATAGTCTTGAAATTGATTTGATTTACTATGCTTCAAAGGAAAATAAACTAAAAGATTTAGAGGGGATTTCTGCATTTTATGACATAAAGTTGGTAGATAAAAAAACCACATTTGCTAAAAACAAAATAAATAGTATTTCAAATTTTAACCACAGTGGTATAATTTCAGAATACAAGGAAAATTATCCTGAAAAAAAACTAATACAATTGGCAATTGAAAGTGGAGTTTACTCAAGATTCAACTTAGACAAAAGAATTGGAAGCAAAAAATATCAGGATTTATATAGTTTATGGATTATAGATTCCGTTAGTAAAAAAATAGCAAAAGAAGTTCTTGTTTTTAGAGTAGAAAATAAAATAGCTGGATTTGTTACGCTTGGTGAGAAAAATAAGAGAGGTGATATTGGAATTATTGCAGTTGATTCCTTTTGTCGTGGAAAAGGAATTGGAAAATCTTTAATGTTTACAGCTGAAAATTGGTTTAATGAAAAACAATATACTTCTATTCAGGTAGTAACTCAAGGTGAAAACATACAAGCTTGTAGATTATATGAAAGTTGTGGATATATAATTGAAAAAGTTGAATATTTTTATCATATTTGGAAAAAGTGAAAATTAATCATAAGGGATGTAGAAATAATTTATGCATTTCGTCTTATTAAAATTTCGAATAGATAGCTATAAATAACATAACATTAATATTAGATTTAGCCATATTATCTTCTAAAATAATTTAATCTTAATTCAGAAATTGGAGTGACTGCTTTATTCGGAACGATTGAATTTAATCAAGGTGCGATAGTGGCTCAGCGAATTCTGCCAATCCAATACCCAATAACCATTCAAAAAGCCATTGATTTATTAGCTAAAGAATACGCTATCTTATTGGAATCGGTTATTCAAATGCACGTTGGAAACAAACTAACTTCAACGCCGCAAGACTAGACCAAAGCTACCTTTAGTTTGTGGCGAGATGAGGAAGATTACAAGATTGATTGGAGTCAAGACAGTTCCTCTATCAAAAGAATGATTGACGCCGTTGGTTTTCCGTATAAAGGAGCTTATACCGTTATGGAAGATTCCATTCTGAGAATTCACACGGCCGAAGTTTATCCAGAGGTTACTATAGTGAACCGAACACCCGGGAAAGTACTTTTCAAACATGCTGATGGGTATGTGATCGTTTGCGGAAAAGGATTGCTGAAAGTGAGTACTTTTTACAAGGAACAAAATGAAATATTTACTTTATCAAAATTCAGAATAAGATTTAAATAAACCCTACCCAATGAAATACAGCATTCCCTTTAACAAGCCCTACTTAACCGGAAAAGAAACACATTACATTTACGACGCGGTATCTACTGGAAAGCTCTCGGGCAATGGAAGATACACGCAATTGTGTCAAGATTATTTGAAAGAACGCTATGGTTTTGGAAAATGCTTGCTTACTACTTCTTGCACAGATGCCTTAGAAATGGCGGCCATTTTAATTAACATTCAAGAAGGCGACGAGGTGATTATGCCTTCTTATACTTTTGTAAGTACCTCGAATGCTTTTATTTTGAGAGGCGCTAAAATTGTTTTCGCCGATAGTAGAAAAGACCATCCAGGAATGGATGAAAGCAGTATTGCTGCCTTAATCACACCTAAAACAAAAGCAATAGTTCCCGTGCATTATGCGGGCGTAGCTTGCGACATGGATGTGATTATGGAATTGGCTGCCCAACACCATTTATTTGTTGTTGAAGATGCCGCTCAAGCAATTGATAGTTTTTATATCGGAAAAGACGGCGTTAAAAGAGCCTTAGGATCTATTGGCCATTTGGCAGCATTTTCGTTTCATGAAACCAAGAATATTATTTCAGGCGAAGGGGGCATGTTAGCCATTAACGATCTACAGTTTGCCAATCGAGCCGAAATTATTTGGGAAAAAGGAACCAATCGTTCTGCTTTTTTTAGAGGTGAGGTAGACAAATACGGCTGGGTGGACTTAGGTTCTTCTTTTCTACCCTCCGAACTAATAGCAGCTTTTCTTTGGTCGCAATTAGAACATTTAGATGCTATTCAAACCAAAAGAATTTCAATTTGGAATACCTACTATACAGCTTTAGAAAAATGGGCAAAATCAAACGAAATTGAATTGCCAATCGTTCCAGAATTTGCTACCAATAATGGGCACATGTTCTATTTGGTTTGCAAAGATCTGCAGCAAAGAAGCCAATTGATATCGCATTTGAAATCTAGTAAAATTATGGCTGTTTTTCATTATTTGAGTTTACATAATAGTCCGTTTTATAAAAGCAAACACGATGGAAGATTTTTACCAGAAACCGATCGTTATTCAGAATGTTTGATTCGACTACCGATGTTCTATGAGATAGATACTGAAACACACCAATTAATGATTGAAAGAATTATTACTTTTTAGGTAAAAATTTAAAAGGTTAGAATGACATTACACATTTTATTTCAAGACAAGTTCTCACTTCCTTTTTATCACTTTGTTAAGGAAGAAGTGAATTTACATGAGCAACAATTTCTATTTATTGCCGAAAAACATTCCAATTTAATACCAAGTGACAATCTGTTTTATCTACGATTGCCTATAAGGAAGAATATTTTATACAATCTCAAACTATTTTATCAACTTTGTTTTAACGCAAAACATATCATTTTGCATGGCGATCTAATCCTACAATTTTTTCTAGTATTCCCCTTTTTTATTCGAAAATGCAGTTGGTTAATTTACGGTCAAGAGTTATACAGTCTGAAAACTGAAAAAGGAAGAAAAGCTTGGGTTAAAAAATTTGTGTTAAGTCGTGTTAAAAATCACATCACTCATATCAAAGGAGACTCTGATTTGGCGAATATGTTGTTGAAATCTAAAGCTAATTTTGTTTACAGTCCAATGTATTTAAGCAACGTAGTAGATACATCTCAATTCAAGCCAACAATGATTTCTGAAAAAAATAAGCTAAAGTTGTTGGTCGGAAATTCTACTGATCCTACTAACAACCATAAAGCTATTTTTGAGAAAATACTAAAGTATTCCGAAGACATAGAGGTAATTTATTGCCCACTTTCGTACGGAATTTACCAAGACTATAAAGACCAAATCAAGGCACTGGGACATGAAATGTTCGGAAGCAAATTTGTGCCAGTGGAAAACTTTATGTCTTTTGAAGAGTATAGAACTTTCTTAATGTCGATAGACATTGCTATCTTTAACCATAATAGGCAAGAAGCGATGGGTGTCACTCTTACTTTAATGAGTTTAGGAAAAATTATTTATATGAATTCTCATACTACTTCTTTCGAATCCTTTACTGCAAGAGGAGGAGAAGTGTACGACATCGCATTAATAGATCAAGAAGGATTAAAAATTGATCGAAGTGTAGATCAAAATGCTGATTTTTTGAAAAAAAATTATTCCAAGGAAGTTTATAAAGAAACTTTAATAACAATCTCTAAATTAAGATAGTATGTGCGGAATTTCACTTGTATTAGCCAAAGAAAGAGTTGATATTTCTTCATTTAGAGCTTTCAATTCTATAATCAAGCATAGAGGTCCAGATGATGAAGGATTTATATTTGTTTCTGGAGATAGTAATGACATACAAATTGTTGGAGGACAAGACACTCAAGAAGATGTGTGGAATACAGCTACAAATTATCAACCGCAGCATAACATTAATAAGATTCAGGGAGACTATAAAATTGGGATTGGTCACCGACGCTTGGCTATTTTAGATTTATCTGCTCTCGGTCATTTACCAATGTGTGATGCACTAGAACGCTATTGGATTACATACAATGGAGAAATATATAATTTTTTAGAACTTCGGAAAGAGCTTCAAGATTTAGGTTACGAGTTTTCCTCACAGTCAGATACCGAAGTTATTTTAGCAGCTTATGCTTCTTGGGGTGCTGACTGTCTAAATCGTTTCTCAGGTATGTGGTCTTTTGCCATTTATGATAGGCAGACCAAAACCATTTTTATTTCAAGGGATCGCTACGGAATTAAACCTCTTTATTATTGGTTTTCACCGGAAGGAGATTTTTATTTGGCTAGCGAAATCAAACAATTTACTCAAATTCCGAGTTGGAAAGCAGCACTCAATCCACAAAGGGTATATGATTATTTGTTTTATGCAATGACCGATCACACTGATGAAACTATGTTTAAAGATGTTTATGTTGTTCTACCAGGACATTCTATAAGCATTATGAACCCAGAGATACAAAAAACTAATAAAGGAAGAATTAAACAGGAAAAATGGTTTAATCCAGAAAATATAAAATTCTCGGGTACTTTTGAGGAAGCCGCTTCAGGATTTAATCGTCATTTCGACCAAGCAATCGATTTGCATTTGCGAGCCGATGTTCCAATAGGTTCTGCGCTTTCGGGTGGGTTAGATTCTACTGCCATTGTATGTTCTGTAAATAATAAATTGAAAGAAAAAGGAGTGGAATCTCTTCAAAAAACTTTTTCGTCTTGTGCTGATATCGAAAAATACAATGAAAAGAAATGGATGGATGAAGTCATTAAATCCACTAATGTCGAGGCCAGCTTTATTTTCCCTAAAGGACAGGATGTTTTTGCCTTATCGGAAGAAATTATCTGGCATCAAGATGAACCTTATCAGTCTCAATCTGCTTTTTTAGGCTATCATGTATTTGAAGACGCTAAAAAACATAACGTAAAAGTCTTGCTAAACGGTCAAGGTGCAGATGAATATTTAAGCGGTTACAATGCTTTTTCAATTTTCAGAAAATTGAATTTGATTAAGCAATGGAAATTTTTGCAGGTTTATAAAGAATTAAAATACTTACCAACTCTCGAAAAATTAAATGAAATTAGATTGTTATTATACCATCTTTTGCCTAAAAAATGGATTAGATTTTTTTCAAAATTTAGTTCGGAGCACAAAACTCTTAATGGCATGATTAATATGAATCAATTGGGTGCTAAAAATAAACATCCACATGATAAAAAAGGATTTAAATTTCGTTCTATTTTTGAAATTGCCAATCACCAGTTATTTTGCGAGCCATTGCAAAAATATTTACGTTGGGAAGACCGCAACTCAATGGCTCATTCCATAGAAGCTAGGGTTCCTTTCTTAGATCACAATTTGGTAGCATATAGTACTCAAATGCCTATTGATTATTTGGATGGTTTCCAGGAATCTAAAAAATTAATGATTTATGGTTTAGAAGATATTTTGCCAACTAGCATTCGCAATCGAAAAGACAAAAAAGGATTTATTACACCCGAGGAACATTGGTTTAAGCATGAATTTTTCGAGGAATTTAAAAATATGTTCAAAAAATACAATGCCTATTCAGGTTCAATTTTAAATGAAAAAGCGGTATTAGATTATTTTAATCAAATTATTGATGGGAAAAAGCCTTTTGACTATACTTATTGGCGTCTAATCTCACTAGGAATGTGGATGAAAGTGTTTAACATACAATCTTAAAATGAAAATTACTATAATTGCAGGAGCGAGACCAAATTTTATTAAAATCGCACCTATTATTCATGCATTAAAAGCAACAAATGCCGGTGAGTTTACTTGTCGACTAGTTCATACAGGGCAACATTTTGATGAAAAAATGAGCCATACTTTTTTTAAGCAGCTTAACATTCCAGAACCTGAAGTTAATTTGAATTGTGGAGGAGGCACCCAAGCCGAGCAAACAGCTGCAATTATGATTGCTTTTGAAAAAGAATTAAAAGAAAACCCAACAGATTTAGTACTAGTAGTTGGTGATGTAACGAGTACAATGGCCTGCAGCATTGTTGCAAAAAAATTACTAACCAAAGTGGCACATGTAGAAGCAGGAATTCGCTCCTTTGATATAAGTATGCCTGAAGAAATAAACCGATTGGTAACAGATAGTATAACCGATTATTTTTTTACAACAACGCAATGGGCAAGTGAGAACCTCATTAAATCTGGGATCGAAACGCAGCGTATTTTTTTTGTCGGCAATGTGATGATTGATACTTTATATGCCAATCGAAGTAAATTCAACAAACCGATATTCTGGAATGAATTAAATTTGAAAACAAAAAATTATTTTGTACTCACGTTGCACCGACCTGCAAACGTAGATGATGTGAATAATTTAAAAGCATTACTAGAGGAAATTATTGCAAACTCAAAAAATCTTCCCATTCTTTTTCCAATTCATCCTCGAACAGCCAAAGTAATCAGCAATGCAGGTATATCAGCTCCGAATTTGCATGTCATAGAACCTCTTGGGTATTTAGAATTCAATTATTTGGTTGAAAACGCATTTGGTGTAATCACTGATTCAGGTGGAATAACCGAAGAAACTACTGTGTTGGGAATTCCATGCATGACACTTAGAGACAATACGGAACGTCCTGAAACTGTGAGTATTGGGACTAATATGTTATTGGGCACCGATCCCAAAGCCATTCAACCGGCATTAAGCGAATTGTTTTCAGGACAATGGAAAGTTGGTAGTATCCCTGAAAAATGGGATGGTAAGGCAGCAGAGCGCATTGTTGATGTTTTGAAACAATTGAATAAAGAACTTACTAATTAAGAATAATATTTTTATGAAATCCCGAAAAATATTAATTGTGACCAATGCCTTTTACCCTGATATTTCTCCACGCTCGTTTAGGGCAACTGAATTAGCGATTGAACTTGTTCGACAAGGTCACTCTGTAAAAGTATTAACACATCCGAGGAAAGGTTGTGAGGAATTTTGTAAAAGGTATGGGATAATATTCAAAGATTTGGGCCATATAACTTGGCCAGATCCAATAGTGAAAGGTTCGGGGCTCGTTCGTTTGTTTTTGAGGTTGGTGAAACGCTTTAGTATTTTGTTATTTGAGTATCCACATATTCAAATCATTCCACTTTTAAAAAAAGGGCTAAAGGGAGAATCAGGATATGATGCATTAATTTCAGTTGCAGTGCCTTACCCAATTCACTGGGGCGTAGCAGCAGTTCGTACGAAAAAGAACAGCTTGGCAAAAGTATGGATTGCGGATTGCGGAGACCCATATATGGGGCAAGAAAATGACACCTTCAAACCACCATTTTATTTTGGATGGTTGGAAAAGAAATTTTGTAGGAAAGCCGATTTCATTACTGTTCCTACAGAGGCATCAATTAAAGGATATTATAAGGAATTTCATTCTAAAATCAGGGTTATCCCTCAAGGTTTTAATTTTGAATCGATAAAAAAATATGATGGACCTTTAAATACGGATAAAATTATTTTTGGATATGGAGGAATGTTTATTCCTGGTCGTCGTGATCCATCAGAATTTTTAACTTTTTTGAATAGTTTAGACGATTCTTTTCATTTTGAATTTCACATATACACCATTACTCCAGGATTGGTAACTCCTTTTATTGCTGAGTCGAAAGGTAGAATTCAATTGAAACCAATTGTAGAACGAAATGAATTATTATATGAAATGAGTAAAATGAATTTTGTTGTAAATTTTGAAAATGTGGGAAGCAAACAGACTCCAAGCAAGCTCATCGATTTTGTAATTATTGAAAAGCCTATTCTATCTATTAAATATGGCGATTTAAAAACAAACGTAATATTAGAGTTTTTGAATAAGAATTTCACAAACGCTTTTAGAGTAGAAAATGCAGATCAATACCGAATTGAAAATGTTGCTCAACAATTTTTAGATCTTATCTATAAATAAATATTTTTTGAAAAATTTAATTCTTTTTTTTATCATTTCTCCTTTTCTGGGATTTATCCAAGGGCTAAAGAACTATCGTGAGTCTTGGGCAAAAAATACGGTTTGGCTTTTCGTAATTTTTTATGGGTTTACTATGGCTAAACCTGAAATCGCTGATTCATCTCGTTACGTAACACAATTAAAAACGCTTCATAATTCGGAAGCAAGTTGGAACACATTTGTCAACACTTTATATGAAGTGGATGATAGAGGATCGGGGAATGTTGATATTTATCAACAAATAGTAACCTATGTAGTGTCTTTAATTACATCAAATGGAGATGTCTTGTTTGCTATTTTTGGCGCAGTTTTCGGATTTTTTTATTCTCGTAATATTTGGTTTTTACTCCAATCAGTGCGCAAGGATACTTTGTCTTGGACAAGTTGGATGATATTAATTTCGTTTATGTGTGCTGTTGGATTTTGGAACCTAGGAGGTGTTAGAATGTGGACAGCTGCTCATGTTTTTTTCTATGGCGCTTTTCTTTATTTGTTAGAAGGAAAGAAAAAGGGACTTATATTTTGTCTATTGAGTGTTTTTGTCCATTTTTCATTTGTGTTGCCTCTGGGATTGTTTCTTTTTTACATTTTGGTAAAGCCTTCGTATAAAATTTTGTTTTACATCTTTTTGGTCAGTTTTTTTATATCGTCGTTGAAGTTAACGTTTATTAATGCAACAATTGAGGCTTATGCTCCTGACTTCATTATCCCTCGAGTAAGTAACTATGCCAGTGAGGACTATGCGGAGGTTATTAATGATATGAATGAAAAAGCAAATTGGTATATCGTTTACTATAATCAAGCTTTAAATTGGGGATTGATGTTAGTGTTTAGTATTGTCTTTTTTAAGAGGAAAATAGCTACCACCTTAAATGAATCTAGTATCAAATTTTTTGGGTTGTCATTATTTTTGCTAATTGTTGGTAATTTCTTGTCGGGAGTAACTTCGGGCGGGCGTTATTTAACTATTGCTCAGTTATTTGCGACTGCATCATTACTCCTTATCACAATCAATTATAAAGATTCTTGGTTTCGAAGGAAATTAATTTTATGTGCACCTTTTTTTATTTTTTTTGTTATTATCTCGGTCAGAGTTGCCATAGACACAGTTACATTTGATACTATTTTTTTTAATCCTATAATTGCGGTATTTGCTAATGTCAGAATTCCGTTAATCGATTTTATAAAATAATATGATAATCAACCAATCTAATTTTTAGAAAATAAAATATCGACTTGTAAGTTTATTACACATGTATCAAAGCCAAATTAAAATTTAAGTTTATGTTATTTAATTCGATAGAATTTGCCATTTTTCTTCCAATAGTATTCCTGCTCTATTGGTTTGTTTTTCAAAAGAGCATTAGCAAGCAAAATCTATTAATTCTGTTGGTTAGTTACCTCTTTTATGCATGGTGGGACTGGCGCTTTCTATTCCTTTTGGCTTTTTCAACTTTCTTAGATTATTTCTCAGGTTTGAAAATAGAACAGGCTAAATCACATGCTCAGAGCAAGTTTTGGTTGGTTCTGAGTATTGGAATCAATCTTGGATTTTTGGGTTTTTTCAAATACTATAATTTTTTCATTATAGAATTAACACAAGCCATTGCCAATGCAGGCATTCTTATCAATCCTTGGACGTTAAAAGTTATACTACCGGTTGGAATTTCTTTTTATACTTTTCATGGACTGTCGTATATAATTGATATCTATAAAAAACGAATAGTTGCTGAAAAGAACTTCATTGATTATGCTGTGTTTGTTAGTTATTTTCCACTATTAGTTGCTGGTCCGATAGAAAGAGCAACACATTTATTGCCTCAATTCAAGAAAGCTAGGGTTTTCAGCTATGAGCAGGCAACTGACGGCTTGCGACAAATCTTATGGGGACTTTTCAAGAAAATAGTTATAGCAGACAATTGTGCCACTTATGCCAATCAAATTTTTAATGCAAGTGGAGAGCATAATGGAAGTAGTTTATTGCTTGGCGCACTTTTTTTTACATTTCAAATTTACGGTGATTTCTCTGGTTATTCCGATATTGCGCTTGGTGCGTCAAGATTATTTGGAATTGAACTTTTACGTAATTTCGCATTCCCTTATTTTTCAAGAGATATTGCAGAATTTTGGAGAAGATGGCACATTTCTTTGTCAACATGGTTTAGAGATTATCTCTACTTTCCACTCGGAGGAAGCCAAGGAGGTACTTGGATGAAAGTGCGAAATACATTTATTATTTTCTTGGTGAGCGGATTTTGGCATGGTGCGAATTGGACTTTTCTTGCCTGGGGCTTTTTGAATGCACTCTATTTTATTCCGTTACTGTTGCTGGATAGAAATCGAAATTATCTACATGTTATACCGACTCACCAATTCTTTCCCTCGGCTAAAGAGTTTTTTCAAATCTTATTTACCTTTTTCTTGACAGTGATTGCTTGGATATTTTTCAGATCGGACACAATTTCACAAGCATTTTCTATACTCAGTGAAATTTTTTCAAAAAGCTTACTGCAAAAACCAAATTTTTTAGGCAAACAAGATTTGATTTATTTTATCATTCATATTAGCATGATCGCTTTTCTTATTTTGGTAGAATGGCTGCACCGTGACAAACAGTTTGGGCTTCAGTTCAATAAACCTACAATGAATTCAATGGTGAAAAGATGGTCGATTTACGCTCTTATTACAGTATTTATATTACTTTTTGGAGGTAAACAAAACAACTTTATCTATTTCCAATTCTAATAACAAAAGAATAATGACTAAGTTTCTTAAGAAATGTTTTTGGTTTTTAACAGTTATTGTTGCTGTTAATATACTATATCTTTTGGTTCTATTTTGTTTTAGTCCAAGTTTCAAGAAAATATACGAAATTTCAAATTTTAGAAGAGAGAATTTTGATCTTATTGTCTTAGGAAATAGTATGGCTCTAGATGGTATAGATGCTGAATATTTGTCAAGTAAAGGTCTGTCGACATATAATTTAGCTGTGGCTGGAGATCATGTGTCAACATCGTTACTTTTGCTTGAAGATTACTTGAAGAAAAATAATAAACCTAAGATGGTTGTTGTAGGTCTATCGTCGGCAATTGGGAGATCTTATCTAAATCCCGTTGCTTATGTAAATCCAGAAGTTGAGTTTTTTTATCACCCTAGCTTATTTTCAAACATATCAACCCCACCATTGTTGAATTTTCAATGGCTGGCAGTTGATTTGGTAAAAATTTTGATTTCCAAAGATCACCGTAATGCAAAGATTGTTAAAGGCCAATGGCAAACTCAAAAGGTAATTCCAGATCAAAGTAGTTACAAAAATGGAGTTGTAAAATCTATTGACTATAGAGATCAATATCTTCAAAAAATAGTAGAAATTTGTAGTAATCAGAGAATTCGTTTGGTTTTGATTGAACTTCCAGGTGCTAACTCAAATAGAAATAGTTTACCATTTGAATATTTGGTAAAGCTAAATGATAAATCGACACATAAGGTTTACAATTTGAACAACTACGAAGTTTCTTCTAGGATGCTCAATTCATCTTCAGATTGGCTTGCAATAGATCACCTGAATCAAAATGGAGGAAGAAAAATCACAGTTTATATTTTAGATCACATCCTAAAATCAGAATTGAATACACCTCTGATGTCCGAAAAGAAGACAAAATAAAATAATTATTGGCAGTATCAATGCGATTAGATTTTTTAATTTTCGTTTACTAAATGTTTGATTTAAGAAAAAAAGTTTCAAATAATTTGGTTAACCTATCTGGATGGACTACAACCAGAAAGATAATTGTGATCGAATCTGATGATTGGGGTAGTCTAAGAATGCCAAATACTGAAACCTATAATGCATTACTTAATGATGGCATTCCAGTTAACAAAAGTCCCTACTGTCAATTTGATAATCTTTGTTCAATTCAAGATTTGGAAATGCTTTTTGGAGTTTTGAAAAATCATAAAGATTCACAAGGGAATCATCCAATGATTACAGCAAATGTGGTCGTTGCCAATCCTGACTTTTCTAAAATTAAGAATGCTCATTTTTCAGAATACTATTACGAAACTATCGCGACAACATTTGAGAATTTTTTTCCAACGGCTAACCCACTAAATTTATGGAAGGAAGGCTATCATGAGCAGTTGTTTTTTCCGCAGTTTCATGGTAGAGAGCACGTAAAT
Source organism: Flavobacteriaceae bacterium (assembly GCA_947456815.1). GTDB lineage: Bacteria > Bacteroidota > Bacteroidia > Flavobacteriales > Flavobacteriaceae > Flavobacterium. Next base: position 49,332 of record CANGTL010000001.1, read on the forward strand.
GTTCCTTTTTGGTTAAATCTCTTAAAGAATAACGATTCTGTATTCATTAGAGCTTTTGAACATCACTGTTGGGGAATCAGTACAGATGTTTATAATAAATACCCTAAAAGTGTTCAGGCTAGTTTTGACTATAATCACGAAAGTGAATTAACTTTTATGAAAGAATCACTTGTCGACGGCTTAGATATTTTCGAAAATCTATTTGGTTATAGGTCAGAATCTTTTACTCCCAATAACTATATTTGGCCTGAACAATTAAATGAAGTTCTTTCACAAAATGGAATTACGAGTATGCAAGGCATGAAATATCAGCTTTTGCCAAAGCCAATTGGGACTGTGAAGAGAGAGAAAGTAAGAAGATTTAACGGACAACTTCTTGGTCAGAATAAAACTTTGCTGCAGATGGTAAGAAATGTTCAATTTGAGCCAAGTTTATTATCAGAGCCTGAAAAGAATGGCGTTGTAAACGATTGTTTGAGTCAAATTCAAACTGCTTTTTTTTGGAAAAAACCAGCCATAATCTCGATGCATAGAATTAATTTTTGTGGCACCTTGCATGAAGAAAACAGAAATGAAAACCTAATAAAATTAAATCAATTATTAATAGAAGTAAAAAAACGTTGGCCTGATGTTGAATTTCTCGACTCAGTAACCCTAAGCAAGATTATTAAAGAAACACCATGAGATTCATCAACAAATACTTAAGAAATTTGTCGCCATATAAAGTTGCTTCGCATAAAATATGGGAAGTAACGCAAGAAGAGCGTCAAAAGATATTGAAACTAGACTGGAATGAAGCAACAATTCCACCATCTCCATTGGTCAACGATCGACTAACGAAACTTGTGAGTCAGCAGGATTTATACTATTTATATCCCAGTACACACAATGCAGAATTGTTGGAATTACTATCAAAGTATACTTCTTTGCCAAAAGAAAACATTCAGTACTTTGCTAGCTCTGATTCGCTTCATGAATATTTAGTCAGAATGTTTGTTGGTGTTGGTGATCCAATTTTGATATTAGGCCCCACCTATGATAATTTCAGATTGACTTGTGAATCACAAGGAGCCCAAATTTTTTATTTTGATTATAGTGCTAATTTCCAGATAGATAAAGAGGCTTTTAAGGAGAGTATTAAAGAATTCACACCATCATTAGTATACATTTGCAATCCCAATAACCCGACAGGCAATGTTCTCGAAAAAGAGTATTTGTTAGATTTGGTAAGTACTTTTCCCGACACCATCTTTTTAATCGACGAAGCCTACTTTGAGTTTTACGGTCAAACTATGAGTAATTATGTCTTGATTCATCCCAATTTATTTGTCACTAGAACATTTTCGAAAGCATTCGCTCTTGCGAATTTTAGAGCAGGATATTTAATAGCAAGTGCTGAAAATATCTTGCAAATTTCTAAAATTAGAAATCCAAAGAACTTTACAACCTTTACTCAGGAAGCTGTAATTGCAGTATTGTCCGATGTAATTTACATGGAAAATTATGTAAAGGAAGTACTTATTGCTAGAGACTTTTTTAGAGATCAATTGACACAATCACCATTGGTCAAGGAAATTTATCCAAGTCAAGGAAATTTTCTTTTGATCGAATTTAACGATTTTGATGTTAAAATGAAAGTCTATAACGAGTTAAGTAAAAACAATATTTTTGTTCGAAATTTAATGCACAGTGCTCTGCTGATGAATACTTTGCGAATTACAGTGGGAACAAAAAGTCAAATGGAAAGCGTATTAAACATAATCAATGGAATCAAATAATAATAAACTTGTTGTTTTTGATTTTTGTGAGACTTTAGTTAGTTTTCAAACTGCCGATGCCTTTGTCGATTTCATTATAGCGAAAGAGGCATATCATAAATTTAAGTGGATTAATACGCTAAAAGGAATTTTAGTCAAATTACGGATTTTAGCAATTTTAAGCAAATTATTTCCAGATTTAAATCCATCCAAACGATTGAAACTTTTTCAGATCAGAGGAATAAACAGCAATAAACTTTTAAAATACGCACAAGATTTTTCAAAGGAAATGTTGACGCCAAACCTTATCGATGTACTCTATAAAAGAATGCTTTCACATCAATCGCAAAATGATATTGTTATTATAATTTCAGGGGGTTATAGTCCTTATATAAAAGTATTTGCAGAACAACATGGGATCAAATATTTCTTTGCAACAGAAATTGAGCTATCAAAAAATAAAGTGACGGGACATTTTTCTGGAAAAGATTGTTTAAATCAACAAAAAGTAGAATTATTGGAGCAGTTTTTACAAGATAATCCTATACAATTTTCCAGTTCAATTGCATATAGCGATAGTAGTTCAGATTTACCCCTATTAAAATGGGTAAATGAAGGATATGTTGTATCTAAAGACAGCAGTCAAAAATGGGCTTTTGAGAATAAATTAAAAGAGATTATATATAACTAACTATAGTAGGTCTAGATTAACTAATAATTGATAATAAATGGGTGTATTAGATTTAAAATATAAAGGCAGATTAGGTTATTGTATTGCAAAATTAATTTTCGAAATATTTCGTTTAAAAAAATATTATTCAGTGAAGGATATCACTTTTATAAAAAGAAAATTTCTTTCGATGCAAGGATATCCTTTAAATATAGAAAATCCGCAAACGCTCAACGAAAAACTACAATGGTTGAAATTATATGATAGGCGAGATATTTATACCATATTAGCTGATAAGTATGGAGTTAGAGATTATGTAAGAGAGCATTTGGGAGAAGATTTATTGATTCCGTTGCTATACCGCACAAAGGATATAAAAAAAATTGTTCCAGAAAATTTACCAGATGTACCATTTATTCTCAAAGCTAATCATGATTCGGGGAGTTTTGTGATTGTTCGTGATAAGAATGAAATCAATTGGCAAAAAGTGCGAACGGATTGCAAATGGTGGATGTCTAATAATTACTATTGGATTGATAGGGAATGGCAGTATAAAGCTATAGAGCCATGTATCATAGTCGAACAATTGTTACAAGATAAGAACGGTAAAATACCTAATGATTATAAGGTACATTGTTTCAACGGAAAAGTCGAGTTTATTTATGTTTCAATTGATAGAGAAGGAGCAAATAAGCGGGCGATATATGATAAAAATTGGAGTCCAATGCCATTCACATGGGCTAACAAATTTAAGGATATTACAAAACTAAAAAGTTCAACAATTGAACCACCCATAACATTGAACAAGATGATTGATATTTCAGAGAAAGTTGCACAATTGTTTGCCTATGTTCGGGTTGATTTTTATGACGTCGAAGGAGTACTGTATTTTGGTGAAATAACACAGTGTCATGGCGGAGGATTTGATCAAATAAGACCTATTGAATGGGATTATAAGTATGGTGAATTACTTAAACTTAATTCTTAAAATTAGTGCCTACCGAATAAAAAACACATTACTCAATATTATAAAAATAGTATTATTTAAATAATGAATATCTTAATTATAGGATCCAAAGGTTTTATCGGAGGACATGCATTTGACTACTTTAAGTCTCTGGATTTCAAAGTATATGGGTGCGATGTTGTAACTGATTATAACGACGAAGATTATATCCAAATTGACGCAACGAATTCTAATTATCATAGCATTTTTGAGCAAAATGAAATCGATGTTTGTCTAAATTGTTCTGGTGCAGCAAGCGTACCTCTTTCATTAGAGAATCCATTGAAAGATTTTAGTCTAAACACATTAAATGTTTTCAAAATTCTAGAAGCAATACGATGTTATCAGCCCAATTGTAAGTTTATCAATCTATCGAGTGCCGCTGTATATGGAAATCCGACTGCACTACCAATTAATGAAAAGGCATCATTAAATCCGCTTTCTCCATATGGTATTCATAAAATGCAGGCAGAACAAATCATTAAAGAATTTCATACTTTTTATAATATTGCTAGTTGTTCTTTGCGCATTTTTTCAGCATATGGTGAGGGTTTAAAAAAGCAACTTTTTTGGGATTTGTATCAAAAGTTTATTAACAATGATCAAATCGAATTGTATGGAACCGGCGGTGAATCAAGAGATTTTATTCATGTATTAGATATTATAGAGGCCATACACTTAGTGATTCAAAAAGCTCAGTTTTGTGGAGAAGAGATTAATATTGCCAATGGTCAAGAATATACCATTCAGTATGTTGCGTCATTGTTTCAGAAAAATTTCCATAACAACAAGTCGATTCAATTCAACAATCAAGTTAAACAAGGAGATCCGCTGAATTGGTGTGCCGATATTTCAGTTTTAAAAGAAATGGGCTATCAACAAAAAATTTCAATCGAAACTGGAATTCAAAATTATATTGACTGGATAAATACGCTTTAATAGATGTCTTATAACAGAGAAAATAATAGTACAAAAGATATTTGTTTTGTAATTCACTCGCTTCAAGCTGGAGGAATGGAACGTGTAATGTCGGAGTTACTTAATTTTTTTGCAGCTAAAAAAGAATATCGAGTTCACTTAGTGCTTTATGGAATAAAACGTGACATTTTTTATACTATAGACAATCGTATTATAGTATATCGCCCCGATTTTCAATTTGATAATTCAAGGCGATTGCAATCAACAATTAAGACCCACTTTTTTCTCAGGAAAATTATTAAGAAGATTAACCCTATTTCGGTCCTATCTTTTGGTGAACGGTGGAATAGTATGGTTTTACTCGCATTGTATGGAACCAAAATTCCAGTTTATGTTTCTGATCGCGCTCAACCAGACAAAAGTTTGGGAAAGTTGCACGACACTTTGAGAATCTTTTTATATCCAAAAGCGAAAGGAATTATTGTTCAGACTCAAAAAGCAAAGAATATTTTTAAACGATTTTATCAGCATGATAATTTCAAAGTAATTGGTAACCCAATTCGGCAAATCAGCAGTAATAATGAAGTTCGTGAGAATTCAATATTAATGGTAGGAAGGTACATTCAATCAAAGCAACAAGATGTATTGATTGAAATTTTTTCGAAGCTCAATGCTCCAGATTGGAAATTGGTTTTGGTTGGTTACGATCATCTCAAGCAAAAGAACCAAGAAAAATGGGAATTATTAGCAGCAGATCTAAAAGTAAGTGATCGAGTAATTTTTGCTGGAAAACAAGAAAACGTTGAATATTATTATAATACCAGTAAAGTTTTTGCTTTTTCTTCTGCCTCAGAAGGGTTTCCGAATGTTATTGGTGAGGCTATGTCAGCAGCACTTCCTATCGTCGCTTTTGATTGCATTGCTGGTCCAAGTGATTTAATACATGATAGTGTTAATGGTTTTTTAATTCCGCTTGGAGACAAAGATTTATTTGCTAAAAGATTGCAGTTCTTTGTTGACAACCCTCATGTAATTGTGTCGATGGGTAAAAAATCAAAAGAATTTATTGCTGAGTTTGAATTAAACTATATTTGCACTGAATTTGAAAAATTTATTGTTTCAAAGTAAAGCTGTTCAATGAAATTAGACCGATTTAAGTTAGGTATACTATTTAATTTCGATCCTATATGGATGGGTGGACTGATTTATATTTTGAACTCCATTAAGATACTAAACTTTTTAGAAGATCAAGATAAGCCTATAGTAGTAGTTTTTTTTGATAAAAGAGTAGAAGAATATGTCAATCAAATAGATTATCCCTATTTAGAAAAAGTACCCAATATTTATCCATCTATTTACAAGGGTTATTTATCTTCCTTACTAAATAATAAAAATGTTTTTGTGCATGATTTGATTGAATCTCATAGATTGAACGCGATTTTTCCAATGCATGATTATCCCGTAAAAAGTAAGTTAGATGCAAAATTAGTTTCTTGGTATGCCGATTTGCAACATAAATATTATCCAAATTTTTTCACAAAAAAAAGACTTCTGGAGAGAAACATCAGAATCAATTTGATTTTGAAAAATTCTAAACAATTGGTTGTATCAAGTCAGGCAGTAAAAGACGATTTTTTAAATTTCTATAAAGTTCCAAAAAGCATTAAGATTCATATTTATCATTTTGTATCAATCATAGACAATTTGCCAATGTTGAATTCAGATGAGATTCAATCAAAATACAACTTACCAGAAAAGTATTTTATAGTATCAAATCAATTTCAAAAGCATAAAAACCATATCGTCGTTTTTAAAGCTTTGGCAGAACTTCAAAAAAAAGGAGTTCCCATACATGTTGCTATAACTGGTCGATTTCCAAGTGATCCAAATTCACTTTACATGAAAGAGCTACATGATATTGTCAATTTAAATAAATTAAAAAATTCTATATCTTTCTTGGGTTTAATTCCACGAGGAGATCAATTGCTCTTGATAAAAAATGCTGTAGCTGTTATCCAACCAAGTTTGTTTGAAGGTTGGAGTACAGTTATTGAAGATGCAAAATCGTTTCAAGTGCCAGTTATCGCAAGTAAACTTGATGTTAATGTCGAGCAATTGGGTGAGAAAGGGACGTATTTTGATCCACATAATCATCATGACTTAGCGAGTATTTTGGAAAATTATCCGCTAATTGATCAACCTAAAACATTATATGAACCATATGAAAATCGTATGAAGAACGCAGCTTATGAATTTTTAGCTGTTTTTAAATAAAAGCAAAATGAATAATAGATCAAAAATATACGTTGCAGGTCATAATGGAATGGTGGGAGGTGCGATTTGGAGTGCTCTCAAAAGTGCTGGCTACAACAACCTCCTCGGGAAAAGTAGTGCGGAATTAGATTTGAGGAATCAAAATTCTGTGTTCGAATTTTTTGCAAATGAAAAGCCAGAAATCGTGATTGATGCTGCGGCTAGAGTGGGTGGCATATTGGCGAACAACGATTATCCTTTTACATTCTTGATGGAGAATATGCAAATTCAAAACAATCTCATTGATAACTCACTAAAGCAAAATGTCGAGAAATTTATTTTCTTAGGAAGCTCTTGCATTTACCCTAAATTAGCGCCACAACCATTGAAAGAGGAATATTTGCTGACTTCGTCACTCGAACCAACAAACGAATGGTATGCAATTGCAAAAATCTCTGGAGTTAAGAGCTGCGAAGCTATTAGAAAGCAATTTGGGAAAGATTTTGTGAGTCTAATGCCAACCAATTTATATGGTCCCAATGACAATTTTGATTTGCAAACGTCGCATGTGCTACCAGCCATGATGAGAAAATTTCATGAAGCCAAAGAAAACAACCATTCGCCAGTAAAACTTTGGGGTTCTGGAACACCGATGCGCGAGTTTTTACATGTGAAAGATTTAGCGGAAGCAGTTGTTTTTGCAATGCAGCATCATTTTGAAGAGAATTTATATAATGTTGGGACAGGAGTTGATTTAACAATTAAATCCTTGGCTGAGCTAATACAGAAAACAGTTGGACACCACGGTGAAATAATATGGGATAGTTCAAAACCAGACGGCACACCGAAAAAATTAATGGATGTTTCTAAAATGAAAAATCAAGGTTGGAGTTCGAAAATTGCACTGGAAGATGGAATTCAGTCAACATATCAATGGTTTTTAGAGCATGCAAATAACTATAAAGAAGTAAAAATTTAATTAAGAATATATTAAACTAGAACCAATGAAAACGGCATTAATAACAGGAATAACAGGTCAAGATGGTGCATATTTAGCAGAACTATTACTTGAAAAAGGTTATATGGTTCATGGAATAAAAAGAAGATCATCGATGTTTAATACGGCGCGTATCGATCACTTGTATCAGGACCCACATGCTAAAGAAATCAAATTGAAATTGCATTATGGTGATATGACTGATTCGATGAACTTAACGCGAATTATTCAAGAAGTACAACCAGATGAAATCTACAACTTGGCGGCGATGTCTCACGTGAAAGTGAGTTTTGATACACCCGAATATACTGCGAATGCGGATGGTATTGGTACTTTAAGACTTTTGGAGGCTGTTCGTCTTTTGGGGCTTCAGAATAAAACGAAGATTTATCAAGCATCGACTTCAGAATTGTATGGCTTGGTTCAAGCGGTACCTCAATCAGAAACGACACCATTTTATCCGCGTTCGCCTTATGCAGTCGCGAAAATATACGCGTATTGGATTACCGTGAATTATCGAGAAGCTTATAATATGTTCGCATGTAATGGAATTCTTTTTAACCACGAATCGCCTTTGCGTGGAGAAACGTTCGTAACCCGAAAAATTACGCGAGCTGTTGCCAAAATTGCTTTAGGTCTTCAAAATGATTTGTTTATGGGGAACCTCGATGCGCAAAGAGATTGGGGACACGCCAAAGATTATGTAGAGGCAATGTGGAGAATATTGCAACAAGATGTAGCGGAAGATTATGTGATTGCAACAGGTGTAACTACACGTGTTCGCGATTTTATTAAAATGGCTTTTCAACAAGTTGGTTTTAAGATACGATTTGAAGGAGAAGGTGTAGACGAAAAAGGAATATTAGAGTCTATAGATCAAGAAGCTTATCAAGACGCCTTAGGACATAATATTGCCGATTTTAATATCCCAGCCATTGGTTCAGTTTTGGTCAAAGTAGATCCAGCCTATTTCAGACCAACTGAAGTAGATCTTTTGATTGGCGATCCAACTAAATCAAAAACAAAATTAGGATGGCAACCAAAATATGATTTGAAAATGTTAGTGGAAGAAATGGTCGCAATGGATGTTTCTTTATTTCTAAAAGACATTCATTTGGTAAAAGGCGGGCACAAAATTTTGAAACAGGCGGAATAAATCAATTCAGACTCAATTCAGAACTTTTTTATAAGCCATATGGAAAAGATACAAGATAGAAAAATTGTAGTGGTGAATCAAGCTACGAATTATCTTACTGTTGGTTTTTGTAATGCTTTTTTGGTAAAATTCGACAAAGTAAGCTTGATTACAGGTACTATACATGTACAGGGGGAAGACCTTAATTCTGTAGTTGATGTAACTTTTATAAACAAATGGGGAGATGGTTCCAACGGTAAAAAGTTTCTATCTTATATCAAGGCTTGTTTTAAAATCTATTGGTTGTTAATCACAAAATATCGTGGTTTTGAAGTCTTTTTTGTGTCAATTCCACCAATGGGTTATTTGCTTAATTTGATTTTACCGCATCGTTTTAGTATGGTGATTTGGGATGTATATCCAGATATTTTTAAAATAACTGGTATGAAAGAAACAAATCCACTATACAGAGTTTGGGCATACTTGAATAGAATATCATTTAAAAAATCTTACCGGCTTTTTACAATCAGCGATAAAATGGCCGATTTGCTTGAAATCTATGTTGATAGAAGCAAAATTATTATTCAGCCAATTTGGTCTATTTTTCAGCAAAATGAGCGAGTTCCCAAAACTGACAATCCATTTATCTTAAAGCACCAATTGCAAAATAAATTCATCGTTCAATATTCTGGAAATATTGGATTGACGCATAAAGTTGAAGTTGTCGTTGCATTAGCTGAATTAATGAAAGATAACAATCAAATTATTTTTCAAATTATTGGTCGCGGTCCACGAGTACCTACACTTCAAAAAATAGTCGAGGAGAAGCAACTGCCAAATTGCTTTTTTCTGCCTTTTCAATCCGATGAGATGTTTCCTTATTCATTATCAGCTGCTGATTTAGGAATTGTAATATTAGACGAATTAACTTCGAAAGGCTGTGTGCCAAGCAAGTCTTACAACCTAATGAGTTATGGTATTCCGTCACTTTACATAGCGGGTAAAGACTCAGAGCTTTACAGCTATGCCCAGAAATTTGAAAATGCAAAGTGTTTTCAGGAAAATGAATTAGAAAAAGCAAAGGATTTCATAGAAAAGTTAAGTGGAGACATGATTTTGTGGAAAGATATGTCTGAAAAAGCACAAGCAGCATCTACATTATTTAGAAGACCCAATGCGGATAGATTTGTTGATTTGTATTTACAAAATGACTAATGTTCAAATTGCTCCAAAACTAATCCTTTCGATCACTTTATAATGATTAGAAAAGATTAAACTTGCGCAGTAGTAGCGCTATTTATTAATTTATAACTACATCAATAAATTAATTTTGAAAGTTTTCATTCATTAAAATTAGATAGATAATATTAATACTACAGAAATAAAATAATAGATACCAATGAAGGAGAAGTTAGTAACTACATTAAAAAATAATCTTAAAAACATTTACGGCTGGAGAACAAAGCGGAAAATAATAGTTTTTTCGATAGATGATTATGGAAATGTTAGGGTAGATTCAAAAAAAGCTAGGATAGCAATGGACAACGCAGGTCTAAAAATTTTTAGCCGATTTGATGTCTTAGATACTCTTGAAACCACAGATGATTTGTCGATGTTGTATGAAACTTTAACTAGTGTAAAAGATAAAAATGAAAAACCTGCCGTATTTACAGCCTTTGCACTTCCTTGTAACATTGATTTTGAAGCTATTGCGTCAAATAAATATTCAGAGTTTTCTAACGAACTTTTACCTAAAACATTTCAAAGGCTTGAAAATCAACAACCGGAAGCATATTCAGGCACTTGGGATTTATGGAAAGAAGGAATTGATAAAGGATTGATGGTTCCTCAATTCCATGGGCGAGAGCATTTAAATCTAAAAATATTTAGAAAAAAATTACAAGACAAAAGTAGCGACATTCTCACTTCACTTAAGCATCAATCGTATACTAGCATTGATGATTCAGCCTTCCCTACGATGAGCTTTACAGCTGCTTTTGATTTTCGCACATTTGAAGAGAATGATGAACACGAATTAATAATTAAAGATGGCTTAGATTGTTTTGAAAAAGTATTTGGTTATCGAGCTACTCACTTCAATTCTCCGGGAGGAGGAGAGCATCCCATCATTCATAATTATTTGTTAGCCAATGGCATTAGATCTTTAGATACTGAATTTATTAAGAACCAACACCAAGGGGAAGGAGTCTATAAACGACTAGTGAATTATACAGGAAAGCGAAATAGTTTGAATATGATTTATGAAGTTAGGAATGTTGTTTTTGAACCTACAGAGCAAAAAGGAATTGATTGGGTGGCATATGCAATGAAGCAAATAGAAACTGCTTTCTATTGGAATCGTCCAGCAATTATTAGCTCACATCGCGTTAATTTTTGTGGTCATCTTGATGAAAATAATAGAAAAATTGGTATCGAGTCCTTACAATTATTGTTGTCAAAAATAGTCCAACAATGGCCTGATGTTGAGTTTATGGCTTCACATGAGTTGAGCGAACTTATTGCCAAAGATCGCTCATAGTTATTTTAATTGTTTAGAATTATATAGTATCGAATGATCGTTAATTTAAGAAAAATAGTACTAACAATTTACGACCTTATTGCTGGTGGTATGATTTCAAAAAATCTAAATGAAATTCGTCAAGTAAATTTTGATTTGGATGCAAAACAGAAAATAGCCTATCAGCAACAGCAGTTTTCAAGTTTATGGAAGCAAGTAAATCAAAATGTTTCGTACTACAAAGATCAATCTGAAACAATAACATTACATCAATTGCCTGTAGTCAATAAAAATTTCATTAATGCAAATTTTGATCTGTTCTTATCTAGTAAATACTCTAGAAAGAAACTTAAAAAGGTCTCAACAAGCGGATCCACCGGCGTTCCATTTATCATTTACCACAATAAAGAGAAAGTAAAAAGACAAATTGCAGATACACTTCTGTTTAATGAAATTTGTGGTTATAATTTTGGAGAGCGACTTGTTTATCTGCGTATTTGGAATGATATTAATCAATTAAACTTTATTCAAAAATTAACTAAGAACATTCTACCAATCAATACGCTTCATCTTTCTTCTGAAAGTACTCAATCAATTATTGATGAAATTGAAAAGTCGGGAAATACCGTTTCGATTTTGAGCTACGCGTCTTCTTTGGAATTATTGAGTCAAAATTTGGAACGCATGAGAGTAACCTCGATAAAGGGTAAAATAAGTTGCATCATAACAATGGCTGAAGCATTACCAATTCAAACAAAAAGGAATTTAGAGCAAGTTTTTGATTGTCCAGTTTATTCAAGATATTCTAACTCAGAAAATGGATTTATAGCACATCAGATTCCAGGATATGGAGAAAATTATTTTATTAATAACGCCAGTTTTATTGTCGAAATTCTTGACATCAATGATGATATTCCAGTAGATGATGGCAAAATGGGACGAATTGTCGTAACCGATTTGTTCAACGACGCCGTACCATTAATTCGTTATGATACGGGTGATATTGGTGTTCGAAATACAATCAAAATATTAGGGAAAGATGTTAGTGTGATTGAAAAAATTGAAGGAAGAAAATTAGATTTTATCTGCGATACTGCAGGGAAACTTTTATCACCACATGCCGTTGATTATGGTTTACGTACAATTGAAGAAATTAAGCAGTTTCAACTTATACAGCTTAGCGAATTCGATTATAAATTAAAACTTAATGCTAAGCCAGACACAGATTTAAAAAAGTCAGCCGCATTGGCAGAAAAAGGAGTAAAGGCATTTCTTGGAGATGAGGCAAAAATTGAAATAGAATTTGTTGAAGAAATACCTTTACTTTTATCAGGAAAGCGTCGTATTGTGGTCAATGAGTGGAAAAAGGAGAAAGAAAGAAATCAAACTGATAATGTACAGTAATTTTTTTAAAAGAATTCTAGATTTTACAGCAGCATTATTCATATTGTTGCTTGTTTTGTTTCCCTTGTTACTAATATCAATGATAATATTGGCAGATACAAGAGGCCCATTATTTTTTCGTCAAGAGCGGGTCGGAAAGGGATTGACCTTTTTTAAAGTCTATAAATTCAGAACGATGACGCATGAGAAGAGAACCGTTGGCAGCAAACCCATTATCGGAAAAGCGGATGGGGTGACCAAAGTGGGTTATTATCTCAGAAGATATAAGATAGATGAATTACCTCAATTATTCAACGTGTTATTTGGTGATATGAGTTTGGTTGGACCAAGGCCTAGCATACCCGATCAGTTACTACAAATGACGGAAGAGGAAAAACAGCGTTATTCAGTTCGACCTGGCTTGACTGGTTTGGCACAGATAAATGGAAACATTCATCTGAGTTGGAAGGAACGTTTTGTATACGATTTGAAATACGTTGATCACGTTAACTTCTGGAATGATTTAAAAATTATTTTCAGAACTGTATTTATTGTTATTTTAGGAGAACAAAAATTTCTTAACAAACCTTTGATGGATGAAAAATAATATAGTCGAAAATCCGAAAATTATAGTCATTGGTAGTGTAAATAGCAGTCGAAAAACACTCGAAAAACTCATCGAGCATGATTTGAAAGTTGTTGCAGTTTTGGGTTTACATCCAGAAGATGCAAAAAATGTTTCTGGTTATTGTGATTTAAAAGAACTAAGCGAAAAAGCAAAAATTCCTTTTCAGTATTTCAGTAAAGTAAATGATTCGACGGTTGTTGACTTTGTGAAATCAAAAAATCCAGATTTAGTTTTCGTAGTGGGTTTATCACAAATGATTCGCGAGGAGTTGTTAGAAATTCCCAAATATGGTCTCATAGGTTACCATCCAACGCGTTTGCCTGAAGGAAGAGGAAGGGGAGCTATGGCTTGGATAATTTTAGGAAAAGCTCAAGGAGCGGCATCATTTTTTAAGATGGATGAAGGTATGGATTCGGGGTCGATTTGGACACAAGTAAATTATGATGTAGATGAAAATGACGATGCAACTTCGGTAGTACGTCAAATCTTAACAGCGATAGACAAAGCCCTTGACTCCGTTTTGCCAGATCTTAAGAAAGGAGTTTTCTTCACCACACCTCAAGACGAATCAAAAGCTACGTATTTAGGGAGACGTATTCCAGAGGATGGACTGATAAACTGGAAAGATTCTGCAGTTGAAATTCATCGCTTGATTCGAGCAACAACTAAGCCGCTACCAGGAGCCTATACTTATCTGGGAACAAAAAAAATAATTATTTGGAAGGCATCGTTATCAAATGTCAAGAATCATTTGGGTTGTATTGGTAGAATTTTAATTGCCGACGATAATTATGGGATTCATATTCAAACTGGCGAGGGATTATTAAAACTAGAGATAATAGAAGGTGTAGATATTAATGAGTTGAAAGTTGGTAATACATTAGGGTTCAACTTCGAAAAGGAATATTTTAAACTTTTTGAAAGGGTAAGAATGATTGAAAATCAAAATATAAATGGGAATGAATAAAAGCATTTTAGTAATCGCACCGCATTGCGACGATGAAATTTTAGGTTGTGGGGGTACAATGTCTAAACATATTGCCAATGGTCATCATGTGTATGTTGCAATTGTCACTAATGGGCACATAGGTGCGCCCGAATTATTTTCTAAAGAAGGAACCGAAAAAGTACGTTCGGAAGCATTGGCTGCACATAAAATTCTGGGTGTTGAGGATACTTTCTTCCTAGATTTTCCCGCACCTCGTCTGGACACGATTCCATCATATCAGCTCTCAAATGTTATTGCTAAAATAATAAATGAAAAGCAAATAGAAATTCTGTATCTTCCGCATCGCGGAGACATTCACAAGGATCACCGCATTACGTATGAAGCAGCTTTGGTTGCAGCTAGACCAATTAATAATAGTCCAGTAAAGAAAATTCTTTCCTACGAGACCTTGTCTGAAACAGAATGGGCGCCACCTTTCGGAGATGATGCATTTATTCCGACGATTTTTGAAAACATAGAAGGTCATCTTGAAAAAAAATTAGAAGCATTCATGTGTTTTTCAACACAAATTAAAGAATTTCCACATCCACGCTCGTTAAAAAACATAGAAGTTTTATCGAACTTTAGGGGAGCTACTGTCGGAAAAACAAACGTGGAGTGCTTTATGTTGATTCGAGAAATCATTTAAAAAAACATTTATGAAAATATTAATTACTGGCGTCGGCGGACCCACACCAAGAAGTTTTGCCATTGCATTAAAAAAATATTCGTTCTATAAACGATTTGAATTAATAGGGACAGACGTAAATCCACTTGCCATTGGATTATATCAAAATGAATTATTTAACAAGACTTATGTTGTTCCTCGTGCTTCCGACAGTAATTATTGGAATGTAATGGAATCAATTTTAGTGGAAAATAGTATTGATATTGCCATTATTTTGCCGGAATTAGAGGTAATGGAATGGAGTAAAAGAAAAGAAACAAGAACTTTACCTTGTAAGGCTTTAATTCCCGACATATCAATGGCTGAATTATTGGTCGATAAATCAAAAATGACGGAAATCCTGAAAGACCTAGATATTGTACCTCCTTCAGTAACTTTTTCACGAGATATTGAAAATTTGAAAGAAGTTTTTGAAGTATTAAAAGGTGATTTTTGGGTCAGAAGTACTAGTGGTACAAGCGGTTTGGGGTCGTTGAAAGTTAAAGATGAAGATTCTCTTAAGAATTGGATTCAGATCAATCCAAACGTTGAACAATTTATTGCAAGCAAATTTTTGTCTGGCCGAAATTTAGCATGTAAGATGCTATACTTCAATGGAAATTTATTGCGAACAGCTTGCGCAGAAAGAGTCAATTATATCATGGCAAAAGTTGCACCGTCAGGAATTACTGGAAATACTTCGTTTGGACGATTGTTGAACGAACCAAGTTTGATTTCAGAAGCCAAACGAGCGATGGATTATCTTTTTCAATTTACAGGAGCAAAACAGCATGGTTTTTTTACTGTTGATTTTAAAGAAGATGAAAACGGCAAACCATATATTACAGAAATTAACGTTCGTCATGTAGCATTTACTCAATGTTTTGCTGCAGGGGGTGCTAATTTCGCTTCCGATACAGTACGGTTGTTAAATGATGATCCTACATTCGAAAATCAGTACAAAATGTACGAATTCGAAAAAGATTTAATTTTCTTAAGAGATGTCGATTCAATTCCAATTCTAATGAAAGAAGGGGAATTACTAAAAGGAATTTTTAATGCAAAATAAACACAGCTTGCAAGAAAGTTTAATACTTTTTAGCACAATAAATAACTAAGAATTGAAACGAATTTTTGATATTTTCTTTTCGATTTTCATTTTGATACTATTTAGCTGGTTGCTAATTATTTGTTATTTGATAGCTTCTTTTGAAACCCAATCAAATGGTATTTTTATGCAACAAAGAGTCGGGCAATTCGGGCGTTTTTTTATTATATATAAATTCAAAACTATTCATCCCAGAACTCACAAAGTTACCTATATTGGCAACTTTCTACGAAAGTATAAACTAGATGAATTTCCACAATTTGTAAATGTATTGATTGGTGAAATGTCAGTAGTGGGTCCACGGCCGGATGTTCCGGGTTATTATGATAAATTGAAGGGTGAGAATCGGAAAATACTGGAATTGAAACCAGGAATAACTAGCGAGGCATCAATCAAATATAGTAGCGAAGATGCTTTATTGAGTCAGCAAGAAAATCCCACACTTTACAATGACACAGTTATTTTTCCAGACAAAGTAAAAATGAATCTGCTTTACTATTATCAACACAATTTCTGCGGAGATTTGAGAATTATCTTGCAAACCATTCTTAGCAGTATCAGATAAAAAAAAGAGGCTTTAAAAAAGAATAGTTGTTATACGTACTATAATTAAATTTAAAAATAATGAGTGAATCAAAAATCTGGCTATCTTCACCTCATATGGGAGGGAACGAGAAAAAGTATGTCCAAGAGGCTTTTGATACCAACTGGGTAGCACCCCTTGGGCCAAATGTCACTGGTTTTGAAAGTGATTTAGAAAGCTATTTTGACGATGAAAAGCACATTGCTGCTCTGAGTTCAGGAACTGCTGCGATTCATTTAGGGCTTGTATTGCTTAACGTCAAAGCTGGGGATGAAGTAATTTGTCAAAGTTTTACTTTTTCTGCTTCCGCCAATCCGATTTTATACCAAGGGGCACACCCAATTTTTGTAGATAGCGAACCTGATACCTGGAATATTTGTCCAGTTGCACTCGAAGAAGCAATTGTTGATAGAATTGCAAAAGGTAAGAAACCCAAGGCGATTATTGCGGTACATCTATACGGAATGCCTTTTAAAGTAGACGAAATAAAAGAGATTGCTTCAAGATTTGAAATTCCAATCTTGGAAGATAGCGCAGAAGCCTTAGGAAGTATGTATAAAGGTAAAAAATGTGGTACATTTGGGGATATTGGTGTTTTATCTTTTAATGGCAACAAAATTATCACTACTTCTGGTGGTGGTGCATTAGTTGCTTCAATTAAAGAAGTAAAGGATAAAGCAATTTTTTTTTCAACTCAATCTCGTGATCAAGCCCCTCACTACCAACACTCTGAAATTGGTTTTAATTATCGTTTGAGTAATATTTGTGCAGGTATTGGTAGAGGACAGATGGAAGTTTTAGATGATCATATTGCAATGCGTCGAGAAATGCATAAGTTTTATTTAGATTATTTTGAAGATGTAGACGGAGTTACAGTTTTTAATGAGCCTAATAGTAACTATTATTCTAATCATTGGTTGTCGGCAATACTAATTGAACCCTCAATAACTGGCGGAAAAAACAGAGAGGATTTGAGACTTTTTATGGAGCAAGAAAACATAGAATGTCGCCCATTATGGAAGCCGATGCATTTGCAGCCAGTTTTTGATAAGTGTCCGTATTATGGAGGAATGATTGCCGAAAATTTATTTAATTTAGGATTGTGTTTGCCATCTGGGTCGAATTTGCGAACAGATGATAAAAAAAGAATTCAGAATGCGTTGGATACTTTTTTTAAATAATTAATGTAAAAAGAGAGTCGGATTTACTTAAAAATGTTATTTTTATCTTAAATTATTAATTATAAATGAGAAATACTGTTTTTAAAGCACTAAAAAATAGTGTTTTAAGTAAAAGATTTCGAAGCATTGGATACTTGCCAAGGTGGATTATTTTTGCTATTGATGTATTTATTATACTGTTAGCAAGTATTATTACTTATGTCATTATTTATAGCTTGTCCAATTTACGCTATAATTATTTTGGCATGGCTACTCGTTATGGTCTGATTATTATAGTTAATGCTATTTTCTTTTTAGTTTACAGAACCTATGCGGGAATTATAAGGCATTCTACATTTATTGATGGAGTTAAACTCTTGATTTCCACTTCAACATCATACTTGTTTTTGCTTCTTATAAATTTTTCTTGTAAAATATTTTTTGATAAAGTTGTATTTGTAACAGCTGGCTTGTTCATCAATTATATTCTTTCCTTTTTGTTACTTTTTTTATTTCGTATTTTAATCAAGTACCTTTTCGAGAAGTATATTCATTTTGAAGATGGTAAAAAGTTGATTAATGCTGTAATTTATGGATCCGATGCAAATGCAATTTCGGTGGCAAATGCATTAAGAACGGAGACTCCTAGTCGTTTTAAGTTAAAAGGGTTTATTGACAAATTTAATCAGACTGCTACTTCTAAGAGCATTTTGAATTTACCGATTATCAATCAAAATAAGAAAATCTATGTAATTCTTAGGTCATTAAAAGCAGATGCTTTGATTATCGCAGAGAAAGGTCTCAGCACTGAAGAGACTATTGCTCTGGTTGAAGAATGTTTAGAATTTAACTTTAAAGTATTTACTATTCCAGTTATTACTGACTGGGAAGATGAAAAGCAAATTTCAAATAAAGTGAAAAGCTTTCAAATTGAGGATTTGTTAGATAGAAAGCCAATTGTGTTAGATACAAGAGCAATCTCAACTCAACTTGAAGGGAAGACGGTTATGATTACTGGAGCAGCGGGCTCTATTGGAAGTGAAATTACACGTCAAATATTGTCTTTTAATCCTAAGAAAATTATCATACTAGACCAAGCAGAAACGCCTTTACATAATCTCGGTTTGGAAATCAAGCCAATAAATAAGAACGTGATATTGAAGTTAGTTTTGGCTGATGTTAGAAATAAGAAAGAACTCGAAATGGTTTTTGAAAAATTTAAGCCAAACGTCGTATATCATGCTGCAGCATATAAACATGTTCCATTGATGGAAGAAAACCCTTCACAAGCAGTATACACCAACGTAATGGGCACAAAAAATTTAGCAGATTTGTCAATAGAATACGGTGTGGATTGTTTTGTAATGGTTTCAACAGATAAGGCTGTAAATCCAAGTAGTGTAATGGGGGCAAGTAAACGAATTGCTGAAAAGTACGTTCAAGCTTTAAATCATTCACCAAATGTTGATGCTAATTCTTCTAAAACAAAATTTATAACGACACGATTTGGAAATGTGCTAGGTTCAAATGGCTCTATTGTACCCTTATTTACAAAGCAAATAGAAGAAGGTGGTCCGTTAACCATAACACATCCAGACATCATACGTTATTTTATGACTATTCCAGAGGCCTGCCAGTTGGTATTAGAAGCTGCAGCAATGGGAAAAGGCGGAGAGATTTTTATTTTCGATATGGGGCAACCAGTAAAGATTATTGATTTAGCCAAAAAAATGATTCGATTGGCTGGATTTATACCATATAAAGAAATTGATATAAAGATTATTGGTTTAAGACCTGGAGAAAAGTTATATGAAGAGTTACTAAATGATTCTTCTAAAACTTTATCTACACATAATGATAAGATCATGATTGCACAAGAAATGCAGGAAGAATATAGTACGATTCATACAGCCACGTTGGCTTTATTACAAAGTATAGAACAAAGTTCAAATGTAGATGTTGTAGCAGCTATGAAAAGAATAGTACCAGAGTTTAAAAGCATGAATTCCGTTTTTGAAAACTTAGATGTTTAATTTTATTTATCTAAAGTTTTCATTTGAATCATCATTTTAATTCTTGAAAAACTATATTTGCACACTCAATTACAAATTATGAAATCATCAATTAAAGCTTTTTTTTTATTTCTTCTCATTACTCTTTTTCTAGCCTCATGTGTCTCTAGAAAGAAGATTGTATATTTGCAAGGGATTGATGATAAAAAAAGTTATGAAAACGCATTGCGTTATGAGCCGACTTTACAACCAGATGATTTATTGTCGATTATTGTAGCTGCTGAAAATCCAGAAGTTACTTTGCCGTTTAATTTGCCCCAAATTCAAGGTAATTATGAATTAAGTGCTAGTCAAAATAACATTAAGACTTATTTGATTGATAATGATGGATTTATTGATTTTCCTGTAGTAGGAAAATTGAAAATAGGAGGTTTGAATAGAACTCAAGCCATTGCTAAGTTGACTGAAATGATTTCACTATACATTGAAAATCCTATTTTGAATCTTAGAATTTTGAATTTTAAAGTGTCTGTACTAGGAGAAGTCACCAAACCAGGTGCTTACACCATACCAAGTGAAAGAATTACATTATTAGAGGCTTTGAGCCTTGCAGGTGATTTAAGTATCTATGGGAAGCGAGATAATATTTTAGTTATTCATGAAAAGGAAGGGATAAAGACCTATACTAGAGTTGATCTTACTAAAATAGATATCTTAAACTTAAGTAATTATTATTTATCACAAAATGACATCATTTTTGTTGAGCCTAATAAAACAAAGATCAATACTTCTGCAATAGGTCCAAATGCCAATTTATACATTTCAGGTTTAACAGTTTTAGTCTCCTTAATATTGCTACTTAAATAATAGATAAAATAATGCCAGAGAATTCATCAAAAATTATTGAAAAAGAGGAAGATTCATTCGATTTCTTTGAACAGATTGAAAGATATGTAGCGCACTGGAAATGGTTTGTATTTGGGATATTCGTGTGCCTATGTTTCGCAGCTTTATATCTCCGATATGCCGTGCCTTCATATAATGCGACTGCTACTATTCTTGTTAGAGATGAAAAGAAAGGTGGATTGCAATCAGAATTGACCGCATTTTCTGATTTAGCAATTATGACAGGTGTAAAAAACAATGTGGATAATGAAATTGAAGTTATAAGATCGAGAAGTATTATTGGTGCTGCTATAAAAAAATTAGGGTTTAATATTACTTATACTGCTATTGGGAGGATGAAAGCAATAGAGCTTTATAATGATAGCCCAATAGAATGCTCTTTTTATGATTTAAGCAATAATTTCTATAAACGCTCAAAAGCATATACTGTTAATTTCATTGACAATTCTAATTTTGAATTGGTTTTGTTTGGTGGTAATAGTATTGGTAAATTTAAATATGGTGAAATCATCAACTTAGATGATTCAAAATTAGTTGTAAATAAAAATGCCAAAGCCTTTTTAAACCATTCTAAAGAGAATTCTATTTTATTTAGTGTTTACAATATTGATGATATAGTAGATAGTTTTCGAGGTCAACTCAACGTAGCGGCATTAAGCAAAAATTCAAGTGTAGTTTCCCTTTCGATTAACAATCCGGTCAAAGAAAAGGCTGAAGATTTTTTAGATGCCCTTATTGATGTCTATAACCAAGATGCAATTACGGATAAGAAGTACATTTCTGAAAGCACGTTAAATTTTATTCAAGATCGTTTAAAAATCATTACTTCAGAACTAGGAGATGTTGAAAAGGATGCCGAAGCTTTTAAAAAAACTAATGATATAACCGATATCAATGCCCAAGCAGATTTATTTTTGAGAAGTTCAATTGACTTTACCAAAGAGCTAATTGAAACCGAAACACAGATAAAAGTGGTTGGTTCATTACTCGATTTTATGGGAAATAAAGGCAAATGGGATTTAGTTCCTAATAATATTATCTCAAGTGCGGATGGTAAAGATGTTTCTGGTTTTATCACAATTTTTAATGACCTTGTTATTCAAAGAAATAGAATTGTAAAAGATGGTACAAAACGAAATTCGATTGTAATCAACATAGAACGAAAAATAGAAGAACTCAATGGAAACATTATATCTAGCCTGAAACGAACACAAGCATCATTAACAATTAGAAAAAAGGATTTAGAACGACATGACAATCAAATAAAAGACAGAATGGCTACTTTGCCTACCCAAGAGCGCGAGTATAGAATATTGTCAAGACAGCAAAAAATCAAAGAGTCTTTATACCTTTATTTATTACAAAAAAGAGAAGAAACAGCAATTTCATTAGCTGTTACTACTCCTATAGCCAAAATTGTCGATTCGGCATTTTCCTCTCCGTCACCAGTTTCTCCAAAGAGAAATATTATCTATTTATTCGCAATCGCATTAGGAATCTTAGTTCCGTTCAGTATCATTTACATTAAGAATTTGTTTGATAATAAAATCAAATCCCGTTTGGATTTCGAAGGTAAAATATCAGCCCCTTTTTTAGGAGATATTCCAAAGTCTGAAATTCAAGATGAAATACTAAGTTCGACTAGCACCTCAAGTTCATCCGAGGCAATACGAATTATTCGAACCAATTTGGAATTTATGTTGACCAAAATTCCAGACAACCAAGCGAAAACTATTTTTGTAACTTCTAGCGTTCCTAAAGAGGGTAAAACCTTTGTGGCTATTAATTTGGCAAGCGCAATAGCACAGTCAGGTAAAAAAGTACTCTTGATAGGATTAGATATCAGAAATCCGAAAATAGATCATTATATGAGTTTGCCAACAAAGGGGTTGACAAATTATTTATCTATGAAAAATGTCGAGATAAACGACTTTATAGTAAAGTTGGATAGTTTAGATAATTTTTATGTCTTGCCATCTGGTGTTGTTCCCCCCAATCCAGTAGATTTACTTATGAATAGTAAAATAGACCATATGTTTGAAGAACTTAAAAAGGATTTTGAATATATTGTAGTAGACACTGCTCCTGTTAGTTTGGTAACAGATACACTCTTAGTGGCAAAGAATGCAGATATTTTCCTTTACATTATTCGAGCTAATTTCATTGATAAGCGTTCTATCAAATTCATCGAAATGATTAACAAAGAGAAAAAATTACCTAACATGTCCATTATACTGAATGATACCATTTGGAGAAAAACCTATGGTTATGGTTATGGTTATGGATACGGTTACGGCTATGGATACGGATATTCTCAAGAAGAAGTAAAGACTTCGTGGTATTCACGATGGTTTAAAAAGTAATTATTTTCTAAAGAATTGATTGTTTTCTATAGCTTTATTTAATGACTCTAGCTCTTTAAAAATTATTCTATTAGAAAAAGCTTCGATATGCTTCGCATGATGTACATCTGAACCAACAAAATCAATGAAACCTTTTTTTAGGAGTAACTCGCAAGATTTTGCTACTTCAGAACCATAATACCCTACAGTTGATAGTAAATTTAGTTGAAATAAACATCCTGCATTTTTCAATTTTTCGTATTCACTAAAGTTTTTATGATAATATGGATAACGTTCAGGATGGGCTAAAACTGGTCGATAACCAGCAATTTGAAGATCAAAAAGAATGTCATAAAGTTGAATTGGTGGATTAATGTATGATATTTCTATAAGGACAAAATTTTCTTTCAAAGTCAGTAAAGTACCCTCCTGAAATAATTTTATGAAATTTGGATTAACCATATACTCTGAGGCATAACGAAAGTTATTAGGGTTTTTAAGTTTCGGAATGGTTGATATAAAAGTGGTTTCAATACTTTCTTTTGTATTTTCCCAAACATTATTCATAATATGAGGTGTCGTAATAAATTGTTCAAATCCAATTTTTTGTAATTCCATTGATAAGAAGATGGTATCCTCAATGGTTTCAGCTCCATCATCAATACCTGGTAACAAATGACTATGAATATCCACGAAATTGGATGGAATCAAATCTTTAAGGACAGTGTTTTTTTTGAGGAAGTGAAACATTTTTACTACTGTTACAGTTTAAAATAGTTCTACAAATATACTTACATTTTGTTATACTTTAAATTTAGTTTAGGTGCTGTAAACTATCAAAAAAATTAAAGCAATCATACCAAAATACGTATATTTGCACCTCAAAATTTGACTTTTTTAAAACTATCAGAGGTTTTTTATAGTCAATATTCTGGAAATAGAAATCTAAAATAAATAATGAAAGAAATAGTTCAATCTGAAGATTGGAATCTTGTAATAAAGGGACATACTTCATTATTTGATTTGAAATTTAATGATGTTTGGCGTTATAGAGATTTATTGTGGATGTTTGTAAAAAGGGACTTTGTTAGTTTCTACAAACAAACGGTACTTGGACCTCTTTGGTTTTTTATCCAGCCATTGTTTACTACAATTGTTTTTACATTTGTTTTTGGTAAACTGGCAAATATTAGTACCGATGGTTTGCCACAACAGTTATTCTATTTGTCTGGTATTACTGCTTGGAACTACTTTTCAGATTGTCTTACAAAAACAAGTACAGTTTTTAGGGATAATGCTTCGATTTTCGGGAAAGTTTACTTTCCTAGGTTGATTATGCCGCTAAGTATTGTAGTCAGTAATTTGGTTCGTTTTATGGTCCAATTACTTTTGTTGATTCTAATGATGATGTATTTTGGTTATCAAGGAGCCGATTTTCGAGTAACATATGCCATCCTTTTTTTTCCCTTTTTAGTTGTATTAATGGCGTTCCTCGGATTGGGATTAGGATTGATAATAACTGCAATGACAACTAAATATAGAGATTTAACTTTTTTAGTTTCGTTTGGAGTGCAATTATTAATGTATGGTACGACGGTAATATACCCATTAAGTGCGGCACCAGCTAAATTCAAATCCATCATCGAACTTAACCCAATGACTGGAATAATTGAAGCATTTAGATTTGCATTTCTTGGGAAAGGGGAATTTTCAATCTGGAGTATTGGATATTCTGTCCTGGTTACTTTAATAGTCTTATTTTTTGGAGTTATTATTTTTAATAGGACTGAGAAAAACTTTGTAGATACAATATAATAATGTCTGAAATAGTAATAAAAGTAGAAAATTTATCGAAGGCATATCAAATAGGGCAGATAGGTACTGGGACTATTTCAAGAGATATAGAACGATTTTGGATGACACGGGTATTAGGAAAAGAAGATCCATTCCTTAGAATCGGTGAAACCAACGATCGCAGTGTTAAAGGAACAAGCGATGTCGTTTGGTCTCTTAAAGATATTAATTTTGACATAAATCAAGGAGACGCTGTAGGAATTATTGGGAGAAATGGAGCTGGCAAAAGTACTTTGCTTAAATTATTGTCACGTGTTACAAGTCCAACAACTGGCCAGATAAAAGTTAAAGGCCGTATTGCTAGTCTTTTAGAAGTAGGGACTGGTTTCCATCCAGAATTAACCGGAAGAGAAAACATTTATCTTAATGGCGCTATTTTAGGGATGCGTAAAAAAGAAATTACCAGAAAATTAGAAGAGATTATTGATTTTTCTGGAGTAGATAGATACGTTGATACACCCGTCAAACGATATAGCAGTGGAATGTACGTTCGTCTTGCCTTTGCTGTTGCGGCACATCTTGAAAGTGAAATACTTATTGTTGATGAGGTCTTGGCAGTAGGAGACGCAGAGTTTCAAAAAAAGTGTCTGGGGAAAATGGGAGATATTAGCAAAGGTCAGGGCAGAACTGTTCTGTTTGTAAGTCATAATATGGCCGCAGTAAAGAGTTTGTGTAATACAGCAATTATTTTAGAAAATGGCCAAGTGATTTACAATGGTGAAACTGATAATGCCACATCTTTATATTTGAATTCTGGGAATAGCGATGTTGACTCTGACGAACTTAATGAATTTGTTGAAAATCAAAAAGATGATGTTTTTTTGCTAAAGAAAGTGCTTATTTTTCAAGATAATAGTATATCAAATAATGCTTTTTATTCAAATAAGGAGGTCTTTATTAAAATAGAATATGAAGTCCTTTCTGATGTATTAGGATTAAGAGTTGGATTTGACCTTCTTGATTTGGCAAGTGGCGCAACAATATTTAGAACTTTTGAGGATGATGAGATTAAGAAAGCTGAAACGGTTCAAAAAGGAAAATATACCATAAGTACAGCGATACCGAAAAACTTCCTCAAGAATGGATTATTTGCAGTAAAATTAGCAATAGGAATTCATAACGTGAGATGGATTGTTTTCGATGATAAACTGATAGTTAGATTTTCAATAACAAATATTGAAGGCTTAAATAGCGCGTTTTTAGACGCAAGACCGGGTTTTATAATGCCACATTTATTATGGGAAAAGAACAAAAAATAAATAAATGAAAAGTAGTTTTTTAGATAGTGTTTTGTACAGAATAGCAGGTAGAATCTCTCGAGTAATGAGAGAATTTCAACAACGTCAAGATAAAAAAAGTATAATTTCGGAGAATGAATTTTGGAATAAATTATTTAAAAGTAAAGATTCATTTGAGCATACTTTGGTTAACGATATAAAAATAAATCTTTACAAGGATAGTGTTTTGTCTAAGTTAATTTATTTTGGATTCGAGAAAGACGAAACAGATTACGTAGGATCTATATTGAAAGAAGGAGATATATTTGTTGATATTGGTGCTAACATAGGTTTGTTTTCTTTGATTGCTTCTCGAGCTGTCGGAAATACTGGAAAAGTTATTTGTTTTGAACCGTCACCAACGACTTTTGTAAGATTAGATGAAAACGTTAAACTTAATAATCTTAATAATATTAGCCATAAAAATATTGGTCTTTCGGAAAAAATAGATGAATTAGTTTTTTTTATTTCTAAAACTGGTTATGACGCCTGGAATTCATTTGCTCCTAGAGAAGATATATTAGAGGATAGCATTCTCGTGCCCGTATCGACATTAGATATTGAATTGAATGAAGTTGATAAAACTAAAATTAAATTAATCAAAATTGATGTTGAAGGTTGGGAGAAATTTGTAATACAAGGTGGACGAGATTTATTTGTTAATTACAATCCTATCGTAATGGTTGAGTTTACAGAAGAAAACACTTTTAATGCGGGTTATCCTGTTTATGAAATCTATGATATGATGAAAGATTTTGGTTATGTATGGTATACGATTAAAGATGGTGAATTAATTTTGGAACCAAAAAGATTGCGCTATCCCTACAATAATTTGATTGCTGTAAAGTCAAAGATAGATTAACTAGAAATCACCAATAATAATATGATTCCAAAGGTTTCAATTATCACTGTAAATTACAATAATTTGAAAGGACTAGATCGCACTGTTAGTAGTGTATTTAGCCAATCGAGCAAAGCATTTGAATTTATCATTATAGACGGAGGGAGTGTCGATGGAAGCAAAGACTATATTGAAAAGAATCAAGATAAAATTCAATATTGGGTTTCTGAGGCTGACAATGGAATCTATAATGCTATGAATAAAGGCATTAAGGCTTCTAAAGGTGAGTATTTGTTTTTTCTTAATAGTGGCGATGAATTTTATGATGATGCAGTTATTGAAAAATGCCTTCCTCATTTTGAAGACAAATATACTTGCTTAAGCGGGAATATTGTTTTTTTTGAAGGAAATCAAGAGGTTTCAACAAAAGAACATCCTGAAAAAATGACCTTCAAATATGCTACATCAAGAATTATT
Source organism: Flavobacteriaceae bacterium (assembly GCA_947456815.1). Lineage (GTDB taxonomy): Bacteria > Bacteroidota > Bacteroidia > Flavobacteriales > Flavobacteriaceae > Flavobacterium. The sequence continues at coordinate 76,812 of CANGTL010000001.1, forward strand.
TCACATCAAGCAACATTTATTAGAAGGGAAGCTTTTGAAAAGTATGGGTTATATAATGAAAAAAATAAGATTGTTTCAGATTCAGAATTTTTTTTTAAGATAATTGCCCTAAACGGAGAAAGTTATAAGTCTATAAAAATAAATATCGCAAAATTTTATTTTGGAGGAATTTCAGGAGATGTTGCTTTAGGCCTGCATGAAAGAGACAACTATTTAAAAAAAATGCTTCCTTATATCTATAATAATGATTACGACACCTATGTGTTTAATTTATATAGAGAAACAAATGCAAGAGTTAATTATTTAAGAAATATTGAAACAAATAAAGTATTAAGAAAAATAACAACAGCTATTTTGATGGTTCTTTCAAAGTTCTCTAACCTCATAAAGTAATTTGTCTGAGTTAATTTTCATGCAATAATTGGCATTTTGACAACTGATAATCGCTTTAATATAATATTGTAATTTTCATGCAAAATTCATTTTTAGATATTCAATTATCAAAAAACAATCTTGAAAGTTTTATTATTCGTAAAGAAATTTATAAAGCAATCTTAGATGTTTTCCCTTCATTCAATGGAAGAGTACTAGATTCTGGTTGTGGATCAATGCCCTACAAAGAACTAATAGTTTCTAATAAAAAAATTATAGAATACGTTGGTTTAGACATTGAATCGGGTTTAAGTTATGAAGATGTAAAAGCTGATTTCCTATGGGACGGAGTAGTTATGCCATTTGAAAATGAAACTTTTGACTTTGTATTCTCAACAGAAGTCTTAGAGCACGTACCTGATCCATATATTTATTTGTCTGAAATAAGAAGAGTGCTTAAGCCTGGAGGTGTATTTTTCTTCACGGTTCCTTTCTTAATGTCATTACATGAAGTACCTCATGATTATTATAGGTATACTCCTTTTGCATTAGAGTTAATCTTTAAAAAAGCTGGTTTTGAATCAATAGAAATTAAGCCTATGGGTGGTTATAATGCCGCATTGGGACAAATGATTGGTTTATGGGTTAATATGTATCTTTGGGGAACAAAAAAGAAATTAATGAGGCCTATCGTAAAGCCAATTATCAGTTTTTTATATGCCAAAGATAAAGCACCAATTGATTTCAGTAAATCAACTATGGTGGTAGGGCTAAAAGGAACAATTGTAAAACCTTTGAAGTAATTAATGAAAATTCTTTTTGTGTCAATGTCTTCTATTCACGTAATTCGTTGGATTGAAAATCTAAAGGATACCAATTATGAGTTATATTGGTTTGATGTTTTGGGTCGAGGTAGATTAGAAACTAATGATACGGTTACTCAGTTTATCGACTGGAAGCAAAGAAAACTTCCTAATATTAAAGGCAAATATTTTTTCTTAAAGAATGCACCCGTCATTTATAATATTTTCGAATCTTTTTTGGAAGTTACAGCAAATGAAAAACTTGAAAGAATAATCAAAGAAATTAATCCGGATGTTGTTCACAGCTTCGAAATGCAACATTGTTCCTATCCGATAATAAAAACAATGAACAAATTCAAACAAGTGAAATGGATTTACTCTTGTTGGGGAAATGATTTATACTACTACAAGAACTATAGAAGCCATAGAGAAAAAATAAGAGCAGTGTTGGCGAGAATCAATTACTTGCACACTGATTGTAATAGAGATTTTTTTTTAGCTAGAGAACTTGGTTTTGAAGGAAAACATATTGGCGTAATACCTGGGGGGACTGGTTATAATTTATATGAATTAAATAAATTCAAAATTCCTGTAAGCGAGCGTAAAATTATCCTAGTGAAAGGGTATCAGCATGTATTTGGTAGAGCTCTAAATGTTATCAAAGCCTTGCAAAATATACAAGAAACGATAGCGAATTACGAAATTGTAGTTTTTGGAGCACATAGAGAAGTTATCGATTATATTAAATCAAATCAACTGGAATTTAAGACTTTCAATCGAAATGAATTGTCACAACAAGAAGTAATGCAACTCATGGGAAAATCATTAATTTACATTGGTAATAATATTTCAGACGGTATGCCAAACACACTTCTTGAGGCTATAATAATGAATTCTTTTCCAATTCAGTCTAATCCCGGGAATGCAACTTCAGAAATAATTGATAATGAAATAAATGGGTTGTTAATTGCTAATCCGGAGAATATTAATGAAATAGAAAAACTAATAATATCGGCAATAAACAACCCAAAAAGAATTGCCACTGCAGCGGAACTAAATACAAAAATTGGGGTAGAAAGATTAGACGAAAAAAGTATTAGAAAAAAAGTTATTTCTCTCTACAATCAACTATAAACATAAGTTACTAATAAAAATGCGCAAAGGACTGAATCCTCATAAAGACCAATTGCAAGAAAAAACAGCCTATATACATCAAGTAATATTGCCTGTTTTTATCCCAAATCATGATGATTATTTTAAGGATAGTTTTTCAATACTCAAGCTTTGTCTACAGTCTCTATTTGCTACCATTCACCCAAAAACATTTGTAACCGTAGTTAATAATGGTAGTGATGCCATTGTTACCTCATATTTAGAAGATCAGTACAAGCAATCTAAAATTCATGAGCTAATTCATACAACAAATATTGGTAAATTGAATTCAATTCTAAAAGGTTTAGCTGGAAACAATATCGAACTTGTAACAATTGCAGATAGTGATGTGCTGTTTCTGTCTAATTGGCAAATAGAAACCAATAAAGTATTTTCCAAATTCCCTCGAGCAGGTGTTGTTGGAATCGTACCTCAATATAAATCATATACCACACTTTGTCAAAATATGATTTGGGATAATTTATTTAAAAAAAGTATGCAATTTATACCAGTAAAAAACCCAAAAGCAATCGAGATGTTTTATGAAAGTATTGGTTGGGGTCCAAGTAATCCAGACTATCTAAAGTTATCATTAGGACTTGTAGCCGAGGATGGTTTTAGTGCATTTATTGGCAGCGGACATTTCGTAGCTACCTATAAAAAAAATCTTTTCGAAACAATCATTACGTACAATGATTTCAAAATGGGAGGAAACAGTGAGAGATACTTAGATTCTATCACTTTGAAAAAAAATTACTGGCGATTAACCACTCATGATAATTATGCCTACCACATGGGTAATGTACACGAAAACTGGATGAGTGAAGTGACATTCGAAACTAATCAGCACTACGAATTTAAGCAAGATTTTCCTGTTTTTAATGAAATTAACAGATTGCAATATTTTGTACGCAATAGCATATTTCGAAAAATATTTAGAGAAGAAAAAGTGAAAAAGTTGTTTTACCGCTTTAAAGGAATGCCTAAAGATATGATCTCAAAATACTAATTCCCCTTGATTGTGAATCTTCCAAAATTTACTATTCTCATTACTACTAAAAATCGTTTGCAAGAATTGATTTTTACTTTGCAAAAAATCAATGGCCTATTGATAAACGAAAAAGTATGCTGCATTATATGTGATGATGGATCGAGCGATGGAACTTCAAATTACATCAAAGAGAACTTTCCGAATATTCACTTGATTCGAAATGAAAAAAGTAAAGGACTGATATACAGCCGAAATAAATTAATGGGATTGACAAGAACTGAATTCGCGATTTCTATTGATGATGATTTGCATTTCATAACACCAAATCCTTTAGAATTAATTGAAAAATATTTTGATTCAAATCCAAAATGTGGTCTTATTGGGTTCAGAATTTTTTGGAGTACTTTAGAGCCATTATCTACAAGTACCATGGACCAACCCCATCGAATGAAGAGTTTTGCCGGATGTGCACATGTATGGCGAATGAAAGCTTGGCATCAAATTCCAAACTATCCTTCGTGGTTCATTTTTCATGGAGAAGAAGATTTTGCCGCTTATGAGTTATTTAAGAAAAAAATAGAAATACACTATTTGCCTACTATTTTGGTAAATCATCGAGTAGATATAAAAGCGAGAAAAAAAAATGCGGACTATGCTTTGCGATTGCGGCGATCGCTTCGTTCTGGCTGGTGTTTGATGTTTCTTTTTTTTCCAATTAAAAAGATTCCGCGTCTTTTCGCTTATACTATTTGGATGCAATTTAAATTGAAAGTATTCAAGGGTGATATCAAAGCATTTCAATCCATTCTACTTGCACTTTTTGATTGTATAGTTTTTGTTCCGAGAATAATAAAAAACGCAAACAGATTAACATTGAAAGAGTACGTAGAATATGAAAAAATAGACAATATTAAATTGTACTGGAAACCTGAAAATTAGTTATTTTTACGACCCTGCTTATAACAAATTGATGAAAAATATTGCTATTATACCGGCACGCGGAGGGTCTAAGAGATTACCAAACAAAAACATATTATTACTTGGCGGAATCCCTTTAATAGCACATAGTATTCTTGAAGCTAAAAAGTTTCCAAATATTATTGATGAGATTTATGTCTCTACTGATGACCTAAAAATCAAGGAAATAGCATTGTCATATGGTGCAAAAGTAGTTGACAGACCAATAGAATTGTCTGGCGATTTTGAGCCTACTGTTACAGCACTGAAGCATGTTTTAGAAGAATTGTCTAGTAACGTACAAACGGTGTTTCTTTTGCAACCGACCAATCCATTTCGACCTTTGAACTTAATTTCAGAGGCTTATAGCGTTTTTTTAGAAAAAGGAGTTGAAAGTTTGATGACTGTGACTAGGAATCATCAGAAGTTTGGCAGAGTGATCAATAATGCATTTATTCCTTTTAATTATAAAATTGGAGAACGAAGTCAAGACTTAGAGCCACTTTATTTTGAAAATGGATTGCTCTATATTATTTCATCAAATTTGATTCTACAAAGTAAAATCATGGGGACTAAACCATTTCCTATGATTGTTGATCATTTATTCGCTTCAGTCGACATCGACACTCAAGACGATTTCGATTTTGCAAAATATGTATTTCAAAAATCTAAAATTAAAATATGAATCCATATATCGAAATTTCTGGTCGTAAAATAGGTCGAGACTTTCCACCTTTGGTGATAGCAGAAATTGGCATCAATCATGAAGGGTCACTACAAACAGCATTTGAAATGGTAGATGCTGCAAAAAGAGCAGGTGTTGAGTTGGTGAAGCACCAAACTCATATCGTCGAAGATGAAATGAGTGCTGTGGCCAAAAAAGTAATCCCCGGCAATGCGGATGTTTCTATTTATGAAATCATGGAACGTTGTGCCTTGAACGAATCAGAAGAAATTCAACTAAAAAATTACGTCGAAAGCAAAGGAATGATTTTTATATCAACTCCCTTTTCTCGAGCTGCTGCTGACAGATTGGAACGCATGAAAGTTGAAGCATATAAGATTGGTTCGGGAGAATGCAATAATTACCCACTCTTGGAACATATAGCTTCGTTCGGAAAGCCAATTATTTTGAGCACAGGTATGAATACTATTGAAAGTGTTCGAAAAGCAGTAGCAATTTTTGATAAACATCAGGTTCCTGTGGCTCTTTTACATACTACTAATTTGTATCCAACTCCTATTCATCTTGTACGTTTTGGTGCCATGACACAATTGCACGAAGCCTTTCAAGATAAGGTTTTTGGTTTGAGTGATCATACGCTTAATAATAACGCTTGTTTAGGAGCTGTTGCGTTAGGAGCAAGCATACTAGAGCGCCATTTTACAGATACCATGAATCGAACAGGTCCAGACATCGTTTGTAGTATGGACGAGCAAGCAACTAGAGAACTAATTTTAAATAGTAATGAGATATGGCAAATGCGCGGAGGTTCAAAAGAACCCGCTAAAGAAGAACAAGTCACCATCGACTTTGCTTTTGCCACCGTTTGTAGTATTGCCGCCATTCAAAAAGGTGAAACATTTACCAAAGAGAACCTTTGGGTAAAAAGACCAGGTACGGGTAAAATTCTTGCTGAACATTATGAAAATATTTTGGGAAAAAAGTCAAGTAGAACAATCGAAAATGACGAGCAACTCATTTGGAGTGATATTATATTGTAAATGAAAAAAATCCTTTTTCTTACTGGAACACGTGCCGATTTTGGTAAAATAAAAAGCCTCGTTCAAATTCTTGAAGATCATTCCTATTTTGAAGTTTTTGTTTTTGTTACAGGAATGCATCTTTTGGAAGAATATGGTTATACGTTGCTTGAAATCGAACGCTGTGGATACAGAAATATTTTTACCTTTGAAAACCATACGCATGAAACAACTATGGATTTGACGCTAGCAAAAACTATACAAGGGCTTTCTAGCTATGTAAATCAGATACAGCCGGATATGATAATAGTTCACGGAGATCGGGTAGAAACTTTGGCTGGTGCAATTGTTGGTTCTTTGAATAATATTTTAGTGGCTCATATCGAAGGAGGTGAAATATCTGGGACTGTTGATGAGTTAATTCGACATAGCGTTAGCAAATTGAGCCATGTTCACTTTGTTTCAAATGTTGATGCAAAAAAGAGATTACGTCAAATGGGTGAATTAGATTCTTCTATATTTACAATTGGATCCCCTGATATAGATATCATGTTTTCTGAGAATTTACCAACTCTAGAAACTTCCAAAGATTATTATCAAATAGCATTCAAAAAATATGCAATCGCTATGTTTCATCCAGTTACTACAGAAGCTAATGAAATGGAATCTTATGCAATTAATTTTGTAAATTCATTACTACAAGATCATCATAACTACATTATTATTTTTCCAAATAATGACAGAGGAAGCCAGTACATTATCAATGCCTATGATAAATTAAAAGAGCATGACAGATTTAGAATTTTCCCCTCTTTGCGTTTCGAATATTTCCTAACCCTACTAAAGAATTGTCAGTTCATTATTGGAAATAGTAGTGCTGGAATAAGAGAAGCTCCCTACTATGGAATTCCAATAATTAATATTGGAACAAGGCAGCAAAATAGAGCAGTTCATGCAGATATTATTAATTCTGATTATGAAGAAAAAAATATTAATGAAGCGCTAAAAGTAATAGATTCTCACAAAGTAATCCCGACAAATTCTGATTTTGGTGTTGGGAGAAGTGATGAATTATTCTTAGAGACTCTACTTGATGAAACAATTTGGAAATTAAATCACCAAAAGCAATTTCGAGATAAATAATGTAGTTAAATTTTCAAGAAATTGAAAGTTATAGGTTTAATTTAATTTAATGAAACAAAGAAAAATATTTATTTTATTGCCCGACGGAGTAGGTCTTAGGAACTTTGCCTACACCGATTTTCATAAACAAGCAATAATAAACGGATTAGATGTTGTGTTTTGGAATAATTGTTCCTTCGATTTAAAAAGCTTAGGTCATAATGAAATTAAGATTACAAATTCGAAAGCTCATATCTTAACTGATATATTTAAAAAGGCAAGAGTTCAAATTGACTTAGATCTTAATAGTAAAAGATTCAACGATAAGATATATGAAAGCTATCGATTTCGATTGGCAACAGATTCATTTTCAAATTTTTTAAAGTTTTTAGGGGTTCAATTACTAACTTTATTATATTCTTCACCAAAAGGAATCGAAAGAATTAGGAATTCTATTCTCAAATTGGAAAAAAAAACCATTTACTATAATGAGTGTTTAGGAGTATTAAGAAAAGAAAAACCAGATTTTGTTTTTTGTACAAATCAAAGAACAACATTGGCGTTAGCTCCAATATTAGCTGCGCAAGAATTAAACATTCCGACTGGTACTTTTATATTCTCATGGGATAATTTACCCAAAGCAACTTTAGTACTAGAACCAAATTATTACTTTGTTTGGAGCGTTCATATGAAAGCAGAATTAATGAAATATTATCCATTTATTCATGAAAATCAAATTTTTGTAACAGGAACTCCTCAATTTGAAATGCATAATTCTGATGAGCATATTACTTCAAAAAGTGTTTTTTTTAATGAAAATAATTTAGACATTAAAAAAAAATATATTTGTTTTTCAGGCGATGATATTACAACTTCTCCCAACGATCCAATTTATTTAGCTGATACAGCAAAAGCAATTAGTTCACTTAATTCGAAAGGAAATAATTTGGGAATAATATTTCGAAGATGTCCTGTAGATTTTTCTGACCGATTTGACATAGTTTTAGAAAAGTATAAAGACATCATTGTTCCTATTGATCCAAAATGGGAAAAAATGGGAGATTCGTGGAATAGTGTATTGCCAAAAAAGGACGATATGACTTTGCAGATAAATACAATAGCTCATACGGAAATGGTCATAAATTTGGGGTCAACAATGGTTTTTGATTATATTACTCACAATAAACCTTGTGCGTTCATCAACTATGATATTCCTAATTCTGTTCAAACAGATTGGTCTGTAAGTAAAATATATGAATATGTTCATTTTCGTTCTATGCCATGCAAAGAATCAGTACTTTGGATTGATTCTTCGGAATCTATTGAATCTATTATAAAAGTCGGACTTGAGCAACCCGATACGGTTGTAAAAAATGCGCAAAAGTGGTTTGAAAAAATAAATCAACATCCACGGGAAGAAGCCTCTCAACGAATTCTAAAAGCAATAGAAGAAAAAATTATATAATTTCTCAATGCTTTTTATCATTAATAAAAATTTTAGAATACTTTTTAAACAATAAAAGATATAACCTTAACTTAAGTATTATAAAATGTTCTCAAATTTGATAAAAAAGAACCTTAAAAGATTGATCCCAAGAAAATTTAGGTCGAGGATTATTTCTAAAATTGAACAAAAGAAACAAGATTCCTACTTGACTAAATTGAAGTTGAATATAATTAAATTTTATGATGCAAAAGAGGACATAACAAGAGAAGAAGAGAAGGTGCTTAAATATTTATCATCTCATCCCATTTCTATTTTTCCCTATGATTTTCAAGAAAAGTATAGCAAATCTGACATAGAACTCATAAAAGATTCTACAAATGGGCTGTATTATGTCATGCACAATAATAAGAAGTTATATTTTAAAAGATCTTATTCAGAAGCAAAAATCAGAAGTCTATATCATGGCTTGCAGCTTGACCAAGATTCTGAATCGCCACATTTGTATTTGACCGAAGATTTTAATCTAAATTCGAATGACGTTATTGCCGATATAGGAGCTGCTGAAGGAAATTTTTCGTTGAGTAATGTTGAAACTGTGAAGAAAATATATCTTTTTGAATGCGACGAAGAATGGATAGAAGCATTAGAGGCAACCTTTAATCCGTGGAAAGAAAAGGTAGTTATTTGTAATAAATTCGTTTCTAATTTAGATAGAAATGACTCAATTTCCCTTGATGCTTTTAGTAAAGAACATGGTGATATTACTTTCTTAAAGGTAGATATTGAAGGTGAAGAAGCAAATTTCTTACTAGGAGGTCATCGCTTTTTGCAGTCAGAAAGGAATTATAAAATTGCTATTTGTACCTATCACAAACAAGAAGATGAATATGAGTTTACCAGACTCTTGGAATCTTTTGGTCTTCATATGAAACCGTCTGACGGGTTTATGATTTTTTATCATGACCATAGTATTAAAGAGCCATTCCTAAGAAGGGGACTTTTAAGAGCTGAAAAAAAAGTATAAATGAGTAAAAATATTGCCATTTTATCGACTGTTGTAAATTTTGACTTGTATCAAAAATCTTCACCATTATTCCCTAAAGGTATACCGAAATATGTGATAGATGGAACTAATGGGATGCATGCAATGGATAGTATCTGTTATATGTTTAAGAAACTGAAGAATCAAAATATCGATTGGCTGATTATGGCAGATGAAGACGTTTTATTCATCGATTCGAATTTGGTTTTCTCACTTATAGAGGAAATGGAAAAAGGAAATTACTCGGTATGTGGCGTTCGAGATGGAGGAGTAATACCGCACCGTATACAGAATCCTTATTGCGTCAACACTTTTTTCTCTATCCTAAATTTCAAAGAAATAAATGATTTGTGGAATGAAAAAGAAGTGCTGAAAAACCAATATGTTTTGAAGGGTGAATTTGATGACGATTTGAATTTATTAAGAGGAGATTTCAGTCAAGAGAGCTTATTTGAACCCTATTACTGTTTTTATTTTTGGTTAAGAAGAAAAGGAAAGAAGTTTCTTTTTTTGGACGCAACAGTTCCTTTTAAAGAAGACAATATTGCCAATATGGTATCGGATTTAAACGGCAATCCGATACTTTATCATACTTGGTATGCAAGATCTTATGGATCAAACGAAAAGCATAGTAAACGAATCGATGTTATTTTTGATAAAGTGCAAAAAGCACAAGAGTACTCAATTGATCCACCGATTGTTTTCAAAGACCATACTTATGCTTATAAAAAATATTGTTACAAATTATTGAACAGGATAAAGACTAAGTTAAAATCTGCTTTAGCATAACAGTTTTGAATTTAATTTTCTAATGACGAAAACAGAATTAATTGAGTGCCTTCAACAAGACCTTCTTCGATACGGAATAAGGCAACCATTTTCATTGCGTTTACTCTTAAGGTGTTTTGGTCCGAATTATGCGCCAGGTTTAAAATTTATTTTGCTTTGTCGGATTTGTAAATATTACAAAAGTACAAGTCGATTGTTATTTTATTTTCTGATGATATGGCTTCGTCATTTAACCAATAAATATGGAATTGATATTTCCTATAGAACAATAATTGGGAAAGGTTTGTATATTGGGCATTTTGGTGGAATAGTCGTACACGGTGATGCCGAAATAGGAGAGAATTGCAATCTTTCACAAGGAGTTACCATTGGTGTACTTATACGTGGAAAAAAACAGGGAGTGCCAAAAATCGGAAACCGTTGTTTTTTAGGTCCTGGAGCAACAATTTTGGGAGGCATAACTGTTGGTGATGACGTGCTGATTGGTGCAAATGCAATAGTAACTTTTGATGTGCCGTCTAATTCTGTTGTGGCTTCACCATTGGCTTCTATAGTTTCAAATAAAGGATCTAAAGAGTACATTGTAAACATCAGTTAGACTCTTGAAGTCTTACTGCAAAATATATAGTAATTAAAATTTTCATTTTAAATGAGTTATTCTAGTTTATTACCACTTTTAAAAAAAACAGGAAGTTCGCTTACTGTTGAAGAATTTCAATCTAGAATAAATGTAATTTTTCATGATCATGAAGCACTTCATTATGATAAAATGCATCAAGATATGTGGGAAAGTTTGCAAGAACAGATTAACCTTTTAGTCAATGATTTTTACAAATTTAAAGAGCCCAATTCAAATTTGCGTTTATTGGACATAGGTTGTGGGACAGGTTTGAGTACACAATTACTACTAAATTCAAAATTGGGAGGAAATATCCAAGAAATCACTTTGTTGGATACTTCTTCAAATATGCTGAAACTCGCAGAAGAGAAAGCAAGATCTTGGGGCAAGAAGTATGTTACAATCAATTCGGAAATTTCAGATTTGAAAGGTCAATTTGATATAATAATTGTTTGTTCAGTTTTGCATCATATTCCAGAATTGGATTCATTCCTAAACAAAATAGATAGTCTTCTGCAATCGGGAGGTATCTTTATTCATTTACAAGACCCAAATGGTGATTATCTAAACGATCCGATTTATCTTGATAGATTGTCTGAATATCATCGATTTGTTTCTCATTCTTCCTCAAGAAATCTAATTGATTTTATTCCTAAAAACTGGAAACATTTTATTAATAGAATAATTGGTAGAAAAAACTATATTGATTACATTAATGATCAATTGTTGTCTGAAAAGGTTATAAAACGACGAATGAGTGCTGAGGAAATATGGAGTGTAACGGATATTCATGTTGAAAGTAAGCTAGATTCTATAAATAAGGGTATATCTGTAAAAAAATTGAAAGAATGTTTAAAAAATTTCAGGTTAATAAGTCAGCGATCATATGCTTTCTATAGTGTTCTTAAGAGTGATTTGTCGGAGGAATTAAAGAATAATGAGGACATTTTTACTTTAAAAAATGAATTAAATGGAAGGAACATTTCTTGTATTTGGACAAAAAACTAAAAAATGCATATTGCTTTTCTTACTCCTGAATACTCACATCCCAAAGTAGAAAAAGCTGCTGGGATTGGCACTACTACAATGAATTTAGCAAATGCTCTTATTCAAGAAGGCATTAGTGTTTCCATTTTTGTTTATGGACAGAATAATAATGAAGTGTTTGTCGAGAACAAAATCAAAATACACTTAATTGCTACGAAAAAATTTAGATTTGCGACTTGGTATTATTATAGAAAATATCTTCAAAATTATGTCAATCAATACGTACATATTGATAAAATCAACCTAATAGAGGCACCTGATTGGACTGGTATTACTGCTTTTATGAATCTTTCCGTACCTCTAATAATTAGATTTCATGGATCTGACGCCTATTTTTGTCATCTGGAGAAAAGATGTCAAAAAATTAAGAATTTCATTTTTGAAAAAAAAGGTATTAATAATGCTGTTGCATTTATTTCCCCATCCGATTTTACTTCTAAAATTACTCAATATATTTTTAGAATCAACAATAAATCAATTGTAAAAATTCCGAGTGGTTTATCATTGGAGAAGTTTCATAATGCAAATCCTAATAATTTTGAAAAAGGGTTGGTGCTTTATTTAGGTACTATTATTAGAAAAAAAGGAGTCTTAGAGTTAGCGCCTATATTCGAAAAAGTACTAAGAAAATGTCCTGATTCTAAGCTTATTATAGTTGGCGGGGATTCTTATGATCAAAAAACTAAATGTGAATCAACTTGGTTATTGCTTCAAAATGCGTTAAATGGTTCTACAATATCGAGGGTAAAATATTTAGGAAAAGTACCTTATCATCATATTCAAGATTATATTCAAAAAGCCAACGTATGTGTCTTTCCGACTTTTGCTGAAACTCAAGGAATGGTCACTATTGAAGCAATGGTAATGAACAAGGCAATAGTTAACAGTAATATTGGTTGGGCGACTGAGATCATTGATGATGGAGTAAACGGTTTTCTCGTTGACCCAAAAGACCATGATGCATTTGCAGATGCTATAGTTAATATTATACAAAATGAAAAATTAAATCAAACCATTGGAAAAGCCGCAAGAGAAAAAGTAGAAACTGATTTTGATATCAATAAATTGGTAAAGAAAAACATTGAATTTTATTTCACTGTATTAAAGGAAAAAAAATAATATGATACTAAGTGAATACACATCTAAAAGTGGAGAAAAAATACTTTATAATGGATCTCCAGATTTTGATAAATTAGAACAATTAGCAGCTGGTTACGGTGATATATGGCATAGCTCTTTTGAACAAGGTTACAAAAATGCTTTTCAGGATTTAGCCCATCAATCGTCTGTACTGTTCTGGTTTATTAACGATTTTGAAAATCTAGATGAGTGTGTAAGCTGGAGAATCAATCCGAATAATTTTGCAATAAGAAAGAAAGTATGGGAGATTACAGGTGGATTTGATTCTGATTATAAGTCGATTCAAATGCAAGCTTTAGATTTCGGCTATAATTGTTTGCGAAACCAAGGAATAGTTCCTCTATACGTAAATGGTTTATATAAAGAATCGACAAAAGAAGAATTAGTTATTTCTGTGAAAGATCGCTATGTTTTTTATATAAAGAATTTCAAAATAGATCATGCTTTATTTTTGCTATATCGAAAAGGTATCTGGAAACTAAGCGAGTGGAATGCTTTTTTTTATGCAAAAAAATATTTTAAGCAAGTACTAAATAGACCTCAATTGCCTCCAAGAAAATTGAATAAAATTGTTGGACAGCCTACTGTAAGTTATATTATTCCAACGATGTTACGGCAAGACTTTACGCTGCGTCTGTTGGATGATTTATCAAAACAGACTTTAGTTCCTTTTCAAGTGGTTGTTGTAGATGCTACACCAGAAAAGGATAGAGATGAAAGTCTTTATTATCAAAAAAAATATCCGTTTGAGTTGACATTGAGATGGCAAACAACAAAAGGAAGTTGTAGAGCAAGAAATGAGGCAATAAATATTTGTACTGGAGAATACATAGTTTTTGGGGATGATGATATTAGAGTTCTGCCAGATTTTATTGAAAATCATATCAAACTATTGCAAACCTATAAAGCGGCGGGTTGCAATGGTTTAGATATCATGGCAGAGCATTCGGGTCAAGACTTACATGATTTAGAATTGAGGCTTGATGCAATCGAAAATAAAAGGTGGTACGTTGGCAGTATTCAAATGTTTAGCAATGCAAACTCATGTGTTAAAAGAGAATTTGTTGATCAATTAAAGGGCAATGATATCAATTATGATGGAGGATATGGTGAAGATGGTGACTTTGGTATATCATTGCTTAAATTAGGGGTGCCTGTTTTGCACAACCCTTTTTCGGCTAATTTGCATTTGAAGCCAAGTATTGGAGGTTATCGTTTTTGGGGTATGCAAGCCAAAATAATAGGTAAGAAAAGAAAACAACAACCGTGGGAACTTGATAGACCGGTTAAATGGATTCGTCCGGTCCCTAGTCCAACTCTAATGTACCAGTTCTGCAAGCACTTTAAGCCGGAGCAAGTGAAAGAATTTAAACACAAACATTTTTTTCTTTTTTTAATGAATGGTTCGAAATTGACTTTAATTTTTCGTTTGTTGAAAGTCCCGTATAAATTATTACAATTTTCTAAATCAAAGTTTTATGCTAAAAAGCTTTTAGAATTAGGAGTTAGAACAGAGTAGTGAATGAAGTTTTCTTTAATTATTTGTACATATATGCGTCCGAAACCAATATTAGATTTATTGGAATCGGTTCGCGTACAATCCAAATATCCAGACGAAATTTTGGTTATTGATGGTTCGACTAATAATGAAACCCTACTTGTTTTAGAAAATAATAAGTTTCCCTCTTTGCAGTATTATAAAGTTGATAGTAAAGATCGAGGATTAACCAAACAAAGAAATTTTGGAATAGCAAAAGTTGGTGACGGAATAGAAGTCGTTTGTTTTTTAGATGATGATACAATTTTAGATGTAAATTATTTTCGAGAAATAGAGAAAACCTATGAATTGCACCCAAGTGCTTTAGGTGTTGGGGGTTATATTTCAAATGAAGATGTGTGGCATTTTGTCGGATCCAATTATAAATCTTCAATTAAGGAATATTATTATGATGGATGGAAGAAAATTGATGGATCTCGATTTGTTTTAAGGAAAAAAATAGGTATAGATAGCAATACAAAACCAGGTTTTCTTCCTGAGTTTTCTCACGGGCGTAGTATCAGTTTCTTACCGCCATCAGATAAGATTTATGAAGTTGAACAACTAATGGGTGGCGTGTCTTCTTTTCGAAAAGAAGTCTTTAGGACTTTTCAATTCTCTACTTATTTTGAAGGTTATGGATTATATGAAGATGCCGATTTTACTTTACGTTTGTCAAAAACAGGAAAATTATTTGTTAATACAGCAGCAAAATTAGGACATTATCACGATAGTTCAGGCAGGCCAAATCAGTTCCTTTATGGGAAAATGGTGGTTAGGAACGGATGGTATGTTTGGCGTGTCAAACACTTAAATCCTAGTCTAAAAGCAAAGTTTAAATGGCATGTAATAACTTTACTTTTGACATTTATTCGCTTTATTAATATTTTTACAACCTCAAAACGCAAGGATTCTTTTTTCGAATTTTTAGGCAGATTGGTTGGTTGGTTTTCCTTACTTTTGAAAAAACCAGAATTGCCATAAAATGACTTTATACGAATTAATCCAATCCGACTACAATAAGTACAAGAAATACGGAGCTAACTTTTTTGTCATATTGTTTTTTACTCAAGGATTTTGGGCAACTTGTCAATATAGATTTGCCAACTATGTCTTTAGAAAAGTAAAATTGCAACCATTTAGATTAATATTTAAATGTATATTATTTCTTTGGCAAAAATTTATTGAAATTACTTGTGGTATTTCTATTCCTGCTTCCGTAGAGATAGGTCACTCATTTTATATAGGTCATTTTGGAGGAATTATTTTTAATAAAGATGCAGTCATTGGTGATAATTGTAATGTAGCCCAAAATGTTACTATTGGTGTTTCTGGTTTAGGAGAAAAAAGAGGAGTTCCTATTATTGGGAACAATGTATACATAGCAGCAAATAGCGTAATTGCTGGTAAGATTGTTATTGAAGATGACGTTTTAATTGGTGCCTGTTCATTAGTAAGTTCTGATGTCAAAGCTGGTAGCACTGCTATTGGCGTTCCTGCTTTAGTAGTTTCTCAAAATGGATCTAAAGGATATATTTGATGAAATTATTAGTCGTATCATTCGCTCCATTTATTAAGAAAGATAACAATTATTGGGCTTATAGTCCTTACATCAAAGAGATTAATATTTGGGCTAAGCATTCAGATAAAATTGCATTTGTTTGTCCCGTTTTGATGGAAGACAATGATTTGCTTATTAGTCCGATTCAATTTCCTGTTGATAGGATTTTCAGGGCAAAAAATTTTAATGTAAAATCATTTTGGAATTTTGTTCGGGCATTCATATTCTCCTTTTGGAATTTTTTTCAGTTGTTTAGAGGTATGATTTGGGCGGATCACATTCATTTACGTTGCCCGGGTAACTTAGGTTTAATGGCTTGCATTGTTCTAATTTTCTTCCCCAATAAGAAGAAAACGGCTAAATATGCGGGAAATTGGGACCCAAATTCGAAACAACCACTTACTTATCGCTTTCAAAAGTGGATGCTAAGCAATACTTTTTTATCCAAGAATATGACAGTACTTGTATATGGTGAATGGGCTGGAAGTACTAAGAATGTTAAATCTTTTTTTACCGCTTCATACAAGGAAGAAGATAAGATTTTTGTTGCCCCACGGAAGTTAGATCAAACGATAGAGTTTATTTTTGTAGGTACATTGTCAATAGGAAAAAGACCAATGTATGCAGTAAAGATTGTCGAAAATCTTTACCAAAAAGGATTAAACGTGAGATTAAGCCTATATGGGAACGGGCAAGAAAAATCTAAATTAGAAAATTACATAAAGAATAATCAATTAGAAAATTTGGTAGTTCTTAAAGGCAATTATTCTGATGAAGCTATGAAAAAAGTGTATCAAGAATCACACTTTAATATTCTTCCATCAAAAAGTGAAGGCTGGCCCAAAGTAGTGGCTGAAAGTATGTTTTGGGGATGTTTACCGATTGCTACAAACGTTTCATGCGTGCCTAATATGTTAGATTATGGGAATAGAGGTTTGTTATTGACAATGGATTTTATAAAAGATGTCGATTTAATTTATGATCAGATTCAGCAACCAATTTCCTATCAAGATAAGACTACACAAGGAATAGTTTGGTCTAGAAAGTATACTTTGGATTTGTTTGAAAATGAAATCAAAAACTTACTTTTAGAATGAGAATACTTCAACTTATTGATTCACTTGAAGTAGGAGGAGCAGAGCGGATGGCTGTTAATTATGCCAATGCACTCTCTACTCGTGTAGCGTTTTCTGGAATTGTATCTACAAGAAAAGAAGGTGCATTAAGAAGTAGAATTGATAAGAATGTGTTTTTTGAATGTTTAAATAAACGATTTACATTTGATTTGATTTCAATTGTCAAGTTAAGCAGAATCTGTAAATCAAATAAAGTTGATCTGATTCATGCTCACGGGACATCTTATTTTTCAGCTTTTTTATTAAAATTAATTTTGCCTAAAATAAAGATTGTTTGGCATGAACATGCAGGTGTTAGAAGCGAAAAAAATTCAATTCATAACATAACATTGTTGATTTTTTCTCGTTTTTTTAGCGGAATAATTGTAGTTAATCATAACTTAGAAAATTGGTGTCGAAATAAATTGTCATTCAACCAAGTAATTTATTTGCCTAATTTCACCTCATTCAATTCTAATGAAACGAAAAATACGATACTCACAGGTATTGAAGGAAAAAGGATTGTTTGTCTTGCTAATTTGAAACATCCCAAGAACCATCATTTGCTATTGGAAGTTGCTATAAAACTAAAGCATAGTTATCCGGATTGGACATTTCATTTTATTGGAAAGGATTTTCAAGATGATTATTCAGATCAATTGAAGACTAGTATCAAAACTAACGATTTAGTTAAAAATGTCTTTATTTACGATATACGTGAAGACATTGATAATATTCTTCAGCAAGCTTCAATTGGTGTACTAACTTCTAGCTTTGAAGGATTACCAGTAGCACTTCTTGAGTACGGCTTTCATCGGAAAGCTGTTGTAGTAACCAATGTGGGTGAGATACCACAAATAGTAGAAGATAATGTAAACGGTTTTGTAGTTCCGTCAAATTCAGTAGATTTATTTTATAAGAAACTGGAAAAACTGGTTAGTAGGCCAGACTTGATAACAATATTTGGAAATGGATTACACGAAACAATCATAAACAATCATAAAGAGGAAGCTGTAATGACTAAATATATTAACTGGATTAGATTCGAATTAAAATGTTAAAGAGTGATAAGAATTATTTTTATTTAATACTCCTTCATGTATTTATTGGAGTTTTGTTATATAATAATGTTTACACTCCTAAAATTTATGGATATCTCATTATTTTAGGGGGCATTTTTTACATTATCAATTCCAAAAATCAAAATAACGAAGTACTTTATGCTACAGCGTATATGATTGGTAGCGAAATCATTTTGAGAATGACTAACGGAAATCCTGTTTATGAATTTTCGAAATTTGGAGTGATGATATTTATTCTAGTTGGGATTTATTTTCAAGGAATATCCAAAAATGCAATTCCCTATTGGTTGTTTTTAATATTATTAATACCATCAGTGATACTAACTAGTTCGGAGTTAAATTATGCAATAAGTTTAAGAAAAGAAATTTCCTTCAATATAACTGGGCCAGTATGTTTAGGGGTTTGTGCTCTGTATACCTACAATAGAAGAATTACTCTAAAACAGTTAAATAATATTTTGTTATGCGTTGGATTGCCTATTGTTAGTTGTGTTTTATATCTTACAATATTCACTCCGAATATTAAGGACATAATTACGGGTACAGAATCAAATGCATTAGCATCAGGAGGGTTTGGTCCAAATCAGGTTTCTACTATGTTAGGTTTGGGGATGTTTATTTTTGCTTCAAGATTGATGTTGTTGTCAGAAACATTATTTCAATTTAGTATCAACTTGCTATTGACCATGTTTATTTCATACAGAGGTTTTATTACTTTTTCTAGGGGTGGGATGATAACTGGATTTGTGATGATTCTTATTCTAGTAATAGTATCTTTTTTAGTTATTGAAAAAAAAAGAAAATTAAGAATGCTAGGTATGATTGCCTTTATTTTTATTGCTTTTATTTGCGCTTGGGCTTATTCTACTGAACAGACTAATGGCTTGATACAAAAGCGATATTCAAATCAAGATGCAGCTGGTCGAGTTAAAGAAGACCAGTTTACAGGGAGAGGTGAACTAGCTAGTGAAGAATTCGAGACCTTTCTAGAACATCCAATATTTGGTATTGGAGTAGGTAGAAATATGGAAAAAAGATACGAAAGAACTGGAGAAATTGTTGTCTCTCATAATGAAATTACTAGAATGATAGCAGAACATGGATCGCTTGGAATTTTAGGTTTGCTAATTCTTTTTCTAACTCCTCTAATTTTGTATATTGATAATAAAAGCAACATTTACTTGATTTGTTTTTTGACCTTTTGGTTATTAACAATTAATCACGCAGCTATGAGACTTGCTGCTCCAGCGTTTTTATATTCTTTGTCACTTCTTAAGGTTGTTAAGAATAAAGAGTAATTTTAAAGTAACTGGTTATTTTCTATAAAACTAATGTTCTCTATTGTTAATTTCTTACGACTGTTTTTATTTCACTAAATTGCGGCGTTTATGTCAGTTTTAATTTTATATGATTGTTAATAAGAAAATACATTTCGAAATTTCAGAAAGGAAAATTCTCTTAAGGATTTTTGATGTTCTTACAGTTTTGTCTGCCTTGTATTTTGTTGGGATAATTTTCAATTTCAATTATTTTAACATTTCTACTACAAATTATTATTGGACAATTGTTTTAGGAATCTACCTCAATATTATAGGGACGGTTTTCGAAATGTATAATCTCCAAATTGCCAGTAACGAATATCAAGTCGTAAAAAGTATTATACTAACGGCCTCAACCACCGTGCTTATTTATTTATTGACACCTGTTTACACGCCATTCTTGCCAACAAATAGAATTCAAATCCTATTTTTTTACGTTGCTATCTTGGTATCGCTTTTTCTTTGGAGGCTCTTTTATGTGAAGTTCTTAGCGTCTAGTCGTTTTGAGAAAAAGGTAATTCTTATCTGCGATAAGGACCAAGCCGAAGAATTAGTGAGCGGATTAGAGAATGTCGATCCACACTATAAAGTGGTTGGCTACGTAAATTCAGATAGTTTTCAAATTAGAAATCCCAAGAAAGAGAAGGATTTTGTTAAGAATATTGATATCGATAAGATGGAGCAATTCGTTGTCGAAAATTCAGTTTCCGAAGTTGTAATTGCTTCGCGAAAAACAGATGGTATTACAGTAAATCTTTATAATCAGCTAATACATTTATTGGAAAATGGTTATGTTATTAGAGAATACACACAAGTATATGAATCAATTACCAATAGAATTCCGGTTCAATATGTAGCGCAGGATTTTTATAGATATTTTCCATTTAGTAGAAGTAATCAAAATCAATTATATCTTTTGATAGTAAGGATCTTAGAAATTGTGGTATCTCTAATTGGTCTGCTAATTGGCTGTCTTTTAGTGCCTCTCATTTTTGTCGGAAACCTTCTAGGTAATAGGGGAAAGTTTTTTTACACGCAAGAACGCATAGGAAAAAATGGGTTGCCATTTAAGATTCTTAAGTTGCGAACTATGGTTAAAAATGCCGAGACCAATGGTGCAGTGTTTACAACTATAAATGATAGTAGAATTACTTCCTTTGGGAAGTTCCTTCGTAAATCACGTATTGACGAAATTCCTCAATTTTTCAATATTCTAAAAGGTGAAATGGGAGTTATTGGACCGAGGCCAGAGCGTCCCGTATTTGTGCAGGAAATTGCAGAAGTAATGCCATTCTACGAAACACGGCATGTAATAAAACCCGGATTGACAGGCTGGGCTCAAGTTAACTATTCTTACGGCGAAACTATCAATGATAGCTTAATCAAATTGCAGTATGATTTATATTATATCAAGCACAGAAGTATCTTTCTTGACATTAATATTATTCTTAAAACCTTCAGCACCGTTTTGTTCTATAGAGGACAGTAATAAGAATGTTATCTTTTTTTGATAATTGTAAAGATGCTCAGCAAGGCCAAAATAATCACGGCAAGATAAGCTATATAGTCTCCAAATAGCACATAGAAAGTCTGAGCAGAATTTAAGTGCACAGTTCCTCGGAGTGCTCTTTTTTCGCCGTATTTTGTTTTAGATACAATTTCCCCTTTTTGGTTAATAAATGCCGAAATACCAGTGTTGGCACTACGAGCGATATCACGTCGTGTTTCAATCGCTCGAAGTGTAGCAAATGTCAAATGCTGCTTATGTCCTTGCGTGTTATTCCACCAGGCGTCGTTTGTTATTATCGCCAGAAACTGTGCGCCGTTTTGAACATATTGGGTGACGTATTCTCCATAGACGGATTCATAACAGATTATGGGCGCTACTTTTGTGCCATCATTGGATATGAAAACAGTGCGGTCGTCTTGTGTTGTTTTGGTTGAAATCGTGCCTCCTAAATCCAGCATAACATTTCCTAACAATGGTTCTAATATACTTTTGTACGGCAGATTTTCGATTCCAACGACCAATTTAGATTTATAGTATTTTTGGAAATCAGGTTGGTTATTAATAAAAAGTGCTGCGTTATAAAAATTGACCCAAACACCTTCTCGATAAATATTTGATGCTGGAGAAATATCCTTTTCGTCTAAGATGAAATTGTATGTGTCAATTCCCCATAATAATTGAGCCTTTGGGTGTATTTGAAGATAATTATTCATCAAATATCTGCTCGGAGAATTGTAAAATTGGTCAAATGGGATACTCTCAGCCAAAACTGTTTCTGGAGCAATAATAAACTCTGTATTCGGAGTTATTACTGAATCTGCTTGCTGAAGAAGTCCTTTTGTGATTATGAAATTTGGCGTGTCATACTTCTCTGTATAAGGATCTACATTTGGCTGCAGTAACACAACTTCTTTTGTTGCTCCCCTGACAACGTAGTTTCGAGAAATCCACAAAGAAATAATTATTGGAATAGCAATCAAGAGTGTCAAGCGCACGAAGATGGTACGCGTATCTACTAATGAAAATTTGTGGTTGGAAATCAAGTAGAATCCAATGGCATTAATGACTAATACCCATAAAGAACCGCCAAACGCACCGGTGTATTCATACCACTGAATCCACTGTGGATAGTCGGCAAAAACGTTTCCTAAATTTAACCATGGCCATGAAAAATCCCAAATCAAGTGGAACTTTTCAAAGCTAAGCCACAAACAAATCAAGAAAATCAAACTCCATTTCTGTGACAATCTTCTTGAAACAATATGGTAGAGGAGAAACAAGATACTCATCAAGAGCGAATTAACCAACACGGCGAAAAGCATCCCAAAACCTGATGCGTAGTATAACCACCAAGTAGTTACTCCGTTCCAAATCACAAAAGAAAGATAGGAAAGAAAAAGAATCTTAAACTTTACCTTTTCTCCGTTTTCGCGTAATTTTTTTTCTGCAATTAATAACGGAATAAAAGCAAAAAATACCAGCAACGGAAACCCGTAAGTTGGCCAGCTCAATGCAAATAAAAGTCCAGAAAGTCCAGAAAGAAAAAGTGGTTTTTGAAATATTGCTTTCATTTTATTTGAAAATTCCTAAATCAACCTTGAGTGAAAAAATGTTGGAGTAAAGTGCTGCGCTTTGATCGCCTAAATCCGTTAACGCGTAGTCAATTTGAATTCCTTTGTACTTGAATCCTAATCCAACGTTGGGTTGAAAACTCAATTTTGTTGTGTTGTCAAGCTGTGTAATGTTTTGGAAATTCCCGAATCCAGTTCTTAGAAACACCATATCAGTATATCCAAATTCAAATCCAACCGCAGGCGCGATACTAACAAAATCAGACGCAATGATGTCATTTGTTTTTGCAAATTCCATATTCAAATTGATTGCTGGGAGGAACGTGTAATCGTAATCGTATTCAAATTTTCTAGAAATTCCCAATTGCGCTTTCGGCAAAGTGATTTCGGTACTTTCTGGTTTGTCTTGATTTTGTCCTTCTACCGCATTCTGAATCTTGGCGTACTCATCTTCATCAATATTCCAGATATTATAGGTGGTTGTAATATCTCTAAGCATCAATCCGATGTCCCATCTGTTCTTTTCAAATTTGAAACCAACATCAACACCAAATCCCCACGAGTTGGCAAATTTTCCTATAATTCGACGAATAACTTTTGCATTTACGCCGTATTGTAGCCCGTCTAAAGGTAATTTTCTTGCGTAGGAAAACGTAACGCCGTAGTCGGCGGTTGAGAATTTACTGACTCTATTGAAGTCTATATTTCCTTGGTCATCTATTAATTCTGTAGTGTTTAAGATGTCGTCAACTCCGAAGCGAATTAAAGAAATTCCCCATGAACTCCTATCATCAATCGGTTTTGCATAGGCTGCATAATCATATTGTGCTATGTTAGCAAAATAACTGGCGTGCATTAATGCTACTTGACTTTCTTCTATTCCGATTAATCCAGCAGGATTCCAATATCCAGAATTTACATCATGAGAAGATGCTGTCACTGCGTTTGCCATACCTAGCGCAGCAGCATCAACACCAATATTCATAAATTCATTGGAGTATTTTCTTGTCGTTTGCCCGTAAGTACAGGCTGCGACTAGGAACAAAAAAACGCAAAATTTTTCTTTCAAAGCAATTTGATTTTCAAACGAAAGTTTGATTTTTTTTTCAAAAATATACAATTTTATTGAGCTTATTTCCAGCCAATTTCAATTTTTAGAATTAATTGTGAATTGATTATGCCAAAACTCTAGTAAAAAACGTACTTGTCTTTAAGTTATTGTATTAAATTTGTTTTTCAAAAAAAATCTAAGATGCAAATAAAGAAGTACATCCCCAATATTATCACTTTGTTAAACTTGTTTTGCGGTTGTATTGCAATTATTTTTCTAACACATAAAGATTTTTATTTGGCTTTTTTATTCGTTAGTTTAGGCATATTTCTAGATTTCTTCGATGGTTTTTTTGCCAGATTGTTTAAGGTTAGTAGTCCGTTGGGGTTACAGTTAGATTCTTTAGCTGACATGGTTACAAGTGGCGTAGTTCCTGGGTTTGCAATGTTTATTTTACTGGCGAATTTTGACCTAAATACGCCGGAATTATTTCCTTATTTGGGTTTTATTGTTACTCTAGGCGCTTGTTATCGTTTGGCAAATTTCAATATTGATGCCAGACAAACCGATTCTTTCATAGGATTGCCCACTCCCGCAAACGCATTATTTGTTCTAAGTCTGCCATTGATTTTGCAAGATGGAAGCTTTCATTTGATGACAGAATTGCTAAGCACCAAGTGGTTTTTGATGGTACTTGTCATTTTAAGTGCATATATGATGAATGCTGAGATTCGCTTATTTTCTTTAAAAATTAAGAAGTTAAATATCAAAGACAATCTTTTGCAAATAATATTCTTGTCATTGTCTGTCTTTTTGTTAATCGCATTCAAATTTCTTGGTGTTGCGCTTGTAATATTGATGTACGTAGCGCTATCAATTGTACAAAACACATTTTTGAAACCTGCAAAATAGCGATGAAAAGAAAAGTTGTTCGGGCAAAACCAACTTCAAGGAAATCAAATAGAAAAAGTAGCGGTCATTCTCGAAAAGCAAAAATAGGAAGTTATCTCTTGGCAACTTTTTGTGTTCTTTTTCTTTTTTCGATTGCGTACCATTATAGAAGTGGTCTTTCGTACTACTTGGGATTTAAATCTACTAAGATTACAAAAAATCAGGAGTCAAAGCGACTTACAGATGTTCGGAATTTTCAACTACTGAGCACTTATGCTGACAAAGTAGTTGGAATCGATGTGTCGCAATATCAAGGACACATTCACTGGGACAAAGTTAAGACTATAGAAAGTTCATTTCCGATTCAGTTTGCTTTTATTAGAGCCACGGCAGGAAAGGATAAAGCAGATACACAGTTTAGTAGGAATTGGAAGGAATCAAGGAGTAATGGACTAATTCGTGGCGCTTACCATTATTACCGACCAAACGAAAATTCGCTAAATCAAGCGGCGTTTTTTATTAGTAAGGTATGGTTACAAAAAGGAGATTTACCGCCAATTTTAGATATTGAATCCATGCCCAAGAATCAATCGATGGATAGTTTAAAATCTGGACTAAGGCGATGGTTGACAATAGTGGATCGACATTATGGAATAAAACCAATAATATACACTAGCGAAAGCTTTTTCGAAGATCACTTAAAAGACGATTTTAGCGATTTTCAATTTTGGATTGCGAATTATAATTTTTTTGCAGAAACCATGCAGGACGATTGGTTGTTCTGGCAGTTTACCGAAAAAGCCTCAGTAGTAGGAATCGAAGGAAATGTAGATGTAAATATTTATAATGGCACCCCGAAAATGTTAAAGTACATCACCAAACAATAGTTCTTATGTGTGGAAATTGGTATATAAAACTACCCAACCCACAAAACTCAAAAACAAAACCAAAGCAACCACAGCCTTCGTGTCAGCAAAATTAATGGTCATGCCCATGCTTTTAAAACGTTTTGGAGGAAAAGTTCTTTTGTCTTCCGGATTATAATAAAAGACTCCAAATCTCCAATTTTTCGCATCTTTATGCCACGCGTCGTATTGATCTTGTTTTTCCATGACTTCTAAAATTTTTATGCTTAGAATTCTAACTTTTTCTTTCTCAATTCGAAGTTTTGCCCCAAATAAACGCGACGCACCATTTCGTCTTCTACTAATTCTTCGGGTATTCCTGCTTTTAGAATTCCACCTTCAAACATCAAATAGGTTTTATCTGTAATGGCTAGCGTTTCTTGAACGTTGTGGTCGGTAATTAGGATTCCGATGTTCTTGTTTTTTAATTGTGCGACGATACGTTGAATGTCTTCTACTGCTACTGGATCAACACCTGCAAAAGGTTCATCCAACAAAATAAATTTCGGATCCGTTGCCAAAGCTCTCGCAATTTCAGTTCTTCTTCGTTCACCTCCAGACAATAAGTCACCTCGGTTGGTTCTAATATGCTGCAACCCAAATTCGTCAATCAGCGATTCCATTTTGGCTACCTGTTCGGCCTTGGTATGGTTTGTCAATTGCAACACACTGAGGATATTGTCTTCAATGCTTAATTTTCTGAAAACAGAGGCCTCTTGCGCCAAATAACCAATTCCTTGTTGTGCTCTTTTATACATCGGATAATTGGTAATATCTAAATTGTCTAAGTAGATTTTACCTGCATTTGGCTTAACCAATCCAACAATCATATAAAAAGAAGTGGTTTTTCCTGCACCATTTGGACCCAGTAGTCCAACAATTTCACCTTGATTTACTTCAACTGAAATGCCTTTTACAACACTTCTTCCCTTGTATGTTTTGACTAAGTTTTCTGCTCTTAAAATCATGTTGTTTAATTGTTTAATCGTTGATTTATTTACTCGTTGATTTTATTTTAGAAGCTAATCCCGCTATCATTCCAATCTTTTTTGCTTGTCACCCCGAGCGCAGTCGAGGGGATTTCTCATAGCAAAAAAGGATTTTCCCTTCTATCGGGGCTAGGGCAATCGATTCCTTCAGCGCACCAGATTAAACGGTTACAGGATTCAACCTTGTTCCTCTAAATCTTCCCAAAACTCGTAGGCTCTTCTCAAATGCGGAATTACAATGGTGCCGCCAACTAAAGTAGCAATTCCCATGGCTTCCATCATTTCTTCCTTGGTGATTCCTTCCTTAAAGGAGGTTTCCAAATGGTATTTAATACAATCATCGCAACGCAAAACAGTCGAAGCCACCAATCCCAATAACTCTTTCGTTTTTACATCTAATGCACCATCGGCGTACGCATTCGTGTCTAAATTAAAGATACGTTTAATAATTTTGTTGTTATCTGCTAAAAGCTTTTTATTCATCTTAGCGCGATAATCATTGAATTCTTGAACTTGATTAGCCATTTTCTTTCAGTTGTTTTTTGTGAACTAATATCGAAATAAGTATACTTGCTTCATAGATTAACAACATTGGAATGGCCACTATTAATTGACTTACAACATCCGGTGGCGTTACAATTGCGGCAACGATAAGAATTATGACTACGGCATATTTCCAGTATTTTCTTAGAAATTGTGGGGTAACCAATCCTAATTTAGTAAGGAAATAAATGATAATTGGCATTTCAAAAAACAAACCGCTTGCAATCACCGATGTTTTTATTAGTCCGATGTAGGAATCTAAACTAAATTGGTTTTTTACCACTTCACTCACTTTAAAGGTTGCAAAGAAGTTCACTGACATTGGAATCACTACAAAATAACCAAATAAAACGCCGAGAAAGAACAGAAGAGAAGCTACGAAAATAAAAAGCTTCGCATTTTTCCTTTCTTTTTCATACAGCGCTGGACTAATGAATTTCCACAATAAATATAAGATATAAGGAAAGGCAAGAATGAATCCTGCGGTAATACAAATCCAAACCAAGATATTGACTTGGCCTTCCATACTTGTGTTTTGGATTATAAAAGAAAAACTTTCAACACAAATACTGTCTTTAAAACCGACATAGTGCGAAAGATCGCAGAAAAATCGATAGGTAATAAAGTCAGGGTGTGTTGGTCCGAATATGATGGTGTCAAAAACGTAATCGCTCAGAAAGAACGCTATTGTCGCCATCAATATAATCGCAATTGTGCTTCGCACTAATAACCATCTCAATTCTTCCAAATGGTCTAAAAACGACATTTCGCTGAGGTTTTTCTTTGCCATTATATAATTCCTTCTTTTAGGATGTCGTGGATGTGTAGGATGCCTTTGAATTCACCTTCGTCTACTACGACCAATTGCGTAATGGAAAAATCTTCCATTAAATGGAATGCATCAATCACCATACTTTCTGAAGTAATGGTCTTTGGGTTTTTGGTCATTATATCTACAGCATTTACTCCCGCGATTGAATCTCGATTGTTAAGCATTCTTCTGATATCACCGTCAGTAATAATTCCAACTACTTTATTGCTTTCAACTACAGCGGTAACTCCCAGTCGTTTTTCAGATATTTCAAAAATAACTTTCTTTATTGGTGTGTCGGGCGATACAGTTGGTTTTAGCGCATTTTCGAGCATGTCTCTAACACGCAATAATAGTTTTTTTCCAAGTGCACCGCCGGGATGAAATTTAGCAAAATC
The DNA here is from genome assembly GCA_947456815.1 of Flavobacteriaceae bacterium. Taxonomy (GTDB): domain Bacteria; phylum Bacteroidota; class Bacteroidia; order Flavobacteriales; family Flavobacteriaceae; genus Flavobacterium. The sequence continues at coordinate 105,280 of CANGTL010000001.1, forward strand.
CGTTGCTTTAAAATCGCGTAGTTCCATCAAGCAAACCGCCAATGCATCACCCATCACGAGCTGTGCGGTTGTACTATTGGTTGGTGCCAGGTTATTTGGACAAGCTTCAGCTTCTATCGTTGTATTCAATACCAAGTCGGAAGACTTTGCAAGGTAAGAGGTCATGTTTCCTGTAATAGCAATTAAAGCATGACCATAGTTTTTCAAAAAGGGAACAAGTACCTTGATTTCTGGACTGTTTCCACTTTTAGAAATACAAATGACTACATCATCTTTTGATATCATGCCTAAATCGCCATGGATGGCTTCTGAAGCATGAAGAAATAAAGATGGTGTTCCAGTCGAATTTAAGGTTGCTACCATCTTCTGAGCAATGATTGCACTCTTGCCAATACCTGTAATTACCAATCTGCCTTTAGAGTTGAAAATCATTTCAACGGCTTCGACAAACTGAGCGTCGAGATAATCTACTAATTTTTTAATGGACTCACTTTCGGAAAGTATAGCTTTTTTGGCGGTCGAGAGTATTTTTTCTTTTGTAATCAAAACTGAATGATATAAAATTTGCACGTGTAAAAGAAAGTTGTATCTTTATGTGATGCAAATTTATATAAAATACCATTAGCACAGAATGAATTCAAACGAAATTGACATACACAAAGAACTGAAAAAGTATTTTGGTTTCAACCAGTTTAAAGGTTTACAAGAACAAGTCATAAAAAGCATACTAGATAAAAAAAACACCTTTGTAATAATGCCAACAGGAGGTGGAAAATCTCTTTGTTACCAATTGCCATCTTTAGTTCAAGAAGGAACTGCAATAGTAGTTTCGCCACTGATTGCTTTAATGAAAAACCAAGTTGATGCCATCAGAAGTGTTTCTTCCGAGAATGGCATTGCGCACGTCTTAAATTCTTCACTTACAAAGACTGAAATTAATCAAGTTAAGAAAGATATAACACAAGGCATTACGAAACTACTTTATGTTGCTCCGGAATCTTTGACAAAAGAAGAGTATGTCGCTTTTCTTCAAACTGTTCCTATATCGTTTGTCGCAATCGATGAGGCGCACTGTATTTCTGAATGGGGGCATGACTTCCGACCAGAATACAGAAACTTGCGGAGTATTATCAAACAATTGGGTGATGTTCCAGTAATTGGGCTAACAGCAACTGCAACGCCAAAAGTGCAAGAAGATATCTTGAAGAATCTTGATATGTCTGACGCCACAACCTTCAAAGCATCTTTTAATCGTCCGAATTTATTTTATGAAGTTCGAACGAAGACAAAAAACATCGAGTCAGATATCATCCGATTTATCAAACAGCATAAAGGGAAGTCAGGAATTATTTATTGCCTAAGCCGTAAAAAAGTTGAAGCTATTGCCGAAGTCTTGCAAGTAAATGGAATTAGTGCTGTACCATACCACGCTGGTTTAGATGCGAAAACAAGAGCCAAACATCAAGATATGTTTCTGATGGAAGACGTAGATGTCGTAGTGGCAACCATTGCTTTCGGCATGGGAATCGACAAGCCAGACGTTCGTTTTGTGATTCACCATGATATTCCAAAATCCTTAGAGAGCTATTATCAAGAGACGGGTCGAGCGGGTCGAGATGGAGGAGAAGGATATTGTATGGCATACTATTCCTATAAAGACGTTGAAAAACTTGAAAAATTTATGTCAGGTAAGCCAGTTGCAGAGCAAGAAATTGGATTTGCTCTTTTGCAGGAAGTTGTTGCTTATGCTGAAACTTCTATTTCTAGGCGTAAGTTTTTATTGCATTATTTTGGTGAAGAGTTCGACGGCGAAAATGGTGATGGCGCTGATATGGATGACAATGTCCGAAACCCAAAATCAAAAATAGAAGCCAAAGATCAAGTTGTAAGACTATTAGAAGTGGTCAGAGATACCAAGTATTTGTACAAATCAAAAGAAGTTATCTATACTCTAATTGGCCGAACAAATGCAGTAATAAATGCGCACAAAACTGATGCACAGCCATTCTTTGGTTCAGGAAAAGATTTTGAAGAAAGATATTGGATGGCTCTAATTAGGCAAGTATTGGTAGATGGACTTCTTTCAAAAGATATTGAAACCTATGGAATTTTGAAAGTCACTGAAAAAGGACTGGATTTTATCAAGAATGCTACTTCATTTATGATGTCCGAAGATCATGAATATAATGAGTCTGAAGATGAAGCGATAGTTACTGCTGCTAAATCTTCAGGAACTGCAGATGAAGCTTTGATGAGCATGTTGCGTGATATGCGTAAAAAAGTAGCAAAAAAATTAGGAGTGCCACCTTTTGTGGTTTTTCAGGATCCATCATTGGAAGATATGGCATTGAAATATCCTATTTCTATTGAGGAACTCACCAATATTCACGGGGTTGGAGAAGGAAAAGCTAAGAAGTACGGAAAAGAATTTGTCGAATTAATTAGTCGATATGTAGAAGAAAACGACATCATTCGTCCAGATGATTTAGTAGTAAAATCGACTGGTGCCAATTCTGCAAATAAGCTTTATATCATTCAGAATATCGATAGAAAATTATCGCTTGAAGACATCGCTTCTGCAAAGGGAATGAATATGGACACATTGATAAAAGAAATGGAGCAGATTGTGTATTCAGGCACGAAATTAAACATTAAATACTGGATAGATGAGATGTTGGACGACGATCAACAAGAAGAAATACAAGACTATTTTATGGAGTCTGAATCCGACAAAATCGAGGAAGCCCTAAAGGAATTTGACGGCGAATATGACATCGACGAATTGCGATTGATGCGCATCAGATTTATAAGTGAAGTGGCTAATTAATTTCGTACAATTCACCTCGGTGAGGCCTTAAAGCATCTCTAACGGCAATCATATTTACTTCCTCAACGACCATAAAAGCGGTGGCATGCATGTCATTTATGATTGTAAATCCCGTAATATTTATAGGTAACTGTTCTATTTGAATATATTCTTTCAAGTGTTTTTCATGATGCTCTGCAGTTTTTGCAGCCATTGGTCCACGGAAATCCCAAATAAGTTTTATTTTTTTTGACATATTCTCTTTTATTGCAAATATATAATGAACGTATGAAGGTTTTTAATATATTTGGAATAAAAATAAACACATGAAAAACAATTACTTATCAATGAAATCGGTTGTGAAAGCAGCATTTTTACTGGTATTTTCAATCGCAACGAGAGCACAAATTCAACCACAAAGCGATTATACAGTATCGCCAATTCCTTATCAAGTTTATTCAGCAACACAAGCAGTGCAAGGTACCAATGATGATCAACTTTCATTGGCGATACCCTTGACTTTTGATTTTGAGTATTTTGGAATAACTTACAGCCAAGTAAATGTAAGCACCAACGGTTACATTAGTTTTACGCCATCAGCGGGAGGTGTATTTTCGCCTTGGAATTTTTCGCTTTCAATACCAAATTCGAGTTTTGAAGTTAAAAATGCTTTCTTGGGTTGCTATCAAGATTTAAATAATTCTAACGCAGAAGGAACATTAACCTATTCGGTTATTGGTAGTGCGCCCTACCGAAAGTTTGTTGTATTGTTTGACAATCATTCTTTGTTTAGTTGTTTGACCTTAAAAAGCTCGTTCCAAATGGTTCTGTATGAAACCTTAAACATTTTAGACGTTCAATTAATTGATAAACAAAATTGCCCGACGTGGAATAGTGGACGCAGTGTGACGGGAATTATTGATCAAACAGGATTATTAGGCTTAACTCCTCCGGGACGAAATACAGGTTCTTGGACAGCTTTCCACGAAGGATGGCGATTCCAAAGACCTAGCGCTACAGCAAATAGTTATTTGTATGCAAAATGCGATGATGATGCCGATGGTATTGTTACCTTCAATTTACAAGTGGTGCAAAATGACTTGTCTTCTGCAGATCCATTATTGGTATCGTTTTATGAAACGGAAGCGGACGCAATTTCACAAACCAATGCAATCTCAAATCTTAATTATGTTAATACTACAGCAAATTCGCAAATAATTTATGCCAATAATAATGGTGAAGTGAAAGCCGTGATTTTACGTGTTATTGCTTGTGAAAATAATTATGATTTAGATTCAGTTGCTACGGCAGACGAAGACTTAAATGCTGATACTAATTTAGCGAATGATGATACAGATCTAGATGGTATTCCAAATTTTATTGACAATGATGACGATGGAGACATGATTCTAACTTCTGTAGAATATGTGTTTCCAAGAAATGCAAATAGTGCTCAATCACTTATAGATACTGACGGAGATTCTATTCCTAACTATTTAGACAATGATGATGATGGCGATGGAGTTTTGACAATCAATGAAGATTATAACAATAATAACAACCCTGGTGATGATGATACCAACGGGAATTCAATTCCTGATTATTTAGAAAATGCGGTTGCACTTGGAGTTGATAATTTTACCGTGCAAAAAGAAGTAACGATTTATCCTAACCCTACAAGTTCTGTTTTGAATATTGATAACAAATCGAACGAGTCGGTTACGGCAATTTCTATTTATAACCTAAATGGTGCTTTGGTCAAACATTTAAAATCTTCAACTTCATTGCAATCTATTTCAGTAACAGATTTGGAAATGGGTGTTTATTTTGTAAAAATTCAAATGAACTCTAAAGTTCTAAATTATAAATTCATTAAAAAGTAATTTTAGTTTCAGGTACAAAAAAGGTCTAGTAGCTGCTAGACCTTTTTTTTACATTTTTTTTACATTTTTTCTTTTATTATATGATTATTTTTGTCCGTCTAAATACAGAGTGATTATGAAATATTTGAAACTTAAAAATTCATTTATTGTCTTCTTTTTTTGCTTTTTTTCGCAATTAGTAAGTGCTCAATCGGGATACAATATAACGATTAAGATGAAGAATTGTACCGATACCATTGCTTTCCTTACTTACTACCAAATGGATAAAACGTATATCAAAGATACTTGCAAGAGTATCAAAGACGGAAAAATTGTATTCAAAGGGAAAGAGAAACTCGCTAGCGGAATCTACTCGCTAGTAAACCAAAAAAAGGCTATTGCTTTTGATTTTTTTGTGGATGAAAACACTCAAAATCTAAAATTGGAGGGAGATTCTAACAATTTCAGAAGAGAGGCTACTGCAGAAAATGCTGAACAGGAAAACGAATTTTTTTCCTACATCAAATTCTTAACTGGGGAAAACGAAAAATTTTTTGCTGCAAAAGAACAGGTTCGAGGATTAAGTAAGAAAGATTCTTTAGCAAGGATGATGAACTTGCGAAAAGAATTGGACTTGAGTCTTCAAGACTATGAGCAAAAATTAGCTGAAAAAAATAAAGGAACGTATTTGGGTAACTTTATGAATCTGAAGATGGAAAAAACGTTGAAAGATCCTCCGCTTGCTTCTAACGGAAGGATAGATAGCCTAAAAGTGTATCGTTATTATCGTAATCACTATTGGGATGGTGTAGATTTTAAAGATGATGCTATTACACGAAATCCATTTTTCTCGACCAAACTTAAATCATATTTTGATAATGTTATTGTAAAACATCCCGATTCGGTGATTGTTGAAATCGATAAAATGATGCTTAAACCGGCGCGAGATAGTATGTTATTTAAACTTTTGCTGGCTCATTTCACCTTGACCTACGAAACCTATAATGTCATGGGATTTGATAAGGTATTCGTTCATATTGTTGATAATTACTTTAAAACAGGTAAAGCAGTTGGTACTTATGAGGATGACGTTATCGAAAAAATCATAAAGCGTAGCGATAAACTTAAGCCTCTACTGATTGGTACAGTCGCACCAGAGTTATCGATGATTAGAGCTTCAGATCGGGCAAAGATTGCGAGCAAGGGATTCGAAAATGCAAAGACAAGTGACGAAGTTACTAAGCTCTTTTACGACAATATTGCTGAAATCAACACCTTATTTTATAAGTTGCACGATGTTGCCGCTGATTACTTGATTTTGGTATTTTGGGATGTTGACTGCGGACACTGTCAGAAGGAAATTCCAAAACTGCTCGATTTGTATCATGAATTGCAAAAGGAAAAGAAAGATGTAAAAGTCTATAGTGTTTATACCGAAAAAGAAGGTGATAAATATGCGAAATATATTGAGGAGCATAAATTAGATTGGATAAATGTTTACGATGGCGTTTTTTACAATAATGTCCGAGAAAAATACGATGTGTATTCAACACCTGTGATCTATGTGCTTGACAAAAGTAAGGTCATTAAAGCAAAGCGAGTTGCAGTGGAACAAATTAAACAAGTCATCAACGATATCGAATTAGAATATAAAACAGCTAAGTAATTTTACCTATTTTGTTTATTTTCATTTATGTCAATTTTCCACAGACATAAATCCTTGCTTTTCCTTTTAAATATTGGAGAGTCTTGACAATTAATTTCTAAGTTTGTCAAAAATCAAATTATGCCAAAAGAACTATTGCTTCAAGTTGCACCCGAAGTGGCGTTAAACGAAATGTTAGTAAAGGAACATGTTGGCAAATTAATTCATACGAGTACAGCTGAAATTAAACAGATTTCGATTCTAAAACGTTCTATTGACGCACGTCAAAAATCGATTAAGATCAATTTAAAGGTTCTAATCTATTTTGCTGGAGAAGAATATATTGCTCCAAAAATCCAGCTTCCAGATTATAAGAATGTAGCTACCGCACAAGAAGTAATTATTGTTGGCGCTGGCCCAGCGGGGTTGTTCGCAGCACTGCAACTGATAGAATTGGGATTAAAACCAATAATAATCGAGCGGGGAAAAGATGTTCGTGGCAGACGTCGTGATTTGAAAGCTATCAATTTAGAACATATCGTCAACGAAGATTCTAATTATTGCTTCGGTGAAGGTGGCGCTGGAACCTATTCAGATGGTAAATTGTATACCCGATCGAAGAAGAGAGGCGATGTTACCAGAATACTTGAGCTTTTTGTCGCTTTTGGCGCTTCTCCAGATATCTTAGTCGAAGCGCATCCTCACATAGGTACGAATAAATTACCTCAGATTATTCAAGATATTCGAGAAAAAATTATCGAATTCGGAGGGCAAGTCATGTTTGAAACGCGAGTGACAGACATTCTCATCAAGAACAACGAAGTACAAGGAATTGTTACTCATAAAGGAGACACAATCTCGGCTTCTAACATCATTCTTGCAACAGGCCATTCAGCGCGAGATATCTATGAATTGCTTGATAGGAAGAATATTTTTATCGAAGCCAAACCTTTCGCTATCGGCGTACGAGCAGAACATCCACAAACTTTAATCGATAGCATTCAATACAGTTGTGATTATCGCGGCGACTTTTTACCTCCCGCTCCTTATTCTATTGTAAAACAAGTGAATGGCCGTGGCATGTATTCGTTCTGCATGTGTCCAGGAGGTGTCATTGCGCCTTGTGCAACGAGTCCAGGGGAAGTCGTAACCAACGGGTGGTCGCCGTCGAAAAGAGATCAAGCAACCGCCAATTCAGGAATCGTAATCGAATTGAAATTGGAAGATTACAAACCTTATGAAAAATTTGGTGCACTTGCTGGACTGGAATTTCAAAAAAGTATCGAAAGGAAAGCATGGCACTTAGCGGGGGAAACGCAGAAAGTTCCGGCGCAAAGAATGGTCGATTTTACGCAAAATAAGGTGTCTAGTGAAATACCAAAAACTTCCTATGTACCAGGAACGACCTCTGTAGAGATGGGACAAGTTTTTCCAGGCTTTTTGTCTCAAATTTTGCGAGAGGGATTTACACAATTTGGTAAATTAATGAAAGGTTATTTAACAAACGATGCCATTCTTCATGCACCGGAAAGCCGCACATCATCACCGGTTCGCATTCCTAGAAATCCAGATACTTTAGAACATGTTCAAATCAAAGGTCTGTATCCTTGTGGTGAGGGAGCTGGTTATGCTGGAGGAATCATATCCGCAGCAATCGATGGGGAGAAATGTGCGTTGATGATTGCAGAAAGATTAAGGAAATAATTTATAGTTTCATAAATTTTAAAGTTTGTTGATTTATCTTAAAAAAATAAATGCCAGACTTTAATTGTTCTATTGCTATTGGGGTATTTGGAATAACAGTGCCTTTTTCAATTTCTTGTCCTAAATAATTCAAAATGCTGTACTTTTCAATCTCTTTGGTATTCAAAGCAATTATTTCCTTGGCAGGATTTGGAGTAAGAACCAATTTATTTTGAATAGAATTATTAGAATTTGAAGATAGCAATCCACCAAATATTTCAACAAAGTTCTGCGCATATTCATAAGCACTTGAATTACACGTCGAAACCTTATCCCAATTGATTGACCAAGTCATCATGCCACCTAAATTGGGATATCCAGCAGTATTAGTTAAAGTGTAAGTTCCAGGTTGTGGCCCAAGTCCACGAAGATATTTTATTGCATTTTCTACCGCAGCAGTATTTACAAATCCGCCGCCAGCAGCACTTGGACAAGCTGGCAAACCGATGACTACTTTATTAGCTGGCAATGCTTGAAAAAAACCTCCGGCTGTTGTAAAACCTTGAATCAAAGCTTCTGTCATCGCCACTATAAAATCGGAAGTGCCTTGATTGTATATGTTTCCATCAATTCCGTACATACTGCCGCTGTTGTATAATTGTACATGAACATAACTTAGGTCATTTCTAAAGGCATTGATTAAGGGTAAATAACCGCCCCAAATACCTCCGAATGCCGACATCCCACCATGAACATAGGCGGTCTCAGGAGCGAACGTGAGCATCATATTTCGGTTAAATGTTGAGTTATAATTGGTTTTGATTTGATTTATCGCAGCAATCAAGTTAATCACATCATTTGAAGTAGGATTTGCAATCGTTCCACTGGCTAATATTGAATTTCCATGTTCGATGTCGATATCAATGCCGTCGAATCCATAGGTTGACAAAAGTGTACTCATTGAATTGACAAACAGATCGCGATTAACGGTATTGTTTAATGAAATCGAAGTGTTTGCGCCGCCAATGCTTAACAGCACTTTTCTTCCTTGAGATTGCAGTGTCTGAATTTGTGAGATAAAAGTAGATGGACTTACGCCATCCGGTGTGAAGTTCATATTCATATCCGAAGGAGAAGTGGGGACTGCGAATGAAACACAAACTACAGAATACCTTGAATCAATTTGACTTAGTGGAATATACGGCGCACTACTGTCGTTCCAATTGTGCCAATATCCTATCAAAACGGGATTTTGAGAATAAAGAACTGAACTAATTACTAAGAACATCGCTATGACTAGATCTTTTCTCATTTGATAGAAATTTGGGTTAAGTGCTATAAAAGTATCAAATCCAGTTCAATAAAAAAAGCCGAAACGAATTCCGGCTTTTAGGTAACTACTTCTTTTTCAATCTATTTTTAAATATTTTTTCAAATTTGGCAACTTTGGGTTGAATTACCAGCTGACAGTATTGCTGGTTTTTGTTGTTCTGGTAGTAATTCTGATGGTAAGCTTCTGCTTTGTAGAACTTTGTAAAAGGCTCTAAAGTCGTTACAATCGGATCATCATATACTTTTGCTTTCTTCAAAGCTAAAATTATCGATTGTGCTGCTAGTTTCTGTTCTTCATTTTTATAGAAAATTACCGAACGATACTGCGGGCCTTCGTCGGCGCCCTGTCGGTTTAATGTCGTGGGGTCATGAACAGTAAAAAACACTTTAAAGATTTCATCCAAATTAGTGACTGTTTTGTCATAGGTAATTTGAACAACTTCGGCATATCCCGTCCGTCCAGATGAAACTTCTTCATAGCTTGGGTTAACTGTTTTTCCTCCAGCAAAGCCAGAAACTACCGATTGAACACCAATTAAGTTTTCGTAGACTGCTTCCACGCACCAGTAGCAGCCACCACCAATAGTAATGGTTTCTATGTTACTTTGGGGTGTTTGGTTTTTACTATTCTTTTGGGCGAAAAGGGAAAAAGTAGTCATGGCAAGAATTATATATAATGCTTTCATAAATTATTTAGTATCAGGTTCAAATTCTAGTGAAATAGCATTCATGCAATACCGTTTTCCGGTAGGTTCGGGGCCATCGTCAAATAGGTGTCCAAGGTGACTGTCACAGCGTCCGCAAAGTGCTTCAATACGCTGCATTCCATAGGAATTGTCATTTTTAAAAATAATACTCGATTTGTTTTCTTGTTCAAAAAAACTAGGCCATCCACAACTGCTTATAAATTTTTGGTTTGATCTGAATAGCTGATTGCCGCAAACCGCACAGTAATAGGTGCCTTTTGTTTCGGAATTCCAAAGTTTGCCAGTAAAAGCGGGCTCCGTTTCTGCATTTCGAGCCACGGCATATAAATCAGGAGAGAGTACTTTTTTCCATTCTGAATCAGAGACTTGAAGTTTCATTTTGTCGGTTTTGGAATAGTAAGGATTTGTCATCGGTTTGTTCTTGGTGTTTGGGTTTTGTTTTTCGGCTGATTTATTTTGAGCGCAAGCCGTCAAGAAAATCGAGAATAGTAGCACCGTAAAAATGGGTAAGACAGTTGATTTTTTCATAGGGAATAATAGATTATTAATTTCTATGCAAATATAATCTAGCATCAATCTTTCAAATTGTCTGTTAGTTTACAATTCAAGTTTAATTAAACTAACATTAACAACCGGGGCGCATAATTTCACATCTTAAAGTTAACTCGATTATAAAAAGCATCAGATAAAACACTCGTTAAACTTATCACAATTCAAAAATACGCGCAATTCCACCTACTTTTTTTGTATTTTTGAGCTCCTTTAAAATCTATGAAAGAAGAAGAAGTTATTTTAGTCAACGAGTTGGATGAACCCATTGGTTTGATGCCCAAACTAGAAGCTCACGAGAAAGCCGTTTTGCATCGTGCCTTTTCCGTTTTTGTGTTGAATACTCAAAATGAAATACTGCTGCAGCAAAGAGCACATCACAAATACCATTCACCTTTGTTATGGACAAACACCTGTTGTAGTCATCAAAGAAGCGGTGAAACCAATCTCGAAGCAGGTAGCAGAAGATTATATGAAGAAATGGGTTTCAAAACAGAATTGAAGGAATTGTTTCATTTTATCTATAAAGCTCCTTTTGATAATGGCTTGACGGAACATGAGTTAGACCACGTGATGATTGGCTATTATAATGCTGATCCGATTATAAATCCAGAGGAAGTCGAAGATTGGAAATGGATGAAAATTGAAGATATCAAAACAGACATGGTGGTTAATTCTTCTATATATACGGTTTGGTTTAAGATAATTTTCGACGAATTTTACCACTATTTGGAAGACCATAAACTAGCCTAAGATTCCAGAAAACCTTGCACTTATGAAAGTAACCATTAGTAGAAGAGCTCATTTTAATGCCGCGCATCGATTGTACCGCAAGGATTGGTCGGACGAAAAGAATAATTTGATTTTCGGAAAGTGTAACAACCCAAATTTTCATGGTCACAATTATGAATTAATAGTGAGTGTTACCGGAGAAATCGATAAGGAGACTGGATACGTTTTAGATGTAAAGGTATTAACTGATTTGATAAAGGAAGAAGTTGAAAACCCGTTCGATCACAAAAATCTAAATCTAGATGTTCCTGAATTCAAAGATTTGAATCCAACTGCTGAAAATATTGTGGTTGTCATCTGGAATAAACTCAGAAATCGACTTGATTTGAAATTCGATTTAGAAGTTGTTCTCTTTGAGACTCCGCGCAATTTTGTAACCTATAATGGACAATAATGGCGCTTAAAGTAGGAGATGTAGTTCCAAGTTTTACTGCGCAAACAACTGACGGAAGTGTCTTTGATTCTAATGAGTATCTTGGAAAGAAAGCATTAGTAGTTTATTTTTATCCAAAAGATAACACGTCAGTTTGTACTGCTCAAGCTTGTAGTTTCAGAGATCAGTACGAGGATTTTAGAACTTTTGGTGCTGAGGTAATTGGAGTTAGTAGCGACAGTATTCGATCGCATCAGAACTTCGCAAATCAATATAGATTGCCGTTTATCCTGCTTTCTGATTCCAAAAAACAATTACGAAAATTGTTTGGTGTACCTAATGATTATCTGGGATTGATTCCAGGTAGAGTAACGTATGTCATCGATACAGCAGGAATAATTCAACTGGTTTTTGATAGCACGTCTGGTCCTATTCACATCAAGAAAGCACTAGATTGTATTAAGAAAATCAACGGAAAATCTTAATTTTTCTATAGCTTTTAGTGATTCATCGAATGATAGCGGTTGAATGTTAGCGATAATAAGCGTTAACCAATTTCTTTTTATAATTTTGCGTTCTAATTTATCATAAATGAAATTTTATCCACTACAATTCCAACCCATTCTTAAAGAACGAATTTGGGGCGGAACTAAATTAAAATCACTTTTAAATAAACCAATTTCCTCTACTATTACTGGCGAAAGCTGGGAATTGTCTACAGTTGATGGTGATGTGAGTGTCGTTGCAAATGGAGATTTCGCTGGAGAATCACTGACTGATATTATCAATCAATATCCAAATGAAATACTGGGTACAAAGGTTTTCAGAGATTTCGGGAAACAGTTTCCGTTGCTATTCAAGTATCTAGACGCGCGTGAGGATTTGTCTATTCAGGTGCATCCCAACGATAAATTAGCAAATGAGCGCCACAATTCGTTCGGAAAAACAGAAATGTGGTATGTGATGCAAGCAGATGAAGATTCCAATTTGATAGTTGGCTTTAAGAAAGATTCTAATGCGACCGAATATGTTGAGAACCTAAAAAACAAAACCTTACTTTCAATATTAGATACGGTTCCTGTTGAAGTTGGAGATGTATTCTTCCTCGAAACAGGGACGGTTCATGCGATTGGTGCTGGATTATTAATAGCGGAGATTCAACAAACTTCAGATATTACTTATCGATTGTACGATTTTGATCGGGTAGATGCCAATGGGAATACCAGAGAGTTGCATATCGATTTGGCTTTAGATGCTATCAACTATAATAGAACTGATGCTAAAAAAAGTTATAGCAAGGAAGTAAATGCTTCCAATGAAATGGTCGATTGTAATTATTTTACAACCAATTTTATTCCACTTAACGGTACGATGAACTTTCAGAAGGAAGGAAAAAGTTTTCAGGTTTATATGTGTACGGAAGGCAATTTTGCCCTTGAGCATGATGGAGTTGAATACCAATATAATATAGGAGATACCTTTTTGGTGCCTGCCGCAATTTCAAAGTATCAATTCAGTGGAAATGCCTCGATATTAGAAATTTATATTAAATAGTTTGTGATAGAAAAAATAGCTGTACTTTTGCCCGCGAATTAAAATCAAAAAAATACCCATTATTATGGCAAATGTTAAGAATCTAAAGAAAGACATCAACTTCGTTTTAGGAGATATTATTGAAGCAGTTTATTTGTTCGAAATGTCAACAACAGGTAAACCAACTCCAGAAACCAATGCACTAATCGATGAAGCCATTGCTTCATTTGACAATTTGATTGCAAAAGTAAATGCGAAGAAAGTGGAAAACAAAAAAGCACATTTCAAACAAATTAACCAAGAATTGGAACAAGCTGCAAATCAGTTGATTGTTAAAATTAACGCATTACAGTAAAATATTGTTCTAAAAAAGTTTCGTTTTATTTTGCATATTTAAAATGGACTTATATATTTGCAATCGAAATACGTCGCCAGCGTAGCTCAGTTGGCTAGAGCAGCTGATTTGTAATCAGCAGGTCGTGGGTTCGAGTCCCTCCGCCGGCTCCAAAAACCATCACAGAAATGTGGTGGTTTTTTTATGCAAAAAAATCCCCAAACTTCAAATAGAATGGGGATTTCAGTCGATTCAACGTAACGTTTTTTATCCTTTTAACCAAGAATTTTTCAAATTGGTTTTCGCGGCATCAGTAAATTCATATCCAATATTATCTTCGGTAGGCATTTTAGTTTTTCCGGTCAGTACTTGCTCTTTTCCGTTGCGGATAATTTTCACTACAATTGGATCACCATCTTTCCATAACTGGCTTGATGTAATTAGGTCATATATATTATCAAGCGTGTACTTTGTGGCGTTTACTTCTGCTAATATGTCACCTCCTTGAATTCCTAATTCTTTATAAAAGACATTCATTTCCTCTGCTGGAAGTACAATAATCTCTTTTGTTTGTTGATTAACTGTAATTGTTGGTACTTGTCCCTTCAGAAAAGGATTTCCAAACCCTTTTATTACTTTTTCGGAAACACCTACTTTGCTTAAAAATTCGTTATATGGTATGGGAGTTGGTCCCGAAACATAAGTAGTCAAAAACTGCCCGACTTCAGGGTAAGTTAAAGATGTGATTTTTGCAAATAGTTCACCGTCATTGAACGCTTTTTCAGTTCCGTATTCTTTAGAAAGTTTTTGCATCAAATCGAGTATGCCACGAGTTCCATTACTTTTTTCTCGAATAATTATATCGATACACATACCAATCAAAGCACCTTTTTCATAGACATTCAAATATTGGTCTTTGTATGGCTTGGTCAATACGTTTGCGCTCATTTTGGTAAAAGGCATGGTGTCATCCATATTATTAGCATTCGAGATTTTCGCCGCTATCCTAGTATAAAAATCAACTTCAGAAATGAGTCCCTGATTGATTTGAAAAAGGTTGGCAAAATATTCTGTTACGCCTTCGTACATCCACAAATGTTCTGACATTTTAGGATTTGTAAAGTCGAAGTCTTGAATTTCTTTAGAGTGAATCGTTAATGGGGTTACAATATGAAAAAACTCATGAGAAACAACGTCTTTAAGTTGCTCGCCCAATTCTTCAACTCCCATAGCTTCTGGCATAACAACAGTTGTTGCCGTTGGATGCTCTAAGGCACCAAACCCATGAGCGTCATTTTCCTTCTGTAAATCTGATAGGTATACTAGAATACTATATTTTTTAGTGCTATTAAATTTGCCCAAAAAGTTTTTTTGCGCCGTCATCATCGTCTTCATCGCTGGCGTAATTCCTTCAGCGGTGTGCGTACCATTTGGTGAATATACTGCAATAAGAATTTGCATGTCATTGATTGTAAAGGTTGTATAATCTGGCTTGCTGTACATAATTGGATTTTCAACCAATTCTGCGTAACGTGCCACCGTAAAAACGTCGCTGTTGTTACTTGAATCTCCGTCGGTTAAAGAAGTTGCACCCCAAAAAGATTCAGGATGTTTTACAGTCATTTTGTAGGTGGTGTTGGTAAATCCATCAAAAAAACCAACATAACAATGTGTGTTTAACATGACGTTTTTACCATCGTCTATATTACTTCCTACTGGCGAGAAAATCTCGTGTGTCGATTCGATATCATAGGTATCATTTACCTGGTAAGAAATAGATCCAATTTTAGTAGCATCCGCAATTTTCCATGAATTTTCATCAATTTTTGTGGCCGTTAAGTACGCTCCGATTTTGTCATAGACTTTAAAATTTTCTATATATAAACCAAAATTATCTGCGGAATAAGTGCCAGGAACTGTTTTAGGAAAATGATAAATAATTTCGGGAGTTTTTATTCTTGGAGGCGTAACCGTAACCGTAACTTTGTCATTTACGATCGATTGAAGGTCAACAGTGACTTGAATTTGTTCTTTCGATTGACCAAAAACGTTTATTTGATATATGCAAAAAGTGAATACGACGAGCAGAATGCTTTTTTTCATAGGTTATTTGTACTTTATTTGTAAGGCGCCAAATGTATAAAATTGTTTCACTTCCTGTCTTTAATTTGAAAAAGTTTAAGAAAAATTAATAACTGAAGAAATACCATAAATAAAAAAAAACTCTTGCAGAACAAGAGTTAGTTATATTAATCTAATTTATTTTTGATGTAATATTTGCCATCTAAATCATCATCAAAATCGTCAATTTTAATTTGTTTTGGTTTAGGTTTTGCCGCATTGGCTTTCTTTTTCCAAATTTCAAATTTGTCTGCTGGCAATTTTTTCTTCATGATCTCTAGAACATCCTTTTCATCGATGCCAAGTTCCTTCTTAATAATTTCGTAAGGATTTCTCTCTTCTAAAGCCAAGGTGATGAGTCTTTCGTTTTGCTCCCAAGTCAATTCAATACGTTTACTCTTTTTCATTCTTTGAAAATTAATTCAACTTCTTTTAAAGGTTATTATTTGTAATTCAATATTAATAAAAAATCTAATCACTTTTTAAGGACGAAAATTATTTTTTTAAATTTTTTTAGCTGCCAGTCCCAGTTCGATGTGCGTTAAATGGTATTTTCAAAAGAGCTGCAAGTCTATTGTGTTCATTTGCTTCGGGATAAGTGTCAATTCCATATACTATCTTATCGGCAGAAAGTGTTTTGTAGGTGCCGAATATTCGATCCCAAAAAGAAAATAGATTGCCATAATTGCTGTCTGTATAGGGCAAGACATAATGATGATGTACTTTATGCATATTTGGTGTAACGATAAAAATGCCTATAAACCAGTCTAATTTTTTTGGCAGAGCAATATTGGCGTGTTCAAATTGACTGGCAACCAAAGATAATGATTGATAAAGAAAGGCAAGCCATAAAGGACAACCAACAATAATAACCGCTAAACACGTAAATGCAAATCGCAGAACGCTTTCGCCCGGATGATGTCTATTCGCACTTGTGGTGTCTATCCAAGTGTCTGAATGATGAATCAAATGAAATCGCCACAAAAACGGTACTTGATGTTGTAGCCAATGGACAAAGTACGCGGCAATAAAGTCGAGCACTAGCAGTCCAATCAACATTTGAAGTAGGGTATTCATTTCGGGCAACCAATTTAAAATCCCAAAATGATGTACTTGGGTCCAATTCGTTGACAATAGCAAAAGAAATGCGAGGACGAAATTAATTGCAATTGTCGTGAAAGTAAAAAAGAAATTTATCCCTGCATGCTGCCATTTTTGGTACTGAAAATGAAATAAAGGGAACGCTTTTTCTATCCACCAAAAGATTGTAATTCCGCCCACTAGCAGTAGACTCCGATGCGAAGAAGGAATGGTTGAAAAATAGGAGATGATTTCATTCATATAATGTAATTTAGAATTTTATCTTAATGAATAACTCGAAAAGTCAGGTTAATTCTACCACCGATCGGTTGATTCGTTTTTGGGATTTGATGCTTCCAGAAATGCTGCGTTGTGCCTTTCATAACTAGCAAACTTCCGTTTTCCAATAGGATATTCTTTTTTAGTGCTGGAATTGTGTTGTGTTTTAGGTGAAACATTCTTTCACAGCCAAAACTCAACGATGCAATTACTGGATTTTGTCCTAGTTCTTTTTCGTTGTCAGCGTGCCACCCGTTGCTATCTCGTCCGTCTCGATAATAGTTGAGCAGCACGGTTGTAAATTGTGTTTCGACAGCAGATTCGACATGAGATTTTATTTTTTTTAACAATAAATTCCAGGGATGCGGTTGCATGGTAATGTTAGAGTAGGAGTACGGTTTGCCGTCATTCCCAAACAGAGCCGTTAATCGTGGTTGCGCATGCTCTTTTCCGAAAACTTTGATGTTGTCTTGTTGCCATGGGATTTTACGCAACAAATCCTGATATAAATCCGACGCTACTTCACTAGTAAAAAAAGAAGGGAAGTAGACGATTTCTGCATCTGGAAGATCGAGCGATATGGGTGCGGCTGGAAATAGGGAACTCATTATTCGTTTTTTGTTTCAATTAGATCTTTTAAATGCAAGCGCAACGCCGTAACGGAAATGCTTATTTCCCAGAATGAAATTCCGAGCGAAATCAAAAGGCTCAAAAGGCTCAAACCAAACAAGTAAATTCCTGAAGTGGACGATTCTAAAAAAAGTAGAAGCATGGCAAATACCGACAGGAATAAAGACAAAACACCAAAAAGTTGCATATAACGAATGAGTGTTAATCGTAAATTGAGATTCTTTATTTCTAGCAAAATACTCTTGTTTTGGACTTCATCGTAGGTCTTTTTGAGTCCACGCACAATTTGAGCAATGGTCAAAAACCGATTGGTGTAAGCAAGTAGAATCAGTGAGGTTGCTGAAAACAAAAGTGCTGGAGTTTCTATAGATAAAGTCATCGTGCAGTTTTGATGTAAATTTAAGGTTTTAGTCATTTACTAGCACTAGAAACAAAAAAAAACCTATAAGCTTTGACTTATAGGTCTTTTGATTACAGGTGTTTTTTCTTTATTTGATCAACTCAAAACTTCGTTTTACGAAGGCAGTTAGTTCTTCGCCTTTCAATAAGTTTTGTGACAATTTCGCCAAATCGAGTGCTTGTTTTACTAGGTTCTCCTGAACAATTTTATCTTTCGAATGGAGAATATTAGTCGCTAATTCTGAATTGGTATTGACAACTAAATTATACATGTCAGGCATATTTCCCATGCCGAACATGCCGCCGCCACCAGATTGACTCATTTCTTTCATTCGTCTCATGAATTCGGGTTGCGTAATGATAAACGGCGCTGCGTTACTATCTAAAGCTTCCAGTTGTACGGTATAGCTTGGCGCAGGAACAATTCCTTCCAAAACCGTTTTTAGATTGGTTTGTTCTTCTTCTGATAGTTTAGAAATGGCAGTTTCATCTTTCTTAATCAGATTGTCAATGTGATCGCCATCAACTCTTGTAAAAGTAAGATTTTCGTTATCTGCTTCTAATTTTTGGATGAGATGCGAAATAATTGGAGAATCTAACAACAATACTTCATATCCTTTTTCTTTGGCAATTTCGATGTAAGCGTGCTGTGCGTCTTTGTTTCCGGCGTATAAAACGACTAGTTTCCCGTTTTTATCCGTTTGATTTGACTTTAAGTTTTCTTTTAGTTCGTCTAAAGTGAAGTATTTACCATCAACGGTTGGGTACAAAACAAAAGCACCCGCTTTTTCATAAAATTTGTCTTCGGATAACATTCCGTATTCTAAGACGATTTTGATATCATTCCATTTTTTCTCGAAATCTTCGCGGTTTTCGGTGAAGAGCGATTTCAATTTATCAGCAACTTTTCGTGTAATGTAATTCGATATTTTTTTCACTGCACCGTCGGCTTGGAGGTACGAACGAGAAACATTCAAAGGAATATCCGGAGAATCTATTACTCCTTTTAGCATTGTCAAGAATTCAGGAACAATTCCTTCTACATTATCAGTAACGTATACCTGGTTTTGATACAGTTGAATCTTGTCTTTTTGAATTTGCATATCCGAACCTAATTTTGGAAAATACAAAATCCCAGTTAAATTAAACGGATAATCTACATTTAAGTGAATGTTGAATAGCGGTTCCTCAAACTGCATCGGATACAATTCGTGGTAAAAACTCTTATAGTCTTCATCGCTTAATTCTGTTGGCTGTTTCGTCCAAGCTGGAGTTGGATTATTGATGATATTGTCAACCTCAATCGTTTCTGCTTTATAGTCTTCTGGAGCATCTTCTGGCTTAGGAAGCGTTTCTTTTTTCGTTCCGAATTTGATTGGAATCGGCATAAACTTATTGTATTTGTTCAGTAAGCTTTTGATTCTACCTTCTTCTAAAAACTCTAGTGAATCTTCAGCGATATGCAAAATAATTTCAGTACCACGTGAAGTTTTGTCAGCTGGTTCTATTGTAAACTCAGGGCTACCATCGCAAATCCAGTGTGCCGCTGGTTCGTCTTTGTATGATTTTGTGATGATTTCCACTTTCTCAGCCACCATAAAGGCAGAATAGAAACCCAAACCGAAATGGCCAATGATGCCTGAATCCTTAGCAGAGTCTTTATACTTATCTAGGAACTCTTCCGCGCCTGAGAAAGCAACTTGGTTAATGTACTTCTCAACTTCTTCAGCTGTCATGCCCAACCCTTGATCGATAATATGCAATTTCTTGGTGTCTTTATCAACTTTGATTTCTATCATTGGATTACCATACTCGACTTTGGCTTCTCCAATACTTGTTAAGTGTTTTAGTTTTAGTGTTGCATCAGTCCCATTTGAAACCAACTCACGTAAGAAAATTTCGTGATCGCTGTATAAGAATTTCTTAATTAAGGGAAAGATGTTTTCTACCGATACATTAATTTTTCCTGATGTCATAATTGTTTATTTTTAATTTTTTTAAAAGTACTTCGCCTTTTTCAAATAGAGTACCAACATATAATTAAATGACAAATTGTCTTATTTTAAAAAAAATGACAAGACGTAATTTTATTTCGTTCATAGCGGTTGTATATTTGCATAATAAATATTGTAAAAAATGAGAAAAATAATTTTGATGATTGCTGTTGCAATAGCAATGGCTTCATGTAAATCGACATCAGCAACGAGTACAAAAATCGATTCAAAATCGCAGTACGCGTTGAAAGGAACTTGGACAATTACTTCTGTTTCATATCCAGGATCAGAGTACATTAAAGTAAATTCATTTCAAATAGCAGATTCAAAATGTTTTGAAGGTAGTTCTTGGAAGTTTATTGCAAATAATAATACTGGTGAAATGGCTATGGATAAATCTGGTTGTCCATCGATGCGATCTCCAATTACATGGTTTATTAATAAAGAGGGACAATTCGTTTTGAAAATCTTAAACGCTGGTGAAAAAGCGAAGAGAGTTAAAGAAGGATACGTTCTTAATATGGCTGGAAAAACAGAAGAGTCTTTCCAATTGATTGATAAAATTGATGTCGGTGGAAAATTAACAGATGTGGTTTACCAATTTCAAAAAGTATCTAAATAATAAAGTAAATAGTTATGAAAAAATTAAGTGTAGTTGCACTAGCATTAGTACTAATGACTAGTTCGTTGTTTGTAGGTTGTGAGGCGGCAAAGAATACTAATAAGACGCAAAGAGGAGCTGCTATTGGAGCAGTCGGCGGAGCCATCTTGGGTGGTGTTTTAGGAAATAATATTGGCAAAGGTGGTAATGGCGCATTGGGAGCTGTATTGGGCGGCGTAATTGGCGGTGTAGCTGGGGGTGTAATTGGTAATCAAATGGACAAGCAGGCACGTGAGATTGACACAGCATTACCAGGAGCTGATGTGGTTCGTGTAGGTGAAGGAATTAAATTGGTATTGGGCGAAAATGCAGTACGTTTCGATTTCAACAAATCAACGCTGACTCCTCAAGCCAAGGCAAATTTGGATAAATTAGTAAAAGTGTTTACAGATTACCCAGACACGAATATTGTCATTTATGGTTATACTGATAATAAGGGAGCTGTTGATTATAATTTGAAATTATCTCAAGAAAGAGCCAATTCAGTTAAGTCTTATTTGGTTAAGAAAGGACTTATAGCAACTCGATTTACAACTACTGGAATGGGAATTGCCGATCCAATTGAATCTAATGATACAGACGCTGGAAGAAGCAAAAACAGACGTGTTGAGTTTGCAATTACAGCCAATGATAAAATGATCAAAGAAGCGGAAGGAAAGTAGTATTTTCTTTAGCATTGATTTTACAAGCTGCTCCATTTTGGGGCAGTTTTTTTACCACAAACTTTAACAGAACATTTTGTTTATAAATTTGCTTCATACGTTAAACAAAATATATCTTTACCTTCAGAAATAAAAGTTACAAATTATGGCAACTACAAAAAAAACTTCAGCAAAATCTACACAAATAAATGACGATAAGATTATCGAATTGTACATGAATACTGTTCTTTCAAATCATGCTTCTCCAAAAAATGTGTATCTGTTTTGCAAAGAAAATGCGATCCAAGAATCTGATTTTTATTCTTTCTTCGGGTCATTTGAAAATATAAAACAAGTCATTTGGGTTAAGTTTTTTGAAAATGCAGCGAGGACAATCAACAAAGAAGAAGCTTATGCAAGCTACAGTGACAAGAACAAACTCTTGACCTTGTTTTATACTTTGTTTGAAATATTGACCTTAAACAGAAGTTACGTGCTTTTTTCGCTGCAAGAGAATAAGAACAATTTGAAAAACTTGAAGGATCTTACTTTACTTAGAACCGAGTTTAAAGAATTTATAGTCAATATTATAGAAGAAAATGATAATGTTGGACTCGCAAAACTAAACAATATTACAAAGCCAGTTTTTTCTGAAGGAGCTTGGATTCAGTTTCTTTTAATTCTGAAATTTTGGATTGACGATACATCCAAAGGGTTTGAAAAAACGGACATCATTATTGAGAAGTCCGTCAATACTGCGGTGGATGTTTTCAATACCAAACCGCTAGAAAGCCTTATTGATTTGGGCAAATTTCTTTGGAATGAGAATAAAATGAAGTAGTTTTTCACAAAAATCAGTAGCAAATAAAATAAATGAAGACATTAGACAAAATCCCGACGAATAAGATTGAACGTGCAGGTCAATTAGTCAAGACTGGATTTAAAGTAGGAGGAAATTATATTGCTTATTATGGAGAAAAAATGGTCAATCCGTCCTTAACAAAGGAGAAGCTTAATGAGAATAATGCGGAAGACATATACGATGGACTGCAGAACTTGAAAGGAAGTGCTTTGAAAGTAGCACAAATGCTGAGTATGGACAAAAGTATCATGCCTCAAGCTTATGTTGATAAATTTTCTTTATCGCAATTCTCTGTGCCGCCATTATCAGCGCCATTGGTCAGAAAAACTTTTAAAAAATACTTGGGAAAATACCCAGAAGAAATATACGATTCGTTTACACCAGACGCTTTAAATGCTGCCAGTATAGGTCAAGTGCACTGTGCAACCAAAGATGGGAAGAAACTTGCTGTGAAAATCCAGTACCCTGGTGTAGCGAATAGTATTAGTTCTGATTTGGCTTTAGTAAAACCATTTGCAACGCGCATGTTTAACCTGAAGGGAAAAGACTCCGAGAAGTATTTTATAGAAGTTGAAAACAAACTACTAGAAGAGACGGACTATACGTTGGAACTTAAGCAAAGTATCACCATGGCAAATGCGTGCAAACACATTCCTAATTTGCGTTTTCCAAAATACTATGCTGAGTTGTCTTCGGAGAAAATTTTAACCATGGACTGGATGGAAGGTCTGCATTTGTCTGAGTTTACGGCTCATAATACCGACGCTGATAAAGGAGACAAAATCGGACAGACATTATGGGATTTTTACATGTACCAAATGCACCATCTTCGGCAGGTGCATGCCGATCCGCATCCGGGTAATTTTTTGATTGATGAAAACGCGAATTTGATGGCTATCGATTTTGGATGCATTAAGAAAGTGCCCAACGAATTTTACGTTCCTTATTTTGAATTGGCGGATCCCAAAACGATTGACAATCCTATTTTATTTACGGAGAAACTGTACCAATTGGAAATTTTAAGAGCGGACGATACACTGGAAGAGATTGCTTATTTTACCGCTATATTTCATCGTTTATTGAGTTTGTTTACGCTGCCTTTTCATTCCGATACTTTTGATTTCTCTGATGAAGCATTTTTCGGAGCGATTGCTGCCATGGGAGAGGAGTTTACCAAAGACACGCAATTGCGCAAAATGAACGGCAATAGAGGTTCGAAACATTTTTTATACATCAACAGAACCTTTTTTGGGTTGTATAATTTGATGCACGATTTAAAAGCGAGAGTAATGACACAAAATTACTTGCAATTCATTCCAAAAGGATAGATTTAGAAATTACCAGCAGAAAAACAAACTATTTTTTTTCTAATCTTTCCAAACGTTCTAAAATTGCCGCATTCGCTTTTAGCAATTCTGCGTTGCTTTTTTGGAGTGCTTCAATTAGTTCTTGTTGTTCTTGAATCGCTTTTACAGAGATTGAAATAAAGTCATTATAGCGAAGGGAATAATCTCCATTAGGATCAACATGCACTACACCATTATTTTTATCGCCAACATTAATTAATGCTTCTTCCACTTCTTGAGCAATAAAACCATATTCTGTTCTCTTTTTTTCGTCATTGTTTTTAAAGTAAGAAACCGGACGTAATGTTTTAATAAAATCTAATCCTAATGCTGAATCTTTAATGTCCGATTTAGCTCTTCTATCCGAAATTAGAGACCATCCAGTTGGAACTTGAGCAAGAGATTGAGTGGTTCCTATCCGTATGCTACTGGCACCACCCGAAACTGCTCCTTGACCTATAATTATACAGTTACCAGTTACACCAAGAACACCTGCACTTTGACCGATAATTACATTGTTAGATGTTGAAAGAGTAAGTCCCGCTTGATGACCAATCACTACATTACTAGTTGCAGTTGCTGCAGGAGACTGCATTGCAAAAGAACCTATTGCTACGCTCTGAGAAACATTTTGATTTGTAGACCCCATAGCTTGATGACCAATTGCAACCATATTACTAGAAGCAGCGTTATTAGAAAGTTCGCCAGCATTAGAACCGAAATAAACGTTGTTGGTTGATGTATTAGTTCTTCCAGCATTTACTCCAAAAGATGTACTTGTGGTTCCTATTTTTCCTGCCGCAGTGCCATCTCTTCTAAACGCTACGTCTACATTTGTCCCCGCAGCGGTTCCTATAAAGTTGGTTCCATCTACGATTCCGGTATTTCCAGTGATAGACCATGCGTTATTACTGGCGGTTATATCATTGGTAGTTGCAATACGGAGCCAACTCGAGCCATTCCAATAGTAATATCCTGGAGTTACATTATTAGGAGCACTGCCGGCGGTGACTGTATTGTAAACCAACTCGGACTCCACAGGCGCAATAACTAATGGCGATTGATTGTTTGTTGCTGTTAGTGCTACGCGAGGAATTACTAATCCATCTGGAGAAGCTCCTGCAAAAATTTCTAAAGCTCCTGCTGGAACCGCTACATTAATTCCCACTCTCGTTCCATTATCAGTAATGAGACCGTCTTGAAGTGTTCCTGCGAAATTGTTCCATCTCGGCACTCGACTAGTTGTGGCGCAAGTAACTTGCGGATCCGTTTCAACAAAAGATCCAGAAGCAAGTCGCACCCATGTAGCACCACCCCAGTAGTAATATCCTGGAGTTACATTATTAGGAGCAATGCCAGCGGTAACTGTATTGTAAACCAACTCGGACTCCACAGGCGCAATAACTAATGGCGATTGACTGTTTGTTGCTGTTAGTGCTACGCGAGGAATTACTAATCCATCATTGGTCGAAGTAACATCTAAAGCATTACCAGCTTCAAATGTGGTAAAGGTCGTGGCAGTTTCAAAGTCCAAAGGAAGACTTTGCGCCTGCACTGTTACCGCTGATGCAGTTGATAGAAGTAAAGCAAAAGCAAGAGTTCGTATGCGGTAATTAGATGGCATTCCTATCGCCAGAAAAGCTAAGCGAATAAAAGAAATACTTACTGCTGATTTTTTTACAATCAAGAGAATAAATAAAAACAATTTTTTCATAATTTAATATTTTGAGTTGAATTTCAAATTTACGCAGATGTACGCTTTTGGCAACTGCAACCGAATAGCAAAAAAACTATACCACTTGCGGTTGACTTGTTTTAGCAATGAAATGCTTTGCTTTCCGTAGGTTTTCTTGTGAAAGCATCTACATCGTTTGCGATAACGTCTGCTTATATTTGGCGCTTTTAATAGCAGATGTTGTAGTAATGTTATGGTAATGTTATGGTAAGTTGTTGCGTTATTTATAATATTACCCTTACATTTTTAATAAATTATCGGTCGTTTGATGACTAAATCATAAATATGTTTTTTAATTTTTTGCAATTTATACTTAGGAATCTTAGGAATCTCTTAAAATTATTAAAAAGTTATTGACATTAAATCAGAAGCATCTACAATCAGTTGCTATATCGTAAAAGTCAAGTGTCCAGATGCGTGAAGAAGTATAATTAATCGAAATCTTTGAACATTCTTTGATTGTGAATCAGAAAAGTTCTTTTATCTTATTGACTTACCTCAAAAAAAGTCTTACGAAATAGGAATCCGTATTACTACTTGGTTGATAATTTCCGACCTAGATTTCAACAAAATCGCCGATGTTATTATTTATTTTTTAGTTTAGATTAGTTTATAGATTTTTGCACTTTAAACTAGTTTATGTTAAGCGCACAGAACATTTCCTTTTCTTACACCAATAAGCGAATTATTAGTAATGTTTCCTTCTCCATCGAGAAGGGGAAATGCCTCGCCGTAATTGGAGAAAGTGGCTGTGGCAAGAGTACGCTGCTGCAATTGATCTATGGGTTACATGACTTGGATGGCGGACACATTTATTGGAATGAAACAGCGGTGTTAGGCCCGAAGTTTAATCTTATTCCAGGTATGGAGAAGATGAAGTATTTGGCACAAGACTTTGATTTAATGCCTTTTATTACTGTTGCTGAAAACGTTGGGAAATACCTTTCTAACAGCAACTTCAAGATGAAAAAATCTCGAATTACTGAATTACTTGCCTTGGTTGAAATGGAGGATTTTGCTGAAACGAAAGCACAATTTTTGAGTGGTGGTCAAATGCAACGTGTGGCCATTGCCCGTGTTTTGGCATTGGAACCAGAACTACTTTTGCTGGATGAGCCTTTCAGTCATATTGATACTTTTAGAAAAAATAGTTTACGAAGAAGGGTCTTTAGTTACCTCAAGGAAAAAGAAATCACTTGTATTGTTGCGACACATGACAGCAAAGATATTTTGTCATTTAGCGATGAAACTTTAGTCTTGCGGGATGGAAAAGTAGTGTCGAATGGATTTACAAAAAGTGTCTACAAGGAGCGAATCGATTTTTATACGGCATCCCTTTTCGACGATGTCAATGTAATCTCTAGTGTAAACTTGGGATTCGAAGGAGATGAGCGAACGGTTTATTTATTTCCCTATCAGCTCAAAGTCGTTTCTCATTCAAAATTAAAGGTAAATGTAGTGCAATCTTATTTTAAAGGAAATGGCTTTTTGATTGAATCGACTTTTTTGAATGAAAAAATATACTTCGAAAGCCCCTTGCCATTTAATACGAATAGTGAAGTTTATCTAGCAATATAAAATTAGAAATTGTCTGCTCTAATATGATTTTCGAATGATTTGTTTCTTTAAATTTGTGGCAAATCATTTTACACTATGCGAAAAATTCTCTTTCCTATTCTTTTTATTTCCGTTGCATTGCAAGCACAGTTGCAGTGGAGACCTCTCAGTTCATCAATTACTAATATAGATAATCAACGTTTTGATGATGTATTTTTTCTCAATGAAAATATTGGTTGGGCCGCTAATGGCGCTTATGCAGCAGTGTATAAGACCATTGATGGTGGAGCAACGTGGACCACTCAAGTTACCGAGCAGTCGCTTGGAGGCAATTACTACTTCAGAAATATTGAATTTTTAGATGAGAATATTGGTTTTCTTGGGACGTTAAATAACTTGTTCCTAAAAACAAATGATGGCGGTACCAATTGGACTCCAGTAACAAATCTTCCAAATAATCCTGGGGCAATTTGCGGATTAGATGCTGTGGGTTCGTCTACTATTTATGGTTGTGGCGCCTATTTTTCTCCCGCTTTTATAATTAAGTCAACCGATAGTGGAGCCACGTGGACGTCTACGGATATGAGTGCTTATGCGACTGCATTAGTTGAAATTCAATTTTTGGATGAAAATGTGGGCTATGCTGCGGGTGAGGATAGTACTGGAGGCATTATACTAAAAACCACGGATGGAGGAGGAACGTGGACGAACATCTACAGTTCCAATGTTCCTGGCGAATACGTTTGGAAATTACAAATTCTTGCTTCCAACGCTAATGTTGTTTTTGGTTCTGTCGAAGCGAATGCACCCAACAATGGTAGGATGATTCGTTCCTTAGATGCTGGTGCCACGTGGATTAGCAAGGAAGTGCCTTATACTAGCGTTCAGGCCGTTGGCTTTTTGACGGAAACGCATGGTTGGATGGGTGGATATACGTCGACCCTAGGCACGAATTTTCCCTTTATGGAAACGCAAGACGGCGGAGACACATGGGTTGATGCTGGCGTTGGCGGCAATTTAAATAGAATATTTTTTCTCTCAAATAATTTGGCTTATGCTGCAGGGGCGACGATTTATAAGTTTAGTGAAAGTAGTTTATCAAATGCGAGTTTTACCGAATCGACGCGTGTGCCTTTGAACGTTAAGATTTTGCCGAATCCGGTCAAAGACAAGTTGAATGTTTCTATCGAATTTACGAGCAATGATCATATTGTTTTGGAGATTTATGATGCTGCAGGAAAATTCATAAAATCACTCAAAGTTGACACGATTGAAAAGCCCGGGACTAAGAATTATTCTTTTGATTTCCCTTATGCATCGGGTGCTTATCTTTTAAACCTTCATAATGACACGGGCAGGCAATCGGTTAAGTTCGTCAAGTAAATATCGATTATTCTTCGAATGAAATTTGTCGTAAAATAAATTATCGTCAATTTGGCAGTGCTCTATTGTCAAATGTTTAAATTTGACTTCAATTTTTATTTAATCAATATAAGATGTACCAATCTAAAATCTCCGGACTAGGTTACTATGTTCCTGAAAATATTGTCACCAACGATGATCTTTCAAAAATTATTGATACGAATGACGAATGGATTCAAGAGCGAACCGGTATCAAAGAGCGCCGTCATGTACTGAAAGGTAGCGGAGAAACCACCACGACCATGGGTATTAAGGCGGCCCAAATTGCCATCGAACGTTCGGGAGTTGACAAGGAAGATATCGACTTTATTGTTTTTGCTACTATTTCTCCAGATTACTATTTTCCCGGTCCGGGTGTGATGTTGCAAAAAGAGTTGGGGTTGAAAACCGTGGGTGCTTTGGATATTCGAAATCAATGTTCAGGATTTGTTTATGCGTTGTCGATTGCGGATCAGTACATCAAAACGGGCATGTACAAGCATGTTTTGATTGTTGGCTCTGAACTGCAGTCCCTTGGTTTAGATATGACTACCAGAGGTCGCAGTGTTTCTGTAATTTTTGGGGATGGAGCAGGAGCGGCCGTTATTTCTAGAGAAGTAGATAGAAGCAAAGGCGTATTATCGACACATTTGCATTCCGAAGGAGAACATGCAAAAGAACTGTCTGTTTTGGCACCAGGAATGGGCGGGCGTTGGGTTACAGATATTCTAGCAGATAATGATCCTAGCGACGAAAGTTACTTTCCTTATATGAATGGGCAGTTTGTTTTCAAAAATGCTGTTGTTCGTTTTAGCGAAGTAATTCACGAAGGGCTAGCAGCAAATAATTTACAAGTTAGTGATATTAATATGCTGATTCCACATCAGGCGAATTTGAGAATTTCACAGTTTATTCAAAAGAAATTTGGATTGTCGGACGATCAGGTTTTTAATAATATTCAAAAGTACGGCAATACTACTGCCGCTTCTATACCAATTGCGTTGACAGAAGCATGGGAGTTAGGTAAAATAAAACCAGGAGATGTGGTTGTTTTGGCTGCATTCGGAAGTGGCTTTACTTGGGCTAGTGCCGTTATAAAATGGTAATAGTGAGTTTTTGAAACAAAAAAAAACCAGAGTGCACACTCTGGTTTTTTCTCTCTAACTAAAACTCAATTTATATAAAACCCAATTATAAAAATTACTAACTCGTTCTATTTTTGATTGATGTACTAAGTAGACTTTCGCAAGTGCTTTTTGTTACAACAAAATCGAAAATAGTTTGCAAATTTGTCTTTATCTTTTCATTGCAAAGTGTGATTTGAATTCTTTTTCCACATTATCTTCTTCATACGTAATGGTAAACCAATAATCGTCAGATGGCATGGTTTGTCCACTAAAAGTCCCGTCCCAACCGCTTCCATTTGGTCTAATTTGTGTCAATATCTTTCCATAACGATCATAAATGAAGATTACGGATTTTGATTGATCTTTAAGCTCCTTAATATTCCAAGTATCATTATATCCGTCACCATTTGGTGTAAAGAATTTAGGATAATTGACAACCAGAGCTTGTGTTGTAGCGTTTCCACATCCATTCTTATCTCTTACTGTAATGGTGTGCGTGCCTGAAGGAACATTTTCAAAGTTTGGACTATCTTGGAAAGGTCCAGCGTCTAGTTGATATTCATAATCTCCTGCACCAACTGCTTCTATAGCGATTACTTGATTATCGTCAAAATTTTCAGTGATTGCATAACTAACGAGGGCAGGTTCAGAAGAAGAGACTGTCGCTGGAGCCGGCTCAGACGAGCAACCCGTTGCAATGTCGGTCGCAATTACTGAATAAACACCTGGAAGTATTGCTAGATAATTTGTTCCAGTTCCTACTACAACACCATCTTCATTAATCCATTGAAAATGAAAGTTTGAAGAACTCAATCCACTCGTAATCGTGTACGGATTTAGCAATATACTATTTTTGGTATCATAACACATGGTACCGCTTTGTGGTTTTGGTTCTGGAATTTTGTTAACTCGAACTTGAATAACTTTAACGTCAAAGCAGTTAGCGGTTAGCGTGTTTGATACTCGAACGTAAATCGTTTTTGCAGTTGACGACGTCACACTATTTATACCTGCAGTCGCATCAGTAAACGAAGTATAGTAAGTTACTGTAAATTCTGCTCCAGTTTGAGTACCAAGAATTGTTGAATTTAATGTAGTTAAATCAAAATTTGTTATACCATCATTTGTCCCATCATTGTCGCAGGTTGTCAGCATATTGGTTGGGATAGCATTTACCACAGGGGCATCTACAATGGTCACGTCAAAGGAGCTTTCATCATAACTAATAGAGTCGAATGGAGCTATGCTATAGATATAAACCGTTTGTGAACTTGTAATATTTTGTCCTGCCAACAATTGCGTGCCAGTTCCCAAGGGACCTGTATAGTAACGTCCAATGTTTAAAGTTGGTAAAGTATAACTTTCACATATTGTAATATTTGATAGTTCGTCTACATTAAAGATTGTTGTAGAAAAGCTCTTTTCATCGCTGCAGTTTGGTGTAGTGCCAGTTTCTGCATATACATAAATCGTTTCATCGCTATTAACTATATCTCCCGCATTTAACATAGTTCCGGTTTTGTTTGGACCAGTATAATAGTTTCCAAGAGTTAATACTGGTAAAGTATACGAATTTGCTGCATTTACATGCGCGATTGGCGCAAGTACAGGCGTTGCATTGATTGTAACGGTAAAACTATTTTCATCGGTACAATTAATTCTCTCTCCTGATTCTCTATAAACATATATTGTTTGGCTCATTGTAATTACATCTCCGGCCAATAACAAGTTTCCTTCTCCGCTGCTTGGACCACCTGATACTTTAAAGTAATTTCCAGAAGTCAACGCTGGTAAAGTATAACGGTCGCAAGCCACAACATTTGCAGGTGCATCCGCCTCTATTGAAAATACAGTAATGTCGAAGCTATTTTCAGAAGCACAGAATGGTGGAGTACTTGAAGCTGCAAAAATATAGATGGTCTGAGAAGTAGTAATTACAGTACCTCCAGGCAATTGAGTTCCTGTGCCATTTGGTCCAGTATAATAATTTCCAACTGCTAGATTAGTTAATGTATAAGAATTACAAATATCTATATCTGACCTTGAGTCTATTGAGGGTTTTGCCGTGATGGTAACCAGAAATATTGATTGGTTACTACAAGTTGCATTAGAAGTTGATTGTTTAAAGATGTATAAAGTTTGAGTGCTTGTAATTAAATCGCCTGCATGTAAGTTGGTTCCAGTTGCATTTGGTCCAGTATAGTAGTCACCACTTGTTAAAACCGGTAAAGTGTAACTTTCACAAGCGTTTACATTTGGCAGAATATCAATTATAGGTTGCGCTATAGAAACCAAGAAATGAATATTATCGGTACAATTATTTCCTCCATTGTTTGGAACGTAAACATAGATAGTTTGAGTTAGATTAATTACCGTTCCTGGGAGTATTTCTTGACCAGAACCTTGTGGACCAGTAAAGTACTTACCAATGGTCAAGGCTTGCAAAGTATATGGTTCGCATTGAGAAACATCTGCAGGAATATTAATGCCAACTACAACGTCAAACGAAGCATCAGCAGTACAATTATCTGGAGTAGCTGCGTGCACATATACCGTTTGAGAATTTGTTAGAACTGTTCCTGGGGCGATTTGCGTTCCGCCACCATTTGCTTCCGTATAATAGTTGCCGGTTGTTAACGCTGGTAGCGTATACCCAACACAATCAAAAGCATTAGCAAATGTTGGTAATGTTACAATTGGTAAAATTGTCATGGTAAAATCTTGATCAATGACACAAAACGGTGGTTCTGTGGATTGGTAGTAGAAATTTATAGTCTGAGTTTGTGTAATACTGGTGCCATTTGGTATAAGCGTACCTGTTCCACTATGACCAGTATAGAAATTTCCAACAGCTGGATTAGGTAACAAATAATTTCCACAAAAACTTCCTGTGTCTGGCACCAATGATTCTGGATCTAAAATCGTTACCTGAAAACTACTGTTATTCGAGCAACCTGTTGGCCCGTTGGGCTGATTAAAAATATAAATTGTAGAAGTTATAGTGACGTTATCACCAGCAAACAAAGGCGTTCCTGTTCCGTTACTTTGTGTAAAATAATTTCCGTTTTGCAACGTAGGCAATGTGTAGTGATCACAAACAAAAACAGGTTGCAGAACATCTACTGGGGGTAACGGATTAACAAATAGATTAAAATTAGAAGTGCTAAAACAAGCGGGATCCGTAGTGCTTTGAATTCTTACATAAACGGGCGTGTTATTGAATGCATATATAAAACTATTGTTGATAGGGTTCAAGCCATTATTAGCATTAGCCTGTGTGTTATAATATGAAATTGAATATTCTGAAGCAGATTGTGACCCTAATACTGTAGCATTTTGCTGATTTAAGTCAAATGCAGCATTATTAAACCCTGGGGAAGAGCACTTTGCAACGTTTGGAACTTGATTTGCTACAGGTGGCGTTGATAAACGCAATTCAAATGACTTAACAACAAAGCATGCATTTGTGTGGTTTTTTACTCGCACATATATCGTTGTGCCTGGTGCCGCAGTGTAATTAGTAGGCAACGGATTAGTAGCCGAGTTGGCATTTGCTAAAGTTGCATAGTATGATACTTGCGTCAGTGGATTTAATCCAGTTTTTACAACCGGTGTATTCAACGATAAATCATAAGTGTAAGTTGCACTTCCGGTGTTGCATTTGTATAAATTTATTGGAGTTTGTGCCAATATTTCAGGCAAATATTCAACAGTTACAAAATCTGAAACAGGTTGGCATCCGTTGGTGTTTTGTTGGTATGTAACTCCGTAAACTGCCGGTTGCGTAATAGCTAAATTCGGTCCGCTTTCTCCAGCGACTATTTGACCATCCTTTGTCCAACTAAAGTTGTATTGAGTAGGATCTAAGTTAGAGACCAATGTATGGTTTGTTCCAAAGCATAAAGCGGAGTTGTTTGTGGTAGTAAGATCTAAACCAAGTACATCTTGTCCGATGTTAAAAGTATCAGATGAGATGAAAATAGCAGAATCCGAACTTTCATCCGAGCGGTCGGCGATTACTAACTTAATATGATAAGTTGTGTTAGGTACTAAAACTGCTGAAGCATTCATCAACTTAGTTTGACCGTTAAAGTTGATCGCAGCTGAAGCAGCAGCAGATCCACCATTGTATGCACCAAAATACTGCGCATTTGCTGATGGGCAAGACGAGTTGTATAAGTAGTCACGAATCGTAACTACTGAAATTGGGATATTTGTACTTGGAACCACTGCAAGATTCTTGGTAACTCCAGTAGCGGTATTGGTCAACAGAAATGCAAAGGCATCCGAAAATTGACATTGAAAATTACCATATTCCTCGGAGGCAAACAAAAACTCAAAACTAAAAGTAGGAGATATTGGTGTAAAATCGAATTCCAATATAGAAGCATTGACAGAACTCATTGAAATTCCAGATTGCAGTAAGGTACTTTCTAAACTTGTGTCCCCTGGCCATGTTGGCGAACCGTCATTCAACATGGTAGAATTTGGTCCCGAAGCATGCGTAACATCCCCAGTGCTCAGAATAACTCCTGCTTGCATTGGAAAATTCGGATTTGAATTTTGGAAGTAGCCAATCCCGTTGGAAGAGGCAAAGTTGGTCCCAGTTTTCCAAGTGATATTGGTAGCTGAAACACAGGGCGAGTTAATCAACACTGTATTTACCAATTGCGGAACAGTGTACGTGTTTGTGCTGACTGATATTGCTTGCGAGAAGCAATTCACAGTTACAGCAATAGCTGTAATGAGTAGTAATTTTTTCATAGTAGATTTGGGGCTTTACTATTAAATTGTATTTATTTTGACACTTCAAAGATTGAGTAATATATCGGTTAAAAGCAAATAAAATCGATAAAATACATCTTTTTTTGTTTTAATAAAGTAAAAATCTTACAAAAAACATATTTGTTATTGAGAAAACTACTTCTTTTTTGTGGGGAAAGAAACTACTTCTCAATCATGCTTTTGATTATCTATTTAGGTTCCTCATTTGCTATTCGATTTTATTTTTGCATCCGTTATGCCTATATTTGCCCTCTTAATCTATCAGACATGTCACTTTCAACGCTGCTTACAACTCCAATTCATGATGCACTTAACCAAATTTTCAGTACAACTTTTGAAAAAATAGAGTTTCAAGCTACTAGAAAAGAGTTTGAAGGAGATAT
This sequence comes from Flavobacteriaceae bacterium, assembly GCA_947456815.1. GTDB lineage: Bacteria > Bacteroidota > Bacteroidia > Flavobacteriales > Flavobacteriaceae > Flavobacterium. The sequence goes on from CANGTL010000001.1 coordinate 139,897, forward strand.
CACTTTAGTCTTATTTCCTTTTTTGAAACAAATAAAAAGTAGTCCAGCAGAAATTGGTAATCAATTGGGCAATTACTTGGTATCAAACACTACTGAGGTTATAAGCTTTAATGTTGTCTCTGGGTTCTTGAATATCGTTATATCTGATACGTATTATCTTCAGTTTTTTAACAGTGTCAAAAACATGAAGCAGTTTGGTTTTGTAGATCCTATTCCCAATAGTAAGGCGATTATGGTTGAATATTCTTCACCAAATACTAACAAACCCTTGCACCTTGGCCATGTTCGAAATAATCTGTTAGGCTACGCAGTGGCAGAAATTTGCAAAGCTGCAGGTCATAAAGTATATAAGACACAAATTATTAATGATCGCGGCATTCATATTTGTAAATCGATGTTAGCATGGCAGAAATTTGGAAATGGAGAGACGCCTCAAAGCACTGGTTTGAAAGGAGACAAGTTAGTCGGGAAATATTATGTTGCGTTTGATAAAGCCTACAAAGAAGAGATATCGCATTTGATGGCGCAAGGAAAAACAGAAGAAGAGGCTAAGAAAGATGCTCCAATTCTACTTGAAGCTCAAAAGATGTTACTCGATTGGGAAGCAGGAAATACCGAAGTTGTTGCACTATGGAAAGAAATGAATCAATGGGTATACGACGGTTTTGCCGAAACGTATAAACGTCTTGGGGTTGATTTTGACTCTTATTATTTCGAGAGCAATACGTATCTGTTAGGAAAGGAAGTGGTTCAAATCGGACTTGACAAAGGTGTTTTTGAAAAAGATCCTGATGGTTCTGTTTGGATTGATTTAACCGATGAAGGTCTAGATCGAAAAATTGTGTTGCGCTCAGACGGTACTGCTGTTTATATGACACAAGATATTGGAACGGCGATTCAACGGGCAAAAGATTTTCCTGATGTTGGAGGAATGGTCTATACCGTAGGCAACGAGCAAGATTATCATTTTAAAGTACTGTTTTTAATTTTAAAGAAACTGGGATTTGACTGGTCTGAAAATCTGTTTCACCTTTCTTATGGCATGGTCGATTTGCCTTCCGGTAAAATGAAATCTCGTGAAGGAACCGTTGTAGATGCAGATGATTTGATGGATGATATGACACAAACCGCCCAAGAATTAGCAGAGTCATTGGGAAAATTAGACGGATATTCTATTGCTGAAAAGCAAAAACTATATACTATAATTGGACTAGGAGCGCTGAAATATTACATCTTAAAAGTAGATCCTAAAAAACGAATTCTCTTCAATCCTGAAGAATCTGTAGATTTTGCCGGAAATACGGGTCCATTTATTCAATATACCTATGCTCGAATTCAGTCAATTTTGCGAAAAGCCGATTTCGATTTGAATGCTGACACTAGTCATTTACAACTGCACCCAAAAGAAAAAGAGCTAATCAAGCAACTCGAAATGTACCCCGAGGTGATCCAAAATGCTGCTATTCAACACAGCCCAGCTCTAGTTGCGAATTACACCTATGAATTGGTCAAGGAGTACAATTCATTTTACCAATCTGTTTCAATTTTAGGGGAGGAAGATGCTTCAAAAAAAGTTTTTCGAGTACAATTATCAAAGAAAGTAGCCGATACAATTCAGTCTTCATTCCGATTATTGGGAATAGAGGTGCCAGAAAGAATGTAGTTTAAAAGCTTAATTTTACACTTGCATTTGGTGTGCGACGCAACGAGTAAGTATTAATGCTCTCGATACCATCTTGACTGGAGTTTATTCGAAAGTATCGTTGAATAATATTCTCTTTATTAAGTAGATTTAGTATTGAGAAACTTGTTTGTAAATTGATTTTTGACGTAATTTTCCATTCCTTCGCTGCAGAAAAATTCAACTGAAAATAATCGGGTAAATTTGCATTATTTGGCACGTCGTATAGAATTTTTGGGTTCGATGGGTTTTCAAAATTGATGCTGTTGGTTAAAGTTTCTGTGGTCGGTTTTCCTTTATGCCATTTACCTCCCAAAGCCATTTTGAATTGTTTCCAATCATAAACGATGGCCGCTGTAATAATATGTTTCAATTCTAAATTATTTGGAAAATTCGTAGAAATTAGATTGATGAATGAATAGTTGTTGTCATTATAACTGTAACTTACCCAGGTACAGATTTTCTTAAAGTTGCGTTGGATCAACAATTCAGTTCCGAAAACTTCGTAGTTACCTTGTTCTTTTAGGAATTCAAATTGATTTTGAAACCCTTCACTACTGGTTGTAATTCCCGTTACTTTTTTATAGAAGTTATCCCAAGTTACCAACCAATTGTTATCTTTAAAAGTCACACCAATGCTACACTGATTGCTTCTCTGAATTGGAATACTGCTGCCATTTGCTAATGTCCATCGTCTCTTTTCTAATCCTAAAAAATCCTGTTGAAGGTCAATGATTTGGGATAATGTCTGGCTTTTTTGTTCAGCAAGAACTTCAATTCTTAAGGATTTTATAATCAACTGATTGAATTGAAGTCTAGGTTCAAAAATCGTTGTACTGTACTTATCAAAGTAGTTTAAGCGACCGCCAAACATAAAAAAAGTTTTTCCGTTGACGCTTTGGTGTTCAATTTCAGCAACTCCAATGTGAGAATTTGAAACTTCTCTGATAATTCTAGAGAAAATAGGTGTATTGATTTTGTCACTGTTTGTAACTCCAATTTCATCAAATTGATAGCCTGTGCGGAGAACAAAATTATTGGAGAACAGATGGGTATTTTTTAATTGAAATCCAAAATTAAGCACCGCGTTATTTTGATCAAAAATCTGATTATTTTGGATGGATTCATTCGTTGCGTCTAGATTGTAATGCGATCCGGAAATGTCGAACTGACTGCTGTTTTTCTCGTTCCATGTAGTTTTCCAGCGAATATTTCCTCCGAAATTCTCTTGTGCTAGCGTACTGTTTTTCTCCAACGCACTTCGATTTTGGTCGATGCTTAGATTATTTCGAATCGTAATTGCATCGAATAATAATTCATGTCTTTCGCCTATTTTTTGCTGATATTGTAAGGTCAAGTCGTAGAAATAGAAATTTTCTTTGCTTTCAACTAAGTTAGTTGAACTGTTATTGAGATTAGTAACAATGGTGTTTTGAAACACTCTATCTCGGTAATTGGTGTAGGTTGGAGATGAAAAAAAGTCGGTTAAAGATCGCCGACCAGACAATTCAATGCTGCCATTTTTAGAAGCTTTAAATTTTGAGTAGAATTCTGAACTTATTAAGTTGGTGCTAATACTAGATTGCGTTTTCTCGATCGCCTGTGAACGTGTAGAAATATCAATTAGGCTCGATACGCCTTCACCATAGAAAGCAGAGGTTCCATTTTTTGTAATCGAAATAGTGTGGGCCAAAGAAGGATTAAATGCGGAAATAAGTCCAAAGAAATGTCCAGTCTGAAATATGCGTATGCCATTCCATAAAAACAAATTTTGATCGTGCGTACCACCGCGAACATTGATGTTTGAGATGGTTTCATCAACACTATTAATCCCCGGAATTTGCTGCAATGTCTGTAAGACATCCGGTTCGATTAAGCCTGGTAACAAACCAAATTTCTTCGGTTTTATTTCAATTCGGCCGTCTATTTTCTTAGAAATACCTCTCGTTAAATACTGATTGGTGACCACTTCTTGTAACTCTTGTGAAAATGGCGTAAGCAAAATATTGGGACAACCTTCAATATATAACATCCTTGCTTCTACGTTCTTAGGCAGATAACTTTGATGCCTAAATTTAATCGGATTTGGAGATAATATAGGAAGTTCAAAATACCCTCGTGCGTTTGTAGATGTAATAAAAGAAGTGTTTGCTACTTGAATGCTTGCATTTTCAATTGGTAAGTTTGTTTCCGCATCTAACAGATAGCCGCACATGGGTTTGTCAACTTTATGGTCATTAAAGATTGTAAAATATTTACCATCGATAAAAGAAAACTTAAGCTTTGTCCTTACTTTTATGTACTCTATTTTAGCTTCTAGAGTTAGGTTTTTAGGAGGAGGAATAAGGGTAAAAATAACAACTTCGTCTTCTATGAAATTGAATTTGACATTGTGCTGGGCGCTGATTTGCGCTAAGATATCTTTCAATGGAATGGCTTCTTTTTCAATTTGAGCGCAAGCATGATATTGAAAAAGGAGAAGTAAAAAGGCGATGCAGTACCTATTTTTCCACATCCACAAATTCTAAACTTATCTTATTATTCGTTGTTTTTTTAAACTTTACATGGTAAATCGTTGCTAGAACTTGTAATCCCTGATCGATGTTATTTGCGGGGATTGTTCCGGTAAAAAGTTGAGAATTATTAATGTCAGCATATTCAAAAGTACAATTGTATTGTCTTTCCATTTCTTCCAAAATTGCGGATAAATGTTCGTCCACAAAAGCCAATTCCTTCGAAGTCCATTCTGGCTGCAATGCCATCGAATTTGGAGTATTTAGCAAAATACCATCTTTAAATGAAACCCTTTGTCCTTTTGTGATAACCAGCTGTTGTTTTTGGTAGTTAACTTTTACGCGGCCTTCATAGCAAGTAACGTCAAATCTATTTTTGCGCGCTTTAACGTTAAATTGAGTACCCAAGACCGTCACCTTACCTAAGTTGGTTTGTACTTCAAATTTTTTTCCTTTTGCTACTCTAAAATACGCTTCACCAGAAAGTTGCAGTTGACGGTGATTGTCCCAATTCCATTTATTATAGTCGATTTCAGAACCAGCATTCAACACAACCTGTGAATTATCAGGCAATTTAAAAGTATTGAATTCTCCATACACTGCTGATTCTGTTATAGCTATGCTAGTGTTATAGAAATAGGTCAAACCTAGAAAAACCAGAAAAATCGCGGCAACTCTAAACCACCAAGTTTGATGCATAGATATTACGCGGGTGTTTTTCTTTTTAGCGGCAATAACCTCCTCGTACAATTTATTTTCGTCAAAAGAGGGTGCCTCCATTTGACTCGAATAAATGGCAATTTTTTCGTAGGTTTTAAAGTCAGGAGTTTTTTCAAAAGCATGTAATTCCGCCTCTGAAAGCTCTCCAGACAACCATTTTGCTAATTTGTAATTATCTTCCATTTTGTTTTGATTAATGGTAAAACAAGTAAAGGCTTCAAAACCCTACTTAAATTGCTCAATATTAGTCCGCAATGACAATAACGCCCCATGAATTCTCTTTTCAACTGCCTTCACACTGATGTCGAGCATTACCGCTATTTCAGCATATTTTTTTCCTTCTATTCGATTCAACAAAAATGCAGTTCGTTGTCCTTCTGTTAAGTTGGCAATTGCTTTTTCAAGTTTGGACTTAAACTGTTCTTCTTCTAAAATAAACTCTGGATTGACATTCGTTCTATCATTCAGCGAATTATTTTTACTATAATTCAGCACCACTTTTTGATGCGCTATCTGATTGAGGCTAGCATTGTTCGCCACTGTATAAAGAAATGATTTTGCTTTTTCTGGGGGAACATCTGCGCAGTTTTCCCAAAGTTTAATGAAGGCTTCCTGCGTCATGTCATTCGATTGTTCCTCGTTTCCAAATTTGAAATACAAGTAGTTCCTTAACGATTTGACATTATTTTTAAAGAAAACAGAAAACAAATTCTCGTCGCAGATACCCTTTATTTGGAAATTATTCATAAAAACACTTTCGATTTCTTTTTGTGAAATTAGCTAAAAAAAATATTGTAAGTAGGGTTTTTTTGTTGAAATTTGTTTTAGAGTTGTCATATACAATCTATAAAATGAAAAACTTTACTTTAGTATTGATGTTGGTGTTCTTTTTTGGTTTTTTCTCTTGTCAGAAAGACACGGTAAGCCAAGCGCAATCACCGCAAAACTTAACTAAGAATTCCGCATTGACAACACTTATGGGTCGTGTCTCACAAAGCCCAACTTCAAAAGATAATGTTCTTGATGGTACGAGTTGTTTCGCCGTAGTATTACCAGTTTCAGTAACAGTGAATTCAAATATTGTCAATGTTATCGACCACAACCAATACGAGACGGTACGAGAAATCAAAAATGAATACTCTAATGATGATGATATTGTCTACTTCAGTTTTCCGATTCGATTGAAATTTCCTAATTTCCAAGAAATTGAAGTGGCTAATCAACAAGCTTACAATACAGTTGTTGCGAATTGCGGCGCTGATAATGGTTTCAATGAAATAGTTTGTATTGATTTCAATTATCCAATCGTTATAAACACCTACAACAGCGATACGCAAACACCAAATACAATTACTATTTCAAATAATTCGCAACTGTATAACTTTCTAGATGGCTTAACAAGCAACGTGGTTTACAATATTGTTTATCCGTTATCTATGACCAAGTCGAATGCCGACACTGTAGTGTTTAATTCTAATGCTGAGCTGCAGGCGGGAATTGAAAACGTGATTGACGACTGTGATGACGATGGTTCTGGAGATGTATTGCTATCGGAAGTGATTGTTACAGGAACTTGGAAAATTTCTAATTTTACTGACGGAAATGAAGATGAAACATACGAGTACAATGGATATGTTTTTACTTTTTCTGCAAACGGGACTTCAATAGCAGTAAGAAATGCTACAATAATAAATGGTAATTGGGCAAGCTATATTGATGATGGATATGCGAAACTACAATTGAGTTTTTTAGGCGATGCTTTGGAAGAAATAGAAGACGATTGGCGTGTAATAGAATTTAACGACTCTACTATTAAATTACGTCATGTAAGTGGCGGAAATGGAGATATTAGCTATTTGACTTTTCAGAAAATTTAATTTAATCAATAAGAAATGAAAAAGAACCTTAAGTTATTAGCACCAATGTTATTTGTTGTGGCAGCACTAGTAAGCTGCTCAAAGGACGACAAGACTACCGCGACCGGTATTACCGAGGCACAAGTAAATACGATTATAGTCGATGGAACATGGGACGTTTCATCATATAGTGAAGCTGGAGTTGATCAATCGTCTGATTTTTCTGGTTATGCATTCGACTTCAATGCGGATGGTTCTTTAGTAGCGACTGGGCCAGCAACAAAAACAGGCACATGGGATTCTACTACAGATAGTGGCAAAGTAAAAATTCCTATTGCGTTTGCCAGTGAGACCGACGGGCCGTTTGAGTCGATTTCAGATGATTGGTTTGTTTTGACAGCAACCAATCAAAAAATAGAACTAAAGCATGTTAGCGGCGGAGATGGTAGTATCGATTTACTAACTTTTGAGAAAAATTAATTCAAATAAAGCAATACAAAATAATTGAAACCAGCTTTTAGCTGGTTTTTTTTGTGCCCATACAATCGAGATTGTTTAGATGGTCTAGTTACTTGTGAGGCGTTTGCTCAGCAAGTAATATTGCTGCCAACAAACAAACAATGTTTTTTACGCCTTAGAATCTACATTAAAATCGGTGGGAACTTTAATGCCATAAATGAAAAACCACCTAGAGCATATTACTTTCGGCGGTTTTTCGGTCAAAAACTAAACAAACAATCTTATTTTCCTTCTAGCGAAAAGTCAAGGGCTATTTTGATGTTTTCAGCAAATTTTTCCTTTACGAGACTTGGTATGTCAATATCATAATCTTTACACTTTACGGTGAAATTACATGTTGCTTGAACTTTTCCACCACTTTCAACCATGTTGATTTTTGTTCGCACCTTTTTGGTAACGCCATGAATGGTTAAATCTCCCTCAAGATCATATGTTCTTTTGCTATTTGATTTGTCATAATTGATAATCTTCCCTTTAAAAGTTGCTTTTGGGAACTTTGAAGATTCCATATAATTTTCATTAAAATGTTCTTCCATTAGTGGTGATTTAAATTTGAAAGATTTTATAAGTACTAAAGCAACAAATTCGCTAGTAGCCTTGTCAAATATGCATGAGGCTCCGGAATTGGTAGCAGCGATTTCAACCAGATCTGGCATTGAGGCATCAAATTTAACTTCACCAGAATGTGTCATCATTTTTTGGGAAAGCATCGCTTCTCCTACCAATAAAGACAATATAATAATTAAGATTCTTTTCATTTTTTTGTGTTTTTATTGTTCAACATATCCTTGAAGTGCCCAATTTTGAATAATATCAATTCTTGCCTTTGGCATTTTTCCGCTGGTGGGCATAATAGAACCGCATGAACCATCAATTTTGCAAAGTAAAGTACCATTTTCACAGGCATCTTTTACCAGTGCATAGGTTTGTAAATACGGTTCTTGTCCATAATCTGGGTTGTGACAGGAATTGCACTTGTCTTCCATAATCCCTTTGACGTTGGCGTTGTACGTGGGGTTTTCTACGACTCCCGCTATTTCTTCATACGTATTTGAATCACACGAAACGAAAAATAGACCGCAGAGGCAAGAAATTATTAAGGTTATTTTTAGTGTTTTCATAGTTAAAATACTCTATACATATTAAATCCAAAATAAACGCTACCGCCATTCCATTTTCCTGTGGCGTTGGTAAAGTAGGCAACATCGTTCATTGCTTGCGAGTTTGAAAATACAAGCTGAAATACGTGTCCACCGGTTTCTATATCAAATCCTGCAGTTAACGGGTTGTGATACATTTCTTTTTCAGGTTCATTCAGACGGTAAGCATATTCTAAGTTAAAGCTAATGCGCTTAGATAATTTGCATCGACCACCTCCAGCAATAAGCACTTGGTCTTTCTTTTCAGTCCCTGGCTGCGCGTCATATAAGTTTTTATGCACTAAGATTGGATTGATTTCAAAGGAAACCGACTCATTGAACTTTCTAGATATGAGTAATTGCGAGGTATAAGCTAATCGGTTATTGTCTTTAAAATTTGGAAACTCCTCTTTATCAAATTTGGAAGAATTGATATCCATCGAATTATAACCCACGATGGTTAAGGGAAATCCATCAATTTTTTGACTTATTAAAAGATATTTAGCAGATACTTCAAATGTCTTGTTATAAGTATGACGAGAAACACCTAGAGATAACCAATTGGCAGCACCGTAGATTCCGCCTATTCTTGTCAAAGCATTGTCTAAGCCGAAGAAATTATTGATGCCTTCAGTAATATCGCCAAATCGATGGGAAACTAGAAAATACCATTCTCCTTTGATAGGAAGTTTGGTCGATTGCATACTACAAACTTGCAAACCTTTAAATGCAGCCATTTCAACCTGTTTCTCTTTGGGCTTGACGGTATCAAGTTGCGTGAGCAAGTCGTCTTGAGCATTTGCTATTCCTACAATCAAAAAGAGGAAAAGAAAGGAAGTAATACATTTAAAATTCATCGTTTCTTTTTTAGATTGGATAGCATTGATCTAATTTTATTTCACCCATCAAATCGTCGTAACCAACTACACGTCCTTTTAGGGTAATAGTTTGGTTATTCTTGATTGTGGCATTTGGAGTAGAAAGCGTGCAAACAATTCCGTTGTCTAATGTGATTACATTCGCATTTACATCAGTTACAATACCTTTTACAGCAACTGCTTTTTCGAGGTACTTTGAGTTTGCCAAATTGGTGTTTGAGCTAAACTCTTCGGCAAGTACTTTTGAGTCTACAGAAAAATTGGTTGCTTCTTTTGACAAATCTCTAGCTCCGCCATGCATTACATAGTTAAATGCTGAAACACCTGCAACTACTGACAACAATAGCGATAGCGCAATAATTCTCGATTTTTTCATTTTTATGATGGTTTTAGTTAATTATGATTTTCTTCACCACTTGATCTGTATCGTTGGCAATTTCCATAAAGTACATTCCTTTGCTCAATTCCGTCAAGTCAACGGTGTTGTTTTGATCTGTTATCTCAGTTGAAATAACTTTCAAAAGTTTAGCATTCATATCGTAAACACTAACTTTGTTTACACTGGTCAGATTATTTTTTGCAATGGTAAATATGCCATTGGATGGATTCGGGTAAACGATAATGTCATTTAAAGTGGCATAGTCTTCAACGCCCAAAACATTAGAGAACGTTAACGTCTTACTTCCAAAAGTGGAGTGCTCAGACGTAACATTGGTTGATGGACCGATTCCCCAAACTATATTTAGCGACGTAATTGTGTAAACAAATGCATAATCTTTGGCATCTCCAGTATTGAACGGTCTTGTATAAACTACAGTCCTATTACTGCCGCTTACAGTATTGCTGACCAGCGTTAGATTATTCGTTGTGTCCGTTGTTGGCGCAACATGCCCGGATGTAGTAAAATACTGATCAAGAAGTGTTGTCCCGTAAGTATTTACGTCCTTATTAACGGACATCGATGAGGTTCCAAGACCAATCGAAATCCACTTTGTTGATGGTCCGACCATAGTTATTGTAGCAATAGATGTCGCGGAGTCAAGGTTAATTTTTACTTTCATTCCACCAATTGTGGTTAAAGCAGTTTCTTTTTGTTGGGCAACACTCAATTGCATTGCACCAAAAAATACAAGTAGTAGGTAAAATCGTTTCATTGTTTTCATATTTAGGTTGGTTAACTATTAGTCGATTTACTTCTGAAGAAGTATTATTAATTCGGTATTTTTATTAAAATTTGCATAGTCCAATGCCGTCCTGGCGTCTATATCTTTTACATTTCTGTCGGCGCCAGCTTTGATTAACATTTTTGCCAATTCATTTTTATTAAAGAACGTCGCATAAATTAATGCTGTCTTGCCTCCTTGGTCTGCTAAATTCAAATTTGCTTTAGATTGTATCAGTTTTTCGACTATGATACTATCTCCAGACATTATTGCTGCCATCAAGGCGGTTCCCATTCCAGAATTATAGTTGATATCTTTCACTTTTTCCGCTAGAAAAAGAGCCACTTCTGTATTGGCCCGATAGCACGCAAGAATTAATGGACTCGACTTCTTCTCGTCGACAGAATTGACTAATTCTGGGTTCTTTTTGTAGATTTCCTGTATTTCTTGTAGACTTCCTTTTCTAGCTACATCAAAAACATTTTTGACTTGAGCATGAGCGAGTAAAGTGATGAGCAAAAAGGAGTATGTTATTGACTTTTTCATCTTTGATTTTGTCGTTGTTGTTAGTGAAACAGATTGTTAAAACAAAACCCTACTTAGAATAAAAAAAAAATATTCTTGTTTGAGCGGGAGTGGATTTATATTGAATACAGTGCAATGTTTACCGACATAGTTTATGATAAACAACAAGGTATCTTTTACTTATTTTTATTAATTATTAACTCCTGATCTAGGAATTTTTCCTGTTCCGTTAGTTGCACCATTGGTACCTGATGTATCTGCTGCACTGCCTTTATATTTGCTAGCGCTGCAGGAAAATTGAAGTAAAGTTGTCAACACCAATAAAATCATTTTATAGTGTGGTAAAGTTTTCATAAGAACATTTTTTTAAGTTATGATAAAGGTAGCCGCGCCATGGACTTTCTGCTTTGTAACTTTCAGGTTTATTCTTATAAAATCCCCATGTTTTTTAAGCAAACTTTGAAGTCAAACTGCTTTGAACCATACCTACTTTATGTTATATTTGCATCTTCAAAAACTGGTATTATTATGTTTGATAATTTAAGCGATAAGTTAGATAAGGCTTTTCATATCCTAAAAGGACACGGGAAAATCACCGAAGTAAATGTTGCTGAAACTTTAAAAGAAGTCCGTCGTGCATTGCTAGATGCCGATGTCAACTTTAAAATAGCAAAAGAGTTTACCACCAACGTAAAAGAAAAAGCGATTGGGCAAAATGTATTGACTACCCTGCAACCAGGACAACTTTTGGTAAAACTGGTCAAAGACGAGTTAACTGAATTGATGGGTGGAGATGTAGCAGGAATTAACCTTTCTGGAAATCCAACTGTAATCTTAATGTCGGGTTTGCAAGGTTCAGGAAAAACGACTTTCTCCGGAAAATTAGCTAATTTTCTTAAAACTAAAAAGAGTAAAAAACCACTTTTGGTTGCTTGTGATGTTTATCGTCCTGCAGCAATCAATCAATTGCATGTTGTTGGGGATCAGATAGGAGTAGAGGTTTATTCGGAATTGGGGAATAACAATCCAGTTGAAATTTCTTTAAATGCCATTAAATACGCCAAAGAAAAAGGATATAATGTAGTGATTGTCGATACTGCCGGTCGTTTGGCAGTTGATGAAGAAATGATGAACGAGATTTCAAATGTTCATAAAGCAATCCAGCCGCATGAGACATTGTTTGTCGTAGATGCAATGACGGGTCAAGATGCTGTAAATACTGCAAAAGCGTTCAACGATCGTCTGAATTTTGACGGAGTGATCTTAACAAAATTAGATGGTGATACACGTGGTGGAGCAGCCATTACGATAAAATCTGTAGTTAACAAACCGATTAAGTTTGTCGGAACTGGAGAAAAAATGGAGGCCATCGATATTTTCTATCCATCGCGTATGGCCGAAAGAATTCTCGGAATGGGAGACGTAGTTTCCTTAGTAGAGAAAGCGCAAGAGCAATATAATGAAGAAGAGGCTAGAAAACTACAAAAGAAAATTGCCAAAAATGAATTCGGATTTGACGATTTCTTGACACAAATTCAGCAAGTTAAGAAAATGGGAAATATGAAGGATTTGGTGGGCATGATTCCTGGTGCATCCAAAGCGATGAAAGACGTAGAGATCGAAGATGACGCCTTCAAACATATCGAAGCCATCATTTACTCGATGACTCCCAAAGAAAGAAGCAAGCCAACGCTAATCGATATGAAACGTAAGACGCGAATCGCAAAAGGTTCTGGAAGAAAAATTGAAGAAGTCAACCAATTGATGAAGCAATTCGACCAAATGAGCAAGATGATGAAAATGATGCAAGGTCCAGGCGGAAAGCAAATGATGAAAATGATGGGCGGTATGAAAGGAATGCCATAAAAAATAAGAGACGTGGTGATTCACGTCTTTTTTATTAGGAGCTATTTCCCGCTTTCCGCAGTGCACGGCACTTTGCTGCAATCGGGGCTAGGGCATTCGATTACTAATTAACAATGGATTAACCAACAACACAACTACCATGCAACTACTAGACGGAAAGAAAACAGCAGATGATATTAAAAATGAAATTACTGCTGAGGTTGATTTAATGAAAAAAAACAACGAAAAAGTGCCGCATTTAGCAGCAATAATAGTAGGAAATGACGGTGCGAGTTTGACCTATGTTGGCAGTAAAGTGAAAGCTTGCGAAAGAGTTGGATTTGAGTCGACGCTAATCAAAATGCCAAGCACCACTTCTGAAACAGAGTTGTTAAAAAAGATCAAGCAACTCAACGAAGATGACGATATTGATGGATTTATCGTGCAGTTGCCTTTACCTGAACAAATTGATACACAGAAAGTCATCATGGCAATCGATCCTCGAAAGGATGTCGATGGATTTCACCCGGAGAATTTCGGAAAGATGGCGCTAGATATGACGACCTTTATTCCAGCAACACCTTTCGGAATATTAGAATTATTAGAGCGTTACGGTGTTGAAACCAAAGGAAAACATACCGTTGTTATTGGAAGAAGCCACATCGTGGGAAGACCAATGAGCATCTTGATGGGACGCAAAGGATTTCCTGGAAATTCAACCGTTACCTTAACACATAGCTACACCAAAAACATCGCACAAATTACCACACAAGCGGACATAATTATCACTGCATTAGGCGTTCCGAATTACCTCAAAGCAGAAATGGTAAAAGATGGGGCAGTGGTTATTGATGTTGGTATCACGCGTGTTGAAGACAAAACTACCGAAAAAGGCTATCGCATAACCGGTGATGTCGACTTTGAAATGGTGAGTAAAAAAGCCTCACACATTACACCAGTTCCCGGAGGTGTTGGACCGATGACGATTGCGATGTTGTTGAAAAATACTTTATTGGCACGAGAACAACGAAGATTGTTGACTAAATAAGACTTTGCATCTCTGCATCTTTGCGAGACCAATTTTATTTCTCGCAAAGACGGATAAGATTTTATTAATAATCCCCTTTTTTCTTATATCGCGGATCATCGCGTTTGATGAATTCTGTTCTTCGTATCGGTGCATCTGCTTTAGAGCCAGATTGCTTGGTTTTATTTTGAGTTGGCAAGCTAGCTTCTTCTGTTTTACTCGATGGTTCGATGAGTTGATTGAGTTCTACGATTTCAGCTTCGGTCAATTCGCGGTAGCGTCCGACAGGAATATCAAGCGAGATGTTGATAATTCTAATACGTTTCAAAGCCGTCACTTCATATCCTAAATATTCGCACATTCTACGAATTTGACGATTCAATCCTTGGGTTAAGATAATTTTGAAATTGTATTTACTGATTTGTTCAACTTTACATTTCCGTGTAATGGTGTCTAAAATCGGAACGCCGTTCCCCATTTTTTCTATAAAGCGATCGGTGATAGGTTTGTTGACGGTAACCGTATATTCTTTCTCGTGGTTATTTCTTGCTCGAAGTATTTTATTGACGATATCGCCGTCGTTGGTCATAAAAATCAATCCTTCGCTGGCTTTGTCCAATCGTCCGATAGGGAAAATACGTTTGGGGTAATTGATATAATCGACGATGTTATCGCGAACTTCGAGATTGGTGGTGCATTCGATACCGACGGGTTTGTTGAACGCCAAGTAGATGAGCTTCTCGGTATTATCTCGGATGAGTTTGCCATCGATGCGAACTTCGTCGTTGGGTGACACTTTTGTTCCCATTTCTGGAACAATCCCGTTGATGGTGACGCGACCATCTTCGATGAGCTTGTCGGCTTCACGTCGGGAGCAAAAACCTGTTTCGCCAATGAATTTGTTGAGTCGTTTTACTCCGCTTTGCTCCATACGATTCGGCCCTTGGCCTTGGGTGAGGGAATCTTCCATGGGGTAAATTTAGGTTTTTTTGGGGATTTTTAGACTGTAAGACTACAAGACAATAAGATTTTTATTTATTGGAAAGACTTTTTGTGTGAAAGTCTTGAAATCTTAAGATCTTATAATCTTAATGTCTTCCGAATTTTCTATTAAAATCGATTGTCTTAGCCCTGATGGCAGCGGCATCCTTTTTTGTTTTTTTGAGAAAGCCCTTCGTCCTTCGACTGCGCTCAGGATGACAAGCTTCACGCTCAGGGTGACAAAAAAACAAAAAAGATATAGCGAACAGCAGGATTAAGCTTCTAACAAAAACGCTACAATTTTTTGATTGACTTCCTCATCGTGCAGACTATGTCCAAGCCCTTTTGTAGTGATAAGCTGTGCAGATTTCCATGCTTCTGCTAATTTCTTTGCTTCATGGAATAATACCACGGTATCTTCTGTATCGTGGACAATGATGCCGTTGACTTGCGATTTTTTTAGGAATTCTTGCCCGGAGAATTCGTCAATATTGATTTTGAAGTGGTCTTTAGTATAGTCGTAAAACGCTTTTTTGATTCGGTGGTTTAGGCTTAAGAGTTTCAAATAATTATTGAGAATAATATTAAAATCAGATGGGGCTCCTAGCAAAACCATTTTGTCTAGATGTGCATTGGAGTAGTGATGTTGATGGTAAATGGCCGTGATACCACCCATCGAATGTCCAATAATGTGCTTGGGTTGGTATTTTTGAATAACAAGTTCAGCAAACGAAGCGTATAATGGCACGTTAAATTCTTTTCCGCTAGATAAGCCGTGCGCTGGAGAATCGACGGCTAGGATAGTATTGCCAGTTTTTCGGAGTTGTGGCAGAAGCTTTTCCCAGCGAGACGAATTGCTTTCCCAACCGTGCAGCAGTAGAATTACCGTTTCGTTTCCTGCCCAACGGTAGGTTTGTATGGTATGACCGTTTAGTTCTAGTGTTTCTCGATCGGAAGTATCAAGTATTTTCGGTAAGGATTCGTGTTGTAATCGCCCTGATCTTGGGTTACTAAAGAAAACATAAGCCAATTGAAAAGCCTTTCTAGGCGCTACATAACTGAGGAAGTTGATATATAAACCAACGGACTTAGTTAATAAGAATGCCTTTGTTTTTTTCATAAAAAAAAAGCCCCGAATTCGAGGCTTGTTATTTTAGATCAATGCGAATAATTTATTCATTTTTTCTCTTTCTTCTTCTGCCAATGAGCTATCGACTAAGATTCTTCCAGAGTGTTCGTCGGTGATGATTTTTTTTCTTCCGGCGATTTCCACTTGTGTTTGCGGTGGAATGGTGAAGAACGAACCGGCAGAAGCACCTCTTTCGATAGACACAACAGCTAAACCATTACGAACGCTAGAACGGATTCTTTTGTAT
This sequence comes from Flavobacteriaceae bacterium, assembly GCA_947456815.1. GTDB lineage: Bacteria > Bacteroidota > Bacteroidia > Flavobacteriales > Flavobacteriaceae > Flavobacterium. The sequence continues at coordinate 156,120 of CANGTL010000001.1, forward strand.
GCTTTTAACAAACGCTCATCAATTAATCCTTCGAATTCTAGAGATTTTTCTGAAAGGAACGCTTCTTCTTTTTGCGTTTCTGCCATGATGTCGCTTAATTCCGCTTTTTTGTGTTTTAAGTGCGACATCTTCGCTTCTAATTTTTCTTTAGAGCTATTGATAGATTCTTTTTTGTGTTCCATCGTCGCTTTCAATTCCTTCATTTGCTTTTCAGCCAATTGAATTTCCAATTCTTGAAACTCCACTTCTTTGGTTAATGAATTGAATTCTCTATTATTTCGAACGCTATCTTGTTGTTTTGTGTATTTCTTAATCGCCAATTGGTGATCTTCTACAGCATTCTTTTTTACTTTAATTTGCTCTTCGATATTCTCGAGATCTTTTTTCAATTTATCTTGACGAGCCAATAATCCAGCAACTTCATCTTCTAAGTCTTCTACTTCTAAAGGCAATTCACCTCTAACATTTCTGATTTCATCAATTCGAGTGTCAATTAATTGCAAGTCGTACAACGCTCTTAATTTCTCTTCTACATTTAGTTCTTTTGTATTCGCCATAATAATTATAAGTACTTAACAGGATTTGTATTTTCTTCTGATAAAACGATTCCGCCTAGCGGCAAGATGGCTGCAAAATTAGGAATTTTTTTCTGAAGAAAATCAACAATATAATTTTTTGTGTAACGTTCGCTTTCAAAATGTCCAATATCTGCTAGTAACAACTGATTTTCAGCTTCATAGAAGTTGTGATACTTTAAATCTGACGTCAAGAAAGCATCTGCGCCAGCACGAATTGCATTTTTGATTGCAAAACTTCCTGAACCACCGAGAACAGCTACTTTTTGAATTTTTTTATTGGTAAATGCAGTATGTCGGATGGCTGGCGTTTGCATTTTGTCTTTGACCATTAACAAGAATTCTGTTTCTGACAATGGTTTTTCCAGCGTTCCTATTGCACCTAAACCAATGTTTTGATGTTGATTTTGGAGTTCATAGATTTCATACGCCACTTCCTCATAAGCATGACTTTGAAACAATGCTTTTAGAATTTTGGATTCGAGTTGTTTTTCAAAGGTAACTTCTATTTTGATTTCGTCGTTCTCGACAAACTCGAATCGTGCGCCAATTTCTGGATTGCTGTTTTCATTACCCATGTATGTTCCTATTCCTTTCGAATTGAAACTACAGTTTTCGTAGTTACCTATGGTTCCAGCTCCCGCATCAAATAAAGCGTTGCGAACTTCTTCTGCATTTTCTGGAATAGTATAGGTAACTAATTTTCTGATGAAATTTGCTTTTGGAATTAGAATCTTGATATTTTGCAAGCCAATTGCCTTGGCTAAAATGTGGTTCACGCCTTTTGAATGGTTGTCTAAAGCGGTATGCACGGCAAAAATCGCAATGTCGTTCTTGATGGCTTTAATCAACGCTCTTTCGACGTAATTGCTGCCCGTGATTTTCTTTAATCCAGAAAATAAAATAGGGTGGAAGCACACCACGAGATTGCATTTTTTCGCAATCGCTTCAGAAATGACATTTTCCAACGCATCATGACAAACCAAAATTCCAGTGGCGTCGTTGTCTTTGTTTCCTGTCAATAGGCCGACATTGTCAAAATCTTCGGCATATGCCAATGGCGCCATTTCTTCGAGTACAAGAAGTATTTCTTTAATTTTCATAGTTTGATTATTAAGTAGCCCAGACATTCAAATACTCTTTAATGGTCCAAACATCATTGACTTTTTCATACAAAAGATAACTCCCGCTGTTGTGTTCGATGCTTCGGTAGAAAGCTACTTTTACCAAAGCAAAAGTGTTTTTTGAAAAATAAATCGGCTTGCTGACAATCATCAAACGCTGGTTGTTTTCGCCATATTTTTCGGAAACTGCTTTATATTCTTCGAAAGATAGGCAATTATTGACTTTCTTTTTGAGGTATTGGTTTTGGTTGTTGAAAAGCAATTCATAAGCCGCTGACCAATTTTCGTCGATGTTGCTGATAATTTGTTTCTTGATTTCATCCGCATTTTTCTTAAGTAAATCGCTTTTAGAAATCACTTCTAGCACTTCTTCATTATTGGGTGCTTTTTTACAGTAGAAACTCAACAGTTGCAACCTGCCTTTGGCAATGACTTTTTCGTTGGCGTAATACTTCGTAAAAATCGATTTTAGAATGGCGGCGTTGTCGCTCTCTTGAGCAAAAGCTACTTTAGAAAGCAGCAAAAAAATGAAAAGGAATTTCTTAAAACAAAGATTCATAGCAGGATGCTTTTGATAATTATTTTCTTTCAAAGATAAAAAAAACGCTACTTTCGTACTATGATTTTCTTGAGAAAAATACTTTTCCCATTAGCCATTTTATACGGTTGGATAACGCAGTTTCGTAATTTCTTGTACGACAAAGGAATACTAAAATCGTATTCGTTCGACATTCCGATTATTGCAGTCGGCAATTTAAGTGTCGGCGGAACTGGAAAAACACCGCAAATAGAGTACCTCATTAGACTACTTTCAGAGAATTATAAAGTGGCAACATTAAGTCGAGGATATAAGCGTAAATCTAAAGGCTTTATTCTGGCTAATGAAAATGTGACCGCTGCTTCATTGGGAGATGAACCCTATCAAATGCATCTAAAATTCCCGAATGTCCAAGTTGCGGTGGACGTCGACAGAAAAAATGGCATCGAACAATTGCTTGCTCAAAAGAATAAACCCGAAATTATTGTTTTGGATGATGCTTTTCAACATCGCAGGGTTAAAGCGGGACTTTATATTTTGCTAACTACCTTCGAAGAGTTATATATTGATGATTTTATGCTTCCGACAGGAAATTTGCGGGAAAACATCTCTGGTGCCAAACGCGCAGATATTATTATTGTATCAAAATGCCCTGTGACCATTTCGGAATCGGATAGGCAAAGGGTAAAGGATAAGCTGAACATTGATAAGCCTATTTATTTTAGCACTATTGCTTACGATGATTCTGTTTATTCAGCAGAATCTTCTTTGAGGATGGATGAATTAAAATCAATTTCAAAATTACTAGTCGCTGGCATAGCAAACCCAAAGCCATTTTTTGCATATTTGCAAAGCGAGGGCGACGAGGTCATGGTGTTTCCGGATCATCATTATTTTAGTGAAAACGACATTAATTTGATTTTAAAAAAGGCGGAAAATAAGTTGATCGTTACCACGGAAAAAGATTTTGTTCGATTAATATATCAATTGCCTTCCTCACAATTATTTTATTTAAAAATGAAAACTATGTTCTTGATTGATGAAGCTAATTTTAATACTATCATTTTGAATTTTGTAACTGCTAAGAATGTTGATTAAGATTGTAAAAACACTTCCTAATATAATGTTTATTTCCTCAAGCTATTATTTAGAATAAGTTTAATGAAATTTTAAAGTTGAGAAAATTAAAAATTTTATTTGCATAATAAATATAGCTTTTTGATTTAATTTTTGATTATAATTTTTTTATTGATTGCATTTGTATACTTTTGAAAAATATGTACTAAAAAAAGATTAACTATGGTAAACAATAAGTTTGTAGAGGATTTATTTGAAAAAAAAATTGTTCAAGACGAGGCATTAAATGAGCTTCCATTACATTCAGGTGTATCTCAAAGAGATGGTGAGTTTTTACAAAAAATTGTTGTTGAAAACAAATTCAAAAACACTATTGAAATTGGGTGCGCTTACGGGATTTCGTCCCTGTATATTTGTGCAGGAAGTTCCAAAATAGAAGGTTACCATCATACAATTATTGATGCTTTTCATGCTGATTGGCATAATGTAGGAATTTTAAATTTGAAGAGAGCTGGTTTTAATTCTTTTGAACTAATTGAGAAATTATCTGAAATTGCTCTGCCTCAATTGCTCGAAAAAAATAAAAAATATGATTTTGCTTTCATTGATGGTTGGCATACATTCGACCATGTATTACTTGATTTTTTCTATATTAATAGAATGCTAGAAGTGGGCGGTGTAATAACATTTCATGACATGGATATGCCGAGTCAAAATAAACTATTTCGTTATATTTTAAACTATCCTTGTTATGAGTTTTTAGACTCCGTTAAAGCAATCGATAATAGTAAGACATTAAATGTTCGTATAAAGGAAGCTTTTTTTATCTTACCTTTAAAACTACTTAGTAGGTTAGTTCCTAAAAGGAGTCGCTATGAATTGATTTCCCCCAAAATACTAAAAAGTGATGTTGAACTTGGATTAAATGGAACCGTTCTCGCTATCAGAAAGATAAAAGAAGATGATAGAGATTGGAAGTGGTTTGAGAACTTTTAAGTTTCTAATTTAATTGACCAATTTTTATGTGGGAACAAGTCCAAGAAACAGTTAGTTATATTCAATCAGCAACCAATTTCACCGCAGAATACGGCGTGATTTTAGGATCTGGTTTAGGTAGCTTTACTGACGATATCCAAGTAGAATTTACGCTTCCGTACGCTTCTATTCCGAATTTTCCAGTTTCGACTGTCGAAGGTCATAAAGGTGCTTTGGTATTTGGAACAATAGGTTCAAAGAAAGTAGTGGCAATGCAAGGCCGTTTCCATTTCTATGAAGGCTATTCGATGAAAGAAGTGACTTTTCCTGTGCGCGTTATGAAATATCTTGGGGTTCAAAAACTCATTGTTAGTAATGCTTCAGGCGGAGTTAATGACGCCTACAAAGTAGGGTCAATTGTCTTGATAAAAGATCATATCAATTTAATGCCGGAACATCCACTGCACGGTAAAAACGAAGCTCGATTTGGTCCTCGATTCCTCAATATGAGTGAACCCTATAGTCGTGCGATGATTGTCAAAGCAAAAGAGTTGGCAAAGTCGTTAGGCATTGAAGTCCATGATGGTGTATATCTTGGTTTACAAGGACCAACATTCGAAACCATCTCAGAATATCGAATGGTCAAAATATTAGGCGCAGATATGGTCGGAATGTCGACTGTTCCAGAAGTTATAGTGGCGCGCCACATGGATATGGAGACCTTTGGAATTTCGGTAATCACAGATATGGGCAACGAGGATAATATCGAAACCGTTAGCCACGATGAAGTCTTAGAAGCAGCTCGAAAAGCAGAACCACATGTTCGAACTTTAATAAAAGAATTGATTCAACGGTACTAAACTTCTTGAGCCAGGTTGTTCGCTATGATTCGATAAAAATCGCTTGGATCGAAAGGTTTTGTAATCACGTCATTCATTCCGTATGACAATAACATCTCTCGATTTTCATTCAATGAAATAGCGGTAAGTGCAATAATCTTAGTCTTTGTGTCAAACGTCCTTATTGTTTGAGTCGCAATCGTTCCGTTGATTCCTGGCAAATGAACATCCATCAGAACCAAGTCATAGTGATTGTTTTTGACGGCTTCAATTGCATCTTCCCCATTATCAATCACATCGTTGCAAATCATTCCTTTGTTTTCGACCATTCTTTTGGTAATCATTTGATTGATTTTATTGTCTTCAATCAAAAGGACAACCTTCCCTTTAAGAATAGAATCATTTTGTTCGCTGAGTTTCTCTTCTACGACTTGTTCATCTGCACCAATCTTGAAGCTCAGGTCAAAAGAAAATGAAGATCCTTTCCCGACTTTGCTTTCGAGTTTTATTTTGCCTCCAAGTATGTCAACAAGCTTTTTGACAATAGTCAAGCCTAAACCAGTTCCCCCATATTTTCTATTAATTTCGATGGAACCTTGAGAAAAACTTTCAAAGACAGATTCTATTTTTTCTTCTGGAATCCCGATGCCTGTGTCAACAATTTTAAAATGGATCGAAGTAAATTCTTCGTTGATTTCATTTACATCTAGAATGACTTTTACTTCACCATTTTTCGTAAACTTCAGCGCATTGTTAATCAAGTTTAGGAATATTTGAGAAAGTTTCGTCGGGTCTCCAATCAAAAAATCTGGTATCGTTGGGTCGATTTCAATGGTAAAAGTATTGTTATTGATTGAAGCCAATTCCTTCAATGAATTTTGAATATTTGCCAAAAGTAATTTTAAATTGAAATTCAAGTTTTCAGTTTCTATCGCATTCGATTCAATTCGATTAATCTCTAGAATTTCATTGATAAAAGTGAGCAAATAATTGCCAGAAAATTTCAGTGAAGTCAGGTAATTCATCTGACTGGGCTTCGGATTTTCTTCAATCAATAAGTGTGTAATTCCATTAATTGCATTCAAAGGTGTTCGCAGTTCATGACTTACGGTCGACAAAAATTCAGCTCTCGCTTTAGATGCTTTTTCTGCTTTTTCTTTCGCCAATTGCAATTCGTTGTTTTTCTCTTTCAACAATAAATTAGATTGGTTTCGAATGATATTATTTTTATATAACGACAGACTCAAAAGCGACAAAATGCTTATTAATGCAATCGCAAGGATACTGATAAGTTTCGCTACTTTATTCGCTTTTTGTTGTTCTTTATTTTCTTTATCAAGCTGCTCTATGGTTTTTAGGCGCTCGCTATCCTTGAATTCAGCGTAATCTTCCGTCCCAAGCTTTTTCGAACTCAATGCGGCAAGACTATCTTTCAAGTCAATGTGTTCTTTTAAGTATTTATGAGCTTTGACAATGTCAAAAAGTTTTTCGTATGTTTGACTAAGTGCCAACAAGATATCTGCCTTTTGCTCAGCATTATTGTCTTTTTCGTTGATGCTTAGTGCGCGCGCGAGGTAATTTAAAGCCAAATTACTGCGCTCTTTTTCAAGTTCAATCGTACCTATTTGATATAGCGCTTCTGCTCTTGTTTTAGAAATGTCGTTGGTGGCAGGTTTGGCAATAATCTGATTGAAAATCGGAATTGCTTGCTGGTATTGTCCCTTTGCTTTGTATACGATACCTTTTTGTAGATCTAATAATTCAATAGCATCCGGAATCTTAATGGTAAGAAAAATCGTTTTGGCTTTTTCAAAATTATTTTCCGCTACCAAATAGTTTCCTTTTTCCATAAAGCACAAACCCAATTGATAATAACAATAGGCTTGTTGGCTTGATGGTTTTAAAGTATTGTAGAGGGAAACGCTTTTGTAGTATGACTCGATGGCGTCATCATATTTCTTAAGTTCGAAATAAATTCCGCCAATAAGTGAATTCGAGTAGGCTTCTGATTTTACATCTTTCGATTGGTGCGCATAATCAATTGCCTTTTGTGAAAAACTCAGTGAGAACTTGTAATTATTAGTCTTGATATTAAACTTCGACAACTCTATATAGTACGCAATGCTATCTACTTTTGTGCTCTTTTTTTGTGGCCTTTGTGCTACAATTAAAGTGCTGAAAAAAACGGCAAAAAGTAGTAGTAGATTTCTCATTATCTAATGTAATTGTTTTTCAAGGGTTTAAATGTAAGAATTTATTTTGCAGTAGTATAAAGAATCAAGTCTATTATTCTAGAGGAGTAACCAATTTCATTGTCATACCAGCCCACAATTTTTACCATTCTGTCAATTACTGAAGTCAATTGAGCATCAAACAAGCACGAATTTCGATTTCCAATAATATCAACGGAGACTATTGGGTCTTCCGTGTAGGCTAAAATCCCCTTTAGGTCATTTTCCGAGGCTTTCTTGAATGCAGTATTAATTTCTTCAATACTTACAGAACGCTTCACGTAAAAGGTGATGTCCGTTAGCGAACCATCTGGAACCGGAACCCGAATGCCACTTCCCCCAATTTTACCTTCAAATTCAGGGAAAATTTTGGTTAAAGCTTTAGCTGCTCCTGTTGTGGTTGGAACAATCGATTGACTCGCACCTCGGGCACGACGCAAATCTTTATGCGGTTGATCATGCAAACTTTGATCGGTCGTGTAAGAGTGAACGGTGGTAATATAGGCTTGCTCAATACCGCACAATTCGCTAATGATTTTAATCATTGGAGCAGCATTGTTCGTCGTGCAACTGGCGTTCGAAATTATTTTTTCAGTGCCATCGAGTATGGTTTCATTTACTCCAAGCACAACGGTCTTTATGCTATCAACTTCCGATGGTGCGGATAAAATCACCTTTTTTGCGCCCGCAATAATGTGCGCATTGATATCATCAAAAGTTTTGTATTTACCCGTTGATTCTATAACAATATCAACCGCTAGTGATTCCCAATTTAAGTTTGAAATTGTCTTCTCATGAAAAAACAAGTACGGTTTGCCATCGACTATGATAGCATTGTCATCAAACGAACAGTCATAAGGCAAAACGCCGTGAATACTGTCGTATTTAATCAAATGGGCCATCGTTTTGTTATCGGCAATGTCATTAATCGCAACCACTTCAATCAACGGATGATTAAGCAGCAGTCTGAACAAACTTCTGCCGATTCTTCCAAAACCATTAATCGCAATTCGTGTTTTCATTAGAGATACTGAGCAGCGGAGAGGCTGAGTTACTGGGTTAAAATCTTACCGTCTAAAAGTCTAATAATCTAACAATCTATTTACAAAATATGTTTTGCCGCTTTATAAGACGAACGCACCAAAGCGCCGCTTTCTACATGACGGAATCCCATTTCTAAACCAATTTTTTGGTATTTTTCAAATTGCTCTGGACGAATAAATTCTTTTACAGGCAAATGTTTTTTACTAGGTTGTAGGTATTGTCCAATCGTAACAACGTCAACGTTTGCATTTCGAAGATCACGCATCGTTTGAATCACTTCTTCTTCTGTTTCACCCAAACCAAGCATAATACCTGATTTCGTTCTGTTGATTCCCTTTTCTTTCAAATAACGCAACACTTCTAAACTGCGATCATATTTAGCTTGAATTCGCACTTCTCTGGTCAATCTGCGCACGGTTTCTACGTTGTGCGAAACAACTTCTGGATTCGCATCGACGATTCTATCTAAATGTCTCTCGTTTCCTTGAAAATCAGGAATTAAAGTTTCTAATGTTGTTTCTGGATTCATTCGTCTAATGGCCTTCACGGTTTCAATCCAAATAATCGAACCACCATCTTTCAAATCATCGCGATCAACACTAGTAATGACAGCATGCTTGATATTCATAATCTTAATCGAACGTGCCACTTTTTCAGGTTCATCCCAATCTACTGTTTCAGGGCGACCCGTCTTAACACCACAAAATCCACAGGAACGCGTGCAAATATTTCCTAAAATCATAAAGGTTGCGGTTCCTTCTCCCCAACATTCTCCCATATTTGGGCAGCTTCCCGAAGTGCAAATTGTATTCAGTTGATATTTATCAACCAAACCTCGAAGTTCTTTATATTTTTCTCCGATGGGCAGTTTTACTTTCAGCCATTTCGGCTTGCCTATCGGTAAATTATTATCTAAAACACTTTCCATAGCCACATTTTTTGAAGCACAAAGATAGGAAATAGGAATTAGGATTTTCTATTTTTAGCAATATGGATTTTTAGGAGCTTGATCCTGCTGTTCGCTATATCTTTTTTGTTTTTTTGTAACACTGAGTGTGAAGCTTGTCATCCTGAGCGCAGTCGAAGGACGAAGGTCTTTCTCAAAAAACAAAAAAGGATGCCGCTGCCATCAGGGCTAGGGCAATAGATTATTTGATGTTAGATTGTCAGATTATTGGAAAATAGTTTTTTAATACAGTCTAACAGTCCAACAGTCCAATAATCGAACAATCCTATTATTGAATTATTCCACAAAATCCATTTCGGTATTGTGCGTTTCTTTGATATTATAAATAGCATAAAAGCCAATTCCAAAGACCACAAAACCAACCACTGCAGCAGAGAATATGACGGTGTTAGTTTTCTTCAAAAAGTCAAATCCCAACAACATGATTGGCAGCATGCCTCGAACCATATTCGGAATTGTCGTGGCAGCAGTACTGCGAATGTTCGTTCCGAATTGTTCTGCGGCAACCGTGACAAACATCGCCCAAAATCCTGTTCCCAATCCGATCCAAGCGCAATAGAAGTAGTACATGTTTTCAGATTTGGGTCCACTAAATAACAATAGCATCACGCCAAGAAGTGTAAAGCCCATCATCAAAAACATGGTCTTTCTTCTCGAGGCCAATCGATGTGAAATAAAACCGCTCGAAAAATCACCAATCGATGCAAAGAGATATGACCATAGAATCGCTTTTCCTGGCACCAAGTTTTTGATACCCATTTCTGGTGCAAACTGATTTGCCATGAGTACCAAGATTCCTATGCAAAACCAAATAGGCAGACCAATCGCAATGCATTTTAGATATTTGATCAATCTGGTTTTACTGCTGAAAAAAGAAACAAAATTTCCTTTCTTTACTGAAGTATCGTGTTTAACTGCATTGAAAATTCCACTTTCTGCGACGCTAATTCTCAAAGCAAGGAGTGCCAAACCCAAGCCGCCGCCAATAAAATAAGCGGTCGTCCAATTACCCGCCAATTCAACGGTTAATTGCGCGACGACTGCTCCCAATATTCCAAAACCTGCCACAAGAGAAGTTCCTATGGCACGCAATTCTTTTGGCAAAGTTTCCGAAACCAAAGTGATTCCGGCTCCTAATTCACCTGCCAATCCAACACCAGCAATAAATCGCAAAACGGCATACGTCAAAACTGGATCGGCGAAATGCATTTGAGGCAAAAATCCACAGGCAATATTCGCGAAAGAATAAATGAGAATGGAACCAAAAAGGACAGACAATCGTCCTTTCTTATCACCTAAAATTCCCCAAAGAATTCCACCTATAATAAGTCCTGTCATCTGAAAGTTAAGAATGTAGGTGCCTGCAACGTCTACGTCTAGTCCCATCGACTTTAGGCTAGGAACTCTAACAATTCCGAAAAGCAACAGGTCGTATATGTCAACAAAATAGCCTAGTGCGGCAACAATAACGGGAAATCCGAGTAAGTGTTTTAGTTTTTCTTGTGTGGTAAAATGTTTCATAGAAGTCAAGTCGATGGTTTCAAATGTATTAAAAACCTTTCTAAATTGACTGCAAGAAATACAATATTCAATTATTGCTGTTCCTATTGTTTTGGACTTGCTATATTTGTAGTCGAAATTTTAAATAATAGCAGGACAAATGAGAAAAACTATAATTGCACTAAGTTGCTTATTGACATTTGTTGGTTTCAACACTACAAATGCACAAATTAATTTGGGTGAACGAGCTCTAGGAGCAGTTCAAAAAGGCCTTGCAAGTTTTACTTTTACTGATTCAGATGCTGCTGCGCTATCAAAGCAAGCGGTTGATAAAATGGACAAAGAAAATACTGTCGCTGGACCAAAAGATCCGTATACGATAAGATTGAATAGAATTTTTGGGAAGCATGCAAACGAAAATGGACTTGCATTAAACTATAAAGTGTATTTAATAAAAGAAGTCAATGCATTCGCAACTGCAGATGGTAGCGTGCGTGTTTTTTCAGGATTGATGGATATTATGGATGACAACGAGTTATTAGCAGTTATCGGACATGAAATTGGTCACGTAGCCAATCACGATTCGAGAGATGCTATGAAAGCTGCGTACCAAAAAGAAGCTTTGATTGATGCCGCTGCATCTCAATCTGATAAGGTTGCGGCGGTGACAGACAGTCAATTAGGCAAGATTGCTAATGCACTAATAGACAGTAAACACAGTCGCTCTCAAGAATCAGATGCCGATACGTACTCGTACGATTTTATGAAGCGAAATGGTTATAATGTCAATGCTGTAGAATCTGCGTTCAATATTTTAGCAAAAATGAGCGAAGGTCAAGAATCCTCTTTCATCACAAAGATGATGAGTTCACATCCAGACCCGAAAGACCGAGCAGAAAATGCAAAGAAAAGAGCAGAAGCAGATGGATTGTATAAAGCTTATGTGAAGCAAGTTCCAAAATCGACGACAAAAAAAACCACTACGAAGAAAAAGACTCCTAAAAAGAAAAAATAACTAATGGAAGTAAAAGACAGCAACGGGAATCTCTTGAATGATGGCGATTCCGTGACCGTAATTAAAGATCTAAAAGTTCGAGGTTCTTCGGATGTGATCAAGAGAGGAACAATGGTCAAGAACATTCGCCTTACAGATGATCCTGCAGAAATCGATTGTCGTGTTAATAAAACGGCGATGGTCTTAAGAACCGAATTCGTTAAGAAAGCATAAAAAAAAGCAGCATTTTAATGCTGCTTTTTTTTATTGCTTTTTAACTTTTATTGGAAGCCGATATAAAGTCCTTACATTTTGACCGTCTTTAAGTCCAGGTTTCCATTTAGTGCGTAACGATTTTAGAACTCGAATCGCTTCTCTGTCTATGCTCGGAGTGGCACTTCTCACTACTTTAATATCTGTCATGCTGCCGTCTTTTTCGATAATAAATGAAAGATAAACGGTAATGGTTGTTTCAACGTCGTAGGCAACAAATTTTTTACCAACATATTCATAAAATGCGTCTAAACCTCCGGGAAACTCTGGGAGTTTGTCTACCGTAATAGTTGTGTTTAGGACTTCAGATGTAGTTTCAGAACTGAGCGCACTTTTTCCTTTTTCGCTTTCGCCGTTTATTGCGGTGCCTTCGGTGTTGTTTGAGGCGCCGTTATCTGTGTTTGATTTTACATTTGCTGTGGTAGTACCTGTGTTTTCTACAGTTGCCTCTTTTTGCTTTACAATTTCAAGATTTTCGAGATTTTCTTTCTTGGTCTCAGGTTCGGATTCTTTTTTTGTAACGGGTAACGCCAATTTTTTTGGAGTTTCTGGCGGCGTAGGTTGAAAGTCCGACAGTTGTAGAACGAGATTGTCGTAAGTAGGCGCAGCATCTGCGTTAGCATTTGTTTTGAAACTGCCAATCAAAATTGGGATGGTTAGCAACATCGCAACAACAGTAATCCCTAGACAAAGAGCTAATAAAGTGGTTTCATCGCTTTTTTGACGTAATTGAAACGCACCGTAGTTTTGGTTTTTGTTTTCAAATACGAGGTCGATCCATGATTTGGAATAAATACTAAATTTTGACATAATTCAAAAGTTTAATGGTTACGTATTTATTCTTTCATAGTATCGTTTTTTGTTACAACGTGAGCGGATGAGGAAATATTGTTTGGTTGTTTAATGGGTTATTTGTTTAGTTGGGCTTAATGTTGCTTTTGGATTGAAGAGCCCTAGCCCCGACAGGAGAGGAAAACCTTTTGCGGCGGTTTTTACTTTGTCATTTTGCTTCGCTGGTTTGCCGCAAAAGTTTGGGAACGGATGGCGGGAAAAAGCTTCTAAAAAAACAAAGAAACACGAATTGTATACTCGATTTAACGAATAAACTGTTCAACGATTAAACAAAAGTAATTAACGCTTGTTCTCGATAATCTCGGCTAATAATTTCTTGGCTCTAAGTAGCTTTATCTTGATATTATTAAGAGGTTCTCCCAATTCGTCAGCAATTTCTTGATAACTCATTTCTTGAAAATAACGCAATTGAATGACTTCTTGATAGTGAGGCTTTAGCTCTTTGATATCACGAAGCAACTGCGACAAATTTTGCTCTGTGATAATCTTATCTTCTGCCGAGGGTGCAGTATCTGCAATGTTGTATGCTTGGTAATCGTTCTCGTCTGAATAGTCTACAAATAGTGAGGACTTTCTTTTGCGAAGCATATCGATATGCACATTCTTGGCAATGGCAATGAGCCACGTATTGAATTGAAATTCTGGATTGTAAGTAGCAATTTTATCAAACGCTTTAGAGAAAGTTTCGATAGCGATGTCTTCAGCGTCTGTTTCGTTTTCTGTTCGTTTCAGCATAAAGCCGTATACTTCATTCCAATAATGATCTAACAGAAAGGTGAAGGCTACTTGGTCGCCTTGCTTTGCTAATTCGATATTTTTTGTTATTTCCAATGTACCGGTTTGGAGACAATATTAGTAATAAAAATATTCATCTGCGTAAAAAGCAACACAATTTCAAGAATTGGATACCAATAGATTACATCTTTTTCTCTCAATTTCCCAGCTGAAAATCCAAGAGAAATCCAGGTAAAAATGTATCGAAAGGCAACCAAACTGCTAACGATAATCCACTCAAATTGGAACGCTAATAGGCAGATTGCTAAAATGAAAAAGAAAACTTGTGAGCAATGAAAACAACCCAGTTGCACTTTATCAAACGATTTATAATAGGATGCTGTGGTAATGTGCCGACGTTTTTGTACAAACCATTCTTTGAAAGTTGTTTTTGGTTTTGAATAGGTGAAACTATCTGGCGAACAACAAATGGTTGTATTGCTTCCTTTAGCCGCTTGATTGATAAATAAATCGTCATCACCTGATCGAATTTTCATATGCTCTATAAAACCGTTGACATTGAAAAACTCTTCTTTTTTATAGGCCATATTCCGACCAACTCCCATATAAGGTCGACCCATTCTTGCCCAGGAAAAATAACTTACGGCGGTCATTAAAGTTTCAAATCTGATGAGCTTATTCAAGAATGAACCTGGTATTTTTTCATAAGCGCCATAACCTAGAACGATGGTTTTTTGAGCCGTAAAATTTGAACTCATTTCTTTAATCCAGTCTTTAGAAGTCGGGTAACAATCAGCGTCTGTAAATAATAAATACTCTTTCTTTGCCGCTTTAATTCCTAGCGTTAATGCAAATTTCTTATTGCCCCAAAATGCTTCGTTATTGACCACTTTTACCAAACGAACATTAGTGTATTTTTTTTCAAATTCCTCGAAAATATCTAGTGTTGTGTCGCTCGAAGCGTCATCAATAAGAATAATTTCAAAATCTGGGTAGTCTTGTTCCGCCAGTAATGGAATAAACTTTACAACGTTTTCTTCTTCGTTTTTAGCGCATACAATAACAGAAATCGGTGTTTTTTTAGGGTTGTTTTTCAAGCACGGTCCGAATGAGAATTTTCCAAAAACGACCACATAATAAAACAATTGAATAGCTACAATAGCAATAAAAAGATAAAATAAGAGAGTCAACATAGTATCAATTTGTTTTTTTAAAACGTGTGCAAAGGTAGGGATTCGATCTTAAATTTAGAAGCTTCATCGACACCTATTTTTTGTTTTTTTTAGAAGTGAATTTTAGGAGCTAGTTCCAGCTGTTCATTATATCTTTTGCGCCAAAAAGCGATGGCACAAAAGGATGCCATTTCCATCTGGGCTAGGGCAGTTGGGTGCTAGTAGATCCTTTTTATTAATTGGTTGTGAGATTACTTTGTGATTGTGAGTTTGGGGAGTCGTTATAACAAATCCTTTTGGTTTTTGCAAAACTTGGGATGTTTTCATCCTAAAAAAAATCTGTGTATTTTCAGGATTACTTCGTGATCCTGAGTTGGGGAGTCGTTACAACAAATCCTTCTGGTTTTTGCAAAACCAGTAGATTTTTTTGTTCAAAAAGAATTTTCAAGTAAATTTTTCAGAATTACTTCGTGATCCTGAGTTGGGGAGTCGTTACAACAAATCCTTCTGGTTTTTGCAAAACCAGTAGATTTTTTTGTTCAAAAAGAATTTTCAAGTAAACTTTTCAGGATTACTTCGTGATCCTGATTGGGGGAGTCGTTACAACAAATCCTCCTGGTTTTTACAAAACCAGAATATTTTTTATTCAAAAAGAATTCAAGTGAACTTTAATTCTTTTTGAACAAAAAAATCCTTTTTGCTGTGGCAAAAAGGATTTGTTGTCGGGGTGGCAGGATTCGAACCTGCGGCCTCCTGCTCCCAAAGCAGGCGCGATAACCGGGCTACGCTACACCCCGAAGCGAGCGCAAAGATAAGGTTTAATTTCACTTTGCAAAACGAAACGGTCGAAATAAATTAAATTTATTTTAGCATTAATTTTTAGGATTCATATTAGAGTTATTTTTTAGAATTAAGTTTACATTTGCCACACTAAAATTTTTATATAATGTCCGAAACTATCGAAAAAACAAAATGCTTAATTATTGGTTCAGGCCCTGCTGGATATACAGCGGCAATTTATGCGGCCAGAGCAAATATGAATCCTGTTTTATATCAAGGAACGCAACCAGGCGGACAACTCACAACGACTAATGAAGTGGAAAATTTTCCAGGCTATGTTGACGGTGTTACTGGTCCGGAAATGATGGTACAATTGCAGCTGCAAGCGCAGCGTTTTGGTACTGATGTTCGCGATGGCTGGGCGACTAAAGTTGATTTTTCAGGTCCAATTCATAAAGTGTGGATTAATGACACGAAAGAATTGCACTGTGAAACGGTTATTATTTCGACAGGCGCAACAGCGAAATATTTGGGACTTCCATCTGAACAAAAGTATTTAGAATTGGGTGGAGGTGTCTCAGCATGCGCTGTCTGTGATGGTTTCTTCTACAGAAATCAAGAAGTAGTTATTGTTGGTGCGGGTGATTCTGCTTGCGAAGAAGCACACTATTTATCAAAACTTTGCAAGAAAGTGACGATGTTGGTGCGCAGCGAAAAATTCAGAGCTTCTAAAATTATGGAAGAGCGCGTGCGCAAGACAGAGAATATTACAATCTTGATGAATCATGATACGGTGGAAGTGATTGGAGACGGACAAGTGGTTACTGCCGTTAAAGCAAGAAATAAAACGACCAATGAGGAATTTGAAATTGAAGCCACCGGTTTCTTTGTTGCAATCGGTCATTCTCCAAATACCGCTATTTTTAAAGACTATTTGACACTAGATGAAACTGGCTATATCGTAAATGTTCCTGGAACATCGAAGACAAATGTTCCTGGTGTTTTCGTTGGGGGAGATGCTGCAGATCACGTCTATCGCCAAGCAATTACTGCTGCAGGAACTGGCTGTATGGCTGCATTGGATGCCGAACGATATTTGGCTTCAAAGGAATAATTGTGAAATTCAAGACCATTTGATAGAATAGAAAAAGCCTCGATATGTTCGAGGCTTTTCATTTTTATTCGATCTTTTTCCGTAAATTACTTCAATGGCTTTTTTGTCAAAACTGCACTGTCAAGAAAGTTTTTGATTTCAAGTTTTTGTGCCCCATACAATTTGGTTTCTGTTTTACCTTTGGCGTCAAGTATCAATTTTGTAGCTACGTTAATACTGGCCTCAGCAAAACCTTCTGTCAATAATTCGGTATTTTTAGTAGTTAACTTTTGACCAGTAAAATCAGCATCATTGTCTAATCGTAATTTAAAATCGATTACATCTCCTTCAATTACTGCTTTTGTCTTCTGATACATATCAAATTTCATTTGTGTAGACGAAATCAACGCTTTCAATTGCGAGTTTTTACTCATTTCGATTGTCGCATCTTCTGACTTCAAATTGAGCTCGGCCTTCGACTTATCATCCATCATTAATGTAAAAGTCTTTACATTCGCGTTAGCGTACAACTTCGCGTTGTCATGGATTTTGAAGGTAAAATTTGCCAAGTTCAATTCAGCTAAGGCAGTAATGTTAGTATCGTCTTTTGCAATTAATAAATTAAAATCATCCGTAAAAGTCACTCGCACACTTAATTTTTTCGTCCCCGAAATTTGCCTGGAAGTAGATAAATGCAATGTTTTTGCTTTTGAAGCAAATTCTACAAACTCTTGCACATTGTCATCTGCTTCAATTTCAATCGAAGATTTATCACCTTTTATCAAAAAGATTTCTAAGTTGTCGTCGACTTCTAGTGTTTCAAATTCGCTAACTTCTTTTTGAACAACAGTTACTATTTTCGAACCTTTTACCTTTTCTTTTTGCTGAGAAAAAGCGGTATTGCTCAAGAAAAATATCGATATGATTACAATAATTTTATACATCCAATTAAAATTTCTCCAAATATAAAAAAACAATAGCGACTATCGGGAAGTTTTTTCCTTAACCTATTCCTCCAATTTCTTTAAGTTGTCATCTGGAATCCGGTCGATTAGATAATTATACGGATCAATGCCAGCTTCGAAGGGCAGTTCCGAAGTTCTAAATTTAAAAACATTGTCTTTTTTTGTAAGTTTAAGTCTTTTGTAAACCAGTACTTTGCCTAAGTTTTGATCATTGGTCGGTTTAGCAAAAACTCCAATATCAATGTAGTCTGCTATTGCGATTTTTGTTTCTTTACCTAATGCGTCAGATCGCACTTTTTCGGAAGTCGTCTTTAAAGTAATTTCATATTCTTTACCAACTTTCTTATACGTCGCACTTAGCATTCGGTTTGAAAATAAGGTTATGTTCTCGAATAAATCATCGATGAGGTATTGCAACTGCTCTGGTGTTACTTTTTTGAATTCATCGACGGCGTTTAGTGATGTTGGAAATGGAGGGTTCTGATAAGCATAGGCGTTTACTAAATTGCGAAGTGCTTCATTTACTTTTTGTTCCCCAATCATCTCTTTTAAATAATACATCGCAACACTTGCTTTGTTGTAGTGAATATACTGCTGTCCCTCGGTTTTCATCAACGGATTCTCACCTTCTAATTCACTACTTCGGCCGCTCAAATATTCGTCCATTTCGTATTTTAAAAATTTCTTCATTTTGTTTTTGCCGTATTCTTTTTCCATGACCATCAAAGCGGAATATTGCGCAAATCCTTCACTCATCATTTCGCTGCCTTGCATATTTGCTCCACAAACTTGATGTGCCCAATACTGGTGTCCCATTTCATGTGCAACAACATAGAATACTTGATCAATATCGTCTTTAGTAACTTCCCGCAGGTCTATGATAAACCCGATTCCTTCGCTAAAAGGCATTGTTCCGGGAAAAGCTTGGGCAAAACTATTGTACCTAGGAAATTCAATAATTCGACATTGTTTATGGTAATAAGGCCCAAAATTGTTAATGTAATACTCGAGCGATTTTTGCATGCTTTTGAGCATAGTTGGGACGTTATAGGCATGTTGCTTGTCATAGTATACTTCAAGATCAATTCCGTTCCACTTTTGTCTTGCAACTTCATATTTTGCAGAGATGAATGAATAGAAATTCAGTGATTTTTGATCTAGTTTATAATTGTAATAATTTCTTCCGTTCGCTTTCCATGATTTCAGTAATGAACCTGGAGCAATGGCGATTTGATCAGCAGAAGTACTAATGGTTGTATTTACTTCTACCCAATCTGAGTCATTACTTATGTAGGTATTCGCTCTTGCAGTAAGATTGTTCGCGTCCAATTTTGGCATCCTTATTCTTGCCGGCAACTTCAATTTGGCTCGTTTGTTTTTATCGGAAATCTCAAAGCTGTCCTGGTAACCGAACGATGGTAGTAAATCACTGTTGTTAAAGAAAGTTCCGTTTTGCGTTAGTGAAGTAAAACTCACTTCATTTTCAAATCCTTTGGTAATACTCCAAAGATTAATATCTATTTTAATAGAATCATTGGGAGCGAGACTTTTATTTAATTTGTAGACTCGGTAAAAAAGGCGTTTGTCTTTTAATTGAAGTTGACTGCCTGGAATTCGAATTTGTATGCTATCGATGGCCAGTGGCATCGTAAAATGAAGCTCGCTAATTGGAGCATTTGATTTGTTTTTTGCCCAAGCTTCTACTTTTGCGGCAATGCTTCGTTCTTGAGGCATGATATCAATTGAGTAATTGAATTTGTAGAATCTCGGCTGATTGATGTTCTCGTATTTCTTGTATTTTTTTTCATAGTCGACTTGCTTATCTTCTTGTTCTATCGAAGAATCGTATTTGTTTAGAATTTTTGTATTGTAATAAACAAATCCACCGCAGACAAGAAAAGCGAGAACACTTAACGTAATAGCCAACTTGTTTTTTCCGAACGATAATTTCGCGTGTGTCAACCTATAATTCATAAGTGGTTCTTTCCCTCGAATATAAAATGCCAGACAAACAAAACATAGCAATACACAAAACAAAAACCAGTATAAACTAAATGCAGTTGCCCCAGGAATGAAGGGCCCAAATCCGTTCATGTCAGAATAGGTAATATTCGGTCTTGCCCCAAACGAAATCATGTTGGAATTAATTTCAAATAATCCCCAAATAAAACTATTGATAATAATAAAAGCCACAAAAGCAAAATAGGCAATATAGCGGTTGTTTATTAGATAATGAAAAAGCAAAGAAAGTACTACTAAGAAAAACAACCCACTTAAACGGATAAGCAAAAGCGATTCAATATAAACGTCCAATTCGTAGTGGTAATAACCCATTATTGTTTGCGTGATTACACCAAAAATGATTGCAAAAACAAAGACAACTGCAATGGCAAAAATGATGGCGAATAGTTTTGAAAAAAACAAAGTATTCGACTGAATTGGCGTTGCTTCTTGAATTTCATTAATTTTTGAATCCCGTTCTTTCCATACCAAAACACCTGTATAGAATGTGATGAATCCAATCATAAAAATATTGAATGCATTTTCGATGGTGTCAACGACGCTATAAGTTACAAGATATTGTGAAACTCCATATCGACTGGTAAAGGTCGACAATCCGATGATCAAGTTTATCATTCCAATAGCAGTGATGATAATAAAACTTGGGTTTTTGACCACCGCTTTGATTTCAAACCAAGTAATTTTAAAGAAAGTAGCCAACGAAAATGAACCCGCTTTTTCGGGTAGATATGAACTGTCATTAATGACTAGCGGCAGTTCAATAATTTTTGGTTTTTTGATTTTTTTTACCCTTTCATTTTTTGTGTTAAATGAAAATTTTAAATAAACGATCATCAAAATAACGCCTGCGATTCCCAACCAAATCAACCGATTGACGAGTAGCTCGCCGTGTAGTGTGATTGCCTGATAATTTTTTTCATCGACGGTCAGATACTTGGTCATGATTTCGAATGGGCGATCTCCAAACGGGTCAAGTAAATTAGCAATCCACTCTTTTTGAATATCATCCATAAAACCCGATGAAACGCCGTATAGCACCAGAATCAACATTGATCCAATAAAAGAAACAATGCTACTTCTAAACAAAATCGCAAGTCCAAATAGCAGAACGCCAGAAATAATAACATTTGGAATTGCAAATATCAAAATACCTTGTAAATGGCCAGCCCAAATGATTTCGCCAAAACGTTCGGCGGGAGTCCAATCGAATATTGGAGCGATAATGGCACCCAAAATGGCACCAATAGAAACCCCAAGTAGCGGAATCACTGAAATAAAGGCCGCACCGATAAACTTGCCAAAGAAGTAGTGGCGTTTCTTGATAGGTGAGGAAAACATAAATTGGTGCATTCCGTATTGAAAATCCCGATTAGCCGTTGCATTCATAAATGCAGTTGTCATCAACAAGCTGATAATCGACATTGTGGCGTAGAATGTTTCGATTACAAAGGGAGCATTTTTATGAATATTACCTATGCTGCCGCCAATGCGCACATTTTCTGAAGCAACAGCAGCAAAAACAAAAAGAGCATTGATAAACATAAAGATCCAGATCATAGGTGTCTTTAGCCAATACTTGATTTCGTGTGAGATAAATTTCCACATAACTGATTCCGATTTAGGTTAAACGAGTTCGTTTAATTTTGCAAAAAACACATCTTCTAGATTTTCTTCTGCTTTTGTAAATCCGTTATCCAATTGCGATTCAGAAAAAACATGAATAAGTGGTTGCCCTCCAACTAATTTATTTGAGATGACTTTATAGTCTTTTTGATAATTAGGCAATTCTAACTTAGAAACTTTCTTCTCCCAGACTTTTCCTTTTATTTGAGCCAGAGCTTCGTCGGTATTTCCACTAAAGAGTACTTTACCATTATCCATGACGGCCATCTGAGTGCAAAGTTCTCGCACATCTTGAACGATGTGGGTTGATAGTATTACAATGGTATTTTCGCCAATTTCACTAAGTATATTATAAAATCTGTTTCGTTCGCCAGGATCTAGTCCAGCAGTTGGTTCATCTACAATGACCAATCTAGGGCTACCAATCAAGCATTGTGCGATGCCGAAACGTTGTTTCATTCCGCCGCTATAACTTGCCACTGCTTTTTTTCGGTGTTCCCAAAGATTCACTTTTAGCAATAATTGCTCAACGATTTGTTTACGATCCGATGCGTTCTCAAATCCTTTCAAGAGCGCCAAATAATCTAACAGATCGATGGCAGAAGTTCTAGGATACACACCGAATTCTTGCGGGAGATAACCCAAAACTTTTCGCACAGCCTCTTTGTCATTTAGAACATCTATTTCTCCTAAAGTCACCGAACCACTGTCAACATCTTGCAGTGTAGCTAGTGTTCGCATCAACGAAGATTTGCCAGCTCCGTTTGGTCCCAATAAACCAAACATCCCAGTGCTGATGGTTAGTGAAACATTATTAAGCGCGTGTACGCCATTGGCATATTTTTTTTCTAAGTTTTTGATAATTAATTCCATGCTTTAGTTCGTTTTATTATTAGAGGTTTGACATTAGACAGTTTTCACCATTCTTGTTACAAGTAAAATTGTAGAAATGTACCATTTTAAGTTCAAATGAAATTAGCAAGAGATAAATCTGCGGCACTTATTGCATCCATTGAGGAAACAATTTTGCTTTATAATTATCCATAACAAATATAAATTTATGATTTTTTCGGACTAGTAAAATCAAACTATTGATTACAATTGGCGAAAGTAAATTTTGGTACTTTTCAAAATAATAATCTGTAACATCATTTCTATTATTGCTAATGATAAATGGAATCGTTGTTGCCGAAAATACATTTGGCGTGCGATGGTGGTCACGAGAAAGATAGTCAGAATAGTGTTTGAACTCAACGTTGTTGCCTTTCCGCAATTCTGAGAATAATTCGATGGCAGAAAGAGGCACTCCTGCCGCGTCGTTAAATACTAATCCTTTATGAATATCGATGGCAATCCATTTTTGTTTGGCGCTGCTATAAATCTCATTAAATGAATGACCAAACTCGGTTTTATAAAATCGATCGATGCAACCCCATTCCTTTACTTTGATTCCGTTGATAAAACAGAAAACATTAAAAATTTGAGAAAAGTCGGAGCAGACGCCACCTTTGTTTGCAAGCATTATTTCTAATGTTTTTGAAGAGGATAATCCGATTCCACTTCCTCCCTTCATACTCAAACGAAGAAATTTTGCAATTTGAAGTGCTTTCTCGTATTCGTCTAGTGATGCGTCGAGCGCAATCTTTTCGTTGATTTTGAAATATAATTTTGGGATCGAATCGAGCGAATTAAAATCATTAAAGCATCCCAAATCTCCGAGGTCATATTCATTCACATTCTCGGAAACCAATGCATATCTGACGAAGTAGGCAATGGGATGTCGATTGAAAAATTTGGCGATTCTGTTCAAATTTGAATTGATACGTTATAATTTCTTGCGATTGCTTATTACCGTAGTAGCGGGCTAATTTATGAAATATTTTATAGTGTTTTATTTCCGCGTTCATTAAAAAAAAATCACCCAATGATTGGATGATTTTTAAAGGTTAAGTTAGTGCTGATTATTGACTGTTAACACTTCCGCCTGAACTCGACTTTTTGTTCAAGTTCTTAGGTACGTGATGATAATTAATAGATCCACCGCTGGAAGCATCAGCATTTAAGCTAAGCAAAGGATAAACGCTGTTATTGCTGCCACTAGAGGCACTTGCAATGATATTGTTTGCGATTAATTTTTCTGCGTCTAAATTACTACCGCTCGAAGCCGCAGTTTCTAAATTGATAGACTTCCCTTTGATGGTAATATTGCCTCCACTCGATGTCTCGCAACTGGTTTTTTCAGTTTCGACGTTTATGTTAATTGTTGCGCCGCTGCTTGATTCGACGGTAAGGTTCTGACTTTTGATTGTATTTCGGGCATCAAATTGGGCGCCACTGCTGATTTTGATTTTTTCAATGACCGGCATTTTTACAATCACTTTTTTCATTCTCACATTTCGATAGCTATTGTAGTCAGAATTAATTACAAGAACACCATCTAACACTTCTGTCGTGATATGTTTTTGAAGATTGTCGTCAGCAACCACTGTAACTTCTGTTTCTTGCGATTGCTCTAAAACAATGTCAAGTCCTTTTCCGGCTTTAATTGAAGTAAAATTTCCTGCAACATTTCGCTTCTCAGTTGTAACGTTACCACTTCCGGTGATACCGTTGAATTGGCAAGAGAGTACAAGTAATGCAATTATCGCTAGACCAAATAATCTCTTGCAAACAAGTTTAGATTCCCACATGATTACTTGGTTTTGATGGTGATACCGTCCTCATTTATTTTGACACTTTTGATTTTCTTGCTTTCGGTTTCCTTGCTACTTTTCTTGATAAGAATTCCGTTTTCATTTAGTGTAACGCTAGTTCCTGTAGAATCTTCAGGACTTTCTGGACCTTTAATGTCGATGGTACCTTCAAAGTTCTCCGCTCCCTCAACGTCATTCCATTCGTTTTCTTCTGGTGGGCAATTCATACATTTTACTTTGGTGGTGTCTACTTTGTAAACATAATCATCTGAACTAAAATGCAAATTGAAATACGAGTCATCAGAGTCGTCGTAATCTTGGATGCTGCTATCTGGTTTTAATAACATTCCTACTGGCAAGTATAAGTATACTTCAACCTCTTGATCACGGTATTTATTTTTGAAATCAGTTAATAAATAGTTGTCTAAAATCAAATGATTACCTTCTAGTTTATATCCGTATTTGATTTTTTCAGCCGTTTTCTTTGCAGCAGATAAAGAACGTCCTTTTGCTTTTCTTTCGATTTGAATATACGGTACTTTTTCATCTGTTTTCACAACATACATGCGTACATCATTAGAGTAGATTACTTTCGCGTTATTAGGATCTTCAGTGATAATAAAATTGTCATTGTCGTTGATATCGTTGGCATAAAAATCATTGAATTGAAACTTAACATACAAAGTATCGGTTGCTTTAAGAGGCAATGTTTCTTTTTGTAAAAATCTGCCATCAACGGCGAATTCAGTTGCTTGACGAACGCCAACAGAAATTAGAATTCCTAGTGAAATCAACCATAATGCCAGTAGCGTATATCTTGCAATATATCCAATCGATTTCATATTGGGAGACAATAATTTGAATCCTAATAGCATCAAGAAAAAGAATGGAATTCCGATTGCACCAAACATCAACAGTCCAAAAACCCAAAGCGGATACTCTGAAATATTCCCAGCTTCAAAGAAACTCTGCCAAGGAAAATCGATAAATGCAGTTGAACCAAGCGTAAATACACCGATAAATAGTATGACAAGAATTGCCAAACTTGAAATGATCAACATAACGCCTAATACTTTGGCAAATACTTTAAGAATAGACATTAAAACCTCGCCGACGCCACCAGTAAATTTTTCAACACCAGTTTTGACCTGGTTTCCCATTTTGTCGTAGTTGGCATTTTTGAATTTTTCTGAAACGGTATCAAATTCTTCCTTTACTTTTTTCTCGATATTCGAAATCGTAATGGGTTCGCCTTTCATTTCTAATTTTTCAGAAGTTGTTATAGCTTCTGGCATGACAATCCACAGCACGATATAAGCAACGATACCAGATCCAAAGCCAGCAAAGACTAAGATTACTAATATCAGACGCAACCAAACCGCATCAACACCAAAATAATGACCAAGCCCTGCAGCCACACCGCCAATCATACCTGTGTCTTTATCTCGATATAGTTTTTTGTTGGCTCTGGTAGCGGTATTAAAATCCGTCGTTCTTTTTGGTTCCTCATCATCATTATCAATGCGATAATCTTCCGGTTGTCCCATGACAGCAATGATTTCATCCAATTCTTTCAAGTTGATGACTTGTTTTTCGTTGGTGTGTTTTTCAGCCACCAATTCAGCGATACGCATTTCGATGTCTTTGATAATTTCATCTTGCCCATTTGAATTGGATAACGAGCGTTTAATAGCATCAAAATAGCGTGATAATTTTTGGTACGCGTCTTCGTCGATGTGAAAAAACATACCGCCTAAATTTATGTTTACTGTTTTATTCATGACTTTTATTTTTGTGTTGTTATAATGTTTACTGCATCCGACAATTCTGTCCAAGTGCTATTTAATTCGTTTAAAAATGTCTTTCCAATTTCGGTCAAACCATAGTATTTTCTTGGTGGACCAGAGGTGGATTCTTCCCAACGGTAGTTGAGCAATCCGTCATTTTTTAATCTTGTCAATAGGGGATAAACCGTGCCCTCAACGACAAGTAATTTTGCGTTTTTTAAGGTATCCAATATTTCCGAAGTATAGGCATCTTTTTCTTTTAGAACGCATAAGATGCAAAACTCGAGAACACCTTTACGCATCTGGGCTTTTGTGTTTTCAATATTCATGATTCTATTTTTTATTTGGGAGATTAATTGCTATGAAATCCATAATGGTAGTTGATTTAATTTAAAGTCAATAGTTGATCGGAGCGGTATTTTTGCAAAGCCACCGCATCTTCGTTGAGTGCAATATTATCCGGAAATCCGGTATAGGTTATCTTGGCTTCATCTGCAACATCAACAGTCAGATTGGAATGGGCGTAAATAGTTGCCAATGAATTTCCTGTTGCTTTCATATTGATGGCGTTTGAAAAGAAATTACGAGCACTTAATACGACTGTATTTGAGGTTTCAAATGCTGCACGATTGGCTTTTCCAGTAATATTAATTTTGGCATTCTTTGTAAAATTTCCAGTGAGCGAGGAAGTTTCAATTTTGCCATTAAAGGTGCTATTGTCGGTAGCGATAAGCTTTGTATTTTTACTCACCTTTATGTTTCCGGTGAGATTGCCGCCAGAACGCAGATTGATGGTCAGGTTTTTTGAAGTCAATGCATCGTCGATGGTAACTATGGCATTGGTGTTTGCTTCTAAAGCAACAAGATTATTCGCAGCAAGATAGACTCTAATTTTACGGCCATTTGTTGGGAAATCTTTGTCGTTTAGGAGATCAATGGTTAACGTTTCACCTTTAATAGTTGTACTGATGTTTTTCATTATTGATTGATTTGCCGCTTCAATTCGAAGGGACTGCGTGTCACTTTCGGTGTACACTAATTCGATGCCGTGTTGTACTTTAACTTTTGAAAATGAGGATACTGTTCTCATTTCTACTTCTTGTCCTTTTGCTAATATTCCGATTAAGAATAAGGTTAGCGTTGTGATGATTTTTAACATGATTTCGTTTTTTGATTAATGATTGATGATGATTTTGATGATTGAAACTACTTGATAAATGCTATGGTGAAGGGATATTTAAAATCGTCTCCGTTGGATGTTTTGACTGAGGCATAGATAATTAGGAAAAATTCGGCGATTTTCATAAAAATAAAAAGACATATGGCTGAGATGGCTATTGTTAACACACCGGTCATATTACTAAAATCGAAGTTGTCAAAGAAAACGTCGTCGTTATTAATAATGGCATTGAAACTTACATTATTAAAAAAGGAAATAACAACGATAGGAATGGCAATCAAAGCCAAGATAAACGTATAAAGAAATAAACTCAACTGAAAATTGATGGTTTGCTTTCCTTGTTCATTAACATATTCTGATTTCTCTCTCGCAGTACTCCAGATAACAATCGGGAATATAAAATTTCCGAAAGGAATAAAATATTGCGTTAATGTGCTTAAGTTGATCAATGCCGCTGTACTGTTTTTTGAATTTGTTTCCATGATTAAAAGTATATAGTAATTTCTTATGCAAATATATATCTAAAAAACAGTATCTTGTTTCGCATAGTACCATAAGTTAACAAAATATTAACATTTATACAAGCTGTATTAAGAGTGAAAAAATGGCTATATTTATACACTAAATCGACAGCCGTGCACACTTCACCCACTAAAGTCAATCTCTTTTTGTTTTTCAAATTGCCAGCAGCCTTTTGGTGCGGTGTGCGACTAAAATCCATCGACGCACAACAATGTGTAACTTCTGTGAGGCATCGTTGGTTCAATCAAAATCCATTCAATTCCATGTACTTTGCAGTTCAAGCAATGGCGGCGGAACTCTCTACTGGCGCTTTGGTTTTGCAAGGAATTCACGAAAGTGGCGCAAAAATTTCGATGCTTGTCGCCACTAACAAATCTGTTTTTACCAAGAAAGCCATTGGGCGAATTCGATTTATTTGTCAAGAGGGCGAACTTATAAATCAAAAAATCCAAGAAACAATCAAGACCGGTGAAGGCGTAACTGTTTGGTTGCACTCCGTCGGAACCAACGAAAAAGGAGAAATAGTTGCCGAAATGGATTTCGAATGGACGCTCAAAGTCAAAAAGTAGCTTTTCAAACAGTCGTTAAATTGAACCTAATTAGCGAACGCTTTGCCCAAGCATTGACTAACTTTGAATAAAAAAATGAAAATCCTCATTACAGGCGCCACTGGACTTATTGGAACTGAATTGGTATTGTTGCTTCTTCAAAACGGAATCGCCGTTCACTATCTAACAACGTCAAAAAGCAAAATCAAAAGCGAACCCAATTATCATGGTTTTTATTGGAATCCAGCGCAAGGCGTCATCGACGAAAATTGCCTAATGGGTGTTGATGCAGTCATTCACTTAGCCGGCGCCAACATTTCAAAACGGTGGACGGACAGTTACAAAGCGGAGATTTTAGAAAGTAGAATTCTTGCCAGCAACACGCTTTTTAAAGCCATCAAAGAAAATCCAAATCAAATCAAGCAAATCGTGTCGGCTTCAGGAACTGCTATTTATCCAAACAACGAAAGCGTGATTTATAAAGAAGATTATAAGTCGGTGGCGGATAATTTCCTATCGAACGTGGTGGTAAAATGGGAGGAAAGCGTCGACAAGTTTCAATTACTAAACATTAAAGTTTGCAAACTCAGAACTGGAATCGTATTCTCCAAAAATGGTGGAGCACTGCAAGAAATGATAAAGCCAATAAAAATGGGAGTCGGCGCAACTTTCGGAAACGGAAATCAAATGACATCATGGATTCACATTCACGATCTCGCAGCCATGTATTTTTTTGCCATCAACAATTCCTGGGAAAAAGTCTATAACGCCGTGTCGCCGTTTCCAGTTTCAAATAAAGAGCTGACCATTGCCTTAGCCAAAAAATTACACAAACCATTGTGGTTGCCCGCAATTCCTAAAATCGTTATGAAATTGTTACTTGGAGAGATGCACGAATTGCTATTTACCAATACAAATATTAGCTCAGAAAAAGCAATAACCGCAGGTTTCGACTTTCAATTCGCAAAACTAGAACCTGCACTTGAAGATATTCTATCATAAAAAAAGCTCCGTCTTTTGAACGGAGCTTTTTTCTTATAATCTTTGTGAATTAATAATATTTAGAAGCTTAACGCTAACCTTTACGTTTCATCTACAGAACAAACTTAGACAAAACGAAATCGTTTTAGTCTTAAAATTCTATTAAAGTTTTTAATTTTAACGTTAGGAGCTTTTCCTGCTCTACTCTATATCTTTTGTTACATTGCATTCCACAAAAGGATGCCGCTGCGATCAGGGCTAGGGCACTCGAATGCCAAAGGCAATTTCGATTAAACCATTCCACAGCAAATCAAAAAAAACCGTGACATTTTGACATTATTCCACAAATGGCAATACTTTTGCAATTCAGCGAAAAAAAATGATAAAAAATATTTTTAAACATAAAAGTAAAATGAACACTGAGAACAACGAACAAGAAGAAGCGGTTGATCAAGTTGCTACTGAAAACCATGACGCAGGCATTGAATCCTCGGATAATTTAACTCCTGAACAAAAATTAGAAGAAGATTTGGCCAACGAAAAAGATAAGTTTTTAAGACTTTTTGCTGAATTTGAAAATTATAAAAGACGCACTTCTAAAGAGCGAATAGATTTATTCAAAACTGCCAATCAAGAAGTACTTCAAGCCATGTTGCCAGTAATGGACGATTTTGACAGGGCTTTAGTGGAAATCAAAAAATCAGATGACGACGTTTTGCTTCAAGGTGTGGAGCTCATTTACGAAAAACTAAAATCAACCCTTGTTTCAAAAGGGTTAGAGGAGGTTGCCGTTAAAGCAGGAGATATTTTTAACGCAGATTTTGCAGAAGCCATTACGCAAATTCCAGCACCAGCACCAAATCTAAAAGGAAAAATTGTCGATGTCATTGAAAAAGGATATAAACTGGGAGACAAAATAATCCGTTTCCCAAAAGTGGTGATTGGTAATTAATATCCATCGTAATCCCGCAGTTCTAAGTGGGATAAAATGAAAAACAAAATGAAAAAAGATTTTTACGAAATATTAGGAATTTCCAAAAGTGCAACGGAGGCAGAAATCAAAAAAGCCTATCGCAAAAAAGCCATCGAATTCCATCCTGATAAAAATCCAGGAAATAAAGAAGCCGAAGAGAATTTTAAAGCAGCGGCTGAAGCCTACGAAGTGCTAAGTGATCCACAAAAGAAAGCCAAGTATGATCAATATGGTCATCAAGCTTTCGATGGCGCTGGCGGATTCGGCGGTGGACACGGCGGCATGAATATGGACGATATTTTCAGTCAATTTGGAGATATTTTCGGAGGTGCATTTGGCGGTGGTTTCGGAGGAAATGCCGGAGGACAACGTCGCATGAAAGGAAGCAATCTTCGTATCAAAGTAAAATTGACTTTAGAAGAAGTAGCTAACGGCGTGGAGAAAAAAGTAAAAGTAAAACGTAAGATTCAAGCGCCAGGAGTAAGTTACAAAACTTGTTCTACCTGTAACGGTCAAGGTCAAGTAATGCGCGTAACCAATACTATTTTGGGAAGAATGCAATCGGCTTCTACTTGTCCAACTTGTGGAGGCTCTGGTCAAATTCTAGATAAAAAACCAGCAAATGCAGACGCACAGGGTATGCTGCTTGAAGACGAAACAGTGTCTATCAAAATCCCAGCTGGTGTCGTAGACGGTATGCAACTCAAAGTGTCCAATAAAGGAAATGATGCGCCAGGAAATGGTGTTCCTGGTGATTTAATCGTCGCCATTGAGGAAACCGAGCACGAATTCTTGAAGCGTGAAGGCGAAAACCTACATTTTGATTTGTATATCAGTATTGCTGAAGCAGTGCTTGGTGTTTCTAAAGATATTGATGCAGTCAACGGAAAAGTCCGAATCAAATTGGAGGAAGGCATTCAATCAGGCAAGATACTCAGACTTAAAGGTAAAGGTATTCCTAGTTTAAATGGTTATGGCACAGGTGATTTGCTAGTACACATTAATGTATGGACACCGAAAACTTTAAACAAAGAACAAAAACAGTTTTTCGAAAATAATTTGAATGACGAAAACTTTACTCCGCAGCCCGAAAAAAGTGATAAATCTTTTTTCGAAAAAGTTAAGGATATGTTTTCCTAAATCAAAAAATTTATTTTATATTTGAATAGTACTAGGCAACTAGTATTTCTTTTTCATAGCAATTTTTCCCATCCTTGTGCAAATAAGGGTGGGTTTTTTTTTGTAACAACTTTTATCGATTTCCTACTAATTACCTACTTTTACCATCCAGTGGTGAAAAGTCAAAACAAACAACAAAACAAGCTAAAACATGAGTAATATTCTTGAAGTTGAAAACGTGGTTAAACAATATGGAGATTACGTTGCACTCAATAAAGTATCACTAACTGTTCCGAAAGGCAGTATCTATGGACTTCTTGGTCCCAACGGCGCCGGAAAAACCTCACTCATTCGAATTATCAATCAAATTACCATGCCCGATGCTGGAACAGTAATTTTCGATGGAGAAAAACTAAAACCACAGCACGTGCAATATATCGGCTATCTTCCCGAAGAGCGTGGCTTATACAAATCGATGAAGGTTGGCGAACAATGTCTCTACTTGGCGCAAATGAAAGGACTTTCAAAAGCCGAAGCGACAGCGCAATTAAAATATTGGTTCGATCGCCTAGAAATTCAAGGTTGGTGGAACAAGAAAATTCAAGAACTTTCAAAAGGTATGGCGCAAAAAATTCAGTTTGTCGTTTGCGTTTTACACAAGCCCAAATTGCTCATTTTTGACGAGCCGTTTTCAGGCTTTGATCCTGTTAACGCCAATATTATTAAAGACGAAATTTTAGAACTCAAAAAGCAAGGTTCAACAATCATCTTCTCTACACACCGAATGGAAAGTGTCGAGGAACTTTGCGATGATATTGCGCTCATTCATCAATCCAACAAACTTATCGAAGGGAAATTGACGGATGTCAAAAAGCAATACCGTACCAACAGTTTTGAAGTCGGAATCTTGACCGATAACGTAGAAGGACTAATGTACGATATCACGCAAAAATTTACAGTAGGTCAAACCGACTTTAAATCGCTAAACGATGAACTCAAACTCAAAATTGAACTCGGAAATGCCACGCCAAATGAACTCTTGAATCTTCTAACACAACGTGGTCAAGTCACTCATTTTATGGAGAAAATCCCAAGTGTCAATGATATTTTCATCCAAACCGTAACGCAAAACTAATTTAGAGTCAGTCGTAAATCCAAAATCGAAAATCAAAATGAGCATCATATCCCTAATCATAAAAAGAGAATTCATTGCCAAAGTCCGCAATAAATCATTCATCGTAATGACGTTCTTAAGTCCATTGCTATTTGTCGGAATCGCTGCATTCGTAGGTTATTTAGGTTCACTAAAAGCCGATGTCAAACAAATCGCCATCCACGACGAAACTGGCATTTTTGTCAATGAATTTAAAAACTCAGAGGAATTTCATTATATGAACATGTCCAACGTCGACATGAAAGTCCTCAAAGACAGCTTGGTTTCCGAGAGTTTCGAAGGCCTGCTTTTTATCCCAAAATCGGACGATTATAATGCACTGCAAGACAAAATCCAGTACCTTTCTAATGACAGCCCAAGTATTACATTTCTTGGAGAAACCGAAGATGTCATCGCTAAAAAACTCACCAAACTCAATTTCGAAAAAGCAAAACTCGACACTTTGGCGATTCAAAAAGCAGAAGTGGATGTCAATATCAAAGTCGCGAAATCCACCGGAGAAGAATCACTCAAAGGTCTCAACGAAATCAAAATTGCCATCGGCGGCGCATTCGGTTATCTCATCATGATGTTTATTATCATCTACGGCAATATGGTCATGCGCTCTGTCATCGAAGAGAAGACCAACCGCATTATCGAAATCATCATTTCCTCCGTAAAACCTTTTCAATTGATGATGGGAAAAATCATCGGTACGTCGTTGGCAGGAATTTTGCAATTCTTGATTTGGGCTATTATTGGATTGGCACTCATGTTTGGGTTTTCTTATTTTTTCGGAATCAATGCATCGCCCACAGCCAAAGTTCCACCTGAAATGATGCACCAAGCGCAAGAGCAAATGTCTACCATTCAACTCTACATCAAAGAATTATGGAACTTGCCAATCGCTACGATTATCATCTGTTTTATACTTTATTTCATCGGAGGTTATTTTCTATACAGCTCATTTTATGCTGCCATTGGCGCCGCAGTAGATAACGAAACCGATTCGCAACAATTTCTACTACCGATTATCATGCCGCTAATTTTAGGCGTTTACATCGGATTTTTCACCGTAATCAATGATCCTCACGGCAACATCGCCACCATATTTTCGATGGTGCCGCTCACGTCGCCGATTGTCATGCTGATGCGAATTCCGTTTGGCGTGCCGTGGTGGCAAATTGTATTGTCCATCACGATTCTTTTCGGAACTTTTATGGGCGTCGTTTGGTTCGCCTCTAAAATTTACCGCGTCGGAATCCTCATGTATGGCAAAAAACCAACTTGGAAAGAGTTATACAAATGGCTGAAATATTAGAGAAAGAGTGCCTGAGTATCTGAGTGCCTGAGTTGCTGAGCTTTTTTTAGGAGCTATTTCCCGCTTTCCGCAGTATCTCTGCGAGGATACTTGCTGCAATCGGGGCTAGGGTATTTCGATAATATTCACAATCAATACATAATTGATGATCTCATTTCCAAACTAACTCACTAAATTTGCAGCTCAGTAACTCAGACACTCAGGCACTCAGCAACTCAGCAACTCAAAAAAAAATGCCCAAAATACTAATCATCGAAGACGAAGCGGCAATCCGAAGAGTACTCACCAAAATACTCTCCGAAGAAAGCAGCACCTATAATGTCGAAGAAGCCGAAGACGGCATGCAGGGCTTCGAAAAAATCAAAAATACAGATTACGATTTGGTGCTCTGCGATATCAAAATGCCCAAAATGGATGGCGTCGAATTGCTAGAGGCCGTCAAAAAAATCAAACCCGAAATTCCGATGGTCATGATTTCTGGCCACGGCGATATGGAAACAGCCATCAATGCGATGCGATTGGGCGCCTTCGATTATATTTCAAAACCACCAGATTTAAATCGACTGCTCAATACCGTTCGCAACGCACTCGACAAAAAACAACTCGTTGTCGAAAATAAAATCCTCAAGAAAATTGTCGGAAAAAAATACGAAATGGTAGGCGAAAGTGAGCCCATCAATCATATCAAACTGATGATCGATAAAGTTGCTCAAACCGACGCTCGTGTACTCATTACGGGTCCAAATGGAACTGGAAAGGAATTAGTTGCGCATCAATTACACGAGAAAAGCGAACGTTGTAACTTTCCTCTAATTGAAGTCAATTGTGCAGCAATTCCAAGTGAACTCATCGAAAGTGAATTGTTTGGTCACGTCAAAGGCGCCTTTACTTCAGCAGTTCGGGACCGTGCAGGAAAGTTCGAAGCTGCCGATGGAGGTACTATTTTTCTGGATGAAATTGGCGATATGAGTTTGGCGGCACAAGCCAAAGTACTTCGTGCTTTGCAAGAAAGTTTGATCCAAAGAGTTGGAGCGGATAAAGATATAAAAGTCAATGTACGTGTTGTTGCGGCAACCAACAAAGATTTGAAAAAGGAAATCGAAGAAGGTCGCTTTCGCGAAGATTTATACCATAGATTGGCAGTCATTTTAATCAAGGTTCCGGCATTAAACGAAAGACGCGATGACATTCCACTTCTGATTGAACATTTTACCGAAAATATCGCATTAGATCAAGGAACAACACCGAAGACTTTTTCAAGCGAGGCTATCAAATTGTTGCAAGAGTACGATTGGACGGGAAATATCCGTGAATTAAGAAATGTAGTAGAGCGATTGATTATCTTAGGAGGTAACGAAATTTCGGAAACCGACGTGAAACTATTCGCAAGTAAATAAATTGTTGTAGGTTGTAAGTTATAGGTTACGCTCAGTCGACTTACAACATACAACATACAACGTACAACCCACAAATGAATCTAAAAAAAATAAACCCCAACCTGCAACAAGCACTGATTGAGTCAGGCTTAACAGAAGCTAATCCGATTCAGCAGGACACGTTTTCTACCATAAAAAGTGGTGCTGATTGCGTAATCATTGCTCCCGCAGGTAGCGGAAAATCTACCACGATTGTGCTGAATGTTATCCAACAATTGGTTGCCGAAGGAGAAGAATCGCCGAGAGCATTAATTATCGTGGAAGATAAAGCGAAAGTCCTCGCTATGGAAGAACTCTTCGAACAATTCGGAAAGTATACCAATCTCCGCGTTTATGGCGTGCATGACAAAGGCGATCTGGAATACGACAAGAATTATATCTCCACTGGAATTGACGTGCTTATCGGAACGCCCAACAGATTGAATGAGATGTTTACGACGGCGGGCTATAATGTCAATAGATTGAAGATGTTTATTTTGGATGATGCAGAACCTATTTTGAAATTGCGTCACGAAACCAAAATCATGCGAATCTCCAATAGCATCACCAAAACACAACGAATGATTTTCTCGGAAGTACTTACCGAACGAATAGAAATACTCTCAGAAAAGATGCTTACCGAACCGATTTGGTTCGAGCTGGAAGACGAGGAAGAATAGCAACACACAAACTTTAACCTACAACACAAAAGAATATCATGGGATTAATGAAAGTATTTTCGGGAAACGAAATTTTAGCACTGGCACTACAAGAAAAAATAGAATGCATTGGTGTGAGCACCGTTATTCGCAACAACAACCAATCGAATGTTTTGCCATCTTTAACTAACAATAAACCAGTCGAATTGTTTATTCAAGAAATAGATTTCGGAAAAGCGAATTCCGTCATAGAGGAATTTCGATTGAGTATTTAGTCTTATTGAAATATTTTCAGTTTACTGACGAGCATCGAAATCAACAAACCAAACACGCCAATAATGGCGAAAGAATATTTCAAACTGGTCATTTCAGCAATATAGCCAATGCAAGGCGGACCAAGCAAAAATCCCAAAAAACTGATGCTGGACACAACGGTTAACGCAATGCTTGTGGGTACTTTTTCGTTATTTCCAGCCACATTAAAAATGATGGGAACGACATTAGATACCCCGAATCCAATCAGCATGAAAGCAATAGTACACGGTATCAAAAAAGGCAACAAAACCGCCGTGTAAAACCCTGATGAAATAATGATGCCGCTAGTAATCAGTACTTTTTTTGCACCGTATTTTCGCACCAAAATATCACTCAAAAACCTACCAGAAGCCATACTGATCATAAAGGTCGTGTAGCCTAAAACCACTAAGGCACCGGGTGCTTTGATAATTTCTTTAAAATAAACACCGCTCCAGTCAAACATAATGCCTTCACTGGCCATACTACAAAAACAAATCACGCCTAACCAGAGAAGGATTTTGTCTGGTTTTTTAAAAAAGGAATAGCCAATTTTAGCTTCCTCTTGTTTAGATTTAAATTTGATGATGTATTTGTAATTGAATGCAATGATCAAACTGACGATGGTAAATGCAATCACAAAATGCAGCAACGGACTTAACTTAAAAGCCAACATCAACAGGCCTAGCAAAGCACCAGAAAACCCGGCCAAGCTCCACGAACCATGAAACGATCCTGTTATCGGTTTGGTAAACAATTGTTGGGTATAAACTCCTTGGGTGTTCACAGCGATGTTGCAGAAGTTGCCAAAAAAACCAAACAAGAACAATCCCATGGCCAACTGCCAATCTGCGGTTGCCAATCCTGGCAAAATCATACAAATCGCATATAAGAATAACCCCAAGATGGCAATGTTTCTGCTTCCATATTGTGCGACTACCTTTCCTGAGAAGGGCATGGCTATCAACTGACCAAATGGTAAAGCAAAAAGCAACGTTCCTAAAGCGGCTTCACTAAGATGCAGCGTTGATTTAATATCAGGAATACGACTGGCCCAAGTAGCAAAGCAAAATCCCATACCAAAGAAAAGTAGAGCAGTAGCGAGCCGAACTCTGTTGAGATAGGATTGCTTGGCGTTCCTAAAGCTCTTTTTAATCTTGGCTTTAGGCAAAATCTTGCTTAGAAAACTGTAGTCGAATAGCGGCATAACGGTTTATAATTTATAAATGTATGACTAATTGTTTAAAATTGCGTTTTTGCATTTCCAAATTAGTGTGTCTTCAAATTGCCTCATTTCTAAATTAGACTATCTTTGCGGCTTTTAAAAACAGACAGTAAGACGATAAGATTTAAGGATTGTAAGATTTAAAGATTGCAAAAAAGAATGGTGAGTTCTTTAGATCTAAAAATTTAATAATCCAACAATCTCATTATCTTTGCGCCTTTAAAAATAGAACATAAGACTGGATGATTTTAAGACTGTAAAACAGGATCTTATTATTGTAAAGTCCTGAAATCTTAAAATCTTACAATCCAAAAATCTAATGATTACAGTTAACGATATCTCCGTGCAATTTGGCGGAACCACATTATTTAGCGACGTTTCTTTTGCAATCAATGAAAATGACAAAATTGCCTTAATGGGTAAAAATGGCGCGGGTAAATCGACGCTTCTAAAAATAATTGCAGGACAAAGCAAACCGTCAACAGGAAATATTTCAGCTCCCAAAGAAGCAGTAATTGCATACTTGCCGCAACATTTGCTAACGACGGATACCGCAACAGTAGTTGAAGAAACCTCGAAAGCATTTGGTGAAGTGTTCAAAATGAAAGAAGAGATGGACGCTATCAACGAGCAACTGACGGTTCGCACGGATTACGAAAGCGACGACTATATGAAACTTATTGAACGAGTTTCAGATTTAAGTGAAAAGTACTATGCCATTGAGGAAGTCAATTATGAAGCGGAAGTAGAGAAAATCTTAATTGGTTTGGGATTTGTGCGGGAAGATTTTACACGTCCCACTTCTGAATTTTCGGGAGGTTGGAGAATGCGCATCGAATTAGCGAAGATTCTATTGCAAAAACCGGATTTGATCTTACTAGATGAGCCCACCAATCATATGGATATCGAAAGTATTCAATGGTTGGAAGATTTCTTGATGAATTCTGCGAAAGCTGTCGTAGTTATTTCCCACGATAGAGCGTTTGTAGATAACATCACCAATCGAACGATTGAAGTAACGATGGGACGTATTTACGACTACAAAGCGAAATATTCTCACTACTTGGAGTTGCGAAAAGACCGCCGAATTCATCAGCAGAAAGCTTATGATGAGCAACAAAAAATGATTGCTGACAATCAAGAGTTTATTGATCGATTTAAAGGTACCTTTTCAAAAACCTTGTCCGTACAATCACGGGTAAAGATGTTAGAGAAAATTGTTCCGGTGCAAATCGACGAGATTGATACTTCGGCATTGCGAATCAAATTTCCACCCTCCATTCGTTCGGGTCAATATCCTGTTATCGTCAAGGAACTTTCGAAATCCTACGGCGATCACGTAGTTTTTAAAGATGCGAATATCGTTATCGAACGTGGACAAAAAGTCGCTTTTGTAGGTAAAAATGGAGAAGGAAAATCAACTATGATCAAAGCCATTATGAAAGAAATCGGCATTGATTCTGGTTCGGTGGAAATCGGTCACAATGCTCAAATTGGGTATTTTGCGCAAAACCAAGCTTCGTTGTTGGATGAGAATTCTACCATTTTTGAAACGATAGACGATGTTGCTGTAGGTGATGTGAGAACTAAGATCAAAGATTTACTAGGTGCTTTTATGTTTCATGGAGATGACGTCACCAAAAAAGTGAAAGTGTTATCGGGTGGAGAAAAAACACGATTGGCGATGATCAAGTTGTTGTTGGAGCCTGTTAATTTATTGATACTCGATGAGCCTTCGAATCACTTAGATATGAAAACGAAAGACATCATCAAAGATGCCTTGAAAGATTTCGATGGGACTTTGATTTTAGTATCGCACGACCGTGACTTCCTTGACGGTTTAGCGACCAAAGTTTTTGAATTTGGTAACAAGCGTGTCAAAGAGCACTTTGAAGACATCGCTGGATTCTTGGCGCACAAGAAAATGGAAAACCTTCGGGAAATCGAGAAGTAATATTTATTCTCCGTAAAACCACGAAAGATGAGTACATTCGGAGCAGACAAAATAAGTGGCGGAACGATTCGCCCAATCCATATTAAATAGTGAGGCAACGGCGGTATTGAGTTGTGCTTCACTTCTCCAAAAAGTCCTGTTAGAGCAAATGGGGCAAACCAAATCATGACCTTTTATAGTGACCATCTCGGGCGCTGTATTTTTCATATTTGATAGGATTTAGGAATTGAATTCTTATTTTTCAATGACCAGTTTATAGATGTTAGACTGGAGTTCTTCGGTATCATTGTCTTCACAAAGTAAAAATTCTAGTTGGGTTTTCGACTTTTTAAATAAGGTGATTCCCTCAAATTTTTTGGTTTCGGTGATTAGCGTGGTAAAATCGACGGTCCATGTTTTTGGATTGATACTTCCGATCAGACTTCCCAAAATTTCACCATCTTTATAGGTTGATTTTGAATCTTCGGCAGACGCCAAGAAATAAATCTTATCATCCACCAACACCGCGTCGGTAAAGGTAGCTTCAACAGTCTTTAATTTTGGAAGTGGCAGCGCCATATAATGTGACGTTTCTTTTTTGGTATCGTAAACAAAGATGCCGTTTTGGGCACCTTCGCCATTGCCGCGTTGGAAAAGTACCAAATCGTCTTTGTAGAAAACGGCGCCTTCGATGTTCATGTCTTTATCCGAAATTCCAGCACTTGACTTTAGTTTTTGATAGAATAGCGTCAGATCTTTTTCTTCTGCTTTTTGATTCTTCAAATTGAAAATGATTTGTTGTTCTCTTTTGGGTTTAGATCCCGAGCCAAAAATGTAGAGTTTATTTCCTTTTTGGGTGATAGATTCAAAATCTAGCTTTTGTTTTTTTGGCATGTTCTCTTGGCTGTTGTCCAAAAGTTTGATTTTATTGATGGTTTTATTGTTGATAACATATTCGTACAAGAATGTGCTATTGTCTGAGATGATAAACAAGGAATTGTTGTTGAGGATTAATCCCGAAGCGGAACCGATTCCGATGATTTGAAAAAGAATTTCTAAAGTGAATTTTTGCATCAGTTGTTGTTTGGTTTGAAATGCCTTAGCCCCGATTGCAGCAAGTATCCTCGCAGAGATACTGCGGAAAGCGGGAAATAGCTCCTAAAAATAAGTATATTTACTCAAATAACAGTTAAATTATGAAGTCAATTGACCCCGATGATTTTAGAGTAGTTTCGACACTAGATTTGTCGACGTTTCCTACGCGACTGCAAATTGATGCGGATTCTGAGGAGAAAGAAGCCAAATTGGACAAAGTGCAAGAAAAGTTAAGCAAGTTCCAAGATGTGATGTATGCGCACAATCGGTATGGTGTTTTGATTTGTTTGCAAGGCATGGATACGTCGGGTAAAGACAGTTTGATTCGGGAAGTTTTTAAGGAATTCAATCCGCGAGGCGTCGTGGTGCATAGTTTTAAGTTGCCCAATTCGACCGAATTGGAGCACGATTATTTATGGCGTCATTATTTGGCTTTGCCTGAAAAGGGGAAGTTTGCGGTATTTAATCGAACGCATTATGAAAATGTATTGGTCACTAGAGTGCATCCTGAATATTTATTGAATGAGAATTTGCCAGGCATTGAAAAGGAGGAAGATATCACGCCGGAATTTTGGGAAAAGCGGATGGAACAAATTAATCATTTTGAACAGCACTTGGTGGAAAATGGCACTATTGTTTTGAAGTTTTATTTGCATATGAGTAAAGAGGAGCAGCGCCAGAGATTATTGCATCGCTTGGAACATGGTGAAGACAATTGGAAATTTTCTGTTGGTGATTTGAAAGAGCGAGAACGCTGGGATGATTATATGAAATATTATCAAGAGGCTATTCTGAAAACCGCGAAGCCGCATGCGCCATGGTTTGTGATTCCGGCAGATGACAAAGAAATGGCGCGGTATATAGTGGCTAAGATTATTTGGGAGGAAATGCAAAAATATACGGATATTAAAGCGCCTGAATTGGATGAAAGTGTCAAAGCGAATATGGAAAAATACCGTAAAGAATTAGAATAAAAAAAGGCTCTGAAATTCAGAGCCTTTGTATTTGGATTAGGTAATTGCTTAGTTTACCATGACCTTTTGCGTAAATCTTTTTCCGTTGGCGTTCGTGATTTCTACGATATAGATACCAGCAGAACGAATAGGATTGATAGCAATAGTATTTGTTGCTGCTTCGATTGAAACGTTTTTATTTTCGAGAACCGCTCCGTTGAGAGCGATAATTTTCAAATTAGCATGATCCATGGCGATGTTGGATTGCAACATAAGTTCTCCGTTTTTGGCATTGGTACTTGAAATGGCAATTGAGTTTGCATCAAACTGTTCCGTTCCTAATGAAAATGTGAGATCAGCCCATGATAATGCTAGACTTAATAAACCAGCGTTTCCTGTAGGCATACCATTGGTCCAGTTTTGTCTGAAAGAAAGGCGATCTAAGCTACCAGCTTGGTCAAGTCCAACGTTATTGGTAACCGTTGCAACATCTGGTTCTCCTCCAGCAAAAGTTGGGTCTACATACATAGAAATAAGGTCGTCATTGGTTCCAAAACCTTGGTTATACTTGATGATAATCAAGTGATCTTGATTGTATGCTAGCGCATTTGACGTAAAGTTGATTTGATTTCCGTTGGCTCCTTTACTAACGCCTAAGAAAAAGGCCCCTGGAGCGGGCGTAGCGTATAAACGAAACGTCGTATTGAAATTACTACCGCTCATCACTCTAAAGAAATCACTGTTGTTGTTGGCTTGCGCATTGCTTAAGTTTAAGATAAAGCCCACATAAAGATCTCCTGAAGTTACCGCAGGAAAAGCTGTTCCGCAACCATCTGAGTCTGGGCTAATTTTTATGGAGTTGATGCTAGAACCATAATCAGGATAGGATACTGGCGTAGCCAACACATCGGCATTATTGGGAATCGCTCCAACTGCTGCTCCTAATCCACCAGGATTTGAGGAGTTGTTAGACCATGTTCCTTGTGTGTTTAAGTCAATACCAGAAAAATAGGTCGAAAAATCATCTTGAAAAATGTTTTGAGCGTTGGCGCCGAAAGTTGCAAGAAGGGCAACTAGAATTAATTTAGTTTTCATTTTTTATGTTTAAGGATTGAAGATTATTTAGTTATTATTTTGAAGCTGCTTTTTTCGCCGCTTTCGTCATATAGTTGCACAATATAAAGGCCGCTACTTAGTTTTGAAACAAGTTCAATTGGTGAATTACCCGTCGGAATGTTGACCATTTTTTGTTCAAGTAACGCTCCTGTTGTTGAATACAGTTTCATTTGCACATTATTCATGATGTTTTTTGAGCTAATTTGCAGTTGACCATTTTCTAATACACTTGAAATCGTAACATTATTGGCTTCAAATAGATTTACCCCTAAAGGCAAGAAAGAGAGACCTTCCCATGTAGTTGATGTGCTAACCAAACCGAGTACACCAGTTGGCATCGATGCTGCTACGTTGTAATTCATTCGAAAAGCAACACGATCAATAGCACCACTTTGGTCAAATCCGTCAGCATTTGTAATGTTTGGATTTGCAGGTTCGCCGTCTCCAAATATTGGGTTTATAAAAGCACTTACAATGTCATCATCTGGACCATTTAGATGGGAATATTTAAGAATCACTAAAACATTTTCACCATAATTAAACAAACTTCCAGTATAAACAGTAGCATTGTTTGATGCGCCTTTTCGTATCCCGACATTGTATCCGAAGCCAGCATCTCTCACTAATAATCTATAAGTAACTTGAGTGGCATCACTATTAATTACCCGGAGAAAATCGACAGGAGAACCTGCCGTAGTCGGAGCCGACGTAATATTTAAGACCAACCCCAAATATAAATCTCCTCCAGCAACAATTGGCGTGATGGCTCTTGCGACCCCATCTTGCACCGGACCTAGAAGAATACTATTGATTGATGATCCGTAACTTGGGTAACTCACAGATTGTCCAATCACTTTAGTGCCGAAACATGGCTCAGATGCACTTAAAGGAAGGCAAGCTCCAATGCCTACATTTGGAAAAATGGGACTATTGGACCAAGGTCCTTGTCCGCTAAGTTCTTGATTGATAGTATACGTCGAAAAGTCATCTTTAAAGATGTTTTGGGCATCCGAATTTGCAAAGAATAGGAAAGTAAAAAGGAAAAGTAGTGTTTTTTTCATAGTCAATTGTTTGATGCGGTAAAATTAGTAAATTCTCGATATTTAAGAATTGTTTAATAGTTAAAAGTTTTATCTGACGTACTTTTGGCAAAAAAGTTACGATTTGAAATTTTCTACCTATACCAAAGAGTTCTCCTATAATATTAAATTAGCGTATCCAGTCATCTTAGGAATGTTGGGCCACACCTTAATCGGTATTGTCGATAACATTATGGTGGGGAATTTAGGTTCAACAGAGTTAGCCGCCGTTTCGTTGGGCAATAGTTTTATTTTTATAGGTATGTCAATTGGAATCGGCTTTTCTACAGCTATTACGCCCATTATTGCGGAGGCAGACGCTGAACAAGATGCGTCGAAAATCCGTTCGGTTTTTCATCATGGATTGTTGTTGTGTACGCTCATCGGGATTGCTTTGTTTATCATGATTGTGTTGGCAAAACCGATAATGTATTTGATGCATCAACCGGACGCAGTAGTTGCTTTGGCATCGCCTTACATTGATTGGGTTGCTTTTTCTTTGATTCCCGTGATTATCTATCAAGGATATAAGCAGTTTGCAGACGGTTTGTCTAAAACCAAATACTCAATGTACTCTATTTTTATGGCGAATGTCGTGCACATATTTTTTAATTATGTGTTGATTTATGGAATTTGGTTTTTTCCAAAATTGGGTATAATTGGCGCAGCATTAGGAACTGTTATT
The DNA here is from genome assembly GCA_947456815.1 of Flavobacteriaceae bacterium. Lineage (GTDB taxonomy): Bacteria > Bacteroidota > Bacteroidia > Flavobacteriales > Flavobacteriaceae > Flavobacterium. Next base: position 200,230 of record CANGTL010000001.1, read on the forward strand.
TCGAGAATCATGATGGTTGTTTTTATGCATTATTTACTAAAGCATAACGAAGAATTGAAAATCTACTTTTCAAAATTCAGTTTTAACCAAATTCGGAAGAAGATCTTGAAGCAAATTATTAATTTGGGTTTTCCCTCGGCAATGCAAATGCTGTTCGAAGTAACCTTATTTACAGCTGCAATATGGCTTTCAGGTTCGATAGGAAAAACCAGTCAAGCGGCAAACCAAATTGCCTTGACTTTAGCCACTACCACTTTTATGTTTGCAATGGGTTTGAATGTAGCAGCTATGATTCGTGTGAGTAATCAAAAGGGACTCAACGATTACAAGAATTTAATTATTGTCGCGCGATCCATATTCTTATTGGCGATTATTTTAGAAACTATTTTTGCCATTTTATTCGTGGCGTTGCATCAATTTTTGCCACATTTATTTTTAAATATGGACAATTCCCTGCAATTGGTCGATAATGGTGAAGTCATCGCCATCGCCTCTCAGCTACTATTGGTAGCAGCCGTTTTTCAAATTTCAGATGGAATTCAAGTGGTTGTTTTGGGAGCGTTAAGAGGATTGCAAGACGTCAAAATTCCCATGTATATTACGTTTGTCGCTTATTGGCTTATTGGGTTTCCAGTTTCTTTTTATCTCGGAATTTACACTGAACTTAAGGCCACAGGAATTTGGATCGGATTGCTGGCAGGCTTGACTGCGGCCGCATTATTCTTGTACATTCGATTTGAAAAACTGACCAAGAAGCTAGTGATTGAAAATCACACTGCGTAAGATACTAGCAACTGAATGTAACTTAAAAAGCAATTGCTCGTATAAACACCACATTTTAAAAAAACTACAAATGATACTATTCATTATTTTGGGTGCAATCTTTCTGATTGCCAGTTTTACTTCTACTAATCCAAATCATCCGCTATCAAAGTTTACACAGCCACTAAAAGTTATCGGATTCATTTTAATCTTAATTGGAATTTCCGCCTCCGTTTTTAAACAAATTGATGCTGGGAAAGTAGGCGTTAAGTCGCTTTATGGTAGCGTACAACCTGATGTTTTAGAAAGCGGTTTGCACATTATCAATCCATTGTTGGATGTGACTGATTTTGATATTCAAACACAAAATTACACCATGTCTGCCATCCATTCTGAAGGAGCTCAAGAAGGCGATGACGCTATTCGAGTATTATCCAATGATGGTTTGGAAGTAGTCATAGACTTGACAGTTTTATACCGTATTTCTCCAGATTCTGCTCCGAAAATTTTCAAGCAAATTGGGGTAAATTATACCGATAAAATTGTTCGTCCAGTAACCAGAACGCGTATTCGTGACAACGCTGTTTATTACGATGCGGTGGCATTGTATTCGACTAAAAGAAACGAATTTCAACAACGTATTTTTAAAACGATTGAAGTCGATTTTAAACAAAGAGGTCTAATTTTAGAACAACTGTTAATCCGAAATATCAACCTTCCGACTTCGGTAAAAGCTTCTATCGAAAGTAAAATTAATGCCGAACAAGATGCTCAAAAAATGACGTTTGTCCTTCAAAAAGAGAAACAAGAGGCAGAGCGAAAAAGAGTAGAAGCACAAGGTATTGCGGACTATCAGCGAATTATTTCGATGGGTTTGACCGATAAACAATTGCAATACGAGCAAATCAAAGCACAAAAAGAATTGGCAGCTTCACCCAATAGTAAAATCATTTTTATGAATGGGAAAAGTGCGCCGGTGATATTATCAGATAAATAAGTTTAATGTGCGATTTTTGATATACGATTTACGATTGTATATCAAAAATCGTAAATCAAAAATCATAAATCAAAAATGGAATTACCAAAATTTCTCCTCGGAGACAACACCGATTTCCCAGATGATATTTTTATCATTCATTTGGATTACCCACGATTTATCATCAACCTCAAGGACGATGAAGTAGAATTTATGGAAGAAGCCGAAGATCTCGACGAAGCGGAACTCAACGCCGAAATGGAAGGATTACTTGTTTTAGCGAATGAATTTTATGATCGAGAAGTAGCGCGTTACGAGGAGTAGCTATTTCTTAAAATACACTTTCAAAATATTCTGAGCAGCGGTAAATGGTGAAATTTCATCATTGGCCACTGCTTTTTTATTGGAGTCAATCAATGGTAAAATTTCAGGATGCTGGTAGAAATTTATTTTCAATTCTTCGACTATGCTTTCCATCATCCAATATTGGTTTTGCTCTTTACGCTTTTCGAAGAAATACTTATTGCTTTTGGTCAAGCTTAAAAAATCGCCAATAATTTTCCATACATTTTCGATGCCGTTGCCAGAAATCGAACTACATGTTGTTGCCGACGCAGTCCAACCAGATTTCTTCGCGGGAAATAGATGCAAAGCACGATGAAATTCGACTTTCGCTAAATTCGCTTTCTTAATATTATCACCGTCGGCTTTGTTAATGACAATTAGGTCCGCCATTTCCATAATGCCGCGCTTGATCCCTTGCAATTCATCGCCTGCACCGGATATTTTCAACAATAAAAAGAAGTCGACCATACTATGAACCGCCGTTTCGCTTTGACCAACGCCGACAGTTTCAATGAGAATAGTATCAAAACCAGCGGCTTCACATAAAGTGATGGTTTCTCTTGTTTTACGGGCAACGCCACCCAAAGTTTCTCCAGAGGCGGATGGTCTGATAAAGGCATTTTTGTCTTTGACTAGTTCTTCCATTCGCGTTTTATCGCCCAAAATACTGCCATGTGAAATCGTACTGCTCGGATCAACCGCAAGTACTGCGACCTTTTTTCCTAAACCAGTGAGATGCTTTCCAAATGCCTCGATAAAGGTACTTTTTCCGACACCGGGAACACCAGTTATCCCAATGCGAACAGATTGATTGGCGTGTCGCAAACATGCGGAAATAATGGCATTCGCTTGCTCTAAATGGGACGGATTGGTACTTTCAATAATTGTAATGGCGCGACTCAATGAAGTAATGTCGCCTTTCAAAATACCATCGATTAGATTTTCTGTCGATGGAAGTTGTCTTCTGAATTGTTGAACGGCGTTTACAGCATCGCTACTAATCATTTCCGGTGGAGAAATGCCAGCTTTTTCGTGTAAAGCAGAATCTTTTTTCTTTGGCGTTGTCAAGTAAAAAATCGTTTGGGTAAAATTAGCAAAATAATAAGATAGCGCTGCCATTGCTTCATTTATTTTTATGGAGCTTTTCCGTGATAAAGCTTGTTTTTTTCTTTTTTTGACGTTCCTTTGCAAAAAAATAACGATCAATAGATGGATAGTTTTATCCTATTATTTCTCTGTCTCATTTTGGGTTATGGAATGCAATTCATCAATGCTTTTCCTAAAAACGCCCACCTAACACTCAACCAATTTGTAATTTATAT
>CANGTL010000002.1 GCA_947456815.1 Flavobacteriaceae bacterium
TAACATTTTAATTAAAAAGTTGGCATGGAAAATTTAGCATTAATCGATTCATTTTCAGAGTTTAAAGATGATAAACTTATTGATCGTGTAACGCTTATGGCGATTTTAGAAGATGTGTTTAGAAATGCATTGAAGAAAAAATTTGGATCGGACGATAATTTCGATATTATTATTAATCCAGATAAAGGAGATATGGAAATCTGGAGAAGACGAGTGATCGTTGCTGATGATGATTTGGATCTTGAGAATGAAGAAATAACGTTGACCGAAGCTAGAAAAATTGAGCCAGATTTTGAAATCGGGGAAGAAGTTTCTGAGGAAGTAAAATTAATTGACTTAGGAAGAAGAGCTATACTTGCCTTACGTCAGAATTTGATTTCTAAAATTCATGAACACGACAACACTAATCTTTACAAGCAATTCAAAGATTTAATAGGTGAAATTTATACTGCAGAAGTTCACCATGTGAGACCTCGAGTAGTTATCCTGATTGACGACGAAGGGAATGAAATTGTGCTGCCAAAGGAAAAACAAATCCCATCAGATTTTTTTAGAAAAGGCGATAATGTTCGTGGAATAATTGAAAGCGTTGAGTTGAAAGGAAACAAACCTCAAATCATAATGTCTAGAACTTCAGAAAAGTTCTTGGAGAAATTATTTGAGCAAGAAATACCTGAAGTTTTTGACGGACTTATAATGGTGAAAAATGTCGTGAGAATACCTGGCGAAAAGGCAAAAGTAGCAGTTGATTCTTATGATGATAGAATAGATCCAGTAGGCGCTTGTGTAGGAATGAAAGGATCTCGAATTCATGGAATCGTTAGAGAATTAGGAAACGAAAATATAGATGTAATTAACTATACCAGTAATATCCAATTGTACATAACTAGGGCATTAAGTCCGGCGAAAGTGTCTTCGATTAAGATAAATGAAGAAACCAAAAGAGCAGAGGTTTTCTTGAAATTGGAAGAAGTTTCCAAAGCTATTGGTCGTGGTGGTCACAATATTAAATTGGCAGGACTTTTAACTGGTTACGAATTAGATGTGATTCGTGAAGGAAATGTTGCCGAGGAAGAAGACGACGTTGAATTGACTGAATTTTCAGACGAAATCGATGGATGGATTATCGATGAATTTGCAAAAATTGGTTTAGATACAGCAAGAAGTATCCTTAAGCAAGATGTAGATGATTTGGTGCGCAGAACTGATCTTGAAGAAGAAACAATATTAGATGTAATGCGAATTTTAAAGGAGGAATTCAACACATAAATAACGCACAACACAATTTAAAAGCACAAATAAAAAGGTTTTATGTCTGAAGAAAGAGTAATAAGAATTAATAAGGTTTTAAGGGAATTTAATATTTCGTTAGAAAGGGCAGTAGATTATCTAAAGGATAAGGGAATTGTTATTGATGCAAATCCAAATGCTAAAATTTCTGATAAGGAGTATGGAATTCTTCAAGACCAGTTTGCAGGCGATAAAGGCAATAAAGAAGCTTCTAAAGAAGTTGGCGAAGAAAAAAGGAAAGAAAAAGAGGCGTTGCGTTTAGAAAGAGAAAAAGAGGTTGAAGACAAGCGCAAGTTGGATGAAGAACGTCATCGACTAGAGGTAATCAAAGCTAAAGCTGTTGTTTCTGGCCCAAAACAGGTTGGTACTATCGACTTGACTCCAGCGAAGCCAGCTCCGAAAACCAAAGAAGTTGTATCTCCAAAATTAGAAGTTGAGAAAACAGTTGAAGTTAAGGAAACAAAAGATGAGACTGCACCGAAACCAACTGTTAATAATAACGAGAATGCAACAGAGACGCCAATTGACGAATCTATTACTACACAATATCAAAAATTATCAGGAGCAACTTTAACTGGGCAGACTATCGATTTGTCGCAGTTCGAAAAGCCTAAAAAGAAAAAAGAAGATCCAAAGATAACTCCTAATAAACCAGGAGCCGCACTTGGCGCAAACAGCAATAAAAATAAAAGAAAACGAATTCCACCGAAACCTGGAGAGACTAGAGCGCCAGGTGACGGAACTACGGGTTCAAATCCAAATAGAATATCCCCAAATACAGCTGGGAATGCCGCAAATAGAAGCGCAAAACCAGGTTTTGTGAAAGGGAATCGACCAGCAATAATTGCTAAAGTCGAACCAACCGAGGAAGAGGTTAAGAATCAAATTAGAGAAACGCTAGAGAAACTTCAAGGGAAAGGCGGAAAATCTAAAGCGGCTAAGTATAGAAGAGACAAGCGAGAAACACATCGCCAAAAATCAGATGATGAGCAAAGATCTATCGAGGAAGGTAGTAAAACCATAAAAGTTACTGAATTTGTAACCGTTGGCGAAATTGCAATCATGATGGATGTGCCAATTACCAAAGTAATAGGGACTTGTATGTCACTTGGAATAATGGTAACGATGAATCAGCGTCTTGACGCAGAAACATTAAGTATTGTTGCTGACGAATTCGGCTATGAAGTTGAGTTTATTACTACCGAATTAGAAGACGCCCTTCAAGTCGAGGAAGATCGCGAAGAAGATCTCTTAACTCGAGCGCCAATTGTAACGGTTATGGGTCACGTTGACCACGGTAAAACCTCACTTCTAGATTATATTCGTAAAGAGAATGTGATTGCAGGTGAGTCTGGAGGAATTACACAACACATCGGAGCTTACGGTGTAACATTAGATAACGGACAAAAAATTGCATTTTTAGATACTCCTGGACACGAAGCATTTACTGCGATGCGTGCACGTGGAGCTCAAGTAACTGATATCGCAATTATTGTAATTGCAGCCGACGACGACATTATGCCTCAAACAAAAGAAGCAATCAGTCACGCACAAGCTGCAGGCGTTCCAATTATTTTTGCGATAAACAAAATTGATAAACCGAATGCAAATCCGGAGAAAATTAAGGAACGCTTGGCGGGAATGAATTTGCTAGTAGAGGATTGGGGTGGAAAAATTCAATCTCACGATATCTCTGCAAAATCTGGAATTGGGGTCAAGGAATTATTAGAAAAAGTACTTTTAGAGGCTGAGATATTAGATTTGAAATCAAATCCAAACAAATTGGCTTCTGGAACTGTAGTCGAAGCTTTCTTAGATAAAGGTAAAGGTTATGTTTCTACGATTTTAGTTCAAAACGGAACTTTAAAAGTCGGGGATTATATGTTGGCTGGTAAGCATCATGGTAAAATAAAAGCCATGCACGATGAACGAGGTCATATCGTGAAAGAGGCCGGACCTTCAACACCTGTTTCTGTTTTAGGTTTAGATGGAGCAGCGACTGCCGGAGATAAATTTAATGTTTTTGAAGACGAAAGAGAAGCAAAAGCTATTGCTGCAAAACGTACGCAATTGATGCGTGAGCAATCTGTTCGTACACAAAGACACATTACATTAGCGGAGATTGGAAGACGTATTGCTTTGGGTCAATTTAAGGAGTTGAATATCATATTAAAAGGAGATGTTGATGGTTCTGTGGAAGCATTATCTGATTCCTTCTCTAAATTATCAACGGAAGAAATTCAAATCAATATCATTCACAAAGGTGTTGGTGCTATCACAGAAACAGATGTTATGTTAGCGTCAGCCTCGGATGCAATTATTATAGGGTTTAATGTTCGTCCAGCTGGTAATGCTAGACAATTAGCAGATAAAGAAGAAATCGATATCAGAAATTATTCGATTATCTATGATGCGATTGATGACTTGAAAGATGCGATGGAAGGAATGTTGTCGCCTGAAATGAAGGAAGAAATTACTGGTACAGCCGAGATAAGAGAAATTTTCAAAATTTCTAAAGTTGGTTCAATCGCTGGTTGTATGGTAACTGACGGTAAGATTAATCGAAATTCCAAAATACGAATTATTCGAGAGGGAGTGGTTGTTTTTACAGGTGAATTGATTGCTTTAAAACGATTTAAAGACGATGTAAAGGAAGTCTCTAAAGGATATGATTGCGGTATACAAATTAAAAACTACAATGACATCGAACAAAACGATATCATTGAAGCTTTCCAAGAAGTTGCTGTCAAAAAGAAATTAAAATAGTAATAATAACCCGTTGGGTGCAATTATTAAAAACGTCAGTTCGAGTGTTTTTTGTGCAGAGAAACGGAACAAAAAATGTATCGAGAACCGTTTTTAATGAAATTTTCCTTGTTCTCGATACGATTTTCTATCGAAAATCACTCGAACTGACGAAAAATTATCATCAAAAACTAATTACACCCAACGGGTTAATAATAAATAAAAAAGCCTTCTTAATTGAAGGCTTTTTTATTTATTATTTGTTTGGTTTTATCAAAAATGCATTGGGATATTTTTTCTTGATTTCCACCAAATTTCTTTCAGATTCTATTCGGGATTTAAAGTTTCCAACCCAAACTTTGTATGTTGGTGTGCTAAAAACTATGGTTCCGTCATAGTTCTTGAATTCTTTTCTAAACTCGCTCAATGTTTTTTTAGCACTTTCACTATCGCCATTATAAATTTGAATCTTATAACGATCATTTACTGTTATTGAAGAATTTATTTTTCTTTTTTCATTCAATAATTGCTCAAATTTTGGATCTTGATTTAGTGACACGTTACTTTCCTGCGCGCTCAGATTTGAGCAACTTATGGCTATTAATGAAGCAGTTAAAAATGCAGACTTTAATGTGAAAATTCTCATAATGCGGTGATTTTTATACAAATGTACTATTTCTATTTTTATGTAAAAGACCAAACATTATTTAGAATTAATATAAATTGATATTTAAGAGTATTTTAAGGTTTTGAGAATAGTTCATAAATCGTATTTTTGTCCAAGTTTTCAAACAAGGTGTCCGTAAATGCTGGTTTTTCAGTAAAATTTGATGCCATTTTTAGTCGATAATCATTACAAAATATGAAAAAAGTGGGTAACCATAATTCGATTTCAAGAATTTTTATTTTCAGCGCAGCATTCTTGCTAACATTCTCCTTAAGTTCTATTGCTCAAAATGCCACTCCTGCTGCTACTGCTGCAGATGTTGCTGTTGCTCCAGCTGCTGCTAGTGGTGCGGATCCTGTTAAAGGAAAAGAGTTATTCAACACCAATTGTGCGGCTTGTCACAAATTGGATGCAAAAATGACTGGTCCAGCCTTGAGAGGTGTTGCTCAAAAATACGATAAGGCGTGGCTTTATAAATGGATTCACAATAGTACGGCGTTAATTAAGTCTGGAGACGCTCAGGCTGTTAAAATCAGTACGGAATTCAACGGAGCTGTCATGACGGCTTTTCCGCAACTTTCAGAAGCAGATATTGATAATATTATCGCCTACACTTCCGAGCCGAAAGCAGAGCCTGTAGCTGCAACTGCTACCGCAGGGCCTCCAGGAACGCAAGCTAGTGCAGGTGGCATTTCGAATGAAGTCATTTTAGGTGCTTTAGCGTTGGTGATGTTGATGCTTGTTGTAATGTTGTTTTTAGTAAACAGTGTTCTGACCAAAGTAGCAAAATCTAATGGTATCGAACTTGAAAAAGAAGAACCAACTATTCCAATTTGGAAGGCATTTGCAAAAAATCAATTCTTAGTATTAGTTACTTCGATTTTCTTGATTCTAGCGAGTGGTTATTTCGTATATGGTTTCTTGATGCAGGTCGGAATTGATCAAGACTATGAACCAATTCAACCTATACATTACTCACACAGAATTCACGCAGGAAGTAATGGGATTAATTGTAAATACTGCCACTCGGCTGCAAGAACAAGTAAAAACGCAGGAATTCCTTCTTTAAATGTTTGTATGAATTGTCACAAGAATATTTCTGAAGTTTCAGACACAACAGCAACTCCAGATCATTCTAAAGCGTTCTATGATGGCGAAATCCAAAAACTGTACAAAGCAGTAGGTTGGGATCAAACGACTCAAAAGTACACTGGAAAGACACAGCCTGTAAAATGGGTTCGAATTCACAATTTGCCTGATTTTGTGTACTTCAACCACTCTCAACACGTCACTGTTGCTGGAATTGAATGCCAGACTTGTCACGGTCCAGTTCAAACTTATGAGATTCAAAAACAATTCGCTCCACTTACAATGGGTTGGTGTATTGATTGCCACAGAAAAACAGACGTTAAGATGGAAGGTAACGATTACTACACAAAAATTCACGAAGAACTTTCTAAAAAGTACGGTGTTGACAAGTTGACTGCCGCTCAAATGGGAGGTCTAGAATGCGGTAAATGCCACTATTAATCTATTTATTAAGAAGCTAACTATTTATATATAATATGTCATCAAACAAAAAATACTGGAAAAGTGTTGAGGAACTAAACGAAAATAGTTCTATTGTTGAGGCACTTAGAAATAACGAATTTGTTGAAGAGATTCCAACGAATGAGTTTTTGAGTGATGCAGAATCGCTTACAAATTCTTCAACATCAAGACGTGATTTCCTAAAGTACGTTGGATTTAGTACAGCTGCTGCAACATTAGCAGCTTGCGAAGGTCCGGTTCACAAATCGATTCCTTATGTGCTCCAACCAGAGCAAATCATACCAGGTGTAGCAGATTATTATGCGACTTCTGTTTTTGACGGATTTGATTTTGCTAATTTATTAGTAAAAACAAGAGAAGGTCGACCGATAAAAATTGATAACAATACCATGCCAGGGGCGAAGTTTGCTGCTAATGCAAGGATTCATGCGTCGGTTTTGTCGATGTATGACAGTATGCGTTTGAAGCAACCTAAAATTGCTGGTAAAACGGCAACATGGGCGGACGTGGATTCAAAATTGAATTCTAGTATTGCTGCCGCTAAAACCGGTGGGAAGCAAGTAGTATTATTGACAAGCACGTTGGCGAGTCCATCAACTGAAAAATTGATCGGAGAATTTCTTGCTAAAAATCCAAATGGAAAGCATGTTATATACGATGCTGTTTCTTCTTCTGAAACATTAGATGCTTTTGAGATGGTTTATGGAGAAAGAGCATTAGTAGATTATGATTTTTCAAAAGCTTCTTTAATTGTCTCTGTTGGTGCTGATTTTCTTGGTGATTGGCAAGGTGGAAGCTACGATTCAGGATATGCGAAAGGTAGAATTCCTAAAAACGGGAAAATGTCTCGCCATTTCCAATTAGAGGCAAATATGACTTTGTCTGGTGCTGCTGCTGATAGACGTATTCCGATGAGTATTGCGAATCAAAAGCAAGCACTTGTAAAAATATATAATGTAGTTACTAATGCTTCAGTTGCGACCGGTAAAGTTGAAAATGAAGATGCTGTAATGAAAGCGGCTCAGCAATTAAAAGCTGCCGGAAGCAAAGGTGTATTAGTTTGTGGAATTGAAGACAAGAATGCTCAGTTGTTAGTTTTAGCTATCAATCAGGCGTTATCTAGCGAAGCATTTTCAACTGCTGCAACTAGACAAATTAGAAAAGGATCAAATGCAAAAGTTTCTCAGTTATTAGCTGATATGAAAGCAGGAAATGTTCACACGCTAATAATGAGTGGCGTTAATCCTGTATACACTTTACCAAATAGTAATGAGTTTGCGAGTGCATTGAAGAAAGTTAGTATGTCGGTGTCTTTTTCTTTGAAAGAAGATGAAACAGCTTCCTTAACGTCAATCGCTGCTGCAGCACCGCATTACTTGGAGTCTTGGAATGACGTTTCTATTGTAAAAGGTTCTTATGGAATCACGCAACCAACGATTCGTCCTTTGTTTGATACCAAACAATTTCAGGATGTATTAATGTCTTTGAACGGAAATGCAGGGTCTTATTACGATTATTTAAGAGCAAATGCTGCTTCAAATATAGGTGGAGGTTCATGGAATCAAGTATTACATGACGGTATTTATGTTGGGGTTTCTGCTCCAGCGTCAGCAGGTTCTGTTGATTATGCCACAGCTGCAAACACTTTGGCAAAGTCTAAAAACGCCAATGGTTTTGAATTGGTTTTATATACGAAGACAGGTTTAGGAGATGGACAACAAGCAAACAATCCTTGGTTGCAAGAGTTTCCAGATCCAATCACTCGAGTTTCTTGGGATAATTATGTTACTGTGTCTAGAATGGATGCAGAAAAATTAGGCATTGAGAATCATAATGTGGCAGATGGTGGTTTGAACGGAAGTTATGCTACAATTTCTGTCGGTGGTGCAACGCTTGATAATGTACCAGTTATTATTCAACCTGGACAAGCGTTAGGAACACTAGGTTTGGCCTTCGGTTATGGAAAGAAAGCAGCTTTAAAAGAAGCAATGCAAGTAGGAGTTAATGCTTATACTTTGTATAGTAATTTTAATAATGTGCAATCTGCAACAATCAAGAAAGCTGCTGGTGAGCATGAATTTGCTTGTGTTCAATCACAAAAAACCTTAATGGGTCGTGGCGATATTATTAAAGAAACGACTTTAGAGATATTTAATACAAAAGATGCGGCAGAGTGGAATGAAGTTCCTAAAGTATCTTTAGATCATAAAGAAGTTGCTGCTACATCTGTAGATTTATGGACTCCTTTCGATCGTTCTGTTGGACATCACTTTAACTTATCAATCGACTTAAATGCTTGTACTGGTTGTGGCGCCTGCGTCATTGCTTGTCATGCCGAGAACAATGTTCCAGTTGTTGGAAAAGAAGAAGTAAGAAGAAGTCGTGATATGCACTGGTTGCGTATTGACAGATATTATTCTTCTGAAGATACTTTCGCGCATGACAACGAGAAGAAAGAAAACTTCAATGGTTTATTTGGAGATAAAGGATCTTTAGGTGGTTTTGGTGAAATGGAACAAGCGGCAGATAATCCACAAGTGGCTTTTCAACCTGTAATGTGTCAACACTGTAACCACGCTCCTTGTGAAACAGTATGTCCGGTTGCTGCTACATCTCACAGCCGTCAAGGTCAAAACCATATGGCTTATAATAGATGTGTTGGAACTAGATATTGCGCGAACAACTGCCCATATAAAGTACGTCGTTTCAACTGGTTCTTATACAACAAAAACAGTGAGTTCGATTTTCATATGAATGACGATTTAGGACGTATGGTCTTGAATCCAGATGTCAATGCTCGTTCACGTGGAGTTATGGAAAAATGTTCGATGTGTATTCAAATGACACAAGCAACTATTTTAAGTGCGAAACGTGATGGTAGAGCTATCGCTGACGGAGAATTCCAAACGGCATGTTCAAATGCTTGTTCTTCTGGAGCGATGATATTTGGCGATGTAAACGACAAAGAAAGTAAAGTCGCAGCTTTATCAGAAGAAGATAGAATGTACCATTTGTTAGAGCATGTTGGAACGAAACCGAATGTGTTTTACCACGTGAAAGTTAGAAATACGTAATAGAAATTAAAAATCAATTTAAAGGATTATGTCTCATATATACGATTCAAGCATTAGAAAACCTTTAGTTATAGGCGATAAGACTTATCACGACGTAACAGTTGATGTCGCTGCTCCTGTAGAAGGAAAAGCCAACAGACATTGGTGGATTGTATTTTCAATTGCTTTGGCAGCATTCCTTTGGGGATTGTGTTGCATTATCTACACCATCTCGACAGGAATCGGGACTTGGGGATTGAATAAAACTGTTGGTTGGGCTTGGGATATCACTAACTTCGTTTGGTGGGTAGGTATTGGTCACGCAGGAACGTTGATCTCCGCGGTGCTATTATTGTTCCGTCAAAGATGGAGAATGGCCATTAACCGTTCTGCAGAAGCAATGACCATTTTCTCAGTAATTCAAGCAGGTTTGTTTCCAATCATTCACATGGGACGTCCATGGTTAGCTTACTGGGTATTGCCTATTCCAAATCAATTTGGTTCTTTGTGGGTTAACTTCAACTCACCGTTACTTTGGGACGTGTTTGCAATTTCGACATATCTTTCTGTTTCACTTGTATTTTGGTGGACAGGACTTTTACCAGATTTTGCAATGATTAGAGATAGAGCTGTTAATCCTTTTCAAAAGAGAATTTACACCATCCTAAGTTTTGGATGGAGCGGAAGAGCTAAAGATTGGCAACGATTCGAAGAAGTATCTTTGGTATTAGCAGGTTTAGCTACACCACTTGTACTTTCGGTGCATACGATTGTATCGATGGACTTTGCTACTTCAGTTATTCCAGGTTGGCATACAACGATTTTCCCTCCGTACTTTGTTGCCGGAGCGGTATTCTCAGGATTTGCGATGGTAAATACTTTGCTTATTATCATGAGAAAAGTGTCAAACCTTGAAGCATACATTACCATACAACATATCGAGTTGATGAATATCATTATCATGATTACTGGATCGATTGTAGGTGTTGCTTATATCACTGAGTTGTTTATTGCTTGGTACTCTGGAGTTGAATACGAGCAATACGCTTTCTTGAACAGAGCAACAGGACCTTACTGGTGGGCATATTGGTCTATGATGACCTGTAATGTGTTCTCTCCTCAATTCATGTGGTTTAAGAAATTAAGAACCAGCATCATGTTCTCGTTTATCATTTCGATTGTAGTAAATATCGGAATGTGGTTCGAGCGTTTTGTAATTATCGTTACTTCACTACACAGAGATTATCTTCCATCATCTTGGACAATGTTCTCACCAACATTTGTAGATATTGGAATATTCATAGGAACTATTGGTTTCTTCTTCGTTTTGTTCTTATTGTATGCTAGAACATTCCCTGTAATTGCGCAAGCGGAAGTGAAAACGATTTTGAAAGCGACCGGAGAAAATTATATTAAAGCAAGAGAAGCAAATAAACATTCACATCATGAGTAGTAATAAAGTTATTTACGCCATTTATAATGACGATGACACTTTGATGGATGCCGTAAAAAAGACACGTGCAGCGCATCACCATATTGAAGAAGTTTTTACTCCTTTTCCAGTTCACGGTTTAGACAAAGCTATGGGAATTGCTCCGACTAGAATCGCAATTTGCGCATTCATATATGGACTTTGCGGTTTGTCATTCGGAACTTGGATGATGAATTATGTGATGATCATGGATTGGCCTCAAGATATTGGTGGTAAACCCAGCTTCAGTTATATTCAAAATATGCCAGCATTCGTGCCTATTATGTTTGAAGAAACAGTGTTTTTTGCAGCGCATTTGATGGTAATTACTTTCTATATGAGAAGTAAATTATGGCCTTTTAAGAAAGCTGAAAATCCAGATGTGAGAACTACTGATGATCATTTCTTAATGGAAGTGTCAGTAAACAATAATGAAAAAGAACTAGTATCCTTTTTTGAAAGTACAGGTGCAGTAGAAGTTAAAGTAATAGATAAGCATTAATAAATCACTATGAAGAGTCTATATAAAATAGCATTTTTAGTTTGTGTATCGGTTGCGGTTTCATCTTGTAAAGACAATTTGAATCCAAATTACCAATACATGCCAAACATGTATGAATCGGTAGCTTACGAGACCTACTCCGAATCAAATGCTTTCAAAAACGGTAAAGAAGGACAATTGCCAGCAGAAGGGTCAATCAATAGAGGTTTTGAAGTCTATGATTACCCAAATTCAACTGCGGGATATGACGCTGCTAAAGCTAATTTAAAATCGCCTTTAGATTCGACTTCAGTAAACATGGATAAAGCAAAAGAATTATATGAGATCTATTGTGCCATCTGTCACGGAAATGCAGGTGACGGAAAGGGAAAATTAGTAACGCAAGGGAAATATCTGGGAGTGCCTAATTACAAAGACAGACCAATTACTGAAGGAAGTGTTTTTCACGTACAACAATTTGGACTTAATGCTATGGGTTCTTATGCTAATCAAATGAGCAAAGAAGAGCGTTGGTTGGTAACCGCCTACGTGATGAAACTTAAAAGCGAATTATAATTGTAAAATAAACTGATCTTAATAGATATGTATACATTTTCAAGTAAATTAAAAACATTCTCTTTCATCCTAATTATTCTAGGAATTCTCGGAATTGGATATGGTTTTTTAACTGCACCTAAAAATATTGAAGAAGTTGAAAAAATTCTTGCTGCTAATGAGCATGGTGGACATCATGTAGAAGCAGGTCATGCAGCAGAAGTGAATGGCCATGCGAAAGCTGAAGCACACGCTGCGGCTGAAGTTGTAGCAGAAGAACCAGCTGTAGCTGAAGTTGTAAAAGATACAACTGCTTCAGACACTACAAAAGTAGTAGAAACGGTTGCAGCGCCAACTGAAACTCATAAAGAGGTGAAACCTACAAAAGAAGTTAGCGAAGAAGAGGCTCATAAAGAGCATCAAGCACATCTAGAGCACGTATTGCATCAATTGCAAAATAAGCCATGGTCTGCTTTATATGTTGCTTGTATATTTTTCATGCTAATTACAATGGGAGTACTTGCTTTCTACGCCATTCAACAAGTAGCACAAGCGGGCTGGTCTCCAGTGCTGTTTAGAGTGATGCAAGGAATTACCGCTTATTTGCCAGTTGGATCGGTAATATTTTTTATTTTGTTATTAATGGCCGGATTTCACTTCAATCATCTATTCCCTTGGTTAGATCCTGAAGTCGTGGCGCACGACAAATTAATACAAAACAAATCGGGTTATTTGAACTTTCCATTTTGGATTATTAGAGCGGCTATTTTCTTATTAGGATGGAATTTATACCGTTACTTCTCAAGAAAAAATTGTTTGGCTCAAGATGAGTCTAACGATAACAGTTACTACAAAAAGAATTTCAATATCTCGGCAATGTTTTTAGTTTTCTTTATCGTAACTGAATCTATTATGTCATGGGATTGGATTATGTCACTCGACCCGCATTGGTTTAGTACTTTGTTTGGATGGTACGTATTCGCAAGTTTCTTCGTAAGCGGAATTACCACGATTTGTATGATAACTTTATATTTGAAATCGGTTGGTTATTTAGAACATGTAAATACAAGTCATATTCACGATTTAGCAAAATTTATGTTCGGTATTAGTGTGTTCTGGACTTACTTATGGTTCTCTCAGTTTATGTTGATCTGGTATGCCAATATTCCAGAAGAGGTAACTTACTTCGTACAACGAATCGAAGACTATAATCTTCCATTTTTTGGGGCTGTTGTGATGAACTTTGTCTTCCCAATTTTGATTCTTATCAATACCGACTTTAAGAGAATTACTTGGGTATTAGTAATGGCGGGAACTGTAATCTTACTAGGACATTATATAGATTTCTTTAATATGATCATGCCAGCAACGGTCGGAGACCAATGGTTTATAGGCGCTTCTGAATTAGGATCTATCTCTTTCTTCCTTGGATTATTTATTTTTGTAGTCTTCAGTGCCTTGACAAAAGCGCCATTGTTGCCGAAACGAAATCCATACATTGAAGAAAGTAAACATTTTCATTATTAATATTTAAAGTAAAAAACAGATGACAAGTTTGTTGGTAATTATAGTTTTATTGTTATTATCGGTTGCATTATGGCAATTGACGAAGATATTTGATTTATCGCAGGTCGGCTCATCAAAAAACAGTTCCGGTATTGCAGATGATAATGACAATAATGTACAAGGTTATTTGATGTTTGGGTTTCTAGCATTTATTTATATTTTCACGATCTATGGTTTGATGAAATGGGGTGGTTTGGTTTTACATACTCCTGCATCAGCGCACGGAGGTGAAGTAGATAGCTTGATGAATATTACATGGGTTGTAATTTTCTTCGTTCAAGCGGTTACTCAAGCACTATTGTACTACTTTGGATTTAAGTACAGAGGAAGAAAGGATCAAACCGCACTATATTTTTCGGATAATAATAAACTAGAAGTAATCTGGAGCGTTATCCCAGCCATTGTATTAGCAGGATTGATTCTTTACGGATTGTATGCATGGTCAGATATTATGTTTATCGACGAAGATGAAGAAGTAATAGAAATTGAAATTTATGCACAACAGTTTAATTGGAAAGCACGATATTCTGGAGAGGATAATGTATTAGGTAAAGCGAATGTTCGTTACATAGAAGGCGTAAATAGCGTAGGTGTCGATCCATCTGATCCAAATTCTCAGGACGACAAAGTTGTTACAGAATTACATTTACCAAAAGGAAAAAAAATTCATTTCAAAATACGATCACAAGATGTGTTGCATTCAATGTATATGCCGCACTTTAGAGCTCAGATGAACTGCGTTCCTGGTATGGTAACTGAATTTGCTTTCACACCAATTTACACTTCAGATGAATATCGTAATTTGCCTTTCATGATTGAAAAAGTAAATAATATTAATAGTATCAGAACTAAGAAAAGTGCGGAATTAGTTGCAGATGGGAAGCCTGCACTTGATCCTTATACTTTTGATTTCTTACTTCTCTGCAATAAAATTTGTGGTGCATCCCATTATAACATGCAAATGAAAATTGTGGTAGATTCGCCAGAAGACTATAAAAAATGGTTGCAAGATAAGGCAACTATTAAAGAGGAGTTGAAAGCTGAAGCAGCAGCGGCAATTGGGGAGACAGGTTCAAAAGAAAAAGATACTACCGTTGCAGTGGCCACAGATAAAATGATGGCTCAAGTAGAGAAAAAATAAATAAAAATTTAATAAAGCACACATATTATGTCAGCAGAAGCTCTAGATCACGGACACGATCATGAACATGAACATCACCATAAAGACACCTTCATCACTAAATACATATTTAGTATTGATCATAAAATGATTGCAAGACAATACCTTATTACAGGTATTATAATGGGGGTTATTGGCGTCGCAATTTCTATTTTATTTAGATTGCAGTTGGCTTGGCCAGAAGAGTCATTCAAGGTTCTTAATTTTTTTCTAGGAGATTCCTACGCGCCGAACGGTGTATTATTAAATGATAGATATTTAGCATTAGTTACGATACATGGTACCATCATGGTGTTCTTTGTACTAACTGCGGCTTTGAGCGGTACATTCAGTAACTTGTTAATTCCGCTGCAAATTGGAGCGCGAGATATGGCTTCGGGATTCCTGAATATGGTTTCTTATTGGTTGTTTTTCTTGTCTAGCGTTTTGATGGTTGCCTCACTATTTGTGGAGTCAGGTCCTGCTTCTGCTGGATGGACAATTTACCCGCCACTTAGTGCATTGCCGCAAGCTATTGCGGGTTCTGGGGCTGGTATGACATTATGGTTGGTTTCTATGGCGGTCTTTATTGCATCTTCATTAATGGGTTCATTAAATTATATCGTAACCGTTATTAATTTACGGACAAAAGGAATGTCATTCACTAGATTGCCGCTTACGATATGGGCGTTCTTTATTACTGCGGTTATCGGAGTTATTTCTTTCCCGGTTCTTTTGTCAGCAGCATTGTTACTAATAATGGATAGAAGTTTCGGAACCTCATTCTTCCTATCAGATATTTACATCGCAGGTGAAGTATTACATTATCAAGGTGGTTCACCAGTATTATTCGAGCATTTATTCTGGTTCCTTGGACACCCAGAGGTTTATATCATTCTATTGCCAGCTTTAGGTATTACATCGGAAGTAATTGCAACCAATTCTCGTAAACCAATCTTTGGTTACAGAGCGATGATTATGTCAATTATTGCTATTGCTTTCCTATCAACGATTGTTTGGGGTCACCATATGTTTATGTCAGGAATGAATCCATTCTTAGGATCTGTGTTTACATTTACAACACTTTTGATTGCGATTCCTTCGGCAGTAAAAGCCTTCAATTATATCACGACACTTTGGAAAGGTAACCTACAGCTAAATCCAGCGATGTTATTTTCAATCGGATTGGTTTCTACTTTTATTACAGGTGGTTTAACTGGAATTATTCTTGGAGATAGTACACTCGATATCAACGTGCATGATACATACTTCGTTGTAGCGCATTTCCACTTGGTAATGGGAATCTCGGCACTTTATGGAATGTTCGCCGGAATCTACCACTGGTATCCAAAAATGTGGAAGAGAATGATGAACAAAAACCTTGGATACATTCACTTCTGGGTCACAGCTGTTTGTGCTTATGGAGTTTTCTTCCCAATGCACTTTATCGGTCTAGCGGGTTTACCAAGACGTTATTACACCAACACAAATTTCCCATTATTTGATGATTTAGCAAATGTCAATGTTATTATCACCATGTTCGCAATTGTTGGAGGAGCTTTCCAATTGGTGTTCTTATGGAACTTCTTCTATAGTATTTTCTACGGTAAGAAAACTATTCAAAACCCTTGGAAATCAAACACATTAGAATGGACTGCGCCAATTGAACATATTCATGGAAACTGGCATGGAGAAATTCCTCACGTATACAGATGGCCTTATGATTACAGCAAACCTGGACATGAGGATGATTTTGTACCGCAAAATGTACCAATGAAAGAAGGAGAAGAACAACTTCACCACTAAACAAGATAATATTGCTAAAAATGCCTTTCCTCATCGAAAGGCATTTTTATTTTAGGCAAACTATTTCCCTATATTTGTAACATGAATGAGAATTTAGACCCAACCAATTTCAATTACAATTCCGAAGAACTAGATCTCGAAAAGAAATTGAGACCACTCTCCTTTGAAGATTTTTCCGGTCAAGATCAAGTATTAGACAACCTCAAAGTATTTGTGGAAGCCGCCAATCAAAGAAACGAAGCCTTAGATCACACCTTATTTCACGGCCCACCAGGTTTAGGGAAAACAACTTTGGCGAATATACTCGCTAATGAACTTGGCGTTGGAATCAAAATCACCTCAGGACCAGTTCTTGACAAGCCTGGCGACTTAGCAGGGCTACTAACCAACCTCGAGGACAGAGATGTGCTTTTTATAGACGAAATCCACCGATTAAGTCCAATCGTAGAAGAATATCTTTACTCTGCCATGGAGGACTTTAAAATCGATATTATGATTGAGTCTGGACCGAACGCTAGAACAGTCCAAATCAATCTCAATCCATTTACACTGGTCGGAGCAACAACACGTTCTGGCTTACTTACTGCTCCAATGCGCGCGCGTTTCGGAATCCAAAGCCGATTGCAATATTACACCACCGAACTACTCACAACCATCGTGCAACGAAGTTCATCGATTCTCAAAATGCCCATCACCATGGAAGCCGCCATCGAAATTGCAGGTAGAAGTCGAGGAACGCCTAGAATTGCCAATGCACTTTTGCGTCGTGTTCGTGATTTTGCACAAATCAAAGGCAACGGAAAAATCGATATCGAAATCGCGCGCTATGCCCTAAAAGCACTGCATGTAGATGCCCACGGTCTCGACGAAATGGACAATAAAATACTGACAACTATCATCGATAAATTCAAAGGCGGACCAGTCGGATTATCTACTTTGGCGACTGCCGTTTCCGAAAGCAGCGAAACCATCGAGGAAGTCTACGAGCCGTTTTTAATACAAGAAGGTTTCATCATGCGAACGCCACGTGGACGTGAAGTGACAGAGAAAGCATACAAACATCTCGGGAAAATTAAAACTAATATCCAAGGCGGATTGTTTTAGGGCATTACCACGCCGAAAAAGGCGCGGTCGGGCTTTGCGCACTCGCTTTTTTTGTTTTGTCACCCCGAGCGCAGTCGAGGGGCTATTTCTAAAACAAAAAAGAGCTCAAACAATTGCTGCAATCCCTAATGCGAAACAGAATGTAACGACGTGATTGATAACAAATCCAAATACACCGCCTTCATCAAATCCGAAGCAAAACGTCTCGGATTCCTTTCGTGCGGTATTTCTAAATCGGGATTTCTTGAAGAAGAAGCACCGCGACTAGAGAAATGGCTCAACCAAAACCAACACGGGCAGATGTCGTATATGGAGAACCACTTCGACAAACGACTCAATCCCAATCTTCTCGTCGAAGATGCCAAAAGTGTAGTTTCATTATTACTCAACTATTATCCTTCGGAAACCCAAATCGACGATACTTATAAGATTTCGAAATACGCTTACGGTCAAGACTATCATTTCGTCATCAAAGAAAAATTAAAGGAACTGTTGTCTTCCATTCAAGAGAATATTGGCGAAGTTTCGGGTCGCGCCTTCGTCGATTGTGCTCCAGTACTCGACAAAGCCTGGGCGGCCAAAAGCGGTCTCGGCTGGATGGGCAAAAACACCAACTTAATAACTAAAACGATTGGCTCGTTCTATTTCATTGCAGAACTCATCATCGATTTGGAACTAGAGTATGATTTCGCCACAACAGATCATTGTGGCACTTGTACAGCCTGTATTGACGCTTGCCCAACAGAAGCAATCGTAGCACCTTATATTGTAGACGGCAGTAAATGTATTTCGTATTTCACCATCGAACTCAAAGACAATATCCCAACCGAAATGAAAGGCAAGTTCAACGACTGGGCTTTTGGTTGCGACATTTGTCAAGATGTTTGCCCATGGAACAAATTCTCAAAGTCTCATCAAGAACCGCTTTTCAATGCTAATCTCGATTTACTCTCTTTCAGTAAGAAAGATTGGGAGGAAATCACCGAAGAAACGTTTCAAAAAGTTTTCAAAAACTCTGCAGTCAAACGTACTAAGTTCGATGGGTTAACTAGAAACATAAGTTTTTTAAAAGGTTAATTTCGCAGATGATGAAACGCTTTTCTATACTCATTGTAGTAATATCAGGGTTATTTTTCCTAAAAGGGAATGCACAACCTTACACAGACATTACTAATTTTAGTTATCAGTATTTTTCAGGCGTAAACAGAAGTAACGCAGCCATAGATAATACAACAGAGATTTATTCACTAGGTATGTTTCTGCCCAAAGAATTGAAAAACGGCAATACCTTATTATTTCGAATCAATACGGAATTAATACAAGCTACTGTTTCGCCCAGACTTGCAAAAACAGCTAACGTATCGAGTATTTCATTTCCGATAGGTTATCAATGGATTTCGGAAAACAAAAAATGGAAATCAGTTCTAATCGGTATTCCTAAACTGGCAAGTGATTTTGAAGAGTCGATAGACAGCAAAGATATTCAATATGGTATCGTGTTTGTCGAGAACTATAAATTGAAAGACAAATTGCAGATCAAAGCCGGATTTTATTTTAATAGAGAAGTTTTTGGAAATTTTTTTGTTCCTCTTATTGGAATTGACTGGAAGCCTTCAGACCGTTGCCGGTTTTTCGGAATATTGCCAACAAATTATAAAATCGAATATGCAATCAGTAAGAAGAAATGGTATACGGGTCTAAATTTTAAGGCATTTACAAGATCTTTTCAATTTTCGGAAGTTGGAAAAAATGACTATATTCGATTTGATGAAGTTGTATTGAAAAGTTTTATTGAGTATTATTGCTTTAATAATTTTGTTGCATATGCTGAGATTGGCCGGTCGCTAGGAAATTCACCATTGCGATACAAATCTGATACAAATGAAATATCCAATTCAACTTTAACCTTTTCTCCTGTAAAAAATTATTTAATATTCTCGTTTGGTTTTGCCTATCGTATACGAAATGAATAGTATTTTTTCAAACTTTAATAATGTAAAAATGTCAAAAAAAATTATTAGAATTTTAATTCATCCCTTATTCATATATTTAATAATTTCATTACTAGAGTGTAAACCCTATATATCTCACATCAATAAAACTATTTATAATGAAATGCCAAAAGTAGGTGATAATTTTTCAACACTAAATGAGCAAATGGTATATTATTACAATGGTAAAGGCAAATATTTGTATTCTTCATCTGAATGTTACTTTGAATTAGGTAATCCTTCTTGGTCTACAAGTTATAAAGAGGGAGGAATAAAAACCATTAGTGTGGCAATTGCAAATAAGATACCGTTACTCGGAGATATGTGTAATCAAAGTAAAAATGTTCCCAAAAAAGAAAAGCCAAAATCTCTTGACAGATTCTTTTCTTTCAATTATTTAATAGATAATTTTTCTAACGTATCGCATGTTTTATTTTATGTCCTTTTAGCATTTTCTACAATTTTTGAATTTTATACTAAAAGAAATAAATATTGGTTTGCTTTATTAGTATGTTTTATTGGTGGTGGACTTCTGGAAATTATTCAACAGTATTTTATTGTTGGAAGAACAGCTTCTTTGGAAGACCAAATGTTAAATATGATTGGAGCAATTATTGGAATAATCCTTTTTTATATTTTAGATCGACTTAAATTTATTGCGAAAGTTCATAATATGATATAAAAAAACCCGATTATTTCTAATCGGGTTTTTTGTGGTACCTCCGGGAATCGAACCAACTATTGCTATTTAATCAGATAATAATGTGCGAATGCTTTAAATAATGCAAGAATCATCGCCTTGTCTAAGGTTGAACCTATCGATTCGAAAGACTTGTCAAGCAATGTTTTGTTGCCTATTGGAAAACCAAACCAATAGGTTTTATTCCATACTTTTGAAAGTGCATTACAAACATAACCAACTAAAACGTTCTCATTGTTAACGACTTTGTAGATTGGGATCAACTTGATGTGGTATGCACCATCCACGTATAAAATCTCATTCCCGACGGCATACCCTTTTTTTATATCGAGCCCGCTTGCTAGTTGTATTTGGTAGCCTTTTGTGATGTAATTGTATTCTTCCTCAGTAGTGATACTGGTTTTCTCTGACACCAAATTGGTTTTTTCCGTTGCTGCCGGCGCCTTGTCAGAAGTTGTACTATTTTTAGTTTGTGCAAAAGAAATAT
Source organism: Flavobacteriaceae bacterium (assembly GCA_947456815.1). Taxonomy (GTDB): domain Bacteria; phylum Bacteroidota; class Bacteroidia; order Flavobacteriales; family Flavobacteriaceae; genus Flavobacterium. The sequence goes on from CANGTL010000002.1 coordinate 20,627, forward strand.
TGGTAATCATTAGGAATAACGCAATGGTGCATTTCAGTTTTTTCATATTAAGTTATTTACTTTGTTATTATATTTTTCAAATTTAATGTTTAAAATTAAATAAATCTTTTTTACAATATTTTTTTTATACTAGTAGAGAGTTGTAACCGATAATCGGACTGTTTACCACAAGAATACGTAAAGTTATAATTACCAATAATGTAACAAATTTGGAGATCTCATCTCCATAAATTTCGCTGGCCGGAAAGTTTTGACAGGGTATGGGGTTTTTAAAAGAACCGACAACGGGAATACCTGGCATATATCGATTATGGAATGAATAATAATTCGAGAGTTATGTCATTGCTAGTTTACAATGATGTGCTTTTTGGAGGAACTGATACACAATCTGTCTGGAAAATGGTCAGGCACTTTCAAGAAACGAAAATACTGTTTCGATGCATTAGTTGTATTTCCAAACCCATCAAGGTACAGTTTCGGATTTCCGTCCATACGATTTTTGATGATGTTAACGTTACGGTACATAATCTACTGGGACAGGAAGTGAATACGGCACATGATAAATTTGCTAATGGAAGTTTTACATAAAATCTATCATCGCAACCTGCTGGATTGTATTTACTGAGCGTTCAAACGGCAGAAGGAACCGTGACGACGAAAATTGTAAGGCAATAGTTTTTCAGCTATTTCAACGAAACATCGATAGTGGAATCAAAAGAGTAACAATTCCTATAATATCATTTACATTTATTGATTCTCGAACGTAATGTTTTGGTGAATTAAAAAAAGATTAAACAGATATTGTTTCACACAATGTTTCACACTCCAAAAAAAAATAATCCCTAACTATTTTAAAAACAAATTGTTAGGGATTATATTGTGTGGTACCTCCAGGGATCGAACCAGGGACACACGGATTTTCAGTCCGTTGCTCTACCATCTGAGCTAAGGTACCTCTTTCTCAAAGCGGTTGCAAATATAGAATGATTTTTAATTTATCCAAAACAATTAATAAAAAAAATCTATTCGTAACTTCGCTGCTTCAAACTAAACTCTATGCTGCTAGTAATTGATATTGGGAATACAAGAATTAAAGGTGCTGTATTTGAACACAATACCATCTTGGAGCATTTTTATTTTTTACCCGATGAACTTGAAATCAACCTAAATTCAATTGTAAATCAGTATCCCAATTGCAAAGATGTAGTAGTTGCAAGTGTTGGGAACTTCACAACAGAGGAATTTCAAAACATCAATAAATCCCTAAATTATCATTACATCACCTATCAATCTAGATTTCCATTTCAAAATAAATATGCTACGCCAAGCACCCTAGGAGTTGATCGTATTGTTCTTGCTTCAGGCGCAGTCTTGTCGTACCCAAACCAAAATAGACTGGTTATTGACGCGGGGACATGCATTACTTATGATTTTATCGATCAACGGGACAATTATTTGGGAGGGGCAATTTCTCCTGGGATTCGATTGAGGTATGAGGTTTTGCACCAACAAACAGCAAAATTGCCGTTACTAAAGTTGAAGAATCCAGATCACTTTATTGGAAACTCAACTGATGAGTCAATACACGTTGGGGTAACGCAAGGACTATTACACGAAATAGCAGGTTTCATCGCTCAATATGAAGCTAGTTACGCAAACATTATCATAATTTTAACTGGCGGAGACGCAGATTTTTTGGCTAAACGATTAAAAAATACCATATTTGCCAATTCAAATTTTCTTCTGGAAAGTTTGAACAAAACTTTTCAATATCAAATCAACGATGATTAAGAAACTCTCTGTTGCTCTTATCCTGCTTTTTTCAATAACATCATTTGCTCAGCAAGGAACATCTTCTCCCTATTCATTTTACGGAATTGGCGACATACGTTTTAGAGGAACTGTAGAAAACAGACTCATGGGAGGCGTTTCGATTTTCCCAGATAGCCTTCACATAAATATCATGAATCCAGCTAGCTACTCAAGTTTGAAAATGTCCACATATACTGCGGGAGGAACGGCGAAGTATTCAAAATTTAATTCTTTTAGCGGAAACGAAAAGGCCCAACGAGTGACGTTAGATTATGTCGCCGTTGCAATACCTTTTAAAAAGTTTGGCTTTGGCTTTGGGTTAATACCTTATTCTTCTGTCGGTTATAGAATTAGAAATGAAAGCAATGCAGTAATTAATAGCGAAACTATTACAACTACCAAAAGGTATGAAGGTACTGGCGGGTTGAATAAAGTATTTCTTGGGTTTGGATATAGAATCAATGACAACTTAAGTGTTGGGGGAGATTTTAGTTATGATTTTGGACGAATTGAAACAAGAAATATCCAGAAAATATCTGATCTTGAATTTGGCACACAGGAATTCAATACCTCTGAATTGTCGGGTGTAACAGTAAATCTAAGCGCAATCTATCGAAGAAAGTTGAATAGTAAACTGGATGTTTTTGGAAGTCTTATTTATACACCTGAAAGTAAACTACAATCCAAAAACAGTAGGGTAATCTCATCTGTTCTTTACTCCGATTTTTTCGACCCACAAGATGTAGATCAATTAGACGAAATCAAGAATTCAAATACCATTACGCTTCCTTCTAAAATTACGTTCGGCGTCGGAATCGGACAAAGCAAAAAATGGATGCTTGGTTCGGAATTGACTTTCCAACAAGGCAGCAAATTTGGAAACAGAACCGATGATATAGCAAACGTTATTTATCGAGACGTTGTAAAGTACAGTTTGGGCGGTTACTTCATTCCTAACTATTCGTCTTTTTCAAATTATCTGAAGAAAATAACCTACAGGGGTGGAGTCAGATACGAGAATACTGGAATGACTATTAACAATCAGAATCTAAAGGAATATGCGGTTTCTCTCGGTTTGGGATTGCCACTTGGAGGTGTATTTTCAAACGCAAATATCGGAGTAGAATTCGGAAAAAGAGGAACATCAAGGGCCTTATTGATTGAAGAAAATTACACCAATGTTTTGTTGAGTTTGTCTTTAAACGACCGTTGGTTTATTAGAAGAAAATACGATTGATACTGTTCGATTTCCTAGCTGACTAGTCAATGCAAAACTATTTTGATTTGAAAAATTTAAAAAGTGCCTTCGCGTTTTCTCTGCCTCTTGGAATCTTCGTATTCCTAATCATTGGATGTGAAAGCAATTTTAAAGAAGTTCAAAAAATTAACTACTCTGAGTTTGTTCCCAATGGCGAAGCTGAAAACTTTAATCTAAAGTATACCGATTCCGGCCGCATAAAATCTATTTTGGTAAGCCCAAAGATGTTAGATTATTCTAATGTTGAGTTTCCATTTACAGAATTTCCCAAAGGTATTCATGTCACCATGTATGATTCAAAGGGGAAAAGAACTTTTATCTCTTCAGACTACGCGGTTACTTTTAAGGGTACAGACATCATTGATTTGCAGCGAAATGTCAAAATTTCAAACGAAACAAATCAATTGTTAGAAACAGATCAACTTTATTATGACCAAAAGAATGAATGGTTTTTTACAGAGAAAAAGTTTAAATTTACAGACCCGAAAGGTGTTTCTTTTGGAGAAGGAATTGATTTCAGTAAAGATTTTAAGATTGTAAATTCTCAGCGAATTAACGGTGAAATCGACGAAGGCGAATAAAAATAACATGAAATTGGTATTAATGGTGAATTTGAGAACGGAATACAAATTCATAAATGCTTAAAAAATTAAAGGAATAAAAATGAATTATCTAAAATACACCCAGTACTTTTATCTTGCCTTTTGCGGTTTTTTTGTTTATGATGGAATTTCAAAATTCACTTCGGGCGAATCGCCATGGTTATCACTGATAATTGCCGCAGTGTCGCTATTTATGTTCTTTTTCAGAAGAAGTTTCGCAAAGAAATTTGAAAACAGAAACAACAACTCCTAAAACATGGAAATTAGTATTATCATTATATGTCTAATACTAGCGGCACTTTTTTCCGGAATGGAAATCGCCTTTGTTTCCTCTAATAAAATCTACTTAGAAATTGAAAAGAAACAACAAAACTTCATTTCTAAGATTTTAACCAAACTTACCGAACGTCCCTCCCAGTTTATCGCTTCGATGCTCATTGGCAACACTATCGTACTAGTTGTCTATGGATTTTTCATGGGTGAAATAGTGATGATGTGGATTACTCAAATGGGATTTAATTTCACTAATTTGTCAAATGTATTGATTCAGACCACAATCTCTACGCTGATTGTATTGATTACAAGTGAATTTATTCCTAAAGTTTTTTTTCAAATTTATGCCAATTCCTTCATCAAGTTTTTTGCACTTCCAGCCTATTTCTTTTATCTGCTTTTTTACTTTATTGCAACTTTTATCCTCTGGATTTCGGATTTTATTTTAAGGCGGTTTTTTAAAACAGAAGGCGATCACATTCCGTTATTTTTTAGTAAGGTTGAACTAGGGAATTACATTTCGGAACAGATGAGCACGATTGAAGATCATGAAAATGTGGACTCAGAAATACAAATATTTCAAAATGCACTTGAGTTTTCAGGCGTCAAGGCCCGCGACATCATGACGCCGCGTACAGAAATTTCAGCAGTAGAAATACACGAGTCTGTAACAACGTTAAAAAATAAGTTTATCGAAACTGGATATTCTAAAATTTTAGTTTACCAGAATTCACTCGACGACATTCTTGGCTATGTTCATTCTTTTGAGCTTTTCAAGAAACCTAGAAGTATCAAATCAGTTTTGATACCGATTGAGTTTGTTCCTGAAACAATCTACATTAAAGATGTCTTGGAAATTTTGACCAAGAAAAGGAAAAGCATAGCGATTGTATTAGACGAGTATGGCGGAACTTCTGGAATGATAACCGTTGAAGATATTGTTGAGGAACTTTTTGGCGAAATTGAAGACGAGCACGATTCTATCGAAGAATTGATTGAGAAGAGACTTGAAGAAGATGTCTATTTATTTTCGGCTCGGTTGGATGTCGAATACATCAATCAATCCTACAAATTGCAAATTCCTGAAAGCGATTCCTATGGTACTTTAGGGGGCTATATAGTAAATTACACCAAAGAAATCCCTTTAAAAGGAGATCAAATCACCATCGATAAAATTCGATTTACGATTGAAGAAGCTACCAATAAGAAAATCGAAGTGGTCAAAATGAATATCCTAGAATAAAAAATCCAAAAAAAAGAAAAATTCTTGCAAAATATAACCATACGGCTATGGTTATTAAATAGATAATTGTATTTTCGCAAACTGAATTAAAAATTAACACTATACAAGATGGCAGTTTTACAAAAAATTAGACAACGATCATTACTTTTAATACTCGTTATTGGGTTTTCATTATTAGCATTTATCGTTCAAGATTTATATAGAAAAGGTGGATTTAATGAAACTTCAAAGTACGTGGGAAGCGTTAATGATAAAGACATTTCATTTGATGAATTCCGAATCAAAGTAAGCAACCTTGAAAAAAGCGGACAACAAGGGATGACTTCAACTCAAGCTGTAAATCGTGTTTGGGATCAAGAAGTTTCTATTGCATTGGTGAGCGCTGAATTTGAAAAATTGGGAATTCACACGAGCGAAAAACACATTCTTGAAGTATTCAAAAACGACCAAAGTATTGGGCAAAATCAAATGTTTCAAACTAATGGAGTTTTCGACTTAGCGAAGTTTAAAGAATACTTCAAATCAAATCCAGAACAAGCGCAGTTTGTGAAAGACAAAGAAAAAGATGCTGAATTGAATGCTAAATATCAAATATATAATACTTTGATAAAAGGTGGATTGTATACGACCGAAAGCGAAGGAAAATTGAAATACGAAATGGAAGCGAACAAAGTCAATATGGACTATGTTGCTGTTTTGTACACTTCTATCAAAGATACAGACGTTAAAATTTCAGATGCTGAAATTACGGAGTACATGAAGAAAAACGAGAAAAAATACAAAGCAGACGAAACTCGTGAAGTAGAATATGTAATGATTGAGGACAAAGCATCTCCAGAAGATGAAAATGAAGTGAAGACTACCGTAAATGCATTGTTAAACCAACGTGTGGTTTACAATCAAGCGACTGGAGTAAATGATACTTTGCCAGGATTTAACGGAGCAGTAGATCCTGTTGAATTCGTAAATGAAAATTCAGATGTACCATACGATTCTACTTATGTGGCGAAGAAAGATTTGCCAGCGCAATTTGCGGATCAATTATTTGCATTGCCAGCAGGTCAAGTTTTTGGTCCATATTTGAACGGAAACTTATATTGTCTTTCTAGAGTAATTGGAAGAAAAGCAGGTGCAACCGCAAAAGCTAGCCATATCTTGATTAGCTACGAAGGGACTCAAGTACCTAACAAAAAAGAAAAAAGAACTAAGGAACAAGCCAAAGCCAAAGCCGAACAATTATTGGCACAAGCTTTAGCCAATCCTTCTTCGTTTTTTATCTTGGCAATGACCAATTCTGATGATTCTTCTGCTCAACAAGGCGGAGATTTAGGGTTCTTCGGGCCTGGACAAATGGTAAAACCATTTAACGATTTTGTTTTCAATAACCCAGTAGGAAAAATTGGTTTGGTAGAAACAGATTTCGGATTTCACATTATTAATGTAACGGATAAACAAGACGCCATTCGTTTGGCGACTATCGCTCAAAAAATTGAGCCATCAGAATCTACTACTGATAAACTATACACCAAAGCAGTTAAGTTTGAAATGGATGCTAACGAAAAAGACTTTGAAAAAGTAGCGAAAGCAGCAAGTCTTAATGTAAATCCTGCCGTAAAAGTTAAAATGATGGATGAGCAATTCGGTACTGCCGGAAACCAAAGGCAAATTGTTCGTTGGGCTTTTGATTCGAAAACTAATGTTGGTGATGTAAAACGTTTTGAAGTAGTAAATGTTGGAAACGTTATCGCTAAACTGAAAAAAGTAAACGAAAAAGGATTGATGACTGTGGAAGATGCAAAACCGATGGTTGAGCCAATCTTGAGAAATAAAAAGAAAGCGGAAAAAATCACAGCTAAAATGAAAGGTACGTCGATGCAAGCGATTGCTACTGCATCTGGAGTAACTGTACAACAAGCAGTAGATTTGACTGTTGAAAACGCAAACATTCCAAATGCTGGTTTTGAAAGAAAAGTAGTTGGAACTGCGTTTGCTATTGGAGTTAATAAGATGTCTGCTCCAATTGAAGGAAACGCTGGAGTTTATGTAGTAAAACCAACGTTGATCACAAAAGCACCTACATTAAAAGATCATAAAGATTATGTTGCAAAATTAAAAGCACAAGTGCAAGGTTATGCAGGAAGAGTAATTCCAGCTTTGAAAGAAGAAGCAGAAATTGAAGACAATAGAGGTAAATTCAATTACTAATATTGAACATAGATAAAGAAAAAACCCGATTTGAAAGAATCGGGTTTTTTTATAGTATCATTTCTGAGTACGGAAGAATTGTTTCATATCCTTTTTCTCTAAAGTACGTTGTGGGATTCTCTTCTGAAATCACCAAAACATAATCGCCGCCCCACGCACCCAAGCTTTTGATAGTTCCTTTGAAATCTGAAAACAAGCGATCTTGAATTGTCGTCAATGACAATACTTCACTCATCTTGGCCTCGTGTTTCTTAAGCAGTAAACATAGATTGATAAAATCAGTTTTTTGAATTATGTCATCGGTAATCGAGTCGAAATAGGGAATGAGTTCTTCTAAGTGATTAGACTTGGCATAGTACGATGCAATGGCAGATTTACTGCTTTGTTTCTGATTGAGATAAACAAAATATAAATTCGAAACACATTGCGGCTCAAAGGAAATCTTTTCTATCGTTGGTTGCCCATCATGAAGTCGATACAGAATTGCCGTATCATTTTGAGCGCAAGCAATATCATAGCCACTGCCACCAAAGCTGTTTTTAAGCAGTGTAAAAGCATCAATTTGTATCCATTGCGCAATATTGTTAATTAGTGTAGATGACGTTCCTAAACCCCATTTTCTAGGAAATCCGAGTTGTGTTTCGATGTGATAGCCTTTGGTATTCTTCAGGTAATCTGGATTCAACAAAAAGGCTTCATATAAAATGCTAATGAGTGTGTTTTTCTCGGGTTGGTTTTCAAAGGAAACCTTTTCTCTAATATCTTGAAAGGAAAAAGTTGACTCAAACCAAATTTCGTGATTGTAATCATAGCTGGTCCATTGAATTTCTTGATTAGCGCCGTCTTCAACCGTTAAGTCTTGTCCGAATTTAGTTGGCAATGCCAACGCTTTTGCACCATCCAAAACGACATATTCGCTGGTGAGAAGTAATTTTCCGTTGCTGTAGAAGGTTTGCTTCATTTCAATGATGTAAATTATTAACGGTTTGCCCTAGCCCCGATTGCTTCGCCAGTTCGCTCGGCTCGTGTAAGCCGATATCCTCGCAGTGAAACGAAGAGATAAAGGCGAAAGCGGGAAATAGCTCCTAACGAACATTCCTTAAGTTTTCTATGAAGGAAACCACTGCCGCATGCGAAACGACATTTTCTTTGAAATGGTCACGCACCAAATCACGTTCGTGGGTCGTTGCGTCAAGTTGATTCAGGATATTATTCAAATGCATTTTCATGTGACCTTCCTGAATCCCGGTTGTCGTTAAAGATCGCAAAGCGGCAAAATTCTGAGCCAAACCAGCAACTGCCACGATTTGCATAAGTTCTTTTGCTGATGGATTTTCAAGCATCGTTAGCGAAAATTTCACCAAAGGATGCAAAGAAGTCAATCCGCCAACGGTGCCTAATGCCAATGGGATTTCTATCCAAAAACTGAAAATGCCGTTTTCGATTTTAGCTGAGGATAGACTTCTATATTGTCCGTCTCTAGCGGCATAAGCGTGAATTCCGGCTTCGATGGCGCGAAAGTCATTTCCTGTAGCGAGTACAACCGCGTCAATTCCGTTCATGATGCCTTTGTTATGAGTTACGGCACGAAAAGGCTCCACTTGCGCAATTTGAATAGCGCGAACAAATTTTTCGGCGAATTCTTGTGGGTTTTCGATTTTTTTCTCCGCCAATTCTTCGACTTTGCAGGAAACTTCAGCTCTGACGATGCAATTCGGAACGTAATTCGACAAGATGCTCATGACGATTTCGATGTTTTTTTCGGCTTCAGAAAAGGAGTCAAAATGAAGTGCTTCTTGCTTGAAGGTTTTCGCAAATTGCTCTAAACAGGAATTGATAAAATTGGCGCCCATCGAATCTTGGGTGTCAAAAGTGGCGTGCAATTGGAAATAGCCAGGCAATTTATCGGTTTGATTTCTGAGTTCAATGTTCAGAATGCCGCCACCGCGTTGCCGCATATTTTTGGTAATGGTTTCGGTATTTGAAAATAATTGCGGTTTCACGTGAGCAAAGAATTGCTCTAGTTTTTTCGAATCGCCAGTATATATAAAATGAACTTGACCAATTTTTTCGGTGTTTAGCACGGTGGCTTTAAATCCACCTCGTGTGGACCAAAATTTAGCCGATTTAGCAGCAGCAGCGACTACAGAGCTTTCTTCGATGGCCATCGGAATCGTAACTTCTTTGCCGTTGATGATAAAGTTTGGCGCAACTCCTAAAGGCAAATAGAAATTGGTGATGGTATTTTCAATAAAGTCATCATGCAGTTTTTGAACATTGGCGTCTGTGTTCCAATAGTTTTTTAACAATGTGATTGCCGCTGATGGTGTCGAAAAATAACGGTTGGCAATCCAATTGATTTTTTCTTCCTTAGATAATTTAGAGAAACCTGAAACGGCGTTTTGCATACATTGGTTATTTGGTTCTGTCGGTGGTAAAGATACAGTTTCAATAAATTATTTACTAGAAATTTATCGACTTTGAAGGCGCTTGTTTGGTATGATATTTTGCATTTAACAGAAAAAAATGCCATTAATTGTAATTTTTTCACTAAAATTGACAGTTCTAATTGTCTTTTTAAAATATGAAATCAAACCAACTTCTTGCATTTTTACTTTTTATCTGCGTAGCTGCAGTTGCCCAACAAAAAATTACCGTCGAAGATATCTATACTGGAACATTCCGTGCAAAAGGAATGGATGAATTACAATCTTTGAAAAACACCAATCAATACACTGTTCTTAATTTTGATCGCGCAAGTCGAACGATGCAAATAGATTTGTATGATTTTGCGACTTTAAACAAAGTAGCCACGTTGATTGACACGAAGAATCACAAAGAATTGGCAGAAGGAATAGACAGTTACAGCTTTAGTGCTGACGAGAAGATGATTTTGATTGCAACTGGTTCGAACCAGATTTTCCGTCATTCCTTCACAGCGGATTATTTTTTATACGATACAGTTACTAAAGAATTAACAAAATTGTTTGATAGTCAAGTGCAAGAACCGACTTTTTCTCCTGATGGAAAAATGATTGCTTATGCCAAAGAAAACAATCTGTTTGTTTACGACATTGCAACTAAAAAGTCGACTCCAATAACCAACGATGGTAAGAAAAACGCCATTATCAACGGAATTACAGACTGGGTTTACGAAGAAGAATTTGCTTTTGTAAGAGCATTTGATTGGAGCAAAGACAGCAAAAAAATTGCGTATATACGATTTGATGAAAGTCAAGTGCCGGAGTTTTCGATGTCGGTTTTTCAAAAAGAATTGTATCCTAAAGTAGAAACGTTCAAGTATCCAAAGGCAGGCGAAAAAAATTCGGAGGTTTCTTTGCACATTTATGATGTGGCTACAGCTTCGAAAAAAGACGTCAACCTGAGCAACTACTCTGATTTCTATATTGCTAGAATGAAATGGACCAATGATGCAAATGTATTGTGCGCTCAGGTTTTGAATCGCCATCAAGACAATTTAGACCTTTTGTTTATTGATGGAAAAACTGCGGTTGCTAAAGTCGCTTTGAACGAAAAAGATAAGGCTTACATTGATGTTACAGACAATCTCACTTTTTTAAAAGACAATAGTTTTATTTGGACAAGTGAGAAAGATGGATTCAATCATATTTATCTGTATGACAACACTGGAAAACTGAAAAACCAAGTGACCAAAGGCAATTGGGAAGTCACCAATTATTATGGTTTTGACGAAAAAAACAAAACGGTTTATTATGAATCTGTTGAAAATGGGTCGATTAATAGAGATGTCTATCGCATTCAATTGGATGGAAAAAACAAAGTGAGATTGAGTTCGCAAACGGGAACAAATTCCGCTACTTTTAGCCCAAATTTCCAATACTATATCAACAAGTATTCTAGCGCAACGCAAGCGACGATTTATACTTTGAATGAATCGAAAGCCGGTAAGCAAGTAAAAGTTATCGAAAACAACGAGGCTTTAATGACCAAATTAAAAGGTTACAATTTGCCATCTAAAGAATTTTTCGTTTTGAAAACAGAAAAAGGACATAACCTTAATGCTTGGATGATTAAGCCGAAGGACTTTGATGCAACCAAAAAATATCCAGTTTTTATGTACCAGTATTCGGGACCAGGTTCACAACAAGTCAATAATGACTGGAACGGTGCAGACGATTATTGGTTTATGATGTTGTCGCAACAAGGTTATATTGTGGCTTGCGTGGATGGAAGAGGAACGGGTTTCAAAGGCGCCGAGTTTAAAAAATGTACCCAAAAAGATTTAGGTAAGTTCGAAGTAGAAGATCAAATTGATGCTGCGAAAGTGTTCGGAAGTTATGCTTATGTTGACAAGGCTAGAATAGGAATCTTCGGTTGGAGTTATGGCGGATTCATGTCATCGAATTGTTTGTTTAAAGGCAATGACGTTTTCAAAATGGCGATTGCGGTTGCGCCAGTTACGAATTGGCGATTTTACGACAGTATCTATACCGAAAGATATTTGCAAACGCCACAGGAAAATGCAAGTGGATATGATTCGAATTCACCGATCAATTATGTAGACAAATTGAAAGGGAAATTCCTTTTGATTCATGGTTCTGCTGATGACAATGTGCATGTGCAAAATTCGATGCAAATGATAGAAGCATTGATTCAAGCTAATAAGCAATTCGATTCACAGATTTATCCAGACAAAAATCACGGAATTTATGGTGGAAAAACACGTATTCAGTTATACAACAAAATGACGAATTTCATTAAAGATAATTTATAAAACCAAACTAAAACTCTAAATACAATGACAGAAACTCAAGTAAAAACAGGACATCCAAAGGGACTCTATTTCTTATTCTTTACAGAAATGTGGGAACGATTTAGTTATTATGGAATGAGAGCGATTTTCATTCTTTTTATGACCGATAAGGTGATGGGATTAGCCATGAATGATGCTGATGCGTCACAAATTTACGGGAGTTACACCGGCTTGGTCTATTTGACACCACTGTTAGGAGGATATCTATGTGATAAATATTTGGGAAATCGAAGAAGTATTATCATCGGTGGACTGTTGATGGCTTTAGGTCAGTTTTGTATGTTCTTGAGCGCTTCGGCAGGAGCTGACGGTGGAATTTCTATCATGTGGGCTGGATTGACAGCGATTATTATCGGTAACGGGTTTTTCAAGCCAAATATTTCGACCATGGTTGGACAATTGTATCCAGCTAATGACCGTCGAATTGACAGTGCTTTTACCATCTTTTATATGGGAATTAACTTAGGTGCATTCTTCTCTCCATTGGTTTGTGGCTCGATGGATTTCAAATGGGGATTCTTGGCAGCATGCGTTGGAATGTTATTAGGTTTAGTAACTTTTATCATGTATCAAAAGAAATATTTGATTTCTGAGGAGGGAAAAGAAATCGGATTACTGGTGAAAAAATTAGATGCAAAAAGTATTGGAACTATTGTAGGATCTATTGCTATTATATTCTTTATGTTGAATTTCAAGCAAATGTTCAAGAGTGATGTAGATATCATTAGCTACTTTATTTACGGCGCAATGATTTTAATGCCTATTATTATTTTTAGCGACAAGAGTTTAACAAAAATTGAAATTCAAAGGATTTCAGTTATATTCATTTTAGTGTTTTTCGTAATTTTCTTCTGGGGCGCTTTTGAGCAAGCGGGAGCATCATTGACTTTATTTGCAGAGAGACAAACAGAAAGGACCTTATTCGGATGGGAAATGCCAGCTTCTTATTTTCAATCTGTAAATCCTTTAGCAGTTATTGCATTAGCGCCAGTTTTTACAATCATCTGGGGATTCTTATACATCAGAAAATTAGAGCCATCATCACCTAAGAAAATGGCGATTGGTTTGGCATTGGTTGCTTTAGGATATGTTGTAATTGCGATTGCTGTAAAAGGACTTGGTGTTGAAGATAAAGTTTCTATGTGGTGGTTAATTGCACTATATATTATACATACGATGGGAGAATTATGTTTGTCTCCAATCGGATTATCGATGGTTTCTAAATTAGCGCCTTTGCGTTTATCTTCTTTAATGATGGGAACGTGGTTCTTAGGAAATGCTGCTGCAAATAAGTTTGCTGGAACATTAAGCGCGCTAATTCCACCAACCGCTGGTGCTGAAGCATCTACTGGACCTTTGGTTTATCCATCATTTTTAGGATTTGAAATTACAAACTTATATGAGTTCTTTATGTTGTTTATCATCATGACTGGAGCTGCTGCTGCAATTTTATTTGTATTGAGTTCATGGTTGCAAAAAATGATGCACAACGACCACGTGGAAGGAATTGATTTGTCTGTAGAAAATAGATAATTAATCTTGCTGACTATGTGGAATAAACATCCAAAAGCATTACCGTACTTATTTTTATCCGAAATGTGGGAGCGTTTCGGATATTATTTGATGATCGGAATTTTTACGCTTTATCTTAAAGATGTAGAAGCTGGTTTTGCCATGACCGAAAAAGAAGCGTCTGATTTGTATGGAACTTTTATCGCATTGGTTTTCTTAACACCGTTTATTGGAGGTTTGATTGCCGACAGGTATTTGGGTTATCGAACTTCCATTATTATTGGTGGATTGTTAATGGGAATCGGATATTTCATGATGGGAATCCACAACATTACAATCCTCTATATCGCAATGACTTTTGTAATTGTTGGTAACGGTTTTTTTAAACCGAATATTTCAACTTTACTAGGTAATTTCTACTCCAAAGAAGAATACAAAGACAAGAAGGACGAAGGCTACAATATTTTCTATATGGGAATTAATATTGGTGCTTTTATTTGTAATTTCTTCGGAGCTGCGTTACAGATTCTCTTAGGTTGGCAATATGCTTTTATGGCAGCCGGTGTCGGTATGTTTGTAGGCGTTTTGGTTTTTATATTAGGAACCAAACATTACACAGGCTACGACCAGAAAAAAGGAACGCAAGATGGAGATATGCCTTTTTATAAAATTGTACTCTTTATTTTGCTGCCATCTGTTGTTTTTGGTATTATTGGCTGGATGCTCAAAGGCGTGACTTCAGATGCCAATCCAGATAGTTATATTTTTGGATCGGATAGTACAGATGCCTTTATTTTTGCTTGTATTCCAGTGATTTTCTTTTATGCAAGTTTATATTTTAAAGCCAAGCCTGACGACAAAAGACCTATTGGTGCTTTATTGTCGATTTTTGCGGTGGTGATTTTGTTTTGGGCAGTTTTCAAACTAAACGGCTCGGCGCTTAACACCTGGGCGGATCGTTATACAGATAGAGAAATTACAGGAACTACTAAAGACGTTTTTAACGGATTAAAATTATCGAAAGAAATTGAGTACAAGAAAGATTCAGTCGAGTTATACGACGCTAGTTTTAGACTTCAAAAAGAAAATGGAGAAGTCAAAAAAGTAGTAGATTATCCTGTTTATTTCAGGAATGTTGCCAAAGATAAATTGCCCGAAGAAAATTCGAAAGTGAGTTTGTGGGCAACAAATTTAAGTCAATCGATCAATCCAGGTTGGGTGATTATTCTAACTCCATTAGTTGTTGCGTTTTTTACTTTTTTACGTGGTAGAAAAAAAGAACCGTCTACGCCAACGAAAATCGCTTTCGGTTTATTAATCTCGGCGTTGTCAGTATTGGTTATGGTGGCAGCTGTAAAAATGGGTGCAAATGGTTCTGAAAAAGTGAGTGTTTGGTGGCTCGTTGCCAATTACGGAATCATTACTATTGGAGAACTATTTCTGAGTCCAATGGGACTGTCCGTAGTTTCGAAATTAAGTCCAACGAACATTACTTCTTTGATGATGGGAGGTTGGTTTTTATCGACTTCTATTGGAAATAAATTGAGTGGTGTGCTTGCAAGTTTATGGGATACGTATGACGACAAAACCGATTTCTTTTGGATTAACTTTTCTTTATTAATATTTGCAACATTGTTGATGTTTATTTTACTCAAGCAACTCAATAAAGTGATGCAAGAAAAAGGAATCAAATAAAATATACTATGGAACAAAACCTAACATTAGATCAGATTCAGAATTTCGAAGGCAAGTATCCAAAACAACTTTGGTATTTGTTCTTAGTAGAAATGTGGGAACGTTTTTGTTTCTATGGAATGCGTGGTGTTTTGACCATTTTTATGGCGGACCAAGTTTTGGGATTATCACTTTCTGATAAAGAAGCAAATCTAAAGTATGGCGCCATCCAAGCATTTGTTTACGCTTTTACGTTTATTGGCGGAATTTTCGCTGATAAGATTTTAGGCTTCAAAAAATCACTTGTGTTTGGTGGAATTGTAATGATTGCAGGAAATTTATTAATTGCTTTTTCTCCACAAGAGATGTTTTATCTTGGAATTACTTTATCGATTATCGGAACTGGTTTTTTCAAACCAAATATTTCCTCTATGGTTGGTGAATTGTATAAAGAAGGAGATAGTAGAAGAGATGCTGGTTTTGGATTGTTCTATTCTGGAATCAATATTGGCGCGCTCCTGGGCGGTGCGGTTTGCGTTTATTTCGGAACCAGCAAGGATTATGGTTGGAGCTATTCATTTCTCTCTGCTGCCGTTGTAATGCTAATTGGATTGGTTACGTTTATGTTGACCAAGAAATCTCTAGGGCCAATTGGTGATTCTCCTTTGTTGGAGTTACCTAAATCAAAAAGAACTACAAAGGAAATTGCCGTTTATATTGGTTCAATCATTAGTATTCCGCTCATTTTTATGATGATTAAGAATACCGATTACACCGATTATTTTATGTACACGATTGGTCCATTAGCCATTTTCTATTTCTTATTTGAAACTTATAAGGAAAAAGAATTGAAGGCACAGAAGAAACTAATCGCCGCATTTATTTTTATCATCTTCTCCATTATATTTTGGGCATTTTTTGAACAAAGCGGTGGGTCTTTGGCGCTGTTTGCTCAAAATAATTTGCATCATAATTTATTGTTTTTCGAAATCAATCCGAACATTGTAAACAATACGTCAAATTCTTTATTTGTTATTGTTTTTAGTCCAATTCTTGGGTTGCTTTGGTTGGCTATGGCAAAAAGGAAATTAGAGCCGAACACGGTTGTTAAATTTGGGTTAGGATTTCTTTTCCTTGCCGCAGCGTTCTATGTTTTTTACTATACTAGATTTTTCGCCGATGTGGAAGGATTAACATCTTTGAATATTTTTACTTTAGCTTATTTAGTAATTACTTTTGGAGAGCTTTGTTTATCTCCGATAGGATTGTCAATTATGACCAAATTGTCACCAAAAAGATTATCGGGAATGATGATGGGAATGTGGTTTTTGGCGAGCGCTTACGGGCAATATGCCGCAGGTTTGTTAGGAGCCGGAATGTCGTCGCCAGACGAAAATGCTTCTTTAGTTTCGAAACTACAAGGATATACTGATGGCTACTATCAATTGGCGGTTTATGCACTAATATCGGGAGCGGTCTTGATAATCTTTACGCCATTAATCAAAAAATTGATGCAAGAAGTAAAATAAATTTAGTACTTTCGGCATTGTTTTTGTCAACTGAGAGAACCTTTTAAAAAATATATTATGAAAAAGATACTAATTGTAGCACTACTAATTCTGGGTTCAGCAACAGTAGGAGCGCAAGAATTAAAGTGGGAGACCAACCTAGAGCAAGCATCACAAATAGCAATGAAAACTAAGAAACCATTGCTAATGTTTTTTACAGGAAGTGACTGGTGCGGTTGGTGTATTCGTCTACAAAATGAAGTGTTAAGAAAGCCAGAATTTGCAGCTTGGGCAAAGGAAAATGTAGTTTTGTTAGAACTAGATTTCCCACGAAGAAGTCCGCAATTGCCAGAAATTCAAAAGCAAAATATGGAATTGCAACAGATTTTCGAAGTACGAGGATATCCAACGATTTGGTTGGCAAATCCGACTAAGAAAGACGGAAAAACCAACTTAGAGAAATTAGGAAGTACGGGCTATGTTGCTGGTGGTCCTGAGAAATGGTTGGAAACTGCCAATCAAATTTTGAAGAATAAATAGATTACTACTCCAATTTATAAAATCCCTTTTCATATGTATTTTGAAAGGGGATTTTTTCTTTTATACATGTAGATTTCCAAAGCGATGAATAGGATTTGAAATTACTAGCATCGGCAATGATCAGTTTGGGTCTGCACGTTTTTAAAACTCGATTTAAGTTGATTTTTGGTGATTGCCTCATAACAAGAATGTCCGGGTTCACGTTTTTTGGATAGGTGCCCGCACTGTCGATAACTACAATTTTCTTATTTGAGATATACATCAGATTTGGAACTGTATTTTCTTTTACAACTTTTGCAAAGTTCGCCGTTAAGTATGGTTGTATTGTATTGTACAAAGAAGTGCCAGAATCCTTAAATAGATATACTTTATTGCCTTTTCTTTCGGCGAATAAGGTTGACTTATTAATGTTAAAGACAATTAGTTCATTTTCGTTGTGGATTCTCCATTTCGTATAGAAAAAACTAGCTTGGATTAGAACTACTCCAGCACAAACATAAACCATTTGCCTAAAGCTTGGTTGTTTGAAGTAAATCACTGCGGCGATTACCAAAAGATAAAGGCTCACTACCATTAGTATATTGAATGGGATTTCAGTAAACACCATTTGATCAAACGCTGCTATTTTTTGAATGATGAAGTTCATAAAGGCAATCGATTTTTCAACAATTCGAACAAGAAAAAATGGAGCAAGATTAAGTAATAGCAAAATCATCAAAAGCAGTCCCAAAGCCATTATGATGCTCAAAAATGGAATTATGACTAAGTTAGTGATAAAGAATAGTCCCGGGAATTGATGAAAATAATAAATACTTATAGGCAATGTTCCAATTTGAGCGGCAAAAGATACCGTAAGAATGTCCCAAAAATATTGAGTGATTTTGTATTTAGGCTCCCAAATCGAGCCAAGTAAAGGTTGTAACCAAAGTATAAAGAACAGCGCCAAGTAACTAAGTTGAAATCCAACGTCGAAAAGAAAAGACGGCTCAAAGAGCAAAATCAATAGCAGCGAAACCAATAAGGTGTGAAACATATTTGTTTTTCGTTTCAAATGCAATCCGATGGCAACGAATGAAAACATAGTAACTGATCGAATTACCGATGGTGAAAGGCCGGCTATAAATGCGAATGCCCAAAGTGAAACTAGAATGAAAGCCAACTTGAAATAGTTGACCCATTTTGTTTTGGGAAGATATTTTAAAATAAATCCCAAGAACAACACGATGAAACCAACATGTAGGCCTGACACGGAAAGGATATGAACCGCGCCTGCCTTTTGATAATCGAGAACAATGTCCTTAGAAATATCTTGCTGCTGTCCCAAAATTAAGGCAGCAAGAACGTTTAATTCCACTGAATTAAAATGTGCTTCTTGCAAACCAACTAGTATTTTTGACCGAATGGCATCGGAGTAGTAGAAAAGATCTTTTACCAAAATCGGCTGAATCTTAAATTCTGAATCTTCAACGTAGGTTTGCGCTAAAATTGACTTTGTCGACAAGTACTTCCCATAGTCAAATTGGTTTGGATTTAATGGTGGCTTATGGGGAATAATTGTAGAAATAACGCCAAGTGTAGTGCCAATTTGCAAGTTATTTCTTGTGCTGTTTTTCTTAAAATTGACAATGATTTTGCCAGAGCAATTAGAATGATCAATTTTATTAACTAGCCCAATATATCGATCATAATATACAGTGCTCTTTAGTTTCTCCCTTAGAACAATTTCTACTTGATGAGGAAGTTCAATCGAACGAATTTGATTGAGGTAATTGTCTTTTTGATTCGAACTGAAATGAGTCGTCAAAGAGTAAAATCCAAGACAAAACGAAAAGAAATAAGTTGCAAAACCAAATAAGTTGTTTTGGATAAATTGCTTCTGAGTCCAGAAATAGGTAAGGCAAAAAGTAACGAATGAAGTAGCAATAAGAAGCGTGGCCCAGATAAAATCTAAATTGCTAAAGTGTGCAACTAAGATTCCGAAAATAAAGGCAATAGTAACTCGGCTTAAAGGAAATTGAATGGCGTTCACGCCTCTAAATTATTCAATTATAATTAATAAGCCAAATAATTTACTCTAAAATTCGGTTGGCTTGCGCGAAGTTTTTTCCGTAGTAAGGTTCTTTGGTCGATGAAATAATAACACCTTTTTGTGTCGAGGAATGGATGAATTTGATTTCATCATCGGTCACTTCAGTAACCATACCGACATGGTTAATCACGCTTTTTCCGTTGGTTCTAAAGAAAATCAAGTCGCCTTTTCGAATGTCATCTTCATTCAATATTCTGCCAATTTTTGCCATATCCACCGAGGAACGTGGCAAAGTGATGTCAAATTTTTTGAAGGTGCTAAACATCAAACCCGAGCAATCAAAGCCATCAGTGGTCGTTCCGCCAGCTTTGTATTTTGTGCCTAGGTTTTCTGATGCTGCATTAATCAATTGCTTAACAATATAACTCGAATCATCAACACTAATTACGTAATCATCATCATTTTTATCGTTAATTCGACTGCCTACGACCGCTTTTTTGGGCTCTTGTTTCTTCTGTTGTGATTTTGCTTTTTCTGCTATTTTTTTGCTTTCAGGAGTTCGGTAAATTCCTCGTTTCATCGCTTCGGATTTGGAGGTAATAATACTTGATGTCGGTTTACAACTTACTAAAAAAGTAAAGAGAATGAGTAGTGATAATATAGATTTCAAAAGATTTCTTTTAGATGGGTGATATTTTATAACGTTATTTTGAAAAGCTTCGTACAATAAGTTGCGCGGTTTTTTTGCTAGCACCAACTCCACCAAGTTTTTCTTCTAGTAATGAATAATTTGCAATAACCTCATTTCTGTGCGTTGGAGTAAGGATTTTTTGTAATTCAATCCGAATATTCTTTGTGTTGCATTCCTCTTGGATTAATTCGGTCACAACTTCTTTATCCATAATCAAATTGACCAGAGAAATGTATTTCAAGGTAATGATGCGTTTGGCAATTTGATACGATGCCCAACTGCCTTTATAACAAACAACTTCAGGCACTTTGAACAAAGCTGTTTCCAATGTTGCGGTACCCGAAGTAACCAAGGCAGCCGTGGCATGACTTAATAATTCATAGGTTTTATTAGAAATAAAATGTACGTTTTTAGATTTCAAAAAAGGCAAATAAAATGAATGTTCTTGACTCGGGGCTCCAGCAATGACAAATTGATAATCCTCAAAGTCACTAACTACGCTTAGCATTACGTTAAGCATCTTGCTTATTTCTTGTTTGCGACTGCCCGGCAACAAAGCAATGATAGGCTTGTCTTCTAAATTGTTCGCTTTGATGAATGCTTCTCGCGAAATTACAGTCTGATTGTGAATCGCGTCAATCAGCGGGTGACCAACAAAGGTTACAGGAAAGTGATGTTTCACTTCATAGAATTCTTTTTCAAACGGTAAAATGACATATAAATAATCAAAATCTCTCTTAACGGCAGCAATTCGGTTTTCTTTCCAAGCCCAGATTTGAGGTGAAATGTAATAATGAGTCGGTATACCACGTTCTTTTGCCCATTTGGCAATACGCATATTAAATCCAGGGTAGTCAATAAAAATGATTGCGTCTGGTCGAAATGCACCAATGTCTTTTTTACAAAACTTGATGTTATTGAAAATCGTTTTCAGATTGAAAATTACCTCAATAAATCCCATAAAAGCCAATTCTCGGTAGTGCTTTACGAGCGTACCACCAATGCTTTGCATCAAGTCGCCACCCCAAAACCGAATTTCTGCCTTTGGATCTTCTTCCAAAAGTGCTTTCATCAAATTGGATCCGTGCAAATCGCCTGATGCTTCCCCAGCAATAATGTAGTATTTCATTAAAATTGATCCTAGTTAATTTATACAAAAAGCGTAATGATTGTCAGTAAAATCATCCCAAAAACAACGCCTCGTGCCATGATATCTTTATTTTTCTTTAGCAAAATGAAAAATATAATAAGGTTCAAAATGGCGCCCAAAGTAATTATTTTCCCTAATAGCCCATTTGCTTTATAGAATTCCAATCCTCGGAAAAAATCCATACCAGTAAAGAGCTCGATAAAAACAAAACTGCCGATACCGCAAGTCACAATCGCCAAAAACGCACCAATAATCAAATCTCTATTTTTCATTTTCATTTTTCATTTAAATTCCACGAATTCAATTGCTGAATGGCGTGGTGCGCCGTCATATCAAATTGGACAGGAACCACCGAAACAAAACCTTGTTCCAATGCCCATTCGTCAGTGTCTTCACCTTTATCTTCGTTTACAAATTCGCCAGTCAACCAATAATAGTCTTTCCCTTGGGGTGTTTTTCTTTTATCGAATTTTTCCATCCAAATCGCTTTAGCTTGTCGACAAATTTTTATCCCCTTGATTTCGTTTTCTTTTAATTTCGGAAAGTTTACATTCAAAACCGTTCCTTCGGCAAGACCATTTTCGATTGTGTGTAACGCGATTTTTTTCACAAAAGATTTAATTTGACTAAAGTCCGCATTCCAATCATAATCTAACAGCGAAAATCCAATGGCCGGAATTCCCTCTATTCCTGCTTCAACGGCGGCACTCATCGTTCCAGAATAAATCACATTGATCGAAGAATTTGAGCCGTGATTAATACCCGAAACGCACAAATCTGGTTTTCGTTTTAGTATTTCATTCACCGCTAATTTCACACAATCAACAGGAGTCCCAGAGCAATTGTATTCCGTAATTTCAGCATTTTCTGGAGATACACGATTTAAATAAAGTGTACTATTAATCGTGATGGCATGACCCATGGCACTTTGAGGTTTGTCTGGAGCGACCACAACAACGTCGCCAATTTCTGACATTACTTCCACCAAAGTTCTAATTCCAGGTGCGGAAATTCCATCGTCATTGGTTACTAAAATTAAGGGTTTTTCCATTTGATATTTCTTTTTTTAGGAGCTGGTTCCTGCTGTTCATTCTATCTTTTGTGTCGAACGACGCCACAAAAGGATGCCATTTCCATCAGGGCTAGGGCACTTTATACGCAACCAAATTATCGATTGAATAAGTTCGAGTTGATTTCAAATAATTCCCCGCAAAAATAAGCATTTTTAGCAGGAACTTCTTATTTTAGCATCTTTAACAAAAAATTAGGCAGACAAAATCAGCGGCGTTGGTGTTTTTGTGTAATTTAGATTTAAAAAATTAAATGAATCTCTTAATTCAATATATGAAAAGGAATTATAAGTTATTACTAGTTGTTCTTGCCGTTTCTCTGGGATTATTCGCTTTTAAAGGCGCTTTAGATCCAAAAGGAGATCCAGAGAAAGACAAAATGTTGTTGGAATTGTTGACGTTTGTAATCGAGCGTGGTCATTATGATCCAGCGGTAATCGACGACAATTTCTCGAAAGGAGTTTACAAGGACTACATCGAAGCGCTAGATCCATCAAAGCGATTTTTCATTCAAGCAGATATTGATGAATTTGCAGCCTACGAAACCCAAATCGATGATCAAATTAGAAACAAAGATTTGACTTTTTTTAATTTGACTTACGATCGTTTAATGAAAAGACTTAGTGAAAGTAAAGACTTTTACAAAGATATCCTTGCAAAGCCATTCGACTACTCGATCAAAGAGGAATTCAATACAGATTACGACAAGTTACCTTATGCTAAAAACGATGTGGAGTTGAAGGAAAAGTGGCGTAAACAAATCAAATTATCTACACTTTCATCCCTGACTGATAAGATTAAGATGCAAGAAGACAAAAAAAATGGCGTAGCTCCGGAGAAAAAAGAAAAATCTGTTGAAGAACTCAACAAAACTAAAGAAGCAATTGCTGCTGAAGGCAAAGAAAACGAACCTCCTAAATCATTCGAGCAATTAGAGAAAGAAACACGCGAAAGTTCTTTAAAATCGCTTAATGAGTATTTTGATTTTATTGGAGATTTAGATCAAAACGATTGGTTTTCCGTTTTTGTAAATGCCATTGCGACACGATTTGATCCGCATACGAACTATTTTCCACCAGATGAAAAAGAGCGTTTCGACGTTAGTATGAGTGGGAAATTAGAAGGAATTGGTGCTCGACTTCAAAAGAAAAATGACTACACCGAAATTTCAGAATTAATTTCTGGAGGTCCAGCGTGGAGAGGAAAAGAATTAGAATCAGGAGATATTATTTTAAAAGTCGCGCAAGGAAATGCCGAGCCTGTTGAGGTTGTGGGCATGCACCTAGACGATGTGGTAAAGAAAATTAAAGGACCAAAAGGAACGGAAGTTCGATTGACAGTAAAAAAAGTGGACGGTACAATCAAGATTATTTCTATAATAAGAGATATTGTTGAAATTGAAGAGACTTATGCCAAATCGAGTATTGTAGAAAAAAATGGTCTGAAGTATGGCATCATTTATTTGCCGAAATTCTATATCGATTTTGAAAATAATGATAGTCGTGATGCAGGAAAAGATGTTGCCATTGAAGTGGATAGATTAAAAAATGCGGGAGTTCAAGGAATTATTATGGACTTACGTGATAATGGAGGAGGATCGCTCAAAACGGTAGTGGATATCGCTGGATTATTTATAGAAGATGGTCCAGTAGTGCAAATAAAATCTGCAGGAAAAGCAAAAGAAGTACTCTACGATAAAGACAAAAAAATACAATGGGATGGTCCATTGGTGATTATGCAAAATAGTTTTTCGGCTTCAGCATCTGAAATTTTAGCAGCTGCAATTCAAGATTACAGAAGAGGAATTGTTATCGGTAGCAAACAATCATACGGAAAAGGAACGGTTCAAAATGTAATCGATTTGAATCAGTTTGTTCGAGGAAGCAGCGTTGGAGACTTGGGAGCTTTAAAAACAACAACACAAAAGTTCTACAGAATTACGGGCGGATCAACACAACTGGAAGGTGTTAGCAGTGATGTTGCAATACCGGATCGATACGCTTATTTAAAAATGGGAGAGCGCGATATTGATAATGCGATGCCTTGGGATAAAATAGAGCCAGCTCAATTTAAGTTTTGGGACAAGCAAAATAATTTTGATGCAGCGATTGACAATAGCAAGAATCGAATTGCAAGCAACGAGAAATTTAAGTTAATCGATGAAAACGCTAAATGGATTGATCAGCGCAATAAAGAGAATGTTTACAGCTTAAATATTGATCAGTTTAAAGCGGAACAAAAAGCGATTGAGGAAAAAGCTAAGAAGTATAAATCAATTGCTGACTACAAAAACTCTTTGAAGTTTTCGTCCTTGGCAAATGAGGAAGAGGCCATGAAGACGGATGTTTCCCTAAAGGAAAAAAGAGAAAGATGGCATGAAAGCTTGTCGAAAGATATTTATGTAGAAGAAGCAATAAATGTCTTAGATGATTTGCAACCAAAAGAAATCGTAAAGAAATCGGTAGAGAACAAATTGAAAAAAGATAAAGTTGTAAAGTCTTAGATTTTCAAAATATAGTTTAAAAAGCCTCAAGAGTCAGAATTGATTTTTGAGGTTTTTTTATTTAACAGTTCGCTTCAACTTTACCACTCATTCACTTTATTAGCATCCATTTTAAGGAAAATAAAAAGCAATATAGTGAATCCCCAAAGTCCAGAACCTCCGTAGGAAAAGAAAGGTAAGGGTACACCAATGGTTGGGAATATGCCTGCAACCATGGCAATATTTACAAAAAAGTGGATGAATAAAATGCAAGCAACGCAATAACCATAGACCCTACTAAATTTAGTCTTTTGTCGTTCTGCCAAGTAAATAGTTCTAAAAATCAAACCGATAAAAAGCGCAATAACAACTAATGAACCTAGTAACCCCCATTCTTCACCAACAGTAGTAAAAATGTAGTCCGTATGCTGTTCTGGCACAAATCCTCCTTTGGTTTGAGTTCCTTCCAAAAATCCTTTTCCAAACCAGCCACCGGAGCCGATTGCAATCTCTGATTGATTGGTGTTGTATCCAATTCCTTTCATGTCGACTTCTTTGCCAAGAAGTATATTAAAACGGTCTCGATGGTGTTGTTTGAAAACTGACTCAAAAACATAATCGACAGAAAAAACAAAACCAGAAATAAGCACCATGGCAATCGCACTGGCTATTATGTTTCGGTCTATTATTCGACTTCTGTAATAAACAAAAGCAGTAACTAAAAAAGCAATTAGGATAACTGCCCAAGGCTCAAATACTAAAGCCATAACAAAGAGAACAATAGCAACTAACCCAGTCCATAAATACCATGGAGGCAAACCTTCTCTATACAAAACAAAGAAAAACACCATAAATATTAAGGCACTTCCGGGATCATGAATGACAATTAAAAGCACAGGTAGAAATACAATTCCCAAAGCTTGTATTTGTCTATTCATGTCTTTAAGATTGACCTGCACGTCGCTTAGATACTTAGCAAGCGCTAGTGAAGTCGCCGCCTTAACAAACTCGGAAGGTTGTAATCCGAAGGCTCCGAAGGAATACCAGTTGGCTTGTCCTTTTATCGTTTTACCGAATACGAATAAACCTGCCAATGACAATAGGCCAACTACATAAATAATACCGGCGAATTTCTCGTAAAATTTTCCATCAACAGATAATACAACAAATATTAGTGGAATTGCTAAAGCTATACTTAAGAGTTGTTTACCATAGAACTGTGTTAGGTCTAAAGTAAAAGGCTCATCCGACAACGATAATGATGATGAATAAATATTCAACCAACCCATAATGACCAGTACAATGTAGATTATTACACTGATCCAATCCAGATTATTGGTTACACTTTGGTTTTTCATCGCAATTAATTTTCAGTGGCTTCTTCAGGAGCAACGACTTTTGGTTTGAGTAACAAACTATCAACTTCTTTTTTGCCTGTATATTTAGCATATTCGCCTTGTAAGCTGCCTTCTAGCATTCGTTTTTCTAAATCAGTACGTGTAATTTTCTTTTTTATATATTTTTCAATCATTAAACTCGTAATAGGGCCGGCCCAGCGAGCACCCCAGTATCCGTTTTCGACTAATACGGCAATGGCAATTTTGGGGTTGTTTCGAGGAGCAAATGCCACGAAAATTGAGTGGTCTTGCAATTTTACTCGTTTACCATTGATTTTAGCAAAGTTTTCAGCGGTTCCGGTTTTTCCGCAAATTTCAATTCCTTCTACTTGCAGTGCATGAGCAGTACCTAAATTATACACATCGAACAAGCCATCTATCATTGGTTGGAAGTACTTTCGTTCTACGGTGGTAACATGTTTGGTTCTATACTTCTTGTCAATGGTTTCACCCTTTATCGATTTGATGATATGAGGAGTATAATAAAAACCATGATTTGCGACTGCCGCCATCATGTTTGCGAGTTGAATTGGCGTCATCAAAACTTCCCCTTGACCAATCGCATTTGATACGATGGCGGTACTTCTCCAGCCTCCATTTGGATATATTTTTTTATATGTTTTTGAAGAGGGTGCTTTTCCGCGCCGGCCAGTTGGCAGGTCATAACCCATAAATTCACCAAGTCCAAAACTCTTTAAGTGTCTGCTCCAAACATCGACACCGTCAGCAGGGCGCAAGTACTTATTGATGGTTTTCATATATACTGTACCAAAATACGCATTACAAGACTCGTAAATACCTCGGTGCAATTGTTGCGCTCCACCATGACAGTGACATTTCATAAATCGACCACGCGCGTAACTAAAACCATGTCGACAATATACGGTAGTCTGTTCGTCGATTACTTGTTCTTGTAGCGCAATTAAGCCGGTCAAGATTTTAAATGGGGATCCAGGCGGATATTCTGCCAGTAATCCTCTATCGTAAAGTGGTTTTGCAATTGAATCGCGATATAACTTTGTGTAATTTTTTGATCGTTGTCTTCCTACTAAAATCGCTGGATCATAAGAAGGTGCAGTAACTAAGGCAAGTATTTCTCCTGTTTTTGGTTCAATTGCTACTATACCGCCTCTTTTGTTAATCATCAATTCTTCGCCATATTTTTGAAGCTCAGCATCAATAGAAAGATGGATATCCTTACCTTGAACCGCGATTGTGTCGTACTTCCCTTCTTTGTAGGAGCCAATTTCCCGATTGTATTTGTCTTTTTGAATGTACTTTACGCCTTTAATACCGCGTAAAGTTGTTTCGTAACTCTCTTCAACACCTTGTTTTCCAAGCAAATCGCCACTGTTGTAGTATGGATTCTTTTGAACGGTTTTCTCATTCGCTTGAGTAATAAAACCAAAAACGTTCGCTCCGAATTGTACTTGATAATCACGTAATGATCTTTTCTGAATGTAAAATCCTGGAAATTTGCGAATCTTTTCTTGAAAAGCGGCATACTCCAATTTGTTTAATTGAGGCAGGAAAACAGAAGGCAATCTTGGACTATAAACTTTGGCTTTAGCGATAATTTTTACAAAATCTTCTTTGGCAATATTTAAAAGATGGCAAAACTCCAGCGTATCTATGTTCTTCATGTCCTTTGGAATTACCATGATGTCATATGAAGGCTGATTCGCAACAAGTAGCACTCCATTCCGGTCATAAATATAACCTCTTTCAGGATAATCGTACTGAATTTTTATCGCGTTGTTGTCTGATTTTAGCTTGAAAGAGTCGTCAATAATTTGCAAGTAAAAGAGCCTTAATACCAGCAATATTGTTGCGATGATAATGACAGTAGGCAATAATACTTTTCTCATCTTTTATTCGGTTTAATTAAATATATGATGAGAATACAGATGATGAGCGTGAAGATAGTACTTACAAAAGTTTTAAGAATAATTTCAAATATAAAACTCACCCGAAAGACTTCCAATATAAAAAGAACGAAATGGTGGAGTACTACCGCGATTGCAAGAAAAGAAAAACGCTCCGGAGTCAAGACATCATTAAGTTTTACGGTTTGGTATTCATAGCTCAAACCGAAAGAAAACTTAAAAATATAGGGTCTATAATAAGCCAACAATAATGAGGCAGCAGCATGTACTCCTCCAGAATTGCAAAACATATCTAGCACCAATCCTAGAAAGAAACTAGAAAGAAGTAGCGCAGTTTTATTACCATTTACTGGATACAAAATGATAAAGAGGATGTATGGGTAAGGATTTATGTATCCCAAGAAATCTAAGTTATTAAAAATAAGAATTTGTGCCGCAAGAAGCAGTATGAATCGGGCGATATTTACCAATACAGCACTATTCATTTCCCTTTTTTTCTAGGTTAAGGATTTCTTCGCGATCTTTACTTTTGATGATATAAACATGTCCAAGATTGGTCATGTCATTGAAAAGCTTAATGTTTAAAGTATAATAATTAGTCTTATTGTCGATGTAGATATTATTGATAGTACCAATGCCAATGTTCTCAGGAAAAATGACCGACTGACCGCCAGTTACGATGGTGTCACCTTTTCGAACAGAGGCCAATCTAGGAACGTCAATTAATTGGACAAAACCAGTACTTTTTCCATTCCATACTAGTGAGCCAAAGTGATTTGATTTCTTTATTTTGGCATTAATCTGAGATTTTACATTCAAAATACTGATGACTGTAGCATAATTTTTAGAAGTCTTGTCTACAATTCCAATGATTCCTGAACTATTAATAACACCCATGTCTGATTTAACACCGGCTGCACTTCCGCTATTGATCGTGAGGTAATTCTCGTAAACATTATAAGAATTGTGGATTACTTTAGAAACAATTATGTCTGCATTTCTGACTCCTTTAAGCGAATCGATTTTAGGAAAAGTTGTACTGTCTTTAGCATTAAAAATGATACTTTTCAAACGTGCGTTTTCAATTGCTAGCTCCTCATTTTGATTTTTGAGATTCAAATATTCACTTATATTGTTGATTCTTTCATAAACGCCACCGCTCAAAATATTTGCAGAGCTAATCACTTTACTTCTATGATACGAGTGAGATTGAATAGTGAAGACTAACGAGACCACCAAAAGCAGCAAAAACAGCAATCGATAGCTGTTTTTAAATATAAAAATAAATATTTGCTGCATGAGGTTTCTAAATATTTAAAATATCAAATTCCAAATTCCAACGCAACTGCTGAACTGATGTTTTGGAATTTGGAATTTCATTATTGGAAATTTATTTAATAAGAATACTTCTAAATTTCGGGATGTTTTTCAAAGCCATTCCAGTTCCTCGAACTACAGCTCGCAGCGGATCTTCCGCTATGTAAACAGGTAAATCTGTTTTTTGAGAAATACGTTTGTCTAATCCTCTTAACATAGAACCACCACCAGCTAAATAAATTCCAGTATTATATATATCTGCTGCCAATTCAGGTGGAGTTTGAGACAAAGTTTCCATAACCGCATCTTCAATTCGTTGAATTGATTTATCTAATGCTTTAGCAATTTCACGATAGGAAACTTCTACTTGCTTTGGCTTCCCAGTCAACAAATCTCGTCCTTGAACAGACATGTCTTCTGGAGCGGTTTCCAATTCTTCTAAAGCCGCACCAACGGTAATTTTTATTTTTTCAGCAGTACTTTCACCAACAAATAAATTGTGTTGCGTACGCATATAGTAAACAATGTCATTTGTAAATACATCCCCAGCAATTTTTACTGACTTATCACAAACAATTCCGCCTAATGCAATCACGGCAATTTCTGTAGTTCCACCACCAATATCAACAATCATATTACCCTTTGGTTGCATAATATCGATTCCGATACCGATAGCAGCAGCCATTGGCTCATGAATCAAATAAACTTCTTTTCCGTTTACGCGCTCGCAAGACTCTTTTACCGCTCGCATCTCCACTTCAGTAATTCCAGAAGGAATACAAACCACCATTCGTAAAGCTGGCGTAAACATTCTCTTTTTTAACGCTGGGATACTTTTAATAAACATGCTAATCATCTTCTCCGAAGCATCAAAATCAGCAATAACCCCATCTTTAAGTGGACGGATGGTTTTTATGTTTTCATGGGTTTTACCTTGCATCATATTCGCCTCTTTTCCAACGGCAATTATTTTACCTGATATTCGATCACGAGCTACGATCGATGGACTGTCAATGACTACTTTGTCATTGTGAATAATTAGGGTATTAGCGGTACCAAGGTCTATCGCAATATCCTCGGTCATGAAATCAAAAAATCCCATAAGTCTTTTAAGGGTTTATTATGTTTATATAAAATTTAGTGCACAAAGTTAAACAAATTAATGTTTAAAATGACGTGTTCCGGTAAATACCATTGCAACTTTATTTTCGTCGCAATACGCAATGCTCAAACCATCTTTTATCGAGCCTCCAGGCTGGATAACAGCTGTAATTCCAGCCTCTTTCGCAATCGCTACACAATCAGGAAATGGAAAAAAAGCATCACTCGCCATAACCGATCCTTTCAAATCAAATCCAAATGTGTGGGCTTTTTCTATGGCTTGTTTCAAAGCATCAACTCTTGAAGTTTGACCTGTTCCCGACGCAATTAAAGTTCTATTTTTGGCAAGGACAATTGTATTTGATTTTGTGTTTTTGCAAATCTTCGAAGCAAAAAGCAAGTCTTCAATTTCTTCTGAGCTTGGCGCTGTTATCGTAACGGTTTTTAAGTGATCTTTATTGTCGGTAACATTGTTTTTGTCTTGAACCAATAGTCCATTCAAACAAGTTCTCACTTGCCTTTGAGGCAATTCCACTTCATTTTGAACAAGGATGATTCTGTTTTTCTTTTCGGATAAAATTGTAATCGCTTCCTCATCATAACTTGGTGCAATTACAACTTCGCAGAATAAGGCGTTGATTTCGTTGGCTGTTTCTAAATCAATTTTTTTATTGGCAATTAAAACACCGCCAAATGCTGAAGTTGGATCACCTGCCAATGCGGCTAAGTACGCTTCTTTCATCGAATTTCTCGTTGCCATTCCGCAAGCATTATTGTGTTTTAAGATAGCAAATGTGGGCGATTCATTTTTAAATTCTAGTATCAAATTGACTGCGGCATCAACGTCTAGCAAATTGTTATAGGATAATTCTTTACCATGTAATTTTTGAAACATGGCGTCGAAATCACCAAAGAAAAAGCCCTTTTGGTGCGGGTTTTCGCCATAACGCAGCATTTGTCCGTTCTCTATACTCTCTTTATAAATTGTTTCGTCTTCATTAAAATAATTGAAAATAGCCGTATCATAATGGGAAGAAACATGAAATGCTTTTGTGGCTAGAAGTCTTCTGTTTTCCAGCGTTGTTGCTCCGTTTTGAGACGTTATCAAATCAAGAAGCATGGCATACTCATCTACCGAGGCCACAATCACAGTGTCTTTAAAATTTTTTGCTGCGGCTCTTATTAATGAAATTCCACCAATATCAATTTTTTCAATAATATCCGTTTCAGAAGCACCAGACGCAACGGTTTTCTCAAATGGATATAAATCTACAATCACTAAGTCTATTTGTGGAATTTGAAACTCCTTCATTTGTTGCACATCAGTATCGTTGTCTTGTCGATTTAGAATTCCGCCGAAAATTTTAGGATGGAGGGTTTTTACTCGGCCTCCCAATATAGAAGGATAAGATGTGACATCTTCAACAGCCACAACTGGAATACCCATGTTTTTGATAAAATCTTCTGTCCCACCTGTTGAATAAAGGGTTACATTTTGTTCGTGTAGTTTGCGAACAATTGGCTCTAATCCGTCTTTAGAAAAGACAGAAATTAGCGCCGATTGGATTGTTTTTAGATTGCTCATGTAGTAGTTGTGTTTATTGGTGCAAAAGTAGTTTTTTTGAAAGTAAAATTCAATCGATTTGTGTAACAATATTTAAGAAAACCGTACAAATGTCCAAGTCCGATTTTATTAGGTTTATGAGAAAATATTACGGATTTTTACCTTTCAAAATTTAGTGTATGATTGTATATTTCCGATTGCTTTCTGAGAGTTTAAGTTTTGCGTTGAATGCACTTCGCAATAATAAACTGCGAACGCTGCTTTCGCTGTTGGGAGTCACGATCGGAATTTTTTCAATCATAGCGGTGCTTGCCGCCGTTGATTCTTTAGACAGAAAAATAAAGAGTGACTTAAGTAGTTTAGATAAAAACACCATCTACCTTACAAGCGTTTCCTTTGGCCCCACAGATATTCCTGAGTGGAAGAGGGAGCAGTTTCCGAAAGTGAATTACGAAGAGTATCAATATCTAAAAGAGAATCTTAGCCATACAGAGCATGTCTGTTATCAGTTTTTCACTAATAGAGAAAGCGTGAAGTTCGAAAAGAAAGTGATGACTGATGTGAATATTGTTCCAGTGACTTACGAGTTTGTCGACATTCAACGTTTAGAGTTTGCTGAAGGACGTTTTTTTAATGAATCGGAATCTAACTCGGGCAGGCCAGTCATTGTTTTAGGTTACGAAATTGCCAAAGGGCTCTTTGAGGATGCTAATCCAATAGGAAAAACAGTGCGACTTTACGGTCAACGTTTCGTAGTTATCGGAATGACTAAGAAGAAAGGAGAATCAGGAATTGACATGGGTGGGGGAGACGATACCTCGGTCTTTCTTTCAAGTAATTTCTTGAGGCAATTGTATGGGGATAATAACGAAATGACGTTGCCTGTAATCATTATTAAACCCGAAAAAGGGGCTGATATTCCTGAACTTAAAGGCGAAATCGCTCAAAAATTACGGAATATGCGAGGTGTAAAAACGGATGAAATAAACAATTTTTTTATAAATATTCTGTCGGGTTTTACGGATTTGATTGACGGAATCGTGTCGCAAATGAATATGATCGGTTGGATAATCAGTGGATTCTCGTTACTAGTTGGAGGTTTTGGCATCGCCAATATTATGTTTGTTTCTGTAAAAGAGCGGACAAATTTAATTGGTATTCAAAAATCGCTGGGTGCGAAAAACAAGTTTATCTTATTTCAATTCTTATTTGAGTCAATAATTTTGTCTGTGATAGGAGGAATCTTCGGTCTACTGTTGGTCTGGATTATCTCGATTGTTTTAACCAACGCACTCGAATTTGAATTTGTACTAAGCTTTTGGAATATCGCTTTAGGGACCGGATTGTCGGCATTTATTGGCTTGCTATCAGGGATTCTTCCAGCTATTTCCGCATCAAGGTTGGATCCGGTCGAGGCAATACGCACAGGAATGTAGTAAACTAAAAAATCCCGAATTAATCGGGATTTTTTTATCGAATATCGTTATTTTCAATCAAGTCAATAAACAAATTGATCTTGTCTTTCAATTCCTTTCTAGGAGTAATAAAATCCAAGAAACCATGTTCTAAGACAAACTCTGCAGTTTGAAATCCTTCAGGTAAATCTTTCCCTGTCGTGTCCTTTACGACACGTGGTCCTGCAAAACCAATTAAAGCACCAGGCTCCGAGATATTCACGTCGCCCAACATTGCATAGGAAGCTGTTGTTCCCCCAGTAGTTGGATCTGTGCATAAAGATATATACGGAATTCCAGCTTCAGCCAATTGCGCCAATTTTGCTGAGGTTTTTGCCAATTGCATTAATGAATAAGCGGCTTCCATCATACGAGCGCCACCCGATTTAGATATCATTACAAAAGGAATTTTGTTTTTGATAGAATGGTCAATTCCTCTTGCGATTTTTTCACCAACTACAGCTCCCATTGATCCGCCAATAAAGGCAAAATCCATACAACAAACTACTAGATCTTTGCCTTTTGATTTACCAACAGCTGTTCGAACCGCATCTTTCAATTTGGTTTTTTCCATTACCTCTTTCAAACGGTCAGAATATTTCTTCGTGTCTTCAAAATGCAATGGATCTTTAGAGGTCATTTTGGCATCCAATTCTTTGAATTCATTGTTGTCAAATAAGATTTGAAAATACTCGACGCTTCCAATTCGGACATGAAAACCATCTTCTGGGCTAACCCATAAATTACGTTCTAACTCATCAGCATCGATAATTTTTCCTGTTGGAGATTTATACCATAAACCTTTAGGAACATCTTTTTTGTCTTCTGTTGCAGTGGTAATTCCCTTTTCTGTTCTCTTAAACCAAGCCATATCTTTTTAATTGATAATTGATAATTGACAATAAATAATTATCAATTATCAATTGTTAATTGTTAATTATAAAGTGTTTACATTGTTCAAATCAGCAAATGCCTGTTCTAACCTTTTATTAAAAGTCATTTCGCCTTCGCGAACCCACTTTCTTGGGTCGTAATGTTTTTTGTTTGGAGATTCCGGTCCGTCTGGACTACCAATTTGTGTTCTTAAATACTCAATATTATTTACCATATAATCACGAATTCCCTCTGTGAAGGCAAATTGTAAATCAGTATCGATATTCATTTTAATAACACCGTAACTGATTCCTTCTCTAATTTCTTCAAGAGTTGAACCTGATCCGCCATGAAAGACAAAATCAACCGGGTTGTGCCCTGTTTTGAATTTATTCTGAACATAATCTTGTGAATTCTTAAGAATTTTCGGAGTTAGTTTTACATTTCCAGGTTTGTATACACCATGTACATTTCCAAATGCAGCAGCAATTGTAAAACGCGGACTCACTTTCATCAACTCTTCGTATGCGTAAGCAACTTCATCCGGTTGTGTATATAATTTTGAGCTGTCTACATCTGAATTGTCAACTCCATCTTCTTCTCCACCAGTGATTCCTAATTCAATTTCTAAGGTCATTCCCATTTTGCTCATGCGCTTCAAGTACTGAGCACATATCTCGATATTTTCGTGAAGAGGCTCTTCAGACAAATCAATCATATGGGAGCTGTATAATGGTTTTCCAGTTTCTGCAAAATGTTTTTCACTAGCATCTAATAAACCATCTAGCCAAGGCAACAATTTCTTTGCGCAGTGGTCGGTATGCAAAATTACAGTTGCTCCATATGCTTCAGCCATTGTATGAATGTGTTTAGCACCAGCAATCCCACCAGCAATAGCCGCTTTTTCATTGGCATTAGACAATCCCTTTCCGGCGTTAAAGGCTGCGCCTCCATTAGAAAACTGTATGATAACTGGAGCATTGAGTTTTGCAGCTGTTTCTAAAACACCATTTATTGTACTTGACCCCGTAACATTTACAGCAGGTAAAGCGAAACCTTTTTCTTTAGCGTACTTGAAAATTTCTTGAACTTGATCCCCAGTGGCAACGCCAGGTTTTATGTTGTGGGCCATGATTTCTATTTTAGAGTTAAGGGTTACAAAAATAATAATTAATAAATTTAGAAAGGGTAATTTATTCCAATATTTATGACTGAGTTCCCAAAATTGTAATCACGAAACCATTTCTTGTTAGATTCATCTGCTGGGTTGTATGTCTTAAATCCGAAATCAACACGAAAAACAAAGAAACTTAAATCGTAACGTAGTCCAAAACCGGAGCCGACCGCCGTGTCTTGCAAAGATTTTAATCCGCTAAACACCGCTTCTTCCGCTTCTACGTTGTCGAAAATATTCCAAATGTTTCCTGTGTCAATAAACAATGCACCGTTGACCTTCCCGAAGAAATTGAATCTAAATTCAGTACTGACTGCAATCTTAAAGTTTGCTTCATTAAAGTCATTTATCGAAGCACTTCGACCTGGTCCGAGCGCATACGATTGCCATGCTCTGTTATCGTTAGAGCCGCCCGAGAAGTAACTTCGAGAAAAAGGTACACTTTCCGAATTTCCATACGGGACAGCAATTCCCACAAAGCTTCTAAATGCCAGTACTTTCTTGTGTTTTAAATCCCAGTGCTTTATGTACTCGAGTTCGGTTTTGAAATATTGAGAATAGGCAACGTCGAAAATGGATTTACTCGCATTTTGATTTCCTGTTTGCTTAGATAAATTCGCCAGCAATGAGAGAAAATTGCCCGCAGACTCTACTTTTGCCCGCACTATATGGAAGCTTTCGTCATTGAGATCTTTTTTGGTCGATTTTGATACGGAAAAACTTGAAGCAAAAATCAAGTTGTTTTCGGTAAGTCTATTAGCACGTTCAACGACACTTCGAATTGCGTCTAAATCTTCAATGTTTGGCGAAATAGATCCGGAAACAATATCACTTAAGAAATTATTTATGCCAAAGGGAACGATTAAATCATTGTCTGCATCAAAATACGTTGGACTTGCATTGTATTTCTTTGCCAAATCATTTAGGACACCGTACGAAGATCGGTATACATTGAAATAGTTGCCTGGATTTAAGTTTCTAACAAACTGTACATTAAACAAATCAAATCGAAGCGACGTATTTCTATTTAACGTCCAGTTGTAAGTCATTGCACCAGTGAAATTTTCCTTATCTAATCCAATATTTTCTTGTTTAGAGAAACCCATA
This sequence comes from Flavobacteriaceae bacterium, assembly GCA_947456815.1. Lineage (GTDB taxonomy): Bacteria > Bacteroidota > Bacteroidia > Flavobacteriales > Flavobacteriaceae > Flavobacterium. The sequence continues at coordinate 57,344 of CANGTL010000002.1, forward strand.
CTCACAGAAGTTGAAGGTATCATTCGCTTGGGGATAATCTTATCAGTATTGAAAAACATGAATATTCTCGGGAAGTTCAACTTCAAATCAACCCCGTAATCAATCACATTAAAAAAACGATCATTTGGATTCGCTAAATCTCGCGAAGAACCCATATTTCCCCGTGTCACAATTTCGAATGTTTCTGCACCATTGAATACATTTCTAATGAGAAATGATAAGTTCCCTGATATACCGAAATCTTGAATATTTGAGTGCGTAAAATCGATTCCGTATCCAAAGCTATACTTTTCTCTTTGTGTCAAATAGATATCAGCAACTAGAGATCGGTGAATTGAATCACTTTCGTTGATTCTGTATTTAATTGTAGGGTAATTAAAGACCCGCAGATTACTTAAATAACGCGTACTTAGGTTGGTCTTGGTATCAGAATACAAACTTCCCTTTGTAATAAAAACCGCGTTGGTTATAGCTTTTGGCTTGTATTTTAATTTGCCTTTACTAAATAAATTAAAGTTAGAAAAACTAGTCTTTTTTTCAGCGATTTTTGACGTGTCCTTTGGATTGTAATCTGTGAAAATATTCACTTCGCTAATCGGATATAAATTAAATGGTCTTGTCTTGATTGAGTCACCTTCACTATATGAAAAATTCTCGATCTTCACATCGACGTTTGTTTTGTAATTCCCATTGAGCGTGTCAATATCAAAGTTAATGTACGTTGGTTGAAAATCGTACGCTCCATTATTTCGAAAGTTTGTTGTAATCCGGTTTCTTTCTTCTTCGAAGTCGATGGTTTGGTACTGTTTTCCAGACTTTAGAATAGAGTTGGATTTAATCGTTTGGTATAGAGAGTCTAATACGGGTGTCAGAATAGTTGTTTTGATTGTGTCAATCAAATAAGGTCGCCCAGTAGTTAGCGTGTAACTTATTTTAGCTTTCTTAGCACCGATTGAATCAATTTTATATTCGGATTTTACATTAAAAAATCCTTGATTAAAATAGTGCGACTTTAAACGAAGATTCGATTTTTCTGTACTTTTTATATCTACGATTGCAGGTGGTTCACCAGTAGTTTTTAGGAACTCGTGTATGCCTGAATACCAAAATGATTTACCAAGTCGATTTACTTGTTTAGCAGAAAGCAATCTCGACATTCGTTTATACTTTTCAGGATTTTTTGTGAATTTTGACTGGTAAATCGAGTCATGTTTGAGATTTGCTAAATTGTATAAATGTAATCGCAACCTAAAGCCTAGTATCGAAGAGTTGGGATTTTGGTAAACTAAATCAGTGATGTTCTCAGCTTTTATTTTCTTTTCATTGACGAAAATTTCGTTTTTCGTCAATAATTTTTTGTGAGCGGGAACTCTTTTCAGAGTATTACAAGCAGTAATAATAATCCCTATTAGAATAAATAATGATATTTTTGCTGCAGCGTTTCTCAATGGATGTGAAATATTTGAATCAAAAGTACAGTTTTTCTATGGTTAGTAAAAACCAAATAAAATTAATAACGAGTTTGCAACAAAAAAAATACCGTTCCAGCAATGGTTTGTTTTTGGCGGAGGGTGTAAAAGTGATTCAAGAGTTGCTGCAATCTCATTTTGAATTATTTCACTTGTATCATACCGAGCCTTTGTTTGACAACATTGCTGATGAACGAAAAACGTTAATTTCTTTTAGTGAATTAAGTAAAATATCAGCATTGTCTACACCAAATAATTGTTTGGCAATTTTTAAAATTCCAACGCATTCTGAGATTGTTGATACAGGACTTGTTGTAGCACTTGACGATATTCGTGATCCTGGAAATCTAGGCACAATTCTCAGAATGTGCGATTGGTTTGGTGTTGACCAAGTTGTATGCTCAAGAGAAACTGTAGACCTTTATAACCCTAAAGTGATTCAAGCTACCATGGGTTCTATTTCAAGAGTCAAAGTGAGTTATGTTGATCTTCTCGATTGGATCAATAAAACGACTTTGCCAGTATACGGAACATTTATGAAGGGTGCTAATATTTATAAAGAAGTGCTTCCGAAGGAAGGCGTCATTGTTCTAGGAAATGAAGCCAACGGAATATCCTCACAGATAGAAAAGATCATAAAAAACCGAATTACCATTCCTCGATTTGGCAAACTTCAACAAACGGAAAGTCTAAATGTGGCTTCAGCAGCAGCAATTCTTTTAAGTGAATTTTGTAGATCAGGAGCCTAAACCCAACCAATATTTTCTAGTGGAAAGTGAAATTTACTAATATCGCTCGGGTGGACATTGATTTTACATTACCCGTCCATGGGCTATTGGGATCTCTATCGCGGATCAACTCATCATCCAAGCCAAAAACACCTCTGATGGATGGCGAAAACTTGAAATATTCTAAGTATATATCGATTCCCAATCCCAATTCATAATTACTTGTCCAAGGCTTCACACGAAACTTCTGTTGTTGGTTATCATCCTGAGACTTAGAGTTGCTACTCAAGTTGAGGGTTCTTGAAAGCCCGGCCACTAAATAAGGCCGAATATTCCCGGTTCGCATTGACGAGAATTTTAGCAAGAGCGGAAAATGAATGTATGTTGCGCCGACTTCCCTCTTCGCATCGATTTCTCTCGTAAGATTCGGATAGGTAAGGTTTCTTTGTGTGTAATAAAGTCCGGGCTCAAAACGCAAGTTGATATACTCCATTAATTTTAAATCGCCGACAAGTCCAACACTAAAACCTGTAGTTCGATCAACGTTGATGTCTGGACCAATTTTTTTGTAGTCAAATTTGTAATCATAAATATTGAAACCTAAGAAATAACCCCAATAAACGCGCTGTTTATCAAAATTTTCTAGATTGATCAAAGGGTCTTTACCAAATACTTTTCTGCCGTGTTGAGCGTTCCCCAACAAGGCAACAAAAAGTACGATAAATGTAATCTTGTATTTCATGTTATGCTTCTATTTTTTGGATGCAGTATAAATTGTTGCGACTCCAAAAGTTTGCGGCTCTGCGACCACATCTATAAACCCGTTTTTTCTTAATATATTGTTTAAAGCTTCTCCAAAGGGGAAAACTGATGCCGATTCTGATAAATATTTATAGGCGACTTTGTCTTTTGAAAAAACTTTCCCAATCAATGGCAGAAGATACTTTGTATATAAAGAATAACCTTGTTTGTATGGTATTTTCGTTGGATTTGAAGTTTCTAAAACCACAAAAATCCCATTTGGCTTTAGCACCCGTAGTATTTCTTGAAGTCCAAGATCTAAATGTTCAAAATTCCGAATTCCGAAGGCAACCGTAATGGCGTCAAATGTATTGTCTTCAAACGGCATTGCTTCTGAATCTGCCAACACCATTTCTATCTTACTAGACAAATTTGCGTCTGCTATTTTTTGCTTTCCGACCTCTAACATTCCAGGAGAAATGTCTAATCCGATGATCTTTTTAGCTGAAGTTTCCGCCATCAATATCGCCAAATCACCAGTTCCTGTGGCAATATCCAAAACAGTTGTTGGATTTATTTTTGAAACATGAGCCAGAACTTTCTTCCTCCATTTCACGTCAATGCCAAATGAAATCACTCTATTTAATCCGTCATAATTGCCAGAAATGGTATCGAACATTTGAGCAATTTGCTCTTTCTTGCTCAACGTAGAGGTTTTGTATGGAGTAATTATTTTTGACATTTTTATTTTCGACAAATATACTATAAACAATAGAATCTAAAAATGTAGCGGAGAATATTAAAGTAGCACAATTTTTATGATGTCGGCAAGCGGAATTTGGACGGCAATCTTACAATCTTCTCAGATAAGTCTCAAAGGTGAAATCATAAAGGTGTTTCTCATCTTTTGCGTGATACTCTTTCGCAACAAGTTCCCATTCATCTGAGTCTATATTTGGAAAAAAGGTGTCAGCTTCGAAGTTGGCATGGACTCTGGTCAACTCAATCTTGTCGACAAATGGCAATGCTTGCTGATAAATCTCTCCGCCTCCAATAATGAACGCGTCTTCTTGGTCTGGTAGTACAGAAAAGGCATTTTTTAAGTTGCCAACAACAATTACATTCTCGTAACAATAATCAGGTTGTCTTGTGATGACTATGTGTGTCCGATTTGGCAGTGGTTTTGGAAAACTTTCGAATGTTTTTCTACCCATAATGATGTAATGATTAGTCGTAAGAAGCTTGAATCTTTTAAAGTCATCTGGCAAATGCCAAAGCAGTTCATTGTTCTTCCCCAGCGCATTGTTTTCTGCAGCAGCAGCGATCATTATTATCATTTCGATGTTGAAGTTTAAGAAGTTTTGTCTTGTGAAGTTGTTTCGGACAGCTCTTCGATTTTATTTTTTTGTTTTTGAATTAGTCTGTCGATTTGTTCTCGTTCCCAATCCTTATTCATAAATCGATCGGTAATAAACACTTTGATAAAATGCAGAATAAAAAGAAAAACCCAAACGGTACAAACCCATATATACCAATGCCTCGGCGCACCATACTCTACGAGTACATTGGAAACAAACAAGAATAAAGTCCCAATAACCAATAAGACGAAATGATAATACAATATCTTTTTCTGGCGCAATCTTTTGCGAGCATTCTCGTATAGTTCGTGTTGTTCTTTATCCATACAGTGAATTTTAATTCGCCAAAGGGGAAATAGGTTTTTATTATATGAACAAATTTACATTTTAATATTCAAAGTTAGTAACTGTTTTTCTACCTTTAAACCATAAAAAATTTCGGATGCGTTTTCTCATTTTTGCTTTTCTTTTATTTAATTTATCTCTCGTTTTTTCTCAGGAGGCGAAGTTGCCATATCCGATGATCGCCATTGATTCTCTTTACAGAGAGGATCAGTTTTATTTCACATTTACCTATAATACACTATTAAATACTCCTTCTGGAGTGAGCACTAATAAATTTTCGCCTGGTTTCAAACTTGGTTTTCTACGTGATATGCCAATCAACAAAAGAAGAAACAAAGCGATTGCTCCTGGGCTTGGTTTGTCTTACGGAAATTATTTCCAGAATTTATTCATTTATAAGCAAGAAGGGTTGCCCGTATACAGCACTAATAGTATTGCCAGTAGCTATAAGAAAAATAAATTTGAGCAAGTATTTATCGATGTTCCAATCGAGTTCAGATGGCGAACTTCGGTACCAGAATCGCATAAGTTCTGGAGAATATATACGGGTTTGCAACTAAGTTATTTGGTTTATTCTAAGTCTATTTATACAGATCCAATATCTTCAATCACCGTTTCAAATAATAGAGATTTAAATAAATTTCAAGCAGGAGTTTATTTAGTTGTTGGAAACAATACTTGGAATTTCTATTCCTACTATGGGTTAACACCTATTTTTTCCTCTGAGGCCAAAGTAAATGACGAAAGGGTAAGTATGAATGCCCTGCATTTTGGTTTGATGTTCTATATTTTATAGCCAAAATCGCAATAGTGCAACTTGCGGGAAGATTCCTATCGCAAATCCCATCAAAAGTTCTTTGGAAGTATGGGCTTTCATGACAAGCCTTGAAGAAGCAACCAGCCCGTTAAATAAGATGAGCAGCGCTATGAGATAGATTAAATTGGTGTTGTTGTGGATGCTTAAAGCAATGACAAAAACGGTTAGTGAACTGACTGCTAGTGTATGAATACTGACTTTCACTTTTGAAAACAAGAAAATAAAGGCCAATAATGCACTTAAAACACCGCCCAAATAGAAAAAAAACAATTCTGTCAGCGCACTAAATGTGACACTTTTTGCAAGCAATAATAACATCAAGAAAATCTGCACCAACATTGGAATTTTGCGCTGTGAAGCCTGTGAAACCATGATCGAATCGACTTTACCCATGGCTCTTAAAAAATACAACATCGTTAGCGGAATAAATATCGTTATTAGAACAATCTGAGCAAGAAGGAGATATTTGGGCAATGATTCTAAATAACTATCCGCACCAAAAAGATATATTAAAGCGCCAAAAAGGGGAATAAAAATCGGGTGTAAGAGATAAGAAAAGAGAACTAATATCTTTTTCAAGGTTGAAAGTATTTAAAAACAGTTACATCTTTTTTCGCAATCGTGCAACAGGAATGTCCAGTTGTTCACGGTATTTTGCAATTGTTCTTCGGGCAATTGGATACCCTTTTTCTTTAAGGAGTTCCGCCAATTGATCATCGGGAAGCGGCTTGTGTTTGTCTTCTTCTTCTAAGATATTTTTCAATATTTTTTTGATTTCTAAAGTAGAAACATCTTCTCCTTGGTCGTTTTTCATGGCTTCAGAGAAAAACTCTTTGATCAACTTGGTGCCGTAAGGCGTTTCTACGTATTTACTATTAGCGACACGAGAGATCGTTGAGATATCCATGCCAACCATTTCGGAGATGTCTTTCAAAATCATTGGACGAAGTTTCGTTTCATCGCCGTCTAAGAAATATTCTTGCTGGTAATGCATGATTGCATTCATCGTGACCCAAAGCGTTTCTTGTCGTTGTTTAATAGCGTCAATAAACCACTTAGCCGCATCTAATTTTTGCTTTATAAATAGAACGGCATCTTTTTGAGCATGCGATTTATCTTTCGAAACTTTATAGGTCTGCAACATCTCTTGGTAATCTTTAGAAACGTGCAACGTTGGAGCATTTCTTCCATTTAAAGTCAATTCTAGTTCTCCATCTACAATTCTAATCGCAAAATCTGGAACCACATTTTCTGTGACCTTATTCGCTCCAGTAAAAGAACCACCTGGTTTTGGATTTAGCTTTTCGATTTCGTGAACCGCCTTCTTTAACTGTTCGTTGGAGACATTGAATTTGTGTTGCAGCTTTTCATAGTGTTTCTTACTAAAAGCATCAAATTGAGTTTCAATAATATTGGTGGCTAAAGCGACATATTCAGATGGCGTTTTGTGTTTTAATTGCAACAGCAAACATTCTTGTAAATCGCGAGCGCCAACGCCTGAAGGCTCTAATTCATGAATTATATGCAAAATGCGTTCAACCGTTTTTTCATCAGTATAAATTCCTTGCGTAAACGCCATATCATCAACGATATCGGCTATACTTCTTCGTATGTAACCCATATCGTCAATGCTGCCGACTAAAAATTCGGCAATTTCGCGTTCCTCATCATTCAAAATGAAAGTGTTCAATTGATTGATCAAATCTTGGTGAAAACTCACCGGAGAAGCCAAAGGAGATTCGCGATGTTCATCGTCGTCGCTATAGTTATTGGCTTGTGTTTTGTATTCTGGAGTTTCGTCGTTGCTTAAATATTCATCGATATTGATGTCGTCTGTTTCTATGCTTTCGTTGTCATCGAAGTCATCGTATTCTTCGTTGTCAAATTCGTCTTTCTCGTAATTTTCGTCTTCTTCTTTTCCCGCTTCAAGTGCTGGATTCTCATTCATTTCCTCTTTCAATCTTTGCTCAAAAGCTTGCGTAGGCAACTGAATTAACTTCATCAACTGGATTTGTTGTGGAGATAATTTTTGAGTTAATTTGAGATTGAGAAATTGTTTGAGCATAATTGTTTAATCGTTGATTTGTTTAATCGGTTAATCGTGTAACCGTTTAACTGCGTATATGTTTAATCGTTAATTTGTTTAATTGTTTAATCGTGAGTTCGTTTTGGGTTCTTTCGGTTAAACGATTCAACAAATCAACGATTCACTATTCTAGAATTCCGCGTTCATTGGTGTTCTAGGAAACGGAATTACATCACGAATATTACTCATTCCCGTTACAAATAACACCAATCTTTCAAATCCTAATCCGAATCCAGAGTGCACAGCTGTTCCGAATCTACGTGTATCTAAATACCACCACAATTCCTCTTCATCGATACCTAATGCTTTCATTTTGTCTACTAAAACACCATGGCGTTCTTCTCTTTGTGAACCTCCAACAATTTCTCCGATTCCTGGAAATAAAATATCCATCGCACGAACGGTTTTGCCGTCTTCGTTCAATCGCATATAAAACGCTTTGATGTTGGCTGGATAATCAAACAAAATCACAGGGCATTTGAAATGCTTTTCTACCAAGAATCTTTCGTGCTCGCTTTGCAAGTCGGCACCCCATTCATTGATGATATAGTTAAATTTTTTCTTTTTATTGGGTGTGGAATCGCGTAAAATGTCGATTGCCTCTGTATATGAAACACGTTTAAAATCATTGGTCAATACGAAATTCAATTTCTCCAACAAACTCATTTCACTGCGTTCCGCTTGTGGTTTCGATTTTTCTTCCTCGGTCAGTCGACCATCCAAAAACTTTAGGTCTTCCCCACATTTATCAACCGTATATTTCACCACATATTTGATAAAATCTTCCGCCAAATCCATATTGTCGTTGAGGTCGTTAAAAGCGACTTCTGGTTCAATCATCCAAAACTCGGCAAGATGACGCGAAGTGTTTGAATTTTCAGCTCTAAAAGTAGGTCCAAACGTATATACTTGCCCTAATGCCATGGCAAATGTCTCTGCTTCTAATTGCCCAGAAACAGTAAGATTGGTTTCTTTTCCGAAGAAATCTTCTTTAAAATTAACTTTTCCTTCGTCAGTTCTTGGCGTTCCATCAAAAGGCAAGGCAGTGACTCTAAACATTTCCCCAGCACCTTCCGCATCCGAACCAGTGATGATTGGGGTGTTCACATACACAAATCCTCTTTCTTGAAAATACTGATGCACTGCAAACGACAATACCGAACGCACGCGCATAATCGCACCAAAAGCATTAGTTCGAACTCTAAGATGCGCATTTTCACGTAAGAATTCTAACGAGTGTTTCTTTGGTTGCATCGGAAATTTCTCTGCATCCGAATCGCCCAAAATATCTAATTTCGAAACTTGAATCTCATATTTTTGACCAGCACCTTGACTTTCAACCAAAGCGCCAGTAACTGAAATGGCAGCGCCAGTGGTGATTCTTTTCAAAGTTTCTTCAGGCGTGTTTTCAAAGTCTACGACACATTGAATATTGTTGATTGTTGAACCGTCATTCAACGCAATAAATTGATTGTTTCTAAAAGTTCTTACCCATCCTTTGGCGTTTACTTGCGCAATTGTTGCACTACTTTCTAGTAAGTTCTTAACTTTTGTGTGTTTCATTTTTTGAATTTTTAGATCATTCGATTTTTGGTTTTTCAGCGCAAAATCGAATGCAAATATAATTGAATTGGTGTAATTTTTAGAAGCTATTCCCGCTTTCCACTATATCTTTTGCGGCGAACAACGCCACAAAAGGATAACGTTTCAATCGGGGCTAGGGTTCCTGTTTTCAATTCGTGTCACGAGTTCTTATGCTTTTTTTCTTCTACTTCTTGCAGTGCTTTCTTCTTTTCGAATGTTAGTACAAGTGCAGGTAATACCAATAAATTAGCAAACATAGCAAAAAGCAAAGTACAAGATATCAAGCCACCCAATGCAATTGTACCAACAAAACTAGATAAGGTAAAAATGGCAAAACCAAAGATCAGTACCACCGAAGTATAAAAAGTACTTATACCCGTTTCACGAATCGAACTAATTACAGATTTACTAACGAGGCCATTATTCTTAATTAAATCATGTCGGTATTTTGCCATAAATTGAATGGCATTGTCGACAGAAATTCCAAACGCAATGCTAAATACCAAAATCGTCGACGGTTTTAAAGGAATTCCAAAGTAGCCCATTAAACCAGAGGTAATGCACAATGGTAGTACGTTGGTAATTATCGATGCCATAACCATTTTAGCTGATCGGAATAAGTAGATCATCAAACCAGCAATAACTAAAATAGCAAAAATTAAGGATTCAATTAGGTTGTCAATCAAGTAGGAAGTTCCTTTTTGAAAGACCAATGCTTTTCCTGTAAGTGTTACGGTATAGCGATCTTTCGGAAATAATTCGTCAATTTTTGATTGTATTTGACGTTCAACTCTCGCCATTTCTTCCGTGCCGATATCTTTCATAAATGTCGTAATACGGGCATATTGACCAGTCTTGTCGACATAGCTTTTCATCAAATTGTCTTTGGTGTTCTTGGTAGCGTTTTTAGCATAAGAGAGAATAAATGCTTGTTCTTGTGAGTTCGGCAATTCATAAAAATCAGGGTTGCCATTATAAAATGCTTGCTTCGAATATTTCACCAAATTGACCACAGAAACTGCTGGAGAAAGTTCTGGTATTTCAGCAACAGTCTTTTGTAGTTCGTCCATTTTCTTCATGGTCGAAAGTTTCATCACGCCTTTTTTTCGATGCGTGTCGATCATGATTTCTAAAGGCATCACACCGTGAAACTCCTTTTCGTAGAAAAGAATGTCTTTAAAAAAGGAAGCGCTTTTTGGCATTTCGCCAATCAAACTGCCAGACACTTTCATTTGCGTCACCCCAATAACACTAAAGATCATCAACAATGCATAAATAATATATATTCTGGTTCGTTTGTACATCACTAAATTTTCAACCCAACTTAACAAGGCTGAGATGTAGTTTTTGCTTAAATGATATAAGTGTTTTTCTTTGGGCAGTGGCATGTAGCTGTAGACTATTGGCACGATGCAAAGTGTCAGAAGATATACTGTCATAACATTGATGGCAGTCACCAAACCAAATTCAAAAAGCAAATCATTGTTTGTAATCATAAACGTCGCGAAACCTACCGCTGTCGTCAAATTGGTCATCAAAGTAGAAACACCAATTTTTGAAATCACACGCTGCAAAGCTTTGGCTTGATTCTTATGAATCTTGATTTCCTGTTGGTATTTATTGATGAGGAAAATACAGTTACAAATTCCAATGACAATAATCAAAGGCGGAATAATGGCTGTAAGTATCGTGATTTTGTAGTGAAAGAATCCCAAGGTTCCAAACGACCAAACGACACCCAATAGTAAGATACTTATTGAGATAAAAGTGGCACGAAACGATCGGAAAAAAAGGAAGAAGATAAAAGAGGTGATAAACAAAGCAGCACCGATAAAAAGGCCAATCTCACCTTTCATGTTTTCTGCATTGATGGTTCGGATATAAGGCATGCCGGAAACACGCAGGTCAATACCCGTTTCTTTTTCAAACTTTTCTACTTTAGGAACAAGATTTTCAAGAATAAACGTTTTTCTTGCTTCGGTATTGACAATGCTTTTTTTCAAGTAAACTGCCGAACGAATGCTGCCTGATTCCTTGTTAAAAAGCAATCCTTCATAGAATGGCAACCTTTCAAACAACTCTTTTTTTACTTCTTTGAGATACTCCAATCGATTGGTTTGAGTGGAATCGATTAAAGAAACCAATTGAAATTTTTGAGCAATCGTATCTTTTTCTAATTTCTTTAAGTCATTCAAGGACACAACCAAATCTACTTCCTTTGCTTTTTTCAAACCGGTCATCAATTCGTTCCAAGCGGCGAAAGCTTTTGGAGTAAAGAAAGCCTTGTCGTTAAATCCAATAACGATGAGGTTTCCCTCTTCTCCAAATTTGTCTAAGAAATCCTGATAATGTTGGTTTATAATGTGTTTTTTAGGCAGAAGATTGGCTTCTGTATAGGTCATTCCTAAATTTCTCCATTGAAAACCCAGAAAAATGGTAAGCGCAACAATAGCGACAATAATGGCGTTTCGGTTCTTAAGTATAATTCTGGCTAATCCTTCCCAGAATCCAACCTGATGCGTGTTTTTCATATGCGTGTAAAAACGAGTCGCAAAGGTAAATAAAACAAGAGAAATTCAATTCATTCGGGAGCTAGTTTTCTAAAAAAATTGCCTTTTCTTAAACTAGAACAAATTTTTGGCGATTATTTTTTTTGACATTATAATTTCTATATTTGGGTTCAAATCATTCGCGCCAAACGACGTATTAAATTAGGACTAAAAACGCTATGAAGAATTTCAAGAATTCCATATTTTATATCATTGTAACAGGTGGCTTTTCGGCCATGATCTACTGGATTCTTGCGCAGGGAAAATTCTTGGAAATTGGCAGAAATATTGTAGTTGCTAATTCGACCAATTCGCAATGGACAGAATTTATTGCCTCGCTGCTTCACAATGTGAAACATCCTTTAGCGATACTTCTGGCGCAAATTATTACGATTATTATTGTTGCTCGTTTCTTCGGGTGGATGTTCCGCAAAATAGGACAGCCTACAGTGATTGGCGAAATTATCGCAGGGATTGTCCTCGGTCCATCTTTAGTCGGCATGTATTTTCCTGAGTTTTCTCATGCGCTTTTCCCAACGGCTTCTTTAGGAAATCTACAGTTTTTAAGTCAAATAGGGTTGATCCTATTCATGTTTGTCATCGGAATGGAACTTGACTTAAAAGTACTAAAGAACAAAGCCAATGAAGCTCTTGTAATTAGTCACGCCAGTATTATTATTCCTTTCGCATTGGGCGTGGGATTGGCTTATTTTGTTTATCATCGTTTTGCACCACAAGGCGTCGAGTTCTTGTCTTTCAGTCTTTTTCTAGGTATCGCGATGAGCATCACTGCCTTCCCAGTATTGGCAAGGATTGTTCAGGAGAGAGGCATTCATAAAACCAAGATTGGAACGATTGTTATTACTTGCGCCGCAACAGACGATATCACAGCTTGGTGTATTTTGGCCGCAGTAATTGCAATTGTCAAAGCAGGATCTTTTGTAAGTTCACTATACATTATCGGATTGGCATTCGCCTACGTTTTGGTAATGATATTTGTTGTCAAGCCCTTTTTGAAAAGAATTGGAGATTTGTACGGTACAAAAAACAAGTTGAATAAACCAGTTGTGGCGATTTTCTTTTTAACGTTGATTCTATCGTCATACTTGACTGAAATTATCGGAATTCACGCGCTTTTTGGGGCGTTTATGACTGGAGCAATCATGCCAGATATCTCGAAGTTTAGAGCTATTTTTATTAATAAAGTCGAAGATGTCTCGGTGATATTATTACTACCGTTGTTTTTTGTATTCACAGGCTTACGAACTCAAATAGGCTTAATCAATGATTCGTATTTGTGGGAGATTACAGGTTGGATTATTCTCGTCGCTGTCGCCGGAAAGTTTCTCGGAAGTGCATTAGCGGCTAAATTCGTTGGTCAAAATTGGCAAGAAAGTTTGACAATTGGCGCCCTAATGAATACGCGTGGTTTAATGGAGTTGGTCGTATTGAATATTGGATATGATTTGGGTGTTTTGACCTCTGAAATTTTTACGATGATGGTAATTATGGCTTTGGTAACGACTTTTATGACAGGTCCAGCGCTCGATTTAATTAATTATATATTCAAGACGAAAGACATTTTTATTCCAGATGAGATTGAACATAATGGCAACAAGTACAAGATTCTTATTTCCTTCGGTAACAACGAAAAAGGCAAATCATTGTTGCGATTGGCTAATAGTTTTGTGGCAAAACAGAAAGATACTTCAAGCATTACAGCTATGCATTTATCTCTAAGCGACGAAATGCATTCCTATAACCTAGAAGAGCAAGAAAAGAAACGATTTACTCCTATTTTGGAAGAATCTAAAATCCTGAAACAAGAAATCACGACGATTTTTAAAGCTACGGTCGATATCGAAACTGATATCTCTGATATTGCCAATCAAGGTGACTACGACTTGCTATTAGTCGGTCTGGGGAAATCAATTTTTGAAGGAACCTTATTGGGAAAAGTGCTGGGCTTTACTACGAGAATCATCAATCCAGATCGTCTCATTGACAAGTTTATCGGAAAAGAAGGATTGTTTGAAAATTCTCCTTTCGATGAAAGAACCCGTCAAATCATTTCAAAGAGTAAAATGCCTCTTGGTGTATTAATCGATAAAGATTTACAAGAAGTAAAAAATGTATTTGTCCCATTCTTTTCGTCAGATGATGCTTTTTTGATTGACTATTTTCAAAAGTTGATTTACAACAGCGACTCCAATATTTCCCTTTTAGACATCAATAATTTGGTCAAAAATAATTTTGTGATGGGAAGCGCCATTCATTCATTGGAAGATAAATACCCAAATAACATTACTGTTCTTCAAGACAGAACGATGAAAAAAGACTTCCTGTCCAAACAAGATTTAATGATTATCAGTCTGGAAAGCTGGAAAAAACTCGTTGATTCGCAAAGTCTATGGTTGAGTCATGTGCCATCGGTTTTGATTCTAAAACCCTAAATTCAAAATAAAAGACAATTTTATAGCAAGATTATCTTCCGTTTTCGCCAATTGATAGGGTCCATAACGGTAAAAAGCCGTTAATCCAAACCCGCTGTAAATTTGATTTAATTCGATTCCTGATTCATAATAACCTTTTTCTAAAGTATTAAAATCTTGACCTAGGTGTCGTTCTTTATTACTCATGTCGCCCCATGCCGCACGAGTTACTAAAACAAAAGCAGGCTTTACTTTTCTAAAGATTTCCAATCTTTTAAATCCGTGTTTGATGTGAATCATCGCAAATTCACTCGAGAAAAATTCGTTAAAGAACATGGTCTCAAAACTATTTTTACCTGCGATTGTAATGCGTTCAATCAGTTTATTGTTGGTCAAATTGTTAGGCGAAGTATTGTAGAGATGGGTTAGCGGAATCGCACCCTGAGCATAACCACTTTCGAATACCACGGCTGTTTTTTGACCATTCAAATACGTTTTTTCAACCTCTACACGAAAGTCGATTTTTTTAAAATCAAAATCGTTTTGTAAGAGTTTGGGAATACTTTGCGTATACTGGAACGTAAATTTCGGGAATCGTTTTTTGACTTCAAATCGACCATCTTCTGTTTGAAGATAATCGCTAAACGGATTCCATTGCAACGAAAACTGCGCAGTTGTCATTGTGTACTTCTTATACAAAGTTGAATTATAATTATAGAAGTAATCAAATAAAGGATCGACTTTAGTGTACATTATTTGCCAGATACTTTCCGTCTTTGGAATGAGTTTGGTTTCAAAATAGGCCCGCCAACTTTGATAGTCGTAAAATGTCTTTAAGTTGATCGGTCTTGGATCATACAATTTGAAATTTCTCTTATCGATTGCAAAATTACTGCTCGCAATCTCACGAATATCGTCGGTGTACGAGCCACCAATCCATGAATTTGAATTACTGTCAATTCTCGTCGACAGTCCAAGATTGTATTTGTATTGCTCGTCTTTTAAACCATAAGCGATATAGCCATCAAGTCTGAGCACTTTTGAAAATAAATCGCTGGTCTTTCCGCCCAATCCAAAACGGAATCCTTCATAATTGTTGAAACTTATCAAGTATCGCAAATCCATGTCGAAATAACCAAATGGGACATAACCATTGAGTATTTTTCGCCCTTGAAAAAGTCTTTTTTCTATTTTATTTTTCGTTGCAACACTATCTAAAGCAAAGTAGGTTCTCTGACTCCGTAAATCCAAAGAGTCCGTTCTGTATCGATTCCAAAATGCTTCGTTTTGAATTTCAGCATCTTTCTGCACTTCCATATTTTGAAACGGGTTTTTGATGTTGATCGTATTATTGTATTTTACATCAAACAAACGCGTTTCTGATAAGAGATACGTAAAGTCTGATGCGCCTTTCTTTCTTGAGCTATTGTCATTTTCCCCCGAATCAAACGCTAAAGTTTCACCCAAGATTCGGATGTCATAGTTGTTTTTTCCTTTGACAATTTTAAAAAGTTTTTGCGTCGGGAACCATAATTTTTCTTCAGGAAAGTATATAAATTCATGTGTGCCGCTAATATCTAATAGTCCCTTGATCCGCATAATAGCTTTGTTGATTGCAAAGTTCTCCGCGTCGACATATAAGACGCCTTCTAATCCGGCTTCTTTTCTTTTTTTCTTATTCTTGAAATAAATCAAGTAGGACTTTCGGCCATGGATAGTTGTGCTGTCAATTAACTTAAATCGATAATTTTGAAAAGTCGTATTCGAAATCGGGCTCTTGTAAGCAGTTTCAAACAATTCATATTGATTATCATAGACTGAAAAAGATTGCAAATTGACCGACAATATTTCATATATCGGTTGCTTAAAGCCAGCCATTTTGGTTCCTAGAATGGTTTCTTTAAGCTCTTTCCCGCGATATTGAAATTGGGAGACACGCTCGGTTTGAAACAAATGTTGTTTGGAGATTATTTTTTTGAATTTATAAGCGGAGGAATCCACTTTATAATGATTCCCCGGCTTGGTTTTTTTTACAAAAACGCTGTCTAGGCTTCCCTTAATTGAATCTGGATTGGCGGTGATAACTAATTTATTGTATGCCATAAACTCAAATGTTTCTAACTTTTTTTGTGGATCGTTCTGAGATTTTCGCGCAATTACTTTTTTGATGATTTGCAGTCCTCTTGTGTTGCTCGAAACAGTAACCTCTTTAAGCTGGTCACGCTGTGGATTTAGTTCTATTGAATAGAATTTGGTGTTGTTTTCTAATAAGATATCAGTAGATGTATAGCCAATATAGGATACAATTAAAGAAAGTGAAGGAGTTTCTGATATGATTACAAATTTACCATCTAAATCACTAAGCGTTTGTATTCCTTTGTTGGCGGTGATGGTCGCAAACGGCAATGGATTTCTAGAATCACGGTCTCTAATAATTCCTGAAAATTGAAATTGCGCTTGACACACAAGCGTAAAAAACAAAAATAGGAAACAGCATTTTTTCATTCTTTTGAAAGGCAAAATCTAGAGGATGGTCTAAAGGTAAGTAAAATAAAAATCCGCCTTGTTACTATAACGAGGCGGATTTATTATTATTTCGGAAAGCCCTAAACTTTCATTATTTCAGCTTCTTTATGAGCTAGAATATCGTCAATTTTTTTGATAAATGAATTCGTCAAATTTTGAACTTCGTCTTCCGCAGTTTTACAAATATCTTCCGACGTACCTTCCTTTTCTAATTTTTTGATTTCGGTGTTGGCATCTTTACGAGCGTTTCTAACACCAATTTTAGCGTCTTCCGCTTCTGCCTTGGCTTGTTTGGTCAAGTCTCGGCGTCGTTCCTCTGTTAGAGGTGGTACAGAAATAATAATTACATCACCATTATTCATCGGATTGAAGCCAATGTTAGCGACCATAATCGCTTTTTCTATCGGCTGCAACATGCTTTTTTCATAAGGTTGGATGGTAATCGTTCGCGCATCTGGAACGTTCATATTTGCAATTTGTGCTAATGGAGTTTGAGATCCGTAATAGTCAACAAAAACGCTTCCCAACATAGCAGGCGATGCTTTTCCCGCTCGAATGTTCAAGAACGATTTTTCTAAATGCGCTATCGAACCATTCATCGATTCTTTGGTGCTGTCTATAATAAATTCAATTTCTTCAGTCATATTTTGGATTGTTGGATTGTTAGATTTTTAGATTGTTGGATAGTCTAAATGTCCAAAAATCTAGTATTCTAGCAATCTAAATTACACATTAACTACGGTTCCAACAGTTTCTCCCTCACAAATCTTCAATAAATTCCCTTTTTTGTTCATATCAAAAACAAGGATAGGCAGCTGATTTTCTTGGCTTAAAGTAAAAGCAGTCGTATCCATTACATTCAATCCTTTTTTGATTACGTCATCAAATGAAATAAAATCAAACTTCGTTGCATTGGGATCTTTTTCTGGATCTGAAGTGTAAATTCCATCCACACGCGTTCCTTTCAAAATAACATCTGCATGAATTTCAACACCTCTCAAAACAGCAGCAGTATCAGTGGTGAAATAAGGATTACCAGTTCCTGCTCCGAAAATGACAATGCGCCCTTTTTCTAGGTGACGAACTGCTCTTCTCTTGATATACGGTTCTGCAATCGCTTCAATTTTTAACGCAGTTTGCAAACGCGTTAACATGCCATGATCTTCTAAAGCACCTTGCAATGCCATGCCGTTGATGACCGTTGCGAGCATTCCCATGTAATCACCTTGAACGCGATCCATGCCGTTGCTTGCACCAGAAACTCCTCTAAAAATATTACCGCCTCCAATCACAATGGCTATTTCAACGCCTCGGTCATGAATTTGTTTTATTTCTTCAGCATATTCGGCTAAACGAGCTGGGTCAATTCCATATTGTCGGTTGCCCATCAATGCTTCACCGCTTAATTTTAGAAGAATTCTTTTGTATTTCATTGCTTTGTTCTATTGAGTTGTGCAAATATAGTTATATTCTCTTTTTGTGAAATAGTCTAAATGAAAAAAAGGATAGATTTTCAGCAGTTAAATTATTTGATTTTGGTGATGAATGTCACCTATTTATCCCAAAGTATGCCTTAAATTTGTGTGTAAATTAATTATATCATGAAAGTTGCAGTTGCTCAAGGACTAGTCAATAGTCATTCTTACCTTCAATATCGATCTATGGTTTCTAAGGCGCTTGCGCAAGGAAAAGCTACTGGTGATGAACAATCCCCGGCATTACTTCATTATTCCGAACTAAATGAAGCTCGTATGAATCGGTTAGATAAAAAAATGGAAATCACCGAAGAGAATATTCAAAAGCTATTGGGGTTGAAGAGAAAGTACGTTTGGTTGGTACTGTCTGAGGGTTGGTGCGGCGATGCTGCTCAAATATTACCCATTCTCAACAAAATGGATTCTTATTCACAACATATTGAACTTCGAATCGCATTCCGCGACGAAAACGAAGCCTTGATGAATTTATTCCTGACCAACGGAACCAAAAGCATTCCCAAAGTCATCGTCTTGGATAAGAAATCAGAAGAGGTTCTAGGAAGTTGGGGCCCACGACCCAAAGGCGCTACCAATCTCATTAAGAGCTACAAAGAACAATATGGTGTGGTGGACGAAACGGCAAAAACGGAATTGCAATTGTGGTATTTGCACGATAAGGGCGTAAGCACCCAAAATGAAATCCTTGAACTTACGTTGCAGTGCGAACAATTGAATCATCAAACAATGTAATGTCCATCGCATCATTCACATCGTAATTACCGATTTTAGTTCGTCTTAACGCTGTTAAGTGAGCACCTGAACCCAACGCTTTTCCAAAATCAAAAGCCAAGGAACGAATGTAAGTTCCTTTACTGCAAACCACTCTAAAATCAACTTCAGGCAAGGCAATTCGCGTGATTTCAAATTTGTGAATCGTGGTTTTTCGAGAGGCAATTTCAACGGTTTCACCAGCGCGTGCATGATCATACAGTCGAACACCATCTTTTTTTATTGCAGAGAAAATCGGTGGTTTTTGATCGATTTCTCCAAGAAATTGGGGAATAGTGCTGGCAATTAGCGCTTCATCTATATGACCTATGGGAAAAGTTTGATCAATCTCGGTTTCTAAGTCGTACGAAGGCGTCGTAGCACCAATATAAAAAGTACCTGTATATTCTTTGGCCTGTCCTTGTAATTCTTCAATTCTCTTGGTGAATTTCCCAGTGCAAACGAGTAAAAGTCCAGTAGCCAGTGGATCGAGTGTGCCGGCATGACCAATTTTTATTTTCTTCAAACCCAGTTTACTTTTCAAAATCCATTTCATTTTATTTACCGCTTGAAAGGAAGTCCAATGCAACGATTTGTCTATCAATAAAATTTGTCCGTTTTGAAAATCTTCTGCCGTCATTAAATTACACTCAAAGGATGGATGAAGAAATGAATCAATAATAAAGCAGCGCCAACAATAATGCGATAATAGCCAAATGCTTTAAATCCGTGTTTGGTCAAAAATCCAATAAAACTCTTGATGGCTAAAAGTGCGACAATAAATGCCACAACATTACCAATCACCAATAAATTAATTTGATCATCAGTCAATACATAACCATCTTTATAATAGTCGTAACATTTTTTAATGGTCGCGCCCAACATCGTCGGAACCGCCAAAAAGAAAGAGAATTCTGCCGCCGCAGTTCGAGATAGATTTTGTGACATACCACCAACAATGCTGGCGCCACTTCGAGAAATCCCTGGAATCATGGCGAGACATTGAAACAATCCAATTTTGAGTCCTTTGGAGTAAGTGACTTCGGTATTTTCAGAATTCCCAAACCAATCATCGACTTTCAACAATACGATTCCGCCTAACAATAAGGAAACGGCTACGGTCACTGGGTTTTCCAACAAAGCGTCGATTTTCTTACTAAAAAGCAGTCCTAAAACCACCGCGGGAATAAAAGCCACGAGTAATTTGAAATAGAATTCTAAGGTTTGAAAAAAACGTTTAAAATATAAAACGACCACCGAAAGAATCGATCCCAATTGAATGACAATCGTAAACAATTTAGTAAACTCATCATGCTCGATGCCGAAAAATGTACTGCCAAGAATCAAATGGCCTGTAGAAGAAACCGGTAAAAATTCGGTAATGCCTTCGATAATGGCGAGAATAATAGATTGAAGTATATTCATGAATGGATTATTTGATTGTTGGATTGCTGGATTATTAGATGATAAGATTAAAGTATCCAGCGATCCAAAAATCTAACGATCCAAAAATCTAACGATCTTTCTTCATAGGGTTTTTCAAAATGGAGTAAATGGTAATCCCAAAGCCAATCAAAACCATAGTCGGCGCCAAACGAATTCGCCGAAAATTAAAGATAGCTTCGTTAAACACTTTCGGATCATCGCTTCCGCCACCAGACATCAAAATAAATCCAAGAGTAATTACGGCAATTCCAATTAAAAGAATTTTATAATTGACTTTCTCAAAAAGGAATTCTTGCTTTTCTTGTTCGTTGTCTTTCATAGTCTTAAAATCTTACGGTCTAATAATCTAGTATAAATCGTCTGTTCTTAAATTCAAGTATTTTTGAGTCGCAAAAAAGGTGCTGACCCAAGTAATCAAAATCCCAACGGCAAGAACACCTAACAAAACGAGAGCGACCATCAATTGGTCTTCCAAAATGTTCAAACTTGGCCAACTATTGTCGATATAAATCAGCGTTCCAATCAAAGCAATAATCGCCAACACAGCGCCAATCACGCCCAATCGAATGCTTCTCCAAATAAACGGTTTTCGTATAAACGATTTCGTCGCGCCCACCATTTGCATGGTTTTGATAATAAATCGATTCGAATAAATCGACAAACGCATCGAGCTGTTAATCAACAACACCGCAATCAATGCCAAAATACCGCTAATAATCAAAATCCACATGCTCACTTTCTTGATGTTGTCATTCACTAAACTCACCAATTGCTTGTCGTAAACGATGTCAGCAATCATGTCATTCGCCAAAAATCGACTTTCAATTTTGCGAATATTCTCGGTGTCGATATAGTCTGCTTTCAAATGAATGTCATAGGAATTCTGCAGCGGATTCGCGCCCAAAAAGGTCATAAAATCCTCGCCGATGATGTCGGTATGCATTTTTGCCGCTTGTTCTTTCGTCACATAATCACTCGATTTGACAAATGTTGCGGCTTTCAATTCCTGTCCAAAAGCCACCATCGTGCTATCGGTTGCTTCGTTTTTGAAGAACACAGTCATCACAATTTCTTCTTTAAAATCGTCCGATAATTTTTTAGAATTAATCACGAAAAAACCTAAAATACCTAAAAGAAAAAGTACCAAAAACATACTCAGTACCACAGAAAAATAAGAAGAAATAAGCCGACGCTTTTGAAATTTTTCGAATGAAGAACTCATAAATGTTAGTAATTATGGCGTAAAAATAATAAAGAAATTGTTTAATCATAGTTTATAACGACCAAAGTTTTGACTTTCGTACAATAAACGTAAATTTGCCCTCAGTTTTTAGGAGCACAACAATTGTTTTCCTCAGAACAGTCGTCCCGCTTTCGCCTTTATCTTTTTTGTTTTTGTCACCCTGAGCGCAGTCGAAGGGCATTTTTATAAAAACAAAAAAGGATACCGGCTCTATCGGGGCTAATTTTTGAACGTATTTTGCTACCATCAAGTATCCAAGATTCGTCAACCAAACAACATCACATTCGCTTTGCGCCTCTGCGTCTTTGCGAGCAATAAAATAATCAAAAACTCAGCAACTCAGTCACTCAGTTACTCAGCAACTATAAAATGAAGTACAATCCAAACCAAATAGAAGCCAAATGGCAAAAATACTGGGCCGATAACCAAACCTTCGCCGCCAGCAACACATCGGATAAACCTAAATATTATGTGCTCGATATGTTTCCTTATCCATCCGGAGCAGGTTTACACGTCGGACATCCGCTAGGTTATATCGCGTCCGATATTTATGCACGATTCAAACGCCACCAAGGTTTCAATGTGTTGCATCCGCAAGGCTATGACAGTTTTGGTTTGCCCGCGGAACAGTACGCCATCCAAACCGGACAACATCCGGATAAAACCACCAAAGAAAATATTGCGCGTTACCGCGAACAACTCGATAAAATTGGTTTTTCCTTCGATTGGAGTCGAGAAGTGCGGACTTCCAACGCTGATTATTACAAACACACCCAATGGATTTTCATCCAATTGTTCAATTCTTGGTACAATAAAACAGCCGATAAAGCCGAAGATATTGCAACCTTAGTTGCCGAATTCGAACAAAATGGAAACGCCAACGTCAATGCAGTTTGCGACGACAACATCGAAGCATTTTCAGCAGCAGCATGGAACTCTTTTTCATCAGAACAGCAACAAAAAATACTTTTACAATATCGCTTGACTTATTTGGCGGAAACCGAAGTCAATTGGTGTCCAGCACTCGGAACTGTGCTTGCCAACGACGAAATCGTCAATGGAGTTTCCGAACGTGGCGGTCACCCGGTCATCCGTAAAAAAATGACCCAATGGAGCATGCGTATTTCAGCCTATGCGGAACGTTTGTTGCAAGGTTTAGACACTATCGATTGGAGCGAAAGCATCAAAGAAAGCCAACGCAATTGGATTGGAAAATCGGTGGGAGCGATGGTAACTTTCAACTTAGAAGAACTTAACGGCGCCATTGAAGTTTTCACTACGCGTCCGGACACCATCTTTGGAGTAACCTTTATGACGTTAGCACCAGAACACGAATTGGTCGCTCAAATCACGTCAGCAGAACAAAAAGAAGCCGTTGCCGCTTACATAGAAAAAACAGCGAAACGTTCGGAGCGTGAACGAATGGCGGATGTCAAAACGATTTCTGGAGTTTTCACCGGAGCGTATGCCGAACATCCATTTACTAAAGAACCCATTCCAGTTTGGATAGGTGATTACGTTTTGGCGGGTTACGGAACTGGTGCGGTCATGGCGGTTCCTTGTGGTGACGAACGCGATTATGCTTTTGCCAATTTCTTTAAAGGTGAAAATGGCATGCCAGCTATCAAAAATATTTTTGTTTTAGATTCCCCTCCTCTGGAGGGGTGCCCGCAGGGCGGGGTGGACATTGCTCACTCCGAAAAAGCAGGATTCACCTTAACCAACTCCGAATTCCTTAATGGCCTCAATTACAAAGAAGCAACGAAAAAAGTCATCATTGAACTCGAAAAAATAAACCAAGGAACAGGCAAAACCAATTACCGTTTACGCGACGCCGTATTTTCGAGACAGCGTTATTGGGGTGAACCTTTCCCGGTATATTACGTCAATGGTTTGCCACAAATGATCGATGCGAAACATTTGCCAATTGTATTGCCGGAAGTTGAAAAATATCTACCGACAGAAGACGGACAACCACCATTAGGCAATGCAACGACTTGGGCTTGGGATAGTGTTCAGTGTTCAGTGGTTA
Organism: Flavobacteriaceae bacterium; assembly: GCA_947456815.1. Lineage (GTDB taxonomy): Bacteria > Bacteroidota > Bacteroidia > Flavobacteriales > Flavobacteriaceae > Flavobacterium. The sequence continues at coordinate 80,943 of CANGTL010000002.1, forward strand.
GTAATCAGTTGATTGATCATAAAACTGTTTTTCCTTTAGAACTCAACACCATGCCGGGTTGGGCAGGAAGTTCCTGGTATTGGATGCGTTATATGGATGCGCACAACGAAACCGAATTTGCTAGCCAAGCTGCATTAGATTATTGGCAAAACGTCGATTTGTATATCGGCGGTAGCGAACACGCCACAGGACATTTGTTGTACTCGCGTTTCTGGAACAAATTTCTCAAAGACAAAGGATTTGCACCAACGGAAGAACCGTTTAAGAAGTTGATCAATCAGGGGATGATTTTGGGGATGAGTGCGTTTGTATATCGCAGCGAAGATTCCAAAAAGTTGTATTCTAAGGGAATGGTTCAAAATGAGATTGTGCACCCAATTCATGTTGATTTAGCCGTGATCAACGATATGACTAATGAATTGGATATCGAAAAATTTAAATCACATCCCCTTTATTCTGACTACAAAGACGCCGAATTCATATTAGAAAACGGCAAATACATCGTCGGACGTGAAGTCGAAAAAATGTCCAAATCGAAATACAACGTAGTCAATCCCGATGACATTTGCAACGAATACGGCGCTGACACTTTAAGATTATACGAAATGTTTCTCGGTCCACTCGAGCAAGCTAAACCATGGAATACGGCTGGAATTACTGGTGTTTTTGGATTCCTAAAAAAATTGTGGCGTTTGTATTTTGAGGACAATGGTTTGATTGTGACGAACAACGAACCTTCTAAAGACAGTTTGAAAACACTGCATAAAACCATTAAGAAAGTAGGCGAGGACATCACCAACTTTTCTTTCAATACCTCAGTGAGTCAGTTTATGATTTGCGTCAATGAATTGTCAACGCAAAATTGTCATGAACGCGCGATTCTCGAACCATTAGCGGTTTTGATTTCACCTTATGCACCTCATATCGCGGAAGAATTGTGGAGTCAATTAGGAAATTCAGGTTCGGTTTCAACCGTGGCTTTTCCAGAATTTGATGCAAAACATTTGGTGGAAAGCAGCAAAGAATATCCAGTTTCTTTTAATGGGAAAATGCGATTTACGTTGGAGTTGCCACTCGATTTAACCGCGACGCAAATTGAAGCAATTGTCATGAAAGACGAACGTACCCTCAAACAATTGGAAGGACGAACGCCGAACAAAGTGATTATCGTTCCTGGAAAGATTATCAACCTCGTTGGATAATATGCTTTGCGCCTCTGCGTCTTTGCGAGCCAATTTTTATCTCTCGCAAAGACGCAAAGGCGCAAAGTAAAACTGACAAAATTGCACGAATGTTAACGCAAAGCAAATTGGCTTGTAAATTGACAGGCAATTTGTACTTTTAAATTTTAAAACTAAAAAACAAAAAATTATGTATTTGATTTTAGCAGGTTTACTGATGTTGGTGAGTTGGTTGGTGAGCAATCGACTGAAAAACAAATTCGAATTGTACTCGAAATTGCAATTGCAAAACGGCATGTCAGGAAAAGAAATCGCCGAAAGAATGTTGTCAGATCACGGAATCTATGATGTAAAAGTAATTTCTGTTGAAGGTCAATTGACAGACCATTATAATCCAACAGACAAAACAGTCAACTTAAGTGAAGCGGTGTATAACCAAAGAAACGCTGCTGCTGCTGCGGTTGCTGCTCACGAATGTGGTCACGCGGTGCAACATGCGACGGCTTATAGTTGGTTGGAAATGCGTTCGAAATTAGTGCCGGTGGTTTCCGTTGCATCTAATTATGTACAATGGATTTTGATAGGTGGAATTTTGATGATTAAAACCTTCCCGCAATTGTTGTTAGTTGGAATTGTAATTTTTGCAGCTACAACTCTATTCTCTATAATCACTTTGCCAGTAGAATACGACGCCAGCAACAGAGCATTAGCATGGTTAGAAAACAAACAAATGTTGAATCGCGAAGAGCATGACGGCGCAAAAGATGCCTTGAAATGGGCGGCTAGAACGTATGTGGTTGCTGCCATTGGTTCGATTGCGACGCTGTTGTATTATGTGATGATTTATATGAATAGAAGATAAAAGCGAAATACCAATATTTAAAATTCCAAATTCCAACTGCATACAATTGGAATTTGGAATTTTTTTTATTTCGATTTGTGGCTTTATTATTGGGGTTTGGGATTTTTTTACTTCAAAAAATAATTAGGTTGTTATTTTTGACAATCTTAAAAGACGTTTTACGAAGCAAATGGTGATTTTTCTGATAAAATAGGATGATGAATACACTTTAAAATATGGACGCGAAAACACAGCAAAATAAAGTCATTAGAAATTTGGATTCATTGTCAAAATTGATGGATTCTCAATTTCAGATTCCAAGTACCAAAATTAGATTTGGGCTTGACGCCTTAATTGGACTTATTCCGGGCGTAGGAGATTTTGCGGGATTCTTGGTTTCCGGCTACATAATTCTGGTCTTAGCAAGCAATGGCGCTAGTGGATTTGTGATTGCCAGAATTTCATTGAATATTTTGATTGATGCACTAATTGGTTCGATTCCAATTCTTGGGGATATTTTTGACTTGGCTTTTAAAGCGAACGAGCGAAATATGAAACTCGTGCATGAACATTATTTGGAAGGCAGGCACCAAGGTGGTGCTTGGAAAGTTGTCGTTCCTGTATTACTTATACTTTTTCTTTTAATTGTTGGCATAGCGTGGAGCGCTTACAGCATGGTTATGTGGCTAATTCACTTAATTTTTTAAACTGCAACCAGATTTGTCTATCGGTCTACTAATTCAACTATAAAGGATTAATAATCAATATTTAAAATTCCAAATTCCAATTGTGTCGTATTGGAATTTGGAATTTTTTTATTGGAATTTGAAGTTTTGTTATTGGTATTTTAAAGCTGTATTTGTCTATCAATCTGCTGATCTAAAGAAATAAAAGTTTCAGTTCTCGAAACGCCTTCAATTGCTTGGATTTTGGTATTGAGCAGTTGCATCAAATGTTCGTTGTCGCGGCAAATAATTTTGATGAGTATCGACCAATTTCCTGTGGTATAATGACATTCCAACACTTCCGGTATTTTTTTGAGCTCACGCACTGCTTCTGAGTTGCGAGCGGCTTTGTCTAAGTAAACACCAACAAAAGCCATCGTGCTGTAGCCTAAAACTTTGGTATTGATGGTAAATTTCGATCCTGAAATCACGCCGGCTTGCTCTAATTTTCGAAGCCTCTGATGAATGGCAGCGCCGGAAATACCGATTTTATTGGCGATTTGCAAAATGGGTTTCCGTGCATCGTGCATGAGATCGCGAAGTATTTCTTTGTCTATTCCATCTATCTCTATTTGTAGCTGGTTTATTTTCATGGCATTTCGTTGTTTAAAGAACTGTAAAACAAGCTAAAGCCTGTGTACCTCAAGCCCACTGGGCTTGCTCCTTTTAATTTCACCCGAGGCTTTGCCGAACTGAGCGAAGCTAAATCATCGATTTCTATTTGAAGGGAATTGATTTTCATTGCTATAAATTTTAAACCAAAAGTACGATTTTGATTTTAGAATGAAAGTGATAGATGGTAAATTCAACACGGATTTCACGAATTAGCACGAATTAGCATTGATTAATCAAAAGCCCTAGCCCTGATGGCAGTGGAAATCCTTTTTTGTTTTTCGGAAAAAGCACTTCAACTGCCTGTCCGCCGGCAGGTGTGACGCTCGGTGTGACGCTCGGTGTGACAAAAAACAAAAAAGATTGTAACGGACAGCAGGTTCCCGGCTCCTAAAAATTTTAATGCTTTACACGATCGGGATTATAGCCGAGATAATCCATTTGTTTTTCGTTGAAGATGACACCGTATTGTTCGAGTTCCTCCAAAATGGGTAGGTAAACTTCTTTATTGATTGGCAATTGCACGCCTGGCGTTTTGATTTTACCGTTTAAGATTTGTAGGGTTGCCATTGCTACTGGAAGTCCAACGGTTTTTGCCATGGCGGTATAAGTTTGGTCGTCGCCGATGCAGACCATTTTCGAATCGATTTGTTTTTGTACGCCGTTAATTTCGTAACCGAATTTATGATACATCACAATCATGTCCTTGTCATGTTCCTCGAGCGTCCATTTGTCGCTTAGGATTTTCTCTAGGATTTGCGCGGGTGACGCATTTTTGAGCCCAACGATTTTGTTCGGATTGAACAAATCGAGCTCTAATAACTTGTCCCACATGATGTCGTCTTGCTCGATGCCCAGTTGCAAGCGCAATTTGATTTCGACAGAATCCGTCGGATGATACGGCAAGAAGAGGTTGATAAATTCGCGGTAGCTGATGGTTTCTGAATTGTCTATTTGGTAACTGTCGTCGGTCATGCCCAATTGTACAAACATATTCCACGCTTTGGAAAAGCCAACGCGACGAATGGTTCCTCTATATAAAGTAAGCGCATCGTCTAAACCGTAAACGCTGCGGTATTTTAACGAATCACGGTTGGCATAAGCTTCAAATCGGCCGTAGCCTTCGACTTCCAAAAATTCTGTTCTTCGAAATAATTTATGATAAGGAATGTATTTGTACGTGCCTTCTTGAATAAATTTGGCGGCGCCACCTTGACCTGCTAATACTACATTTCTTGGTGCCCAAGTAAATTTGTAGTTCCACAAATTGTTGTCAGATTCTGGCGCAACTAAGCCACCACAAAACGATTCAAACAGCAGCATTTTCCCGCCTTGATCTCTGATTTCATCAATAACTTTCATCGCGCTCATGTGATCGATACCAGGATCCAGTCCGATTTCGTTCATAAAGATGAGGTTGTTGGCTTTAGCTTGTGCGTCGAGTTCTTGCATGGCATCGCTGACATAAGAAGCGGTGACCATGTGTTTTTTATAAGTAATGCAGTCTTTGGCGACTTCTATATGCAAATGGGCGGGCAACATCGAGATCACAATATCTGCTTTTTGAATTTCGGTTTGACGTTGTGTTGCATCAAAAATATCCAAAGCAATGGCTGTGGCATTTTTGTGATTATTGGTTTTTCGTTGTGCGAGGTCTTTTGATAAATCGCCGATGGTTAGGTGTAAATTTTCTGCTTCGGACTTGTTTAAAAGATATTGAATTAACGAAGAAGCCGAGCGTCCGGCGCCAATAATTAGTATATTTCTCATGGTTTTTTGCAAATAGGTTCCAAAGATACAATAGGTTAAATTTTTTAGCCACGAATTCACGAATTAAGATAAACTAATTCGTGAATTCGTGGCTAAACTATAAATTTTTTAAAAGGAACTATTCCAATCCTTCTAAATCTTTCAAATCTTCTTGTTGAGATTCTATTTTCTTTTGCTCGAATTGTACATCTTGTTCAACTTCATCAGGCATCATGGCGCGAACTATCACTACTGCCAGCGTTAATCCAGCTACAATTAACAACCATTTAGGTACATTTTTGTTATTAGCGTCCGATTTCATATAAGCAAGGCCAGCAAATAATAAAGATAATCCAACAGGCAAAAGACCTAAAGTTCCCATGGGTAAAATGGCGAATACAATTCCAAGAATTGCAAAAATAAAAGCTAAAACAATCAATATTTTTCTCATATTAAATTCCAGTTGCGTTAGTTAGTGTTAATTGTCCTGTTCCTACAGGAATGCTAAATTGGATTAATGCGGGTACTTTCGCCGCGTCAGCAGTTAAGTAGATAATATTTTTATCGGTACCACGTAATTTGTCGGTTTTCGCGCCAATTGATATTTTATAGCACACTTTTTTTCCTAAGTTACCAGCATTGATGGTTTCTTTGCCCAAATACTTCGCAGAAACACTCATTTCTTTTTCGTCAAAAACCACCACAAAACTTTGAGTTTGACCAGGTTTGAAGGCGCTAAAATTGACGGTTCTCAATTTATATAAAATAGCGACAACATCTTGGCTGCCACTGCGAACTTGAAATGCTTTTTTAGTTTCAGGCATGTTTTTTTTCGATGCAGTACTTTCAATAGTACGCCCGTCGCTTTTGAAAATGTACTTTTCTTTCTTCGTATATTTTCCTTCAAAAATATCACGTTTGTAGAGATTTGATCTTAAGGTAACAGGATCAACATACGATTCGTATCGATCACGAATCTTGAAAAAAGTGTCCCATTTGCTGTACGTAGTTGCCTCGCAACTCAAATGCAATAGTGTTTTCTTTGAAGTCTTGACCGTCTCTGTTTGCATAGTAACTTGAGCCAACGGCGTCATCAATCCACTCATATTGTAAGAGGCAGAATAGATAAATTTTTCTCCAGATTTTACAGCACGATTGTTTTGAGCGCTGAGGCTAAGTGATGCAAATGCTGTAATAAAGAATAAGATTTTCTTCATGTTATTTTGTTTTTTAAAGTGCAAATGTACATTTTTTTTGTTAGGAGCTAAATCCCGTTTTCCGTTCTATCTTTTTCCGTTTAAAGAAAACGAAAAAAGGATGCCACTGCAACCGGGGCTAAAAAGCTGTCGTTTACTTTGACGTTTCCTAGAGAACAGATACTTTTGCCATTTAGTATAAAGCAAAATAAAATTATGGAAAGAAGAATCGTTCAAGTTGCCGCAATCCTAGGAATGTCCGCAATCGTATTGGGTGCATTTGGTGCGCACGCGCTAAAGAAAGTGCTTACTATCGAACAATTGAATACTTTCGAAACGGGAGTGAAATATCAAATATATCATGCTTTGCTTTTGCTTTTGGTTGGATTATCAATCCAAGTAGGTGCGCAAGCCAAAAAGCGCATTTTTTATTTCGTAGTCACCGGGGTTTTATTCTTTTCAGGATCTATCTATTTGTTGGCGACCAATGATTTGACCGCTTTTGACTTTAGAGCGATAGGTTTTATCACACCCATAGGAGGCTTGCTTTTGATTGTCGGTTGGTTGTGTCTTTTCATCGATTTTGTAAAGAAAAAATCATAATATTTCAAGTTTCTAAATCTAGGTAAAATATTATTTTTACTTTTGTGCTTTAATTCAAACACAATACAATTACAATTTTATGGAGAATTACGCCCAAATTACGAAATCGATTTCGTTGGAAAAGTACGGTATCAAAGACGCAGCGGAAGTTATCTACAATCCATCTTATGACTTTTTATATCAAGAAGAATTAAAGTCAACTTTAGAAGGTTTTGAAAAAGGACAGCTAACAGAACTAGGCGCTGTAAACGTAATGACAGGAGTTTTCACTGGTCGCTCTCCAAAAGACAAGTACATTGTTGAAGATAGTATTACGAAAGACACCATCTGGTGGAATTCTCAAAAAGCAGTCAATGATAATAAGCCAATTTCGCAAACCACTTGGAATGCGTTAAAAGAAACCACGCTGACACAATTATCAGGAAAAAGATTGTTCGTAATCGATGCCTTTTGCGGCGCTAATCAAAACACGAGATTGAAGGTGCGTTTTGTGATGGAAGTGGCTTGGCAAGCACATTTTGTGAAGAATATGTTCATTCGTCCAACAGAGGAAGAATTGGAAAGTTTTGGTGAGCCAGATTTCATTGTAATGAATGCATCTAAAACGAGTTTCAAAGATTTTGCTGCTCACGGATTGAATTCAGAAGTGTATGTAGCGTTCAATTTAACCGAAAAAATCCAGTTGATTGGCGGAACTTGGTATGGTGGTGAAATGAAAAAAGGTTTGTTCGCTATGATGAATTATTATTTGCCGTTGCAAGGAATTGCCTCAATGCACTGTTCAGCTAATAAAGGAAAGGATGGCGATGTTGCGGTTTTCTTTGGTTTGTCAGGAACAGGAAAAACGACTTTATCTACCGATCCAAAGCGCGAATTGATTGGAGATGACGAACATGGTTGGGATAATGATGGTGTTTTCAATTTTGAAGGTGGATGCTACGCCAAAACCATCGATTTGAGTCGTGAAAACGAACCAGATATTTTTGAAGCAATTAAAAAAGATGCGCTATTAGAGAATGTAACCGTCGATGCCAACGGCAAAATCGATTTTAAAGATGGCTCAGTCACTCAGAACACACGCGTTTCTTATCCAATAAACCACATACACAATATTGTAAAACCAATTTCTAAAGCAGGACACGCTACTAAAGTTATTTTCCTGACTGCGGACGCTTTTGGAGTTATGCCTCCGGTTTCTAAATTAACACCGGAACAAACGAAATATTATTTTTTATCTGGCTTTACTGCTAAATTAGCGGGTACGGAAAGAGGAGTAACCGAACCACAACCGACTTTTTCCGCGTGTTTTGGAAAAGCATTCTTGACATTACATCCTACGAAATATGGAGAGGAATTGGTAAAGAAAATGGAGAAGCACAATGCGAAAGCGTATATGGTTAATACAGGCTGGAACGGAACTGGAAAAAGAATTTCAATCAAAGATACGCGCGCTATCATCGATGCGATTTTAGACGGTTCAATTGAAAAAGCAGAGACAAAGACAATTCCAGTTTTTAATTTTGAAGTTCCAACAGCTCTTCATGATGTAGATGCGTCAATTCTCGATCCACGTGCAACTTATGCAGATGTATCCGAGTGGAATTCCAAAGCGGAGGATTTGGCAGCAAGGTTTATTTCCAATTTTAAACAATATACAGACAATACAGAAGGGCAAAATTTAGTTGAAGCAGGCCCTCAAAATTAGAGAATCAATTGCCTTATTGATATTTATAAGTCGATTTTTGAATTAAGTGCAATCATTTTATTCAAAAATCGACTTTTTTTCATCTAAAGATAATTCAGAACTAAAACGTTTTCTTGTTTGAGATTGGAAATTTTATAGGTTAATAATTAAGAATACAACTATTTTTAACGCTGGTTTTTGTCATTTTCTTAAATCGTTCTTACCTCTGTTAAATATAGGAGAGAATTTATTTACTTTGTCCCATAACATTAAAAATGAAATAGTTATGTCAGTAAAGAAACAATTTATAAAAACTAAGCCAGTTTGCAAAGTAACTTTTACAGTTGAAGCGAAAGAGGCAAATAATGCAGCAGTTGTTGGAGATTTTAACAACTGGAACCCAAAAGAAGGTGAACTAAGTAAACTTAAGAATGGTACCTTCAAAGGTATTTTTGACGTGAACAAAGACGCCTCTTACGAATTCAAATATGTAATTGATGGTGCTTTTGTAAATGAATTAGAAGCAGACTCATACAGATTTAATGAATTCGCAGGTGCAGAAAACAGTGTATTGGAAGTATAATTTTACTTTTAAATAGCAAAAAGTCGCTCATCGAGCGACTTTTTTTATGTCTAAAACTCGACACATTACTACAAACTTGCTAAGAAACTTAAATCGCTGTTCCTTTCAAGTTCCTGAGGTTCTTTGTTTTGTTGAAATAATCGAGCGGATAATTCTCCCTTTAGTGTTATTCTTTCTCCTTTAACTTCTAACCAACTTCCTTCCCTAAGTCCAAGAACAGGAAAGTTATTAAAAGCATGGAATTCCTTAATTCGCGTTTCGCGTGTTTCTCCCATATGCTTCGACTGCAAATCGGCATCCAAATAATGCGGATTCAAATTGAAAGGAATTAACCCCAAAGTTTGAAAACTTGGTGGATAAATAATTGGCATGTCATTGGTCGTTTGCATGGTCAAGCCTGTTATGTTACTGCCAGCACTAGTTCCTAGGTATGGCGTTCCGTTTTTTAAAGTTTGAGAAAGCACTTCCATTACATTGTTTTTGTACAATTGAAAAACCAATAAGAAAGTATTTCCTCCGCCGGTAAATATACCTTGCGCTTCTTTTATTGCTTTGATGGGATCGTCAAATTCGTGTAATCCTTTTGCTTCAATGTTGAGTTGAGCAAAAGCACTTCGTACTTTATTGGTGTATTCATCATGAGAAATTCCTCCTGGTCTCGCATAAGGAACAAATACAATAGATTTACAATCTTTGAAGTGTGTTTTTAAAGTTGGCAGGATGTATTCTAAATAACCGCCTCCGTGCAGCGTAGAAGTACTCGCAATAATTAGGTCTTTCATAAAATCAAATAATGATGCCATAAAGATAAAAACCTTTTGCTTCTAAAAGGATGATGTGGATTCATAAATTTAACAGACACTTATCATTTTGTTGGCAAACTATTGGCAATACCTAAAGTTACTTTTGTTTTGAAAGCGAGTGGTTTGGATTTTCATTCGAATATGTCAATTGCTAGGAGATAAAATGGTGGTTTTTCACTAGCTTTGTTAATAGGAGAAAACTTATCTTTATTTTCTTTCTAAGTTCCAAATGGAGCTAATAGGAACTTTAATTTCTATATTATGAAAACAACTTTCGGAATTTTAGCTTTGTTTTTTTTGAGTCAGATTTCTTATTCACAAGAATCGCGAAGAATGATTCGCGGACAAGCTGTAAATGATTCCCTAAAAGTCGAAAATGTACTCGTTTTCAATGCAAGTGCAAAAACAGGTACAATTACAAAGGAGAATGGTGTATTTGATATTAAAGCAAGAGAAAACGACACTTTGGTTTTTTCGAGTTTATTATTCAAGTCAAAAAGAGTACTGCTTCGAAAAGAAGATGTTTCTAACCCTGGCTTTGAAGTGAGATTAACGCCATTTTCCAATCAATTGGATGAGGTTATTGTCAAGTCTAAACATCAAAAAAAAGAGAAACTAAAACCCAATATTGGCAATACCAGAAATATTGTTGATCAAAAATATTTTGACGACGTACAATCATCCCCTAAAAACACGGTCATGCCATCAAATGTTACCGAAAACGGAATGGATTTCGTGCGAATGTATAAAGATATTATGCGACTACTGAGGAAAAAGAATCCTAAGAAGAGCGATTTGACTTCTTCGGCCACTTTTACAGAGTCTGTTATGAAAAAAATTAAATATCCTTTCTTTACAAATACACTAAAACTCGAAGACGATGAGATTCGACTTTTTTTAGTTTATTGTGAAAACGATAGTAATGTCAATGCTATACTTGGAGCAAAGTCTGATTTTATTCTTATGGATTATTTAATACAAAAAAACAGTGAATTCAAAAAGATTTTATCGAAGGAGAATAAGTAGACACTATTGTTATGTGTAATAAGCTGACTTTAATTTTCATTTTACTTTTTGTTCAAACAGGAATCTCTCAAAAACTTTGTAATGGGACAATACTTATAGACGACAAACTTGCTGAGCAAGTCAATATCGTGAATACTACCACCAACAAATCGACCGTTAGTGATAGCGAAGGGAATTTTGTCATTTCAGTATCTGTAGGAGATGTATTGGTTTTTTCGGCGGTTAATCTAGAAACAAAACGGAAAGTGATTTCTGTCGATGATATAGCAAACGACGTATTAACGGTTAAGATGAGTACCAAGATTATGCCTTTAAGTGAGGTTACAGTCAATAAAAACACAACAATTACTGCCGAGAATTTGCGAATAATTCCAAAAGGCCAAAAGAAATATTCACCTGCAGAAAGACGACTGCATGAAGCCACAACTGGTGGCGGATTAGTTCCTCTAAATCCAATTCTAAATGCAATTTCAGGCAGAACAACGATGCTAAAAAAGGAAATTGTTGCAGAAAAGAACGAGAGATTGCTGCTGCGGCTCGACGGTTGGTTTGAAGAAAAATACTACATCGATCATCTAAAGATTCCAAGAGACTACATTAAAGGTTTTCATTATTTTTTAATTGAAGACAATGATTTTGTTAGGGCATTGAGAGCCAAGAACAAAACTCTTACTAAGTTTCTGATGAACAAATTAGTATCGGATTATAAAGAGACAATTGCTATCAAATAGAAAATAGTATTTTTGACGCATGAGAAAATTACGAATTGTTGTAATACTGATACTATTTGCCCTGACGTCATTCACGGTCCATAAATTTTATATCGCGATTTATCAAATCAATTTTGTTCCTGAAAAGAAACGAATCGAGATTACTTCTAGAATTTTTGTCGATGATCTGAATGCGGCGTTGGAGCAACGTTTCAAAGTAAAAACGCATATTGGTGAGGTAAATGAAACTGCAGAAGATATTGCAAAAATGAATCAATATCTCTTAGAGCATTTCAAAATCAAAGTGAATGGAGTTCCTAAAAATATTCTATTCGTCAGCAAAGAAATGGAAAGTAATGTTGTTGTTGGCTTATACAAAATCACAGATATTTCTAGTATTAAAACACTATCTGTCGAAAACACTTCTTTAATGGAGGTATATTCCGAACAGCAAAATATCATTCAAACGAACTTCAATGGAAAAAAGCAAAGTTTGTTGTTGAACAGCGATAATCCAAATGGGGTGTTAAAATAGGCGATAATCCAAAGTGCTCGAAAAAAAAACTTTATTTTTAGCACTTCAAAAACAATATCATGAAAAAAAATTCACTTATTGGTTTGTTGACTTTACTGATTTTTAGTGTTGTTAATTCTCAAGAGATAGTAAAGCCAAAACAAAAAGGACATGTTGATGAAAACAAATTCAGACAGATGTATGATTTGTTGGCAACACCCAATACCTATAGAACAGCATCAGGCGCGCCTGGTCCGGACTATTATCAGCAGCAAGCCGACTACAAAATCGATATTGAATTGGATGATAAAAACACCCGACTTTATGGAGTAGAAACGGTCACTTATACCAATAATGCACAAGAATCACTTGATTATTTGTGGATGCAATTAGATCAAAATATTGCGGCTCGAACATCAAAAACACCTCTAGTTGACAGTAATGTTACAGATCCGGCAATGAGTCCGCAGTCTTTTTCTAGAAAATACTTAGAAGAGAAATACGATGGGGGTTTTAAAATAGACTACGTAAAGGATGGCAAAGGAAATCCAATGTCGTATACGATCAACGAAACGATGATGCGAATCAATTTGGTGAAACCCCTTGCGCATGGTGAAAAAATAGTGCTGAATATCAAATGGAATTACATCATCAATAACTACATGTTAGATGGAGGTCGTTCTGGTTATGAACATTTTGAGGATGGAAACAATTTGTACGTATTGGCGCAATTCTATCCAAGAATGGCCGTGTACAATGACGTTGAAGGTTGGCAAAATATGCAATTCTGGGGAAGTGGTGAATTCGCCCTGCCTTTTGGAAATTTTGAAGTAAATATTACGGTTCCAGCAGACCATATTATGGAAGCGACCGGTGTACTACAAAATAGAGCCGAAGTTTTTACAGCCGAACAAGTAAAGCGATACGCATTAGCAGAAAAGAGCTACGACAAACCAGTAATTGTTGTCACTCAAGCCGAAGCGATGGCAGCTGAAAAAGGGTTCTCTACACAGAAAAAAACATGGAGATTTAAGGCGGAAAATGTGCGTGATTTCGGAATTTCTACGTCTAGAAAATTCATTTTAGACGCCATGGCAGTAAAGTTCGGAGAAAGAAATGTCATGGCAGTTTCGATTTATCCTAAAGAAGGCAATCCGTTGTGGGAAGAGTATTCTACGAGAGCGGTTGCCCACACGCTAAGAAGTTATTCGAGTTATACTTTTGATTATCCTTATCCAAAAGCGGTATCGGTGAGTGCCCGAGATCAAGGAATGGAATATCCTATGATTTGTTGGAATTTCGGTCGCCCAGATGCTGATGGTAAATACACAGACCGACTTAAATATGGAATGTTAGGGGTGATTATTCACGAAGTGGGACACAACTTTTTCCCGATGATTGTCAATTCTGACGAGCGCCAATGGACGTGGATGGATGAAGGATTAAATACCTTTATGGAATATTTAGCAGAGATTTCATTCGACCCTAATTTTCCAGCAGATCGCGGTCCAGCGAAAACCATTGTTCCTTATATGAGCGGTGATCAGTCTAAAATAGATCCGATTATGACGAATTCCGAAAGTATAAAACAATTCGGAAACAATGCCTACGGAAAACCCGCCGTTGGATTAAATATCCTTCGTGAAACGATTATGGGACATGATTTATTTGATTATGCATTTAAGACGTATGCAAATCGATGGAAATTCAAGCATCCAACGCCGGAAGATTTCTTTAGAACGATGGAAGACGCGTCGGCCGTAGACTTAGATTGGTTTTTCCGAGGTTGGTTTTACACTACAGATTACAACGACATCGGAATCAAAGAAGTTAAGAAGTATTACGTATCCAACACGCCTTCTAAAGAAGTTACCGATTTCTTAGCAAAGAGAAAAAGAAGAAGATCAGGTGTAGATGGACCGATGGTGTACATGATTGCCGAAGGTAGTGAAGACTACAAACCTGAAATGAATAAGCCTTTTGAGATTAAAGAAATAAAGAATTTAGACGAGTATGTTCAAGCTACTTTTACTAAGGAAGAACAAGCTAAACTCAATAGCCCAAAGTATTTCTTTCAAGTAACCTTTGACAAACCAGGCGGCTTGGTTATGCCTATTATTGTTGAAGTAACTTTTGAAGACGGAACTGTAGAAAACTACAAGTTTCCTGCGCAAATTTGGAGAATGAATGACAATGAAGTGTCGAGAACATTTGCCACGCAAAAGGCTATTACTAAAATTGTTGTTGATCCTAAATTGGAAACGGCTGATATTGACGTGACAAACAATATTTGGCCAAAACAAGAAGTCAAATCAAAATTTGATTAAGGAGAGAATTTAAGACGATAGGTAAAGGCACTTCTATTTTACTTGTTAACTTTGCAAAAAAATAAAATATGTTTGGAATTGGTGGAGGCGAATTAGTGTTGATTCTTTTTATCATGTTGATGCTTTTCGGGGCGGAGAAAATCCCTGAAATAGCAAGAACAATGGGTAAAATAATGGCACAATTAAAAAATGCCACAAATGATATTAAAAGTGAAATTCAGAAAAGTGCAGAAAGTAATGGGTTAGATAAGACTTTTCAGGAAATGCATGGTAATTTTACTGGACTATCGGAAAATATTTCTACTGAGATCAATAAGGCCAAAACCAAACTTTTAGAAGATTCTCCAAAGGTTGATACAGCAGAAGATATTGAACTAATTCAAGGACCTGTAAAGCGTCAGAAATAAATGCTAGATAAACTAATAGCCGTCGACAAACAACTTTTTGTTTTCCTCAACGGGTTGGGATCTGAAAGCTATGATAGCCTTTGGTTGCTGATTACCAAACAAATCTACTGGACACCTCTTTTCCTGGTTGTTTTCATTATTTTACAAAAAAAAATTGGATGGAAGCAAATGTGGATTTTGCTCCTTTTTATCGCTGTTCTAATTCTTTTTACAGATCAAACAGCCAACGTTTTCAAAACGACTTTTCAGCGATTGAGACCATGCAATGACCCTGAAATTATGGATATCATACGCGTCGTTAAAGCAAGTAAAACCTTCAGTTTTTTTTCTGCTCATGCTGCAAGTTCTATGGGTTGTGCATTACTTGTTTTTCTATTGTTCAAAAAACACTTCAAATATCCGTTTTTGTTCTTTTCGTTTCCTTTAATCTTTGCGTATAGTAGAATTTATCTAGGAGTTCATTTTCCGCTTGACATCATAGCTGGTTATGTGTTTGGAGCTTTTTACGCCTTGCTCTTTTACAAATTACACAA
The DNA here is from genome assembly GCA_947456815.1 of Flavobacteriaceae bacterium. Classification (GTDB taxonomy): domain Bacteria; phylum Bacteroidota; class Bacteroidia; order Flavobacteriales; family Flavobacteriaceae; genus Flavobacterium. Next base: position 96,437 of record CANGTL010000002.1, read on the forward strand.
ACTAGCACAGCCAAAGTATTTTCCACTTGCTTAATTTGATTCTAATTCTAAAATCTTATTTTGTTTCTCGGTTGTAAATTGAATTGCATTCAGACTTTTTTCATACGTTTGTAGTAAATCACGAAAATGAAAACAGAAAAACCAACTAAATTAGTGGCATTACTTAAGCAACTATTGGCCGAAACAGATAAGATGAAAGTGGGTCAATCCTATATTGCCGTGATAGAAGAAATGAAAAGAATCACTTTCGTTGATGGGGAAAACAATCCTTTTTCTAATCTGGTTTATAAGCACCTGATACAACTATCAATCAAAGACTTCATTCATGCAGGCCGTTCCGAAGCCAGTGCCTCAGTAGTAAATGATGTCATTGAAGTTATTTCTAATGCAGATATAATTTTATAGTTTTTGCTACAACACGCGACTTAAGGTCAATCCGTCACGAATTGGAAGTAAAACCGTTTCAACTCGAGGGTCGTTTTTTAGATGCGTATTATATTCTACCAGCACTTTTGTACTTACATCGTTGGGCTCTAAGGGTTCAACAACTTTACCACTCCACAAGACGTTGTCTGATAAAATAATGCCGCCACGGTTCATTTTTGGGACAATCATTTCGTAATAATGAAGGTAATTTTCTTTGTCAGCATCAATAAAGACCAAATCAAATTTTAAGTCCAAAGATGGAATAATTGTAATTGCTTCTCCTAAATGTTGAGTAATTTGGTTTCCCCAAGGCGATTTGTCGAAATATTTACGTTGAAAATCTATCAATTCTTCTTTGATATCAATAGTGTGTAAAGAACCATTTTCTTGCATTCCTTCGCATAAACACAAAGCCGAGTAACCCGTATAAGTCCCAATTTCTAAAATGTTTGTCGGACGAATCAATTTGGAGAGCATACTCAAAACTCTACCCTGAAAATGTCCGCTTAACATTCGTGGCAATAGTATTTTTTGATACGTTTCTTTATTCAGAGCTGCTAACAATTCAGGTTCTTTTTCGGAATGACGCTCTATATAGTCTTCTAATTCTTCGGAAATAAAGTGCATGATTGCTGTTTTTGGCAAAGTTATCAAAATATCAAAACGGCGCATGTGCATTTATGCCAACAGTTGAAATAAATCAACAAATAGTCATTAAATTTGCCGCATGGAAATGGAGAAGAAAGACATTCGCGCTTTATCAAAGGAACAATTACGGAACTTTTTTGTTTCGAACGGAGATCAATCTTTTCGTGGTAATCAAGTCTATGAATGGTTGTGGAGCAAGGGTGCACACCGATTTGAAGACATGACCAATGTTTCAAAGGCAACTCGTTCAATGCTCGAAGAACATTTTGTGATTAACCATATCAAAGTTGATCAAATGCAGCGAAGTGAAGACGGCACGGTGAAAAACGCAGTTCGTTTGCATGATGGTTTGGTTGTTGAATCGGTACTGATTCCAACAAATACGAGAACTACAGCCTGTGTCTCTAGTCAAGTAGGTTGCAGTTTGGATTGTAATTTTTGCGCCACAGCAAGACTTAAACGAATGCGCAATCTTGAACCTGGAGAAATTTACGATCAAGTTATTGCAATTGACAAAGAAAGTAGATTGTATTATAATCATCCTTTGTCGAATATTGTATTTATGGGAATGGGCGAGCCATTGATGAATTACAATAATGTTCTCAAAGCCATCGAAATGATTACTTCTGACGAAGGATTGGGTATGTCGCCCAAGAGAATTACGGTTTCCACTTCTGGTGTTCCGAAAATGATCAAGAAGTTAGCTGATGATGAGGTGAAATTTAAGTTGGCCGTTTCTTTGCATTCCGCTATTGATGAGATTCGATCTCGAATTATGCCATTTAGTACTAATTTTCCCCTAGCAGATTTGCGGGAATCTTTAGAATATTGGTATCAAAAAACCAAGAGTAAAATTACCTACGAATACGTCGTTTGGAAAGATATCAACGACAACAAAGCGTCCGTAGATGCCTTGGTAAAATTCTGCAAATATGTGCCTTGCAAGGTAAACCTAATTGAATACAATCCTATTGATGACGGGGAATTCCAGCAAGCTTCCAACGAGTCGATTGATGCTTACATTCATGCTTTAGAGGCCAACGGAATTGTAGCTAAAGTTAGAAGAAGTCGAGGGAAAGATATCGATGCTGCCTGCGGTCAATTGGCTAATAAAGAGGCATAAAAAAACGCCCCATGTTTGAGACGTTTTATATTACAAAAAAAGTAGACCGTTTTAGTTTCCTATAACAATATTGTACGAATTTCCATTGATGGTATATATTGCTAAATTGTCGCATTCACCAGTCCCGTAATCTAATGTGGCGGTATTCCCATTTCTTTGGAAAGTAATAATCCCTTGAACTAATAGCGGTTTGTTTACTTCTCTACAGCTAATTTTTACTAGTAATGGTGTTGTTATAGTACTAGTTTGAATTGTAGTATTTGGAAAAGTAGTCGTCCAATTTCCTGTTACTTGATACACATTATCTAACAAAATATTTGGAGTGTCATAACCTGCAATTATTTCTCTGGTTCTTGTTCCAATCCTAGTGAAGATTCTACCATCAGGGAACTCAGCGGTCATCTGCATATTCATGACTACAATTGGATGACTTGGGCTTTGTTGAGTCGCCTCACTCATTGTTCTAGTGAAATTCTTGTTGCCGTTCAACTTAATCTGGTTGTGGTAGAAATTGACAAATTGGTAGTTTATATTGTGTGTGGTTGCTTCCGGCTGATAAGTAAAGGTTACAATAATGGTTCCTTTCAATACATTACCGTTTGCTAATGTACAACCCGTAGTTTCGTCACCAAAAGTTATTGTTTTGGTTACTGCAGTACCAGGCGTTAATGGAGTTCCAAATGCTGGATTTCTTACCACAGTCGCGCAAGCTGGTAAACTTGAAGTTGCAGGAGCTTCTGAATATCTTCCCGCTGCGCTGTTTTGAGTGTCATTAAATTGTCCTTCGACGATATCAGCAACATCGTCATTAGCCAAATCTATTTTTGAATTTACTTTTGCTTCTTCAGTACTAAAAGCGGATGAAGTTTGCTTATCATCCTTACTGCAACTTGCAATTGATAAAATTGCAATAAAACCAAGTGCTAAAATTTTTGTTTTCATGATTACTATTTTTAAAAGTTTGGGTTTTGGACTTGGTCGTTTTGAGATAGTTTAATCCCTGTTGTAAAAATATTAAATTTTAACTTTTAAATCTCTACAACTTAATGCTATCTTTGAAATTCAATGAATGTCATTTCACAAATAAAGCTGCCCATCAATAGCGAAATGGAACTTTTCGAAAAAAAGTTCTACGATTCGATGACTTCAAAAGTGGCTTTGCTCAACAGAATTACCTATTACATTGTCAATCGAAAGGGAAAACAAATGCGTCCCATGTTTGTTTTTCTTACCGCCAAAATGTTGAATAACGGCGTGGTCAACGAACGAACCTACCGCGGTGCTTCTGTCATTGAATTAATTCACACAGCCACTTTAGTCCATGATGACGTTGTTGATGATAGCAATAGAAGACGAGGATTCTTCTCGATAAATGCACTTTGGAAAAACAAGATTGCTGTTTTAGTCGGCGATTATTTACTTTCGAAAGGATTGTTACTTTCTATTGACAATGGCGATTTTGATTTGCTTAAAATTATTTCCGTCGCCGTGCGTGAAATGAGTGAAGGTGAATTGCTTCAAATTGAAAAAGCGCGTCGATTAGACATCATCGAAGATATTTATTACGAAATTATTCGAAAGAAAACGGCCACGTTAATTGCGTCTTGTTGTGCACTTGGCGCCAAATCAGTAAATGAGGATGAAGCGCAAGTAGAAACCATGAGAAAGTTTGGAGAGCTCATCGGAATGGCATTTCAAATCAAAGATGATTTATTCGATTATACGGAAGACGCGATTGGAAAACCAACGGGAATAGATATCAAAGAACAAAAAATGACCTTGCCTCTTATTTATGTCATTAATAATTGTAGTGCCAAAGAAAAATCATGGCTGATCAATTCCATCAAAAACCACAATAAAGATAAAAAGCGTGTGAAAGAAGTCATTGCCTTCGTAAAAAGCCAAAACGGACTGGCTTATGCGGAACAAAAAATGATCGAATTTCAGCAAGAAGCGATTCAATTACTACAAAATTTCCCCGATTCCGACTACAAAGCTTCCTTATTGTTGATGGTTAACTATGTGATTGAAAGAAAAATTTAATTTTTTTTCATTTATAAATCACTGTATAATAGATAATTAAAAAATATTTTTATTTTTTTTCAAGGAAGGTGCAACCATTTTCTACACTTGTGCGTCTATGCTAACAGTTACACTTTACAAAAGGTTTTGAAAATAATCGATTTACATCAAGAAGAGAAAAACAGAATTCAACTAGCAGTCGAAAACAATCGACAAGCGCAACAGTTGATTTATGCAAAATATGCTCCCAAAATGTTAAGTGTTTGTCGTCAATATGTAAAAGATATTCATCACGCAGAAGACGTAATGATTACCGCCTTCATGAAAGTGTTTACCAGCCTGAAGAATTTTGAACATAAAGGCAGTTTTGAAGGTTGGATCCGCCGCATCATGGTCAACGAATGTATTTCTTATATCAGAGCCAACAAGAAAGTTAGTTTTTTAGAAGAAGAAAGTTATAAGGAAGAAAGCGCCAATGGGACTGAGAGTCAATTCAATGTCGAAGAAATTCAGTTCTTAATTGACACTTTGCCCGACGGCTATAAAATGGTTTTCAATTTATATGCGATCGAAGGTTACAAACACCAAGAAATTGCAGTGTTACTTTCCATCAACGAAGGAACATCCAAATCACAATTATCACACGCAAGAAGAATATTGCAAAACGAAATCAGTAAGTTAAAATCACACCAAAATGGGACTAAATAAATTAGAAAAAGAATTTAAAAGCCAACTCGACCAACGAGAAATCAAACCGTCGCCAGCAGCTTGGGACCGATTGCATGCGATGTTAACGGTTGCCGAGGAGAAGAAAGTAAAACCAATTTATAACTGGATTTACATCGCCGCAAGTATCATCGGATTTCTAGCGATTGGCTACGTGTTTTTTAGCAATCCAGCAGAATTAATAGATGTGAAAAGGAATGAGGTGGTTTTAGAAAACGCAACGCCTACTAAGACAAAAGATTCAATTGTTAAGGAGCCTCAATCTCCAGTTCAAATTCAAAAAGAAACCGAAGAAATAGCAGACAATCAAGTGGCACCACAAAAAAAGAACACCGCAATTTCACCTTCTCAAAAAATCAATAAGCAAAATAAAGTTCTCCAAAATCAAATTGCACAAACTTCAACCACAAACAAAAATTCTGCAGAACAACAAATCGATAAATCAATCAATAATCAAAAAACGAATGAAATCAACCAAACTTCACCAAATCCAATTACAAACGGATCACAAATTGCCGAAGTCACAACAAAAGCAAATAATCCGACCGTCAAAGTAAACGCGTCCAATTTGCTTTCCGAAGTCGACAACGAACTAGAGCTTTCTTTCCGCGAAAAAGTAATCCGAAAAATCGACAAAAATTATAAAACCGTAAAAGTGGCACTCGCCAATCGCAATCAACAATAAAAACAATCATCACCCGAGAGCCTTGCTCGAATTGGCAAAGCAATCAAAAAACGTAACAATCATGAGAAATTTTACCTTTTATCTAGCCGGAATTTTAATCCTTTTCTTAACGCAAGTTTATGGTCAAGAAACGTTCGAATCTCGAGCCAAAAACATCGCTTTTAAAATCGAAAGTATCACCAAAGAAGAAAAACTAGCACTCAAAGACGAAGTTGAAGCAGTCAACGTCGAACTAGAAAAAAAACAAATAACCAAAGAACAAGCTGACGAAAAGAAAGCAAAATTGGCTGTGGTTCGAGCAAAAAATATCGAGACGCGTGTCGCCGAAATGCAAGTTCAGCTCAATGATTTAGTGCAAGAAAAAGTAGATGGAAAAATTAAAGAAGAAGATTCAACCAGAAGATACACTTTTACTTTTCCAAACATGAAAGTTAAAGATAAATTTAAAAACGGCGAAAGCAGAACCACCTCACAATTCGTATTCGCTTTCGGTCTTAACAATCTCGCAACCAACAAAGCCGTTGCCAATTCCGATTATCGCTATTGGGGCTCGCATTTCTACGAATGGGGCGTTACTTGGAACACGCGAATCCTCAAAAACAACAACCTCTTGCACGCTAAATACGGGATGTCTTTAATGTACAACAACTTGCGCCCAACAGAAAACCGTTATTTTGTAGAAAATGGCAACCAAACCAACCTCGAAGTCAGCGCCACGCATCTCAATGACTCTCGTTTTCGAAACGTCTATTTGGTCGTTCCAATGCACTTAGAATTCGACTTTTCGAAGAAAACACAAAAAGACGATAAAACCATTTTCAGAACGCATCAATCGTTTCGTGTTGGACTCGGTGGTTACGTCGGCGGTAACATCAAATCAAAACAAATTTTGTGTTACGAAGACGAAAATGGCAACGATGTCAGACAAAAAACAAAAGGCGATTACAATGTCAATGATTTTATCTACGGCGCGAGCGCATATATCGGATATAAAGAGTTGAGTTTGTATGCTAAATACGATTTAAGTCCATTGTTCAGAAACAATGCAGTAGACCAAAATAACGTCTCACTTGGACTCCGATTCGATTTCAACTAAAATGTTCATGCTTGTTTATATGTCAAAGAAGCACTTCGAAAGAGGTGCTTTTTTTATTGGGAGCCGGGAACCTGCTATTCGCTAAATTTTTCACGCCACACGAGCGGAGCGAACTGACGAAGTAAACAACGGCGCAAAAAGATACCGCTACTATCAGGGCTAGGGTTTTATCTTCCGTAGAACGACTGCCCAACATCCAAAAAAATTTCTAACTTTGGGCGTCGCTAAGATTTTAGAATGGCGAAACGTTAGGCGCAATTAAAATTCATACTTTGATCTCAAAATCATCCATAGATACAGTTTTCGAAACCGCTCGCGTTGAAGAGGTCATCGGCGATTTTGTACAACTCAAACGAGCCGGAAGCAACTTCAAAGGATTGAGTCCATTTTCGGATGAACGTTCGCCTTCGTTTATGGTGTCTCCAGTCAAACAAATCTGGAAAGATTTTAGTTCAGGAAAAGGCGGAAATGCAGTGGCATTCTTAATGGAGCATGAACATTTTACTTATCCAGAAGCGATTCGCTATTTGGCCAGAAAATACAATATTGAGCTAGAGGAAACCGAGCAAACGCAAGAAGAAAAAGCCAATACAGATATAAAAGAAAGTATGTTTTTGGTGTCAGAATTTGCCAAGAATTATTTTCAAGACACACTTCTAAATTCTGATGAAGGCAAAGCCATTGGCTATTCCTATTTTAAAGAACGAGGTTTTACCAACGAAACCATCAAGAAGTTCGCTTTGGGATATTCTCCCGAACAATGGGACGCTTTATCAAAAGAAGCTTTAGGGAAAGGATTTAAACTAGAATTCCTCGAAAGCGTTGGACTAACAATTGTCAAAGAAGAACGTTTGATAGACCGTTTTAGAGGTCGCGTGATGTTTCCTATTCATAGTATGTCCGGTAGAATTTTAGGCTTCGGAGGTAGAATATTGACCAACGACAAGAAAGCCGCCAAATATGTCAATTCTCCTGAAAGCGAAATTTACCACAAAAGCAAAGTGCTCTACGGAATTTACTACGCCAAACAAGCCATTGCCAAACAAAACAACTGCTTTTTAGTGGAAGGTTACACCGACGTCATTCAATTTCACCAAGCCGGAATTGAAAATGTGGTCGCATCATCAGGAACGGCGCTAACTCCAGATCAAATCCGTTTAATCAATCGACTTACGAAAAACATAACCGTTCTATACGACGGCGACGCAGCAGGATTGCGCGCTTCCATCCGAGGAATCGATTTGATTCTGGAAGAAGGCATGAACGTCCGCGTTTGTACTTTCCCAGAAGGTGAAGATCCTGACAGTTTTGCCAAGAAAACTTCTTATGAAGATTTGGTGTTGTATCTAGAGGAAAATGCGAGAGATTTTATTCAGTTTAAAGCTTCATTGCTAATGAATGAAGCTCAAAATGATCCCATTAAAAAAGCAGAGTTGATTCGTGATATGGTAACTAGTATTTCTAAAATACCAGATCGTATCAAAAGAGAAATCTATATCCAAGAGTGTTCCCGAATCATGGATATTTCGGAACAAGTACTGCTCAATACTTTGGCACAGTTGGTTCAAAAAGACCTAACTGAAGCGGGTAAAAAGGTAAAACAAGAACAGAAAGCCTTTGAAATTGTCAAGAACGAAAGTCCAATTGCAGTTCAAAAGGTAGATGTCCTCTACGAATTGGAACGAAAAATTATTGAAATCCTTCTGCTTTACGGCGATAAAAGCGAAGAATTTGAAGATGTAATTCTAAAAGCAAATGAAGAAGGTGAACTTGACGAAGTGTCCGAAAGAAAAGAATATAAAGTTTTTCAACGAATTTACCTGAGTTTGCAAGAAGACGAAATTGAATTGGCCAACCCAATGTTTTTGGGAATTTACAACCAATTAATACAGTATTTTCTACAAAATGAAGTATTCAATTTAGAAGATTACCTGATGCATCTTTCTCCAGAATTTGCCCAAGAAGTGACCAACATCATCATGGAAAATGAACTCAATGAACTCAGCAATTGGGAAGGTAGAAATGTGTTTGTAAAAATGAAAGATGTCACAACTGCTCAATATGTTTCAGAAACCATCATAAGTATTCGTTGGTTTTTGGTTTGTCAATTGGTCGAAGAATTAAAGCAAACCTTATCAAAAGAACTCGATGCAGACAATTCAGAACACTTGCGAATGACGATGGATTACAATGGATTGATTAATTCGTTTTCAAAAAAATTAGGAAGAGTTTTGTCTCGTTATAGTTAGACGATTTCTAACGTTTTTGCCTTATTGACCAAATCCACCAAATTGGTAACGTTCAATTTAGTGAGTAACCGCAGTTTATAAGTGCTGATGGTTTTTTCATTCAAACCTAAAATAGAAGATATTTCATTGTTTTTCTTACCACTGCTCAAATAACGCAATACCTCAATTTCACGATTAGAAAGTTTGCGATACAATCTTTCACTTTTGTTTTGCTTAGCAATCAAAGCTAGATTTTTCTTGATGGTGTCATTCAATATGGTTTGACCTTGAAAAACACGGATGATGGCAATTCCCAAAGTTTCAATTTTAGCAGTTTTGTGAACATAGCCAGCAACCCCAGCTTTAATCGCGTTTGGCGCATATATTTGCTCAGAATAACTACTAAAAACAATCACTTTTGTCTTGGTATAATTTCTAATAATGGCCTTCAACTCATAAATACTCGACAGTCCATCTAAATCCAAGTCTAAAACCAAAACATCAATTTCTTTCGTATAAAGCACGTCTTTCACCATCGAAAAATTACCTACGTTAGAAACAATTGCAATTTCTGAGTGATCTTTAAAATAGGACTTGATCCCAAAATGCACAACCGGATAATTATCTGCCAAACAAACTTTAATCATAGTGGTATTTATTTATGAATTAAATATTCTAAGAATGGATAAATTTAGTTAAAAAAAACTTAATACTTCAAAAATTTTAGATAAAAAGCCATTAATTCCGTTGAACTAAACAAACGGGTATAGGGTTCATTTTGTGTTGATTAATCATGTTCAACCGCTTATAAATCGCAAAAACTTCTTTTTCCCGCCCAGCAAAATCATCGGCGCTCTTTCCGTTCTCCTGTTCCATCATAGCCCATTCCAACTCGTCATAAGTTGCTCCCAATTGATCTTCATCTGTTCGATCATCGCCAAATAAACCATCTGTCGGCGCTGCACTCAAGATCGATTCTGGTACTTTCAAATAATGGCCAAGCGCAAATACATCTGATTTCATCAAATCTGCAATTGGACTCAAATCAACGCCGCCATCGCCGTATTTGGTGTAAAATCCAACCCCAAAATCTTCTACTTTATTGCCCGTTCCAGCCACCAAAAGTCCATGAATTCCAGCAAAATAATATAAGGTCGTCATTCGCAATCGAGCACGTGAATTAGCCAATGCCAAATGCAATTTAGCTTCATCAGAACTCGTCGGAACTTGCTTTTTGAAATCTTCAAAAACCGATGATAAATCAACTTCTACACTGTCCACGTTTGCAAAACGTTCCTTCAATTGGGCAATATGTTCCTTCCCGCGATTAACCTGATGTTGCACCTGATGAATCGGCATCTCCACGCAAAGTACTTTCAATCCGGTTTGTGCGCATAGTGTTGAGGTCACCGCTGAATCAATTCCGCCGGAAACGCCCACAACAAATCCACTCACTTTAGCGTTTTCAGCATAATTTCTTAACCAGTTTACGATGTGCAAGTTGACTTTTTCAACATCAATGGTACTTTTTTTCGCCATAATTTTCAAGATTTTTATAAACCAAAAGGTATCTTTGCAAAAATAATAAATATTAGGAGCTATTTCCTGCTGTCCGCTTTATCTTTTTTGCTTGTTAATCGCTCCGCAATCGACGGGTTTTTTCCAGCAAAAAAGGATGCCGCTACCATCAGGGCTAATTTACGAACACTATATGAAACCACTCTTTGTTTTGCCGTTAATTTTAAGTTTTTTCTTATTTTTTTCTTGCGACAAGAAAACTAAAATCGAAAAAGCGGTGGAGGAAATTCCGGTGCAAATCAAGGTTAATCGTTTTGACAAAGCTTTTTTTGAAACCGCGCCCCAAGATTTACCTAAGCTCAAACAAGAATATCCGTTCTTTTTTCCCGCGGGAAACGACGACAACGTTTGGTTGGAGAAAATGCAGCATCCGCAATGGCGAGAACTGTATACCGAGGTAGAAAAATTATACGCCAATTTCGATACTAAAACCAGCGAAATTGAAGATCTGTTCAGACACATCAAGTATTATTTTCCTGAAACAAAAACACCAAAAGTTTATACCATCATTTCTGAAATGGATTATCATAATAAAGTAATCTATACCAAAGAAATGCTCATTATATCTCTTGAACTGTACCTCGGGAGTAAACATCGCTTTTACGAGTTTCCAGCATACATTACGCAAAATTTTGAGTCTAATCAAATCTTACCAGATATCGCTTCAAGCTTCGCAAAGACAAAAGTGCCGCCTCCAAGCGATCTTTCATTCCTAGCTCAAATGATTTATACTGGTAAGGAATTGTATCTAAAAGACCAATTGCTGCCAGAAACAACAGACGCAGATAAGATTGGTTATACGAAAGAACAATTGGCATGGTGTCAAGAAAATGAAGGTTATGTCTGGCGCTATTTCATAGAAAACAAGATGTTGTATGATACTGATCAAAAATTGATTCCCCGTTTTATTAATCCAGCGCCTTTCTCTAAATTTTATCTCGAAATTGACAACGAAACACCTGGTAGAATTGGTACATGGATTGGCTGGCAAATCGCGCGCTCATTTATGGAAAACAACAAAGTGTCCTTGAACGATTTTCTAAAAATGGACGCTAAAGAAATCTTCGAAAAATCAAAATACAAACCCAAAAAATAATGTCAAAAACAATCACCTCTGAAATAAAATTCTTAGTCGAATTAGACGAACATAGAGTTCCTGAAAAACTCACCTGGACCGCCCAAGATGGTGGCGTCGATGCAGAAGAAGCCAAAGCGATGATGCTTTCTATTTGGGATAGCAAAGCCAAAGAAACCTTACGCATTGATCTCTGGACGAAAGACATGCCTGTTGACGAAATGAAATTGTTTTTTCATCAAACATTAGTGGCTATGTCAGAAACCTTCCAACGTGCTACTGGAGATGAAAAAATGACCGCAACCATGAAAGATTTTTGCGATTATTTTGCAGAAAAACTTGAATTGCAATAATGTAAGGTATTGCTAGATGTTTTAAAACTCACTATTGCTCTTAAAAACATCTTGATTGATTTCCTCAATATAAGACAGCAATTCCTCTTTTCCTGTCGTTTCCGTTGCTGAGGTAACAAAATAAGGAGGCATCTCTGCCCAATTGTTTGCCAACATTTGCTTTGAATAAGCAGAAACGTGCGATTGCACTTTTACTTTACTGATCTTATCTGCTTTTGTAAAAATGATGCAAAAAGGGATTTCGCTTTCGCCCATAAACTCCATAAATTCTAAGTCGATATTTTGGGCTTCATGGCGAATATCAATCAATACAAAAGCGCAAACCAATTGCTCACGTTTTTCAAAATAATCAGTAATAAATTGCTGAAAAACAGATTTTGTTTTTTTTGAAACTTTAGCGTAACCGTATCCAGGCAAATCCACCAAGAACCAATTGTTGTTAATCTTAAAATGATTGATTAATTGCGTTTTTCCTGGCCTTCCAGAAGTTTTGGCTAAATTTTTATGATTGGTCAACATGTTAATCAACGAAGATTTTCCAACATTAGAACGACCGATAAAAGCATATTCTGGCAAAAGCTCTTTCGGACATTTTGCAACTTCAGAATTGCTGATGATAAATTCGGCGGTGGTAATTTTCATGATCAACTTTGATTTTTCCAAAGGTAGCTAAAACCTATGAATACTATTGGATTTAGACTTGTTCAAAAAGAAGCATGCAAATTATAATTTTTGCTCTTTTAGCCATTGATGCATCAATATATTAAATTCATCTGGATGCTCCATCATGGCTGCGTGGCCGCATTTGTCAATCCAATATAGTGAAGAGTGAGGTAATAATTTGTGGAATTCTTCCGCTACTTCTGGCGGTGTAACATTGTCATTCTTGCCCCAAATGATACAAGTTGGCACATGCATTTTAGGTAAATCCTTTGCCATATTATGTCTAATCGCACTCTTAGCAATGGTCAAAGTCTTTATTAATTTGATTCGGTCATTGGCCATCGAATATACTTCATCGACAATTTCTTTCGTGGCAATTTTGGGATCGTAAAAAACAGCTTCCGCTTTTTTCTGGATATAGTCGTAGTCACCTCGTCTCGGATAACTGTCGCCCATTGCGCTTTCATACAAGCCCGAACTCCCAGTAATTACAAGCCCAAGCATCTTTTCAGGGTACATTTTGGTGTGGTAAAGTGCAATATGTCCACCAAGAGAATTCCCCAGCAGAATGACGCGGTCAAAGCCTTTAAATGTGATAAAATCCTTAACGTATTTGGCAAATGCTTTCACATTTGTCTTTAGGATATTCTGTGTATAAATAGGCAGTTCTGGGATAACAACTTTATATCCATGCGCAGGAAAAAAAATTGCAACTCCGTCAAAATTACTCAAACCGCCCATCAAGCCGTGAAGAATTACGATTGGTGTTCCTTCTCCAGCTTCGTAATACGTATACTTGCCGTCCTTTTTTAAGATAGAATTCATTTTTTTTATTGGCATTTCTTGCGGCACAAATATAGGATTTAAAAGATTAAATGAAAGTCTTCATATATTTTTTTGAAGTCAAATAACGACAAAATAACCATAAAAAACAGCCGAAAAGCGCTTTGAAAAAAATCGAGAGCAGTTCTTTTCTTTTCTATTTATTAATCCAACTTTCCTTGAGACAACTCTATTTTTCTAATGCTTTGCAAAAGAAGTTGTTGGGCTAGAATTGTCTTAAATCGACGCAAAAAGTAAAGAAGTGGTAAAACTTATCAACAAAGTGGTAGTTTGTGGTAAATTGTGGTAAATATTTTTATATTTTTGCTCCTAATCAATTTAAAGCCACTTTTTTGAATTCAATTGTCGGAACATACGAATGCAAAGTCGATGCTAAAGGAAGGTTGCTGATTCCAGCGCCTTTGAAAAAGCAGTTGTCGATTGCTCTTCAGGACGGATTTGTCTTGAAGCGCTCTGTATTTCAGCCTTGTCTCGAATTGTATCCAATGAACGAATGGAACTTGATGATGGAGAAAATCAATAAGCTCAATCGTTTTGTAAAAAAGAATAATGACTTTATTCGACGGTTTACTGCCGGTGTAAAAGTGGTGGAGATCGATGCGCTTGGTCGATTATTGATTCCCAAAGATTTAGTGGTTTTCTCTCAAATATCCAAGGATGTGGTGCTGTCTTCTGCAGTGAATATAGTTGAGATTTGGGATAAAGATTTATACGAAAAAGCAATAGATGATTCTGTAATAGATTTTGCTGACTTGGCAGAAGATGTAATGGGAAATGTAAATGATGATGCTAATGGAATATCATAATCCTGTTCTGCTTCATGCTACCGTCGATGGTTTAAACATCAAGCCAGACGGAGTTTATGTTGATGTGACATTTGGCGGCGGAGGACATTCCAGAGAAATTCTAAATCGATTGGGCCCAAACGGAAAATTGTTTGCTTTTGATCAAGACGAAGATGCCATAGCCAACGCTATAGTAGACGATCGATTCGTTTTGATTACGGAGAATTTCAGATACATAAAACGTTTTTTGCGATTTCACGGCATTCAAAAAGTGGATGGTATTCTAGCAGATTTGGGCGTGTCGTCGCATCAATTTGATGTCGCGGAGAGAGGATTTTCAACCCGATTTGACGCTGAGTTAGACATGAGAATGAGTCAAAAAAACGATCTAAATGCTTTTAGAGTAGTCAACGAATACGATGCGGAGAATTTAAAAAGAGTATTTCTCGATTATGGTGAACTTAAAAATGCGCCAGCCATTGCCAGAGTGATCATTGAAGCCAGGGAAAATACTCCGATTAGAAACACAGAACAGCTTAAAATAGTTTTAGGTAGATTTTTACCAGCACATAAAAGCCATAAGATTCTGGCGCAAATGTATCAGGCGATAAGAATCGAGGTCAATCAAGAAATGGAAGTTTTGAAGGAATTTCTCGAACAGTCATTGGAGATATTGAATGTTGAAGGGCGATTGAGTGTAATTTCTTATCATTCTTTAGAAGATCGATTGGTCAAAAGGTATATTAAGAATGGCATGTTCGAAGGAGAACCAGAACGAGATTTTTTCGGAAACTTTTCTGTTCCATTCAAAACCATTGGAAAGCTAATCGTGCCAGACGCCAATGAAATTAAGATCAATAATAGAGCTCGAAGTGCCAAGTTGAGAATTGCAGAAAAATTGTAAGGATGAAAAACGGTGTTTACAGCATTTTAAAAGCAAGGTTCTTAATCAACGAGGAAGCCAACGCCGCCAAGAACTGGAGGTTCATCGTTTTTTTGATTTTGCTAGCGATAATAATGATTGCCAATACACAACGCTATGAGCAAAAGGTGTTCAAAATTATTGCCTTAACCAATGAAGTAAAGGAATTGCGATCTGAATTTGTAGATCGTCGCTCCGAATTAATGCAACTTAGAATGGAATCGACTGTGTCGGAAAAAATGGAAGCAAAACAAATTTATCCGTCGTCAGTTCCGCCAACCAAAATAAAAGTAAAAAAAGAAGAAGAGAAGAATTTCTTTAAGAAAATATGGCAGTAGAAGATAAATATATCTCTTATCGTATGTATCTGGTTGCTTTTGCGATGTTTCTCATGGCAATTGCAATTACTGTCAAGCTGACCAATATTCAGTGGGTTGAAGGCAACTATTATAGAAAATTAGCCAAAGAAAGAACGGTTCGTAATTTTGTAATCCCAGCCAATAAAGGGAATGTGTATTCTGCTGATGGTAGTTTGTTGGCGACCTCTATTCCTAAATATACCATCCGTTTTGATGCGGTTGCGCCAAAAGGCGAAGCGTTTGAAAAAAACGTAAGAGCACTAGCTGATTCTTTAGGTATTTTACTCAACAAATCTAGTAGTGCATTTCAATCCGAATTGAGAAAAGCCAGAGCGACTGAGAATCGATATTTTCTAGTTGCTCGTGACTTAAGCTACACGGAATATATGAAAATCAAGAGTTTTCCATTATTCAATCTTGGTGCCTACAAAGGTGGAATTATCACAGAGCAAAAAACAGTTCGTGAACATCCAATTGGCAAAATTGCAGAAAGAACAATTGGTTACGAAAGAGTAACTCCAAATGGAGAGAAAGATGGTAAAGGAATCGAATGGGCTTTCAGAAAATATCTCAATGGTAAAGACGGAAAAATTCTAAAGCAAAAAATTGCAAAAGGGCAATGGAAACCAATTCGAGATGTCAATGAAGTAGATCCTCAAGACGGTTACGACGTGATTTCAACCATTGATGTATATATCCAAGATATTGCGCATCATGCTTTGCTAAAACAGCTTCGCGCTTTCAATGCTGATCATGGTTGTGTCGTAGTAATGGAAACGAAAACCGGCAATATCAAAGCCATTTCTAATCTTGGAAAAAATCCGCAAAGCGCCAACAAAGCGGCAGACAGCACCTACTTTGAAACTACCAATTACGCGATTGCAGAATCTCATGAACCTGGTTCAACCTATAAATTGGCGGATTTGATGACTTTGTTAGAAGATAAGAAAGTCGATACGAGCGCAGTTTTCGATAGTCAAGGTGGAACAATTATGTATTCGGGTAAAAAAGTCCGTGATTCGCATGAAGGCGGATACGGAAAAATTTCACTTGCAAAAGGATTTGAAGTTTCTTCTAATACGGTTTTGGTCCAAGCGGTTTATAATAACTACAAAAATGACCCAGCGCAGTTTGTCAATCACCTTAATAGTTATGGGTTAAATAAGCCGTTAGGACTTCCAATCAAAGGAGAAGGAATTCCATATATTCCGCAACCTGGAGACAAAAACTGGAGTGCGATTTCTTTACCGTGGATGGCGTTCGGTTATGGCGTTTCGATTACTCCTTTGCAAACATTGACCTTCTATAATTCTGTTGCCAACAACGGTGTCATGGTAAAACCGCAGTTTGTATCTGAAATCAAAGAGTGGAGCAAAACCATCAAAAAATTTAACACAGAAGTAATCAATCCTAAGGTTTGCTCGAATGAAACTTTACTCAAATTACAAGCTGTTTTAAAGAACGTAGTTAAGAAAGGAACTGGTTCTAAATTATATTCGAAAGACTTCTCTATGGCCGGAAAAACAGGAACGGCACAAGCCAATTATGCCAAAAACGGCGGCGTTGATAAACATTATATTTCCTCATTTGTGGGTTACTTTCCTGCAGAAGAACCAAAATATTCTTGCATCGTGGTTGTTCACGAACCGAATACGTCGAACAACAATTATTATGGAGCAGATGTCGCTGGCCCGGTTTTCAAAAGGATTGCTCAGAAAATATTTACCGATGCGCCTTCTACCAACGAAATCAAAAACTTGAATAAGAAAAGCGCAACGCAAGAGAAAAGCTATGCAGATTATTATACAAAAACACAAAAGAAACAAAGTTTTATACCAAATGTGAAAGGAATGTCTGGGATGGATGCAATTGCACTGCTTGGAAATTTAGGGTTAAATATAAAAGTTAAAGGTACTGGGAGAGTCAAGTCTCAGTCAATCCAACCCGGACAAACTTTCAATAAGAAAACGACCATAACACTAGAATTATCGTGATTGTCTTAAGAGAAATAGTATACAAAGTAAGCATCGAGGCCGTTAAAGGTTCTACCGATATTGCTATCAATGCCATCGATTTTGATTCCAGAAAAATTGGATCAAACGATTTGTTTATTGCTATTAGAGGAACCCAATCTAACGGTCATGATTTTATTAACAAAGCCATTCAACAAGGAGCAACAGCAGTAGTTTGCGACACGTTTCCAGCTGAAATTGCAGAAGGAATTACCTACATTCAAGTAAAAGACACGAACAAAGCGCTTGCATTCATTGCAGCCAATTTTTACGGAAATCCATCACATTCTTTGAAATTAGTGGGTATTACAGGCACAAATGGGAAAACAACCATTGCTTCATTATTATACCAGTTATTTCAAAAAGCGGGTCACAAAGTAGGATTGCTTTCTACCGTTAAAATTATGGTAGCGGACACCGAATATAAAGCGACTCATACTACGCCAGATTCTATTACCATCAACAAATATTTGAGAGAAATGGTTGACAATGGTGTGACGCATTGCTTTATGGAAGTGAGCTCACACGGTATTCATCAACAAAGAACAGAAGCGCTGCAATTCGAAGGCGGTGTTTTTACCAACCTATCGCATGATCATCTCGATTACCATCCGACTTTCTCGGAATATCGTGATGTGAAGAAATCTTTTTTCGATCATCTACCAAAATCTGCTTTTGCTTTGGTCAACATTGATGACAAAAACGGAACGGTGATGTTGCAAAACACAACGGCGCGAAAACTAACGTACGCCTTGAAATCGTATGCTAATTATAGAGCGCAGATTCTCGAAAGTCAAATGTCTGGATTGTTGATGAAGATCAATGAAAATGAAGTTTGGGTAAGACTAATCGGGACTTTCAACGCGTATAATTTACTCGCGATTTACGGAACCGCGGTTGAATTGGGACTCGATTCTTTCGACGTACTAAGACTGTTGTCTGAATTGGAAAGTGTTTCCGGGCGTTTTCAATATATAGTATCCAACGAAAAAATTACGGCGATTGTAGATTATGCTCACACGCCAGACGCACTCGAGAATGTACTAAAAACCATTAACGACATTAGAACCAAAAACGAGCAACTTATTACGATTGTGGGTTGCGGCGGAGATAGAGACAAAACCAAGCGTCCGATGATGGCCAATATCGCAACGACATTAAGCGACAAAGTCATCATCACATCAGATAATCCGAGAACAGAAGATCCAGAAACAATTATTACCGAAATGGAAAAAGGGGTAGAACCGCAAAATTTCAAAAAAGCAGTTTCCATTACCGACAGAAAACAGGCAATCAAAACGGCTTGTCAATTAGCACAACCAAACGATATCATTCTGATAGCTGGAAAAGGACACGAAACGTACCAAGAAATTAATGGCGTTCGCCATGATTTTGACGATATGCAAATTGTAAAGGAATTATTAATACAACTGGGGAAATAAACAAAAACCAAATCCCAAATCCCAATCGTTGGAATTTGGAATTTTAAATATTGGAATTTATGTTATACTACTTATTTGAATACCTCGACAAAACACTAAATATTCCAGGAACTGGAGTGTTTCAATACATCACATTCCGTTCAGCTCTAGCGGTCATTCTTTCATTGATGATTTCGACAATCTATGGAAAGCGAATTATTGCTTTTCTTAGAAACCAACAGGTGGGCGAAACTGTTCGTGAACTTGGTTTAGCTGGTCAAAATGAAAAAGCAGGAACGCCAACAATGGGAGGATTAATCATCATTATTGCAACGTTGATTCCGGTCTTTCTTTTTACAAAGTTGAATAATATCTACATCATTCTTCTGATCGTTACGACCTTATGGATGGGAACTATTGGATTTATTGACGACTATATCAAAATTTTCAAAAAAGATAAACAAGGTTTAAAGGGCATTTTTAAAGTTATTGGCCAAGTTGGATTGGGATTGATTGTAGGTTCGGTCTTGTATTTACACCCTGGGGTTACGCTGAGAAATGAAACCAACAAAACAATCACCATCAACCAAAAAGAAAATGTCATTGCACCGATGGCTGCTGAAGAAAAATCTACAGCGACAACCATTCCGTTTTTCAAAAACAATGAATTTGACTATGCAGAACTGTTAGCATGGACAGGCGAAGGCTACGAAAATTGGGCATGGTTGGTTTTTATTCCAATTGTCATTTTTATTATTACTGCTGTTTCTAATGGAGCGAATCTCACCGACGGCATCGATGGACTTGCAGCTGGAACGTCCGCCATCTCCGTAGTCGCGTTGGGGATTTTCACTTTCGTTTCGGGTAACATCATTTTCTCCAGCTATCTCAATATTATGTATATCCCCAATTCTGGAGAAATGACAGTATTTATTGCTGCGTTCGCCGGAGCATTGGTTGGTTTCCTTTGGTATAATTCGTATCCCGCAACCGTATTTATGGGAGATACAGGAAGTTTAACCATTGGCGGTGTCATTGCGGTTCTAGCGATTTCAGTGCGTAAAGAACTCCTCATTCCATTGTTGTGTGGAATATTTCTAGTTGAGAATTTCTCGGTGGTGTTGCAAGTCAGCTATTTCAAATACACGAAGAAACGCTTCGGCGAAGGAAGAAGAATTTTCCTGATGTCGCCTTTACATCATCACTATCAAAAGAAAGGCTATCACGAAAGTAAAATTGTAACTCGATTTTGGATTGTGGGAATTATACTCGCAATTCTATCCATAGTGACTCTAAAATTAAGATAAATGCAACGACTGGTCGTACTCGGTGGCGGTGAAAGTGGAGTAGGTACAGCCATACTCGGAAAGAAAGAAGGCTACGAGGTGTTCGTGTCTGATTTCGGGAAAATAAAACAAAATTACAAAGACGTTCTTATCAATAATGACATCGCATGGGAAGAAGAAACCCATACCGAAGCGAAGATTCTAAATGCCGATGTGGTGATGAAAAGCCCCGGAATTCCAGACAAATCGCCGATTGTTAAAAAGCTGCATGAAAAGCAAATCCCCGTAATCTCCGAAATAGAATTTGCGGCGCCTTTCACCAAAGCAATCACCATCGGAATAACAGGAAGTAACGGAAAGACCACCACAACCATGCTCACGTATCATCTACTGAAAGCAGGCGGTCTAAATGTAGGATTGGGCGGAAACATCGGAAAAAGCTTTGCGTGGCAAGTGGCGGAAAACAACTTCGATTATTATGTACTCGAATTAAGTAGTTTCCAATTAGACGGAATCATCAACTATAAGCCGCATATCGCCATACTCGCCAACATCAGCCCCGATCATTTAGATCGATATGAATATAAATATGAAAATTATATCGCTTCAAAATTTAGAATTACAATGAATCAAACCGCAGATGATTATTTCATCTACGACGCCGATGACGAAGCCATCGCAAACTGGTTAAAACAAAACAAAACGAATGCTCAATTAATTCCTTTTTCAATCACCAAAACGTTTCAAAAAGGAGCCTATCTAAAAGACAATAAAATGGAA
>CANGTL010000003.1 GCA_947456815.1 Flavobacteriaceae bacterium
CATTGCCACAAGGAGCAACACCTGCAACCTCATACTGAAAAGTGCTCGTTGTAGCACCTGGCGCAGGAATAAAAGTACCTGCTGCTGCATTAAATGTTCCGCCTGTTCCCCCTGGTAATCTTGTCCATGTCCCACCAGCCTGTTCACCTGTAATTAAATTAAATAAATTTATCTGCGTAACATCAGTATCACAAACCGTGGTGTTACCGTTTGTTCCCGCATTAGGAGCCGCATTGATGGTAACCGTGGCAATGCTAAAATCATCAACACAAGGCGCAACTCCTGCTATTCTATACTCAAATGTACTTGAAGTAGCTCCTGCAGCTGGAGTAAAAGTACCCGCTCCAGCATTAAAGGTTCCTCCTGTTCCACCTGGTAATCTTGTCCAAGTTCCCCCGGATTGCTCACCGGTAATTAAATTGAATAAATTTATTACAGCAGTGCTGTCATCGCAAACTACTGTCGAACCGTCAACACCCGCGTTGGGTTGATCATTTACTATAATTGTAGAGGTTGCCGAACAGGTATCAGTTACTCCTGTTAAACAAGTCACTGTAAAAGTGTACGTTCCGGAGGATGTTGGTGTCCCTGAAATTGTAAAAGTTCCTCCTGAAAAAGTACCGGTAACTCCTGGCGGTAAATCTGTCACAGGAACAGAAGCAGCTGTTGCCCCTGTTGAAGAAGTATACGTAATAGGAGTTATTGCTGTACCTATACATACCGTTTGTGACGAAGAAGAAGAAGTAACGGTGCAACTACAAGGAATTATTTCAACAGTAGCAGTAGTGTTAAATGCTGGACATAACGCCGTCGCTGGAATATCGTACGAGACTGTGTAGATACCTGCCGTGCTTGCCGATCCATTAATAGCGCCAGTACTAACGTTTAAATTTAGACCCGCAGGTAAACTACTAAATGTACCGCCCGATGTAAGGGCAAACAATGTTGGATTTTTTGGAATCACATCATTATTACAATATGGACTTCCCGGATAACTAAAAGTTCCCGAAGGACTGCTAACAACATCAATCACAAAAGATCGTATATTATAACAACCAGTTGTAACCAAGTCTTCGATGCGAACATATATCGTTCTAGGCACAACCGGAACTTGATAAGTTGCTAAATCAGCCACCGAAGCAAAATCAATATTGGTTGGCGCATCATTTTTTGCATCGGTCAAGTTCTCATAATACTTTATACTATAATTTCCTTGATCAGCTAATGGAATAGTGCTCAAAATCAATGCATTTTGATCTATATTAATAGTGTAAGGAGGTAGATTCGATGAACAAACTGTAATGTTAACAGGATCCGACGCAGGCAAAGGCGGCGCAACCCCTACAACAATATCATTGCGAACTGTCGCTTTCGTTCCGTCACATTTCTTATAATTTACAATTGCGCTATAAGTACCCGCAGTAGTTGGACATACGTTTAGAGGATTTTCGTTTAAAGCACCTATTGGACTACCGTTTAGCTCCCAAGTCAATTCAGTGGTTGTCGGGGTAGGAACTGCATTCGGATAAAAACGCCAAGCTTCATTAACTGCACCCCAAGTACCTGTGTTTCTTCCTGGCGGCACTTTCGCTAAATTTCCTGCTTGATTTTGAATTCCAATCAAGCCACTTCCTGAATTCCATGTTGTGCAAGAAGTTCTTTTGCTTACCAGAACTTCAATGATATTAGTTGTTTCGTGAATTACAATTTGGCTGGTTTGAAACCCAACAGAACCATTGCAACTATACTGCGGTAACTCATTAAAATTAGCTACGAAAACTCGATTAGGTGCAGCATTAGGTCCAGAATCTAAAACATAATAATTTACATTCTGCAAAGCTGTATTGGTCACTGGTGGAGAAGCAATATTTGTATCTTGATAAACTCCATAAATCGCATTCTTTATCGGAAAACCAGCATTTGGTATTGTCGCTGTAAATGGCCAATTGCAATAACCTAAAGGAACTTGTGGGCCAATATCAAAGGTGATGACACCGTTTGTACCAACCAAAACATTATTATAACAATTTCCATAGAAATTAAAAGTAAAAGGCAAAGTGACAATAGGAGACCAAGTGTCATCTCCTGTAGCATTAATTACTGTACCACCAGTAAATGGGAACGATGGTGAATACGCTATAGGGCAGACGGTATAATCTGTCGGCGTGCTAATTTGGGAATATCGTGCTAACAAATCCGTACACTGTCCAACATTACAGACCGCTTGTGGCGTATCGATGACAACTTCAGCTAATGGCAAAGTAGTAATGCTACAAAATGACTGGACCGTAATAGTAATATTACCCAGTAACGGCGTCAGACAAGCACCAACTGTTGCGCTTACCAAACTAAATGTAGTAGTTGCATTTATGTAGGGAATATTATAATAACCAATACCATTTGCATCTAAAACTACACTTGCGGCACCGAGCGACGAAGTAAAATTAACGGTCACGCCTGGTGTTCCAAAAAACGAAATTGGCGCTGATTCGCCCGGAAGTATTGTTGTATTACCTGAAATAGTTGCCGTTGGAACGCTTAATGTTGCCGTACCACTAATATTCTGACTACAATTTGGTGTTCCGTTAGAATCAACGCTAACTATATCATATATACTACTTGCAGTCAAAGGAAGAGAAACAACCGAAGCACTTCCTGATGCATCTAAATTTACCGTTAGGTTGGGACCACTGTTAATCGTATAAGTAACCGTTGCTAATGGTGTTCCACTAAAAGAAACAGTTCCTGTTGAGCCAGAACAAACATAAGCGTCCCCAGTAATTGTTGCTGTTGGCAAAGCAAGAACTGTTACCGTAGCCGTTCCCGTTTGATTTTGCGAATAGACTGGCACAGTTCCGTAGGAAACGCTCACCAAATTATAATTAAATATTCCTGCTACATTGGTAGGAACTTGCACTGAAACACTGTTACCAGACGAGGTTGTAACAGATAAATTTGATCCGCCATTAATATTATAAACGAAAGTATATGGTGCTACACCATCTGATCCTGTAAAACTCACCACATTTCCAACACTATTGAGACAAACAGTATTAGTTCCAGATATTATAGCAGTAGGCAATTGAACGAGTTCAATATCGTCAATTGCAAAATCATTTCCAGTCGCTAAAACCACTCTGTCGTATAGGGCAATTTGAGCAAAAGTACTCACTCCAGAGTTCCAAGTATAGGTCACTTTCAGCCGATTACCGCAGGCGATTGTTGATGGAGTCGCAACAGCAGCACCTAAAGAAACACCGTTGATTTGTGTTTCCAATGACGCTAGATTGGCAATATTTAAAGACTGCACCCAAAAGCTAAATGAATAATTCTTACCAGGAGTCACTGGAACCGATTGAAAATAAACCCTGTCATTACCGGCATTAGCAATCGAGCCGTCGACTACTAGCATGTTTCCGGAACCGCTCGTATGATCTCCACAATTACTATTGGTAGACAACCATGCATTTGGATCTGTAACCACACCTATCTTTCCTTGAACCCCTGTCAAATTAGGAGCATTAACAAAACCATAATCTGAGGTGAAACCACTATTTCCTGCGGAAAAATCACCGTTAAAGACTAAATTCTGAGAATATATAAATGGAATAATCATGAATATGAATATCCAACAAAGTAATTTCTTTTTCATACTAAAAAATTTGGCAGCGTAATTTACAAAAATTTGATGAAGATGAATCTTAAATTTAATTTTACTTTTATATTTAGAGGACGTCAATCTTCTTTTGACTTTTATTATTTATCTTTGTCGCTCAAAAAAAAGCTATAATTATACTATTACTTGATGACAACAAACGAGAAATTTCGAGATGAAATGGATAATGATCATTTTACTTCAAACGCCAATAACCCGATTCGAAAAGACGCATTCGAGCTTTCTGACGAGGACAAAATTGAAGCCATAAAAAAAGACGTCGAAAACATTCTTTTTACTTTAGGAATGGACCTCACCGACGACAGCATCAAAGGAACTCCAAACCGTGTAGCTAAAATGTTTGTGAAGGAAATTTTTGGCGGTTTGAATCCAAACAAAAAACCAAGTTCATCGACATTTGAAAACCAGTACAAATACGGTGAAATGCTCGTTGAAAAAAACATTACCCTCTACTCTACTTGCGAACACCATTTGCTGCCAATCATCGGAAGAGCGCATGTTGCCTATATTTCTAGCGGGAAAGTCATTGGACTTTCAAAAATGAACCGCATCGTAGATTATTTTGCAAAGCGACCGCAAGTTCAAGAAAGATTGACGATGCAAATTGTTGAAGAACTTCAAAAAGTGCTGAAAACTGAAGATGTTGCGTGCGTTATTGATGCCAAGCATTTGTGTGTGAACTCACGAGGAATACGCGATATCGAGAGCAGTACTGTCACCGCAGAATATGGCGGTCAGTTTAAGAATGAGTTGAAACGCCAAGAGTTTTTAGAATATATTAAATTAGATACGAAATTTTAAGGGGGTTAATCGTTTAATTGTTAAATTGTTAAACCGGCGGGTTCGATGAAGAAATAATTTAGATTTGAGTACTGTTTTTTAGGAGCTAATCCCGCTTTACGTTCCAATCTTTTGCACCGAACACCGTCACAAAAGGATTTCCACTTCTATCGGGGCTAGGTCATTCAAACTCATCAAACATTGCAACGAAACAAAAAAAGTCTATTCCACAATCAAACAAATAAACAAATAAACGATTCACCAAATAAACAACTAAATGCCATGTACACTTTCTCATTCGAAAAATTAGAAGTCTGGAAAAACTCCAGAGAATTCATCATAAAAATTTATGACTTAACAAATAGTTTTCCCTCAAAGGAAACTTATGGAATAACTTCTCAATTGAAAAGAAGTTCCTCCTCAATTGCTACAAATATTGCTGAAGGAACTTGCAGAAATACAAAGAAAGACAAAGCACATTTCTTGACCATTTCTTATTCTTCCGCAATGGAAACGCTAAATCATCTCATCATTTGTAAAGACCTAGAATATTTACCTGAAACGGAATATTTGATTTGCCGAGAAAAATTAGAAAAAATTTGTAACCAAATAAATAGTCTAAAAAAATACTATCTTTCGAACTCATAAAATTTTAAAGAGTCTAATCGTTTCACCGTTTATTTGTTAAACCGACCAACGATTAAACGACTAAACGAAGAACCAATTAAACAATTCCACGATTAACCAAAAACACCATGCCTTTATACCAAAATCAAACGCTAAAAATATACAACTCACTTTCGGGAGAGAAAGAAACATTTACGCCTATCCATGAAGGAAATGTCGGTATGTACGTTTGTGGTCCGACAGTATACAGCAATGTGCACTTAGGAAATGTCCGAACCTTTATGTCGTTTGATGTGATTTTTAGATACTTATTGCACTTGGGATATAAAGTTCGTTATGTTCGAAATATCACAGACGTTGGTCATATCGTGGATGATGTTGATGAAGGTGAAGATAAAATTGCGAAAAAAGCACGACTAGAGCAATTGGAGCCAATGGAAGTGGTGCAGCAATACACCGTTGACTTTCACGATATATTGCATGAATTTAATTTCTTGCCGCCGAGTATTGAACCAACTGCGACTGGACATATCATTGAGCAAATCGAGATTGTCAAGAAAATAATTGATTCTGGAATTGGATACGAAGCCAATGGCTCCGTGTATTTTGATGTGGTCAAATTCAACGAAACCAAC
The DNA here is from genome assembly GCA_947456815.1 of Flavobacteriaceae bacterium. Taxonomy (GTDB): domain Bacteria; phylum Bacteroidota; class Bacteroidia; order Flavobacteriales; family Flavobacteriaceae; genus Flavobacterium. Next base: position 5,719 of record CANGTL010000003.1, read on the forward strand.
CACTACGGTAAATTAAGCGGAAGAAACATTGAAGAAATGTTGGCCAACACCCGCGACTTAGATGGACAATCTGACAAGAGAAATTCACAAGATTTTGCACTGTGGAAAAAAGCCGAACCTCAACATATTATGCGTTGGCCTTCTCCTTGGGGCGATGGTTTTCCGGGTTGGCACTTGGAGTGTACTGCGATGAGTACAAAATATTTGGGCAATCAGTTTGATATTCACGGCGGTGGAATGGATTTAAAATTCCCGCACCATGAATGTGAAATTGCGCAAAACGAAGCTTGCACTGGCAAAACACCTGTCAATTATTGGATGCACGCCAACATGCTCACCTTAAACGGAAAGAAAATGGCAAAATCTACCGGTAACAATATTCTTCCGAGAGAAATTCTTACTGGGGAAAGTCCATTTTTGAGCAAAGCATTTTCGCCAAGCGTTGCACGATTTTTTATGTTGCAAGCGCATTACAGAAGTGTCCTTGATTTTTCAGACGATGCGATTGTGGCAGCTGAAAAAGGCTATAATCGATTGATGGAAGCAATGGGGACCTTAAGCGAAATCCAACCCAATACAACCTCTTCGTTAGATATCGAATCGTGGAAAAACGCTTGTTATGATGCGATGAACGACGATTTCAACTCACCGATTTTGATTGCGCAGTTGTTTGAAGGCGTTCGTTTTGTCAACCTATTGAATGATGGTTCCGCTTCTTTAAACGCTACCGATTTGCAAAGTTTTGCACAATTGATGAATGCTTTTGTATTCGACGTTTTGGGATTGGTCAATGAAAAAGAAACAGGCAACAATACTCAAAAATTAGAAGGCGTAATTCACATGCTGATTGGTATGAGAAACGATGCACGTGCCAATAAGAATTTTGCGCTTTCTGATCAAATCAGAGATCAATTGATTGCTTTGGGCATTCAGTTGAAAGATGGAAAAGACGGCACCAGTTTTAGTTTATAAGAATAGTTATCGGTTGTCGGTTGTCTGTTATCAGTAACCGACAACACACAACTGACAACACAAAAAAATGCTCTCCAAATTCGTACAATTTCCTTTTATCCTATTAATCCGATTTTACCAAGTCGCCATTTCGCCATTTACTCCAGCGGCGTGTCGATTTGAACCAACCTGTTCTCATTATAGTTTGGAAGCGATCAAAACTCATGGGATTTTTAAAGGAGGTTGGTTAGCCGTGAAAAGAATTAGCAGCTGCCACCCTTGGGGCAAAAGTGGCTACGATCCTGTTCCGAAAAAGTAGGTAGTCACAAAGATTCCGGCGCTTTTGCGCATACTCTATCAAAATTCTTTATTTTTACAAAAACAAAAACCCCAAAGTTATGTCTTTACCCTTATCAATTGTTTGGAATCCCACTGAAGGAATCGACTTAGGTTTTTTCGTCATCCGATATTATAGTTTGATGTTCGTCATCGCCTTCGGCCTCGGATGGTACATCATGAAACATATTTTTGAGCGCGAGAATGAATCGTTAGAAAAGCTAGATTCCTTATTTATCTGGACGGTTCTCGCCACTTTACTTGGTGCAAGATTAGGCCATGTTTTCTTTTACGATTGGGAATATTATAGCAATCATTTATCAGAAATATTGCTGCCTTTTAGATTTGATCCTGCTTTTGAATTTACAGGTTTTCAAGGATTAGCCAGTCACGGAGCTGCGATAGCCATTATACTCGCCATGTATTTCTTCAGCAAAAACATCATGAAAAGACCGTTGCTGTGGGTTTTAGACCGCGTTGTCATTCCGGTAGCTAGCGGTGCTATATTTGTGCGAATCGGTAATTTTTTCAATTCTGAAATTGTCGGAAAAGAAACGACGTCTTCATTTGGAGTTCGTTTCGTTAGAGATCATTTTAGCGCTAGAGATGCGATGGCAAGAACACAAATTTCGAATACCAAAGATGCCTACCATGCCATCGTTACCGATCCTAAATTTGCAACCGTTTTACAAGAAGTTCCAACAAAACATCCCGCGCAATTGTATGAAGCTATTTGTTATGTTTTTGTTTTCGGAATCTTGTTTTTCTTGTATTGGAAAACGAATGTCAGAGAGCGACTCGGATTTCTATTCGGATTATTTCTAGTTTTACTTTGGTCTGTTCGCTTCGTCGTAGAATTCGTTAAAGAAAGTCAAGGCGGTTTCGAAGAATACTTGGGTCAATTCTCAACAGGACAATGGCTCAGTATTCCTTTTATTCTAGTTGGGTTGTATTTTATCTTTAATGCTGAAAAACCAATAGAAGAAATTTAAAACCAAATTACTATTATATGAAATGCCACTAGCAATTGTTAGTGGCTTTTTTTATTAGAAGCTATTCCTGCTGTACGCTATATCTTTTGTTCTGAACGACAGAACAAAAGGATGCCGCTTCCATCAGGGCTAGGGCTTTTGATCTTCGATTGACATTCGTTATTCAATATTCAAGAACTTTCAACAACGATTGCTCAACAGCGAATATTGAAGTAAAATATATTAACCGCAAGTCATTATTGTTGATAAGAGAACTCTTACTATCAAACATTTTTGCTAGGCAACCAGACCAATCAAATATACTTCGTTTACCGATAGCAAAACAAAGTAAGCCACCCCGCCCTTCGGGCACCCCTCCAATGGAGGGGAATAAAAAAACCCGATATTGCTATCGGGTTTTTCATATAAAATAAAATAAGATTACGCTTTATTGTGCTCCTCTTCAATTCTTGCATGTTCTTTCTTAGAGATCGTATCAACCAATACTGGCGTTGCAATAAACAACGATGAGTAAGTTCCAACGACGATACCAATTAACATCGCGAAGATGAATCCTCTAATTGATTCTCCGCCAAATACGAACATGATTAACAATACCAAGATCATCGTCAACGACGTATTAATAGTTCTCGACATCGTAGAGTTAATCGATTGATTTACGATTTGGTTAAAGTTACCTTTCGCTTTTCCACTTAAATATTCACGAACTCTATCGAATACAATTACGGTATCATTCATCGAGTATCCAATTACGGTAAGAATCGCCGCGATAAAGTGCTGATCGATTTCCATTCCGAATGGCATGTATTTCCACAATAAAGAGTAGATACCCAATACAAAGATAACGTCATGCGCTACCGCTGCAATCGCACCTAAACTATATTGCCATTTTCTGAAACTGATGATCAAATACAATCCAACAATCAACATCGCACCTAATACCGCCCAATACGAATTGGTTTTGATGTCATCCGCAACAGTTGGACCTACTTTAGAAGCTTGTAAGATACCGTATTTCTTGCCTTCATAACTATTGACAAATCTGTCATAGGTCATGTTGGCGTCATAATGCTTCTTCAAGTTGTCAAATAAAATTTGATTTACCGCTTGATCTGCTTCAGTTCCAGCTTCGTCAACTTTATATTTTGTTGTTATTTTTAATTGGTTGTCTTTACCAAAAACTTTTGCTTCTGCACTTCCGTCGAATACTTTTAATAACTCTTCACGGACAATTTCTGCTGAAACTGGTTTTTCGAATCTCACTTGGAAAGTTCTACCACCTTTAAAATCTACCCCATAATTCAAACCGTGTGTTGACAAAGAAATCACACTCACAATACAAACCAAAATTGAGAATATGTAAGTATATTTCTTAATTCCAAGGAAATCAAAATGGAAGTTTGTAAAGAAGTTTTTAGAGAATCCAGTTACGAAAGTCAATTTATTTCCTCTGTTCACGCTCCAATCTAATAAGATTCTTGTGATAAAAATAGAAGTAAATAATGACGTTGCGATACCAATTAATAACGTAGTTGCGAATCCTTGAATTGGACCAGTACCAAAAATCAATAATACAGCTCCAGTCAATACGTGTGTAACGTTGGCATCAACAATAGAACGCATCGCACCTTTCCAACCAAATGAAGCTTTGATCGCTTCTTCAATTGTTTTGCCCGAGCGCAGTTCTTCCTTCGCCCTTTCGTAAATAATGATATTCGCATCGACGGCGGTACCCATTGTTAATACGATACCCGCGATTCCAGGCAAAGTTAATACAGCACCTAAACTCGCTAAGATTCCGAATAAAAACAAAAGGTTTATCGCCAAAGCAATATTTGCAAACCATCCTGATTTACCGTAGTAAACAATCATCCAAAGTGATACAATCAAAAGACCGATGATTGCTGATGTAGTTCCGTTATCAATTGCTTCCTGACCTAGAGATGGACCAACAACTTCAGATTGCACAATTTCAGCAGCAGCAGGTAATTTACCAGCTCTCAATACATTCGCTAAATCTTTGGTTTCTGTAACATCAAAAACACCAGATATTTCTGATCTTCCTCCAGAAATTGGACCACTAGAAACCCCTGGAGCTGAATACACTACATCATCCAATACGATTGCAATGAATCCTTTAGTGTTATAGGCTTTGCCAGTCAATTCTTCCCAAGATTTGGCACCAGCACCACTCATCTGCATGGTTACTGAAGGCTTACCTAATTGGTCAAATGAATCTCTAGCATCGGTAACCACACCGCCTCCCATTGAAGCTTGGTTATCTCTGTTTCCTTTCAAAGCGTACAAACCAACTGTCGTAACTGCTTTTTTAGTTTTCTCGTCAATATCTGTAGAAGGTTTTCCCCAAACAAACTTCGCGTATCTCTTGTCAGCAGGCAACAAAGATTTGATGTCTGGTCGTTTCAAATAACTATTGATAACCGCTGTGTCTTTAGGATCTACGACCGCTAAAACAGCGCCACCGCCTTGAGAAAGAAACTTATCAAATAAAGGATTGTCTCCTTTTTTGGTAGCTGTTGAATCTTTTACTTTATCGTCAGTCAATAATTTACTAATAGAATCAGAAGCTACTGCTGCGTTTTCTTTAGCTGGTTCAACTGCTTTCTCAGTCGCTTTTAACGCACTGTTGGTTGCCATCAAGAAGTTTCCTAATTCATCCATCTTGTAGGTTTCCCAGAACTCTAATTGAGCGGTGCTTTGCAATAATTTCTTGATACGATCAACATCTTTTGCACCTGGAAGCTCCACCAAGATTCTTCCTGATTGACCTAATTTTTGAATATTTGGTTGTGTTACTCCAAACTTATCAATACGTTTTCTTAGTACTTCAAATGCACTTTCAATCGATTCATCAACTTTTCTACGGATAACTTTTTTAGTTTCCTCGTCGGACATCTTGAAATTTATCTCATCACCTAAAGTTTTGTTAGCAAAAATTTCAGGAGATGCTAATTTGGTTGTACCTTTTGCAGCCAACTCAAATTCTCTAAAGAATACATCAATGTAATCTTCGTTTCCTTGACGGTTTTTGGTGGCATTAGCCAAAGCTTCATTGAATACAGGATTCTTGGAATTGTTAGACAATCCTTTGATAATGTCTTTAACTGAAATCTGAAGCTGAACATTTATTCCACCTTCTAAGTCAAGACCTTTATTAATTTTTTTGTCTTTCACTTCATTGTAAGTGAAATCAGTAAATCCGAGACTGAATACTTTTTCTTTCCCAATGGAATCCAAATACTTTAATTCTTTTTCGGAATTGCCTTTCGCAAATAGTTTCGCATCATTTTCAATATTGTGCGAAACGAAAGTGAAAGAAAGTTGGTAGATACTTACCAATGCAAATAAAATTGCAAAAAATTTAACTAGTCCTCTATTCTGCATTATTACTAATAATTAATTAATTTATGTTTGTAATCTTATATTTAAAAGTTAAAAAAATATTGAATTTTAAAAATTTATCAAAAAATTTACAAAGACAACACTTCCCCAATTTTTTAAACCGAGCAAATATATAATATACGTGCAGATTAACCAATTTATTTATCGATTAATCTCAAAAAAAAGACTGCAATAGTGCAGTCTTCCTTTCATACTATATAAAATCTTATCCTAATACAGATTTTAAGTCAGCGTTCATGCTACGAACTGCATCTGCGCTCTTTGCAAAAGCCGCTTTTTCTTTTTCATCAAGAGAAATAGCAACAATTTGCTCGATACCATTTTTACCAATAATACATGGTACACCAATACAAATGTCATTTTGCCCGTACTCGCCATCAAGCATTACAGAACACGCAATCATTTTCTTTTGATTGTTTAAAATACTATCTACTAAATAAGCTACAGAAGCACCCGGAGCGTACCACGCTGAAGTTCCTAGAAGCCCAGTTAGTGTTGCGCCTCCCACCATCGTCTCGGCAGCTACTTTATCTAATTGTTCTTGAGATAAGAACTCTGAAACTGGAATCCCGTTATAAGCTGCTAATCTAGTTAAAGGTATCATCGTTGTATCTCCATGACCACCAATCACCATTGCTGATATGTCATTGATTGGTTTGTCTAACGCTTTTGATAAATAATATTTAAAACGAGAGCTATCCAAAGCACCGCCCATTCCAATAATTCTATTTTTTGGTAATCCGCTTGCTTTCAAAGCCAAATAAGTCATTGTATCCATCGGGTTAGAAACCACGACCACGATTGTATTTGGAGAATGCGCTAAAACGTTATCTACTACAGATTTTACAATCCCGGCATTGATTCCGATTAATTCCTCCCGAGTCATTCCTGGCTTTCTTGGAATTCCAGAAGTAATCACAACGACATCGCTGTTTGCAGTTTTTGAGTAATCATTGGTAATTCCGCTTACTTTCGTATTAAAACCAGTATTGGCGGCACACTGAGAAATATCCATTGCTTTTCCTTCGGCAAATCCTTCCTTAATGTCTAATACTACTACTTCGCTTGCAATTCCTCTGTAAGCAATTACATCCGCACAGGTCGCTCCTACGTTGCCTGCTCCTACTATGGTAACTTTCATTTGTTCTTAAGTTTAATCGTTTATTTGTTACGTCGTTTATTTGTTTAACTGTTTAGTCGTTTAATCGAAAGTCATTATACAGTGCTAGGGCCCTAGCCCTGATTGGAACGGTATCCTTTTGCCCCGGTGTTCGGTGCAAAAGATTTAGTGGAAAGCAGGATTAGCTCCTGAAAAACAATCCACCTATTTTACGATTCCAACACTTACACAAATTAACGATTGAACGACTCAACCTCTTTATGCATCAATGTTGGCATACACCGCATTCTTCTCAATAAATTCTCTACGTGGCGGCACCTCATCTCCCATCAACATCGAGAATACTTGATCCGCTTCTGCTAAACTTTCAATATTTACTTGTCGTAGCGTTCTAAAGTTCGGATCCATCGTAGTTTCCCACAATTGTTCGGCATTCATTTCTCCTAGACCTTTATAACGTTGAATCGCTGCGCTTCCTCCCATTCTTTCATTGGCTATATCACGTTGATTATCATTCCAAGCGTATTCTTTTTTGTTACCTTTCTTTACCAAATATAAAGGTGGTGCTGCGATGTAAACGTGTCCTTGCTCAATGAGTTCTTTCATGAATCTAAAGAAGAACGTCAATATTAAGGTAGAAATGTGACTTCCATCGACATCGGCATCACACATAATAATTACTTTATGGTAACGCAACTTTTCTAAATTCAAAGCCTTACTATCTTCTTCTGTACCTATCGTTACACCCAATGCGGTAAAAATATTTCGAATCTCTTCGTTTTCGAATACTTTGTGGTGCATGGCTTTCTCTACATTTAAGATTTTTCCACGCAATGGTAAAATCGCTTGGAAATTTCGATCACGACCTTGTTTTGCTGTTCCACCAGCCGAATCTCCCTCGACCAAATATACTTCGCATTTCGCTGGATCTTGTTCAGAACAATCCGACAACTTTCCTGGCAATCCACCGCCACCTAAAACAGTTTTACGTTGCACCATTTCACGCGCTTTCTTTGCTGCGTGGCGGGCTTGAGCTGCCAAGATTACTTTCTGCACAATGATACGAGCGTCATTTGGATTCTCTTCCAAATAATTCTCAATCATTTCGCTTACTGCTTGACTCACTGGAGAAACAACTTCTCTATTTCCTAATTTTGTTTTCGTTTGACCTTCAAATTGAGGTTCAGCAACTTTGACCGAGATAATCGCAGTCAATCCTTCACGGAAATCATCTCCCGCAATTTCGAACTTCAATTTATCTAACATTCCAGACGAATCGGCATATTTCTTTAAAGAACGCGTCAATCCGGTTCTAAAGCCTTGCAAGTGTGTTCCTCCTTCGTGCGTATTGATATTGTTTACGTAAGAGAAAATATTTTCGGTATAACTAGTGTTATAAATCAATGCCACCTCAACCGGAATTTCTCCTTTTTCATTATCCATCGAGATAACATGGGAAATAATGGGTTCGCGATTACCATCTAAGTAACGGATATATTCTTTCAATCCTTCGTCAGAATGAAATACTTCTTGGATAAAATTTCCGTCCTTATCTTTTTCTCTTTTATCCGTAAAAGTGATGGTGATTCCTTTGTTCAAAAACGACAATTCACGCATACGAGCAGACAATGTCTCGTACGTAAATTCCGTGGTTTGCGTGAAGATTTGCTCATCAGGATAAAACGTTTGCATCGTTCCACGTTTGGTCGTTTCGCCAATTTGCTTTACTGGATATAACGCTTTACCTCTTTCGTATTCTTGCTCGTAGATTTTCCCGTCTCTAAATACCGTAGAACGCATGTGCTTTGACAAAGCGTTTACTACCGAAACCCCAACTCCGTGAAGACCTCCAGAAACTTTATAAGAGTCTTTATCAAATTTTCCTCCAGCACCAATTTTGGTCATAACTACCTCAAGTGCTGAAACGCCTTCTTTTTTATGCAAATCGACTGGAATACCACGTCCATTGTCCTCTACGGTTACCGATCCATCTTCATTAATTGCAACGCCAATCGTGTCGCAATGTCCGCCCATGGCCTCATCAATCGAGTTGTCTACTACTTCGTAAACCAAATGGTGTAACCCTCGTACACCTACATCTCCAATATACATCGATGGACGCATTCTTACGTGCTCCATTCCTTCTAATGCCTGAATACTATCTGCCGAATAATTGTGCTTCTTGATTTCTTCGCTCATAAAAATTTTCTCTAAAAATGTGTTTTTTGTCTAACACGCAAATATATTAAAACAGGAACGATTTCATAGTAAAATTGCGGTATTTAGGCATGAAGTTATTAACATTATGTTGATTTATTTTCATAACATTTTCACGCCTGTTCCAAAGTCATTTGAATATACAATTTGACCAAAATTGAAATCAACTCCAGTGGCAATATCTTCCTTTAAAAGTAAGGCTCCATCAGCATCCAAATAGGTCAAAAGTGGTGCAATTTGACACAGTCCAGAAATACCAACCGTAGATTCGGTCATGCATCCCGCCATCAATAATAATCCTTTTGATTTTGCATTTTCGATCATTCGAAGCGCAGGCGTTATACCGCCACATTTCATCAACTTAATATTGATACCATGGAAAATCTCCGAACAAGTCGCAACATCAGCCTCTCTTTGACAACCTTCATCTGCAATAATTGGTAAAACAGAATGTTTTCTAACGCGTTTCATTCCATCAACATCTTCCGCTTTTAACGGCTGCTCAATGAATTCAACATTCAGTTCTTTCAAAATTCTTGCATTGTCAATAGTTTGCTGCGCATTCCAAGCGCAATTGGCATCAATTCGAAATATTGCATCGGTAATTTTGCGCAAGCTTTCAACAATGAATAGATCGTTTGGCGTTCCTAGTTTGATTTTATAAATGGGCCATGGTTTTTCGATTATTTTATGTTTCATTACTGCTAATGAATCAATTCCAATCGTGTAGGAAGTTAGTGGCGTTGCATCATTTTCTCTCGACCAAAAGCTTCTCATTGTCTTTGAGTGCTTTCGTGAGTAGAAATCCCAATAAGCAATATCGACGGCACACAAAGCGAAATAATCATCTGCAATATTACTGGACAATCGTGGCCATAATTCACTTGGATGCATTTCTGTTGTTGCCTCTACAATAGGTTTTACTTTCAATAAACTTGCACTTAGCCGTTCTTTTGTGCTGTGGTAATATGGATTGACAGTTGCTTCTCCATAACCAGAAATTTCTCCATCAGAGATACAAACAACCACCGTTTTTTGAATACTGACGGTATATCGAGAAATCGTAAACGGATGTTGCAATGGCAAATCGTAGAATTGATAAGATAAAGTAAGTCCCATGTTGAATGATCAATTAAAAAAAAAGCGTTGACCGAAATCAACGCCTTAAAAATACAAACTAAACTAAAACCAACTTTTTATTTATTTAAGCTTTTATATACGCATCATCATGAACGTTTGCCACCGCTCTGCCTGAAGGATCATTCATGTTTTTGAAAGCTTCGTCCCATTCTAATGCGATTTTGGTACTGCAGGCCACACTTGCCTCTTGTGGGACGCTCAATGCAGCAGCATCACTAGGAAAATGTTCGTGAAAAATCGAACGGTAGTAGTATTCTTCTTTCGAGGTAGGCGTTTGTATTGGAAATTTAAATTTCGCATTGGCTAACTGTTCATCTGAAATCTCCTTAGCTACCATTTCCTTTAACGTGTCAATCCAGCTGTAGCCAACACCGTCGCTAAACTGCTCTTTTTGTCTCCACGCGACACTCGCAGGCAACATATCTTCAAAGGCTTTTCGCAACACCCATTTTTCCATGCGCTCGCCGTTGATCATTTTGTCTTGTGGATTGATGCGCATCGCTACATCCATAAATTCCTTATCTAAGAAAGGAACGCGGCCTTCGATTCCCCACGCGGCCAAGCTTTTGTTGGCACGAAGACAATCATACATATGCAATTTACTCAGTTTTCTAACTGTTTCCTCGTGAAATTCTCTGGCATTTGGCGCTTTATGAAAATACAAGTAACCACCAAATAATTCGTCTGAACCTTCTCCTGATAATACCATTTTGATTCCCATCGACTTGATTACACGCGCCATCAAATACATTGGCGTAGACGCTCTAATCGTTGTTACGTCATAGGTTTCGATATTATAAATTACATCGCGAATGGCATCTAATCCTTCCTGAATTGTAAACTTAACTTCATGATGAATTGTACCCAAATGATCCGCCACTTTCTTTGCTGCAGCCAAATCTGGAGAACCTTCTAAACCAACAGCAAAGGAATGCAATTGCGGATACCAGGCGTCAACAGTGTCTCCAGATTCAATTCTTTTTTGGGCGTATTTTTTAGCAACGGCCGAAGTAATGGAAGAATCCAAACCACCTGAAAGTAAAACACCATAAGGCACGTCGCTCATCAATTGACGGTGAACCGCAGCTTCAAGTGCAGACTTTATTGCATCGATGCTAGTTTCGTTCTCTTTTACAGCATCATAGTCTGTCCATTCTCTTTTATACCACTGTACGAACTCGCCGTCTTTACTCGACATATAATGACCGGGAGGAAACAACTGAATTTTAGTGCAATAACCTTCTAGCGCTTTCAATTCAGAAGCGACATAAAAAGTTCCGTACTGGTCCCATCCAATATACAGCGGGATGATTCCCATATGATCTCTTGCAATAAAATACTCATCTTTGGCTACGTCATAAATAGCAAATCCGAAAATCCCGTTCATTTCATCTATAAAATGAACGCCTTTCTCTTGATATAAAGCCAAGATTACTTCACAATCGCTTTCGGTTTGAAAATCGTATTTCCCTTCAAACTGCTTGCGCAAATCTCTGTGGTTGTAGATTTCTCCGTTTGCCGCTAAAATCAATTGCTTATCTGGACTGAATAAAGGCTGTTTACCAGAAGCTGGGTCAACAATAGCCAATCTTTCATGGGCCAAAATGGCTTTGTCATTACTATAAATACCACTCCAATCGGGACCCCGATGACGAATAATTTTCGCCATTTCTAAAACTTGTGGTCTTAAGGTTTCTGATTTTTGTTTTAAGTCGAAGGCGCATACAATTCCGCACATATTTTTTTATTTATTGTTTTAATTGTGTGGCAAATATGTGTATTCATAGATACATAATAAACTTAAATTGCTAAATCAGTTACAAAATGAAATCATAAGTACAATATGTAATAACAAATGTAACCTATATTGCTTATTATTGTTGACATAAGTTTTAATTCTATAAAATTCAAAATATTTGCTTTTGAATTCTATATTTGTCCAACTGATAATTTTACTGATGATCAATTCGAAAAAAATAATCGTCGTTCTTCCTGCATACAAAGCAGAACTGACTTTAATTCAAACCTATAACGAAATTCCATTTGACATCGTTGATGAAGTCATTTTAGTCGATGACAATAGTCCCGATGCCACAATCAAAGTAGCGCACGAAATTGGAATCAAATATATTATCAAACACGATGTTAATTTGGGTTATGGCGGCAACCAGAAAACTTGTTACAACAAAGCTCTCGAACTCAATGCCGACATCGTTATTATGCTGCATCCAGATTATCAATACACACCAAAACTAATTCATTCGATGAGCTACTTAATTGCTAATGAGGTTTATCCTGTAGTAATTGGCTCCAGAATTTTAGGAAAAGGTGCGCTAAAAGGTGGTATGCCGTTGTATAAATATGTTGCCAATCGTTTTCTTACCTTCACGCAAAACGTAATGATGAATCAAAAATTATCGGAATATCATACAGGTTATAGAGCATACAACCGAGAAGTCTTGGAAAGTATCGACTATAATTCGAATTCGAATGATTTTATATTTGACAATCAGTTTTTAGCTCAAATTTTTTACAACGGATTTGAAATTGCCGAAATAACCTGTCCAACAAAATATTTTGAAGAAGCATCATCCATCAATTTTAGTAGGAGCAGTACCTACGGATTGGGTGTTCTCAAAACTTCATTTTTATATTTTCTTGCCAAAACAATGAAGTTTAAAATCGACTTGTTCGCCAAGTAAAACTACTATCGTCTTATGACAATCAAAAACCAAAACTATGCTTTCCTTATCTTCAGTTATGTGATTGTCTTTTGCCTGATTGTAATTAATCTAAACAATAGTTTCTTTTGGGATACCGTACAATTGGGTTCCGCACATGCCGATTACTTTTTCCACAATCATTTTTCTAAACTTTTATTGCCTATCGAAATCGACAGTGGACACATTCCTACATTTGGAATCTACATCGCCTTTTTATGGAAATTATTCGGACGAACTTTACCGGTTAGTCATTTAGCGATGTTGCCTTTTGCAATGGGAATTGTCTTTCAAATTTATACACTATGTCGGAAATTTATTCCGCAACAATTTGTTGGATTGGCTTTGATATTGGTACTTGCCGATCCATCGCTCCTGAGTCAGATAACATTGGTTTCGCCCGATGTGTGCTTGGTTTTTTTCTTTTTATTGGGTATGAATGCTGTGCTAGAAAATAAAAAACTGTGGATTATGATTGCAGTTTTTTGTCTATTCTTAACCAGTATGCGCGGTATGATGGTTTCAATTTGCTTATTAGGCTTAGATATTTACAGTAATATCGATTTGAAAAATTCATTTCGAAAAATTCTTAATCAACTCATCAGAAGGAGTTTGCTGTATCTTCCGTCGTTGATTTTATTTATCGCTTATAATTCGTATCATTATTTTGAAAAAGGTTGGATTGGGTATCACAAAGATTCGCCTTGGGCACAAAGTTTTGAACGTGTGGATGATTTCAAAGGTTTTCTTTTCAACATTGGTTTGTACGGTTGGCGTGTACTAGATTTCGGTCGATTTGGAATTTGGATTGTACTCATCGTTCTCATCACATTATTCAAAAAAAAACTGTTCCAATCCAAACCAATACTACTTTTGTCATTTTTCACGATTGGCATAATGATAGTGTTACCTTTAAACATGCTTTGGGCAAAAAACTTGATGGGATATCGGTATTTGATTCCAATATACTTGACTTTTTCACTTTGCACTGCTACTATTTTATTTTCAGATTTCGTCAATAAGAAATTAAAATATTTGTTGACTTTTTTCTGGATTTTGTGTTTGCTTGGTGGCAACTTCATCATCTATCCAGACAAAGTAGCTAAAGGCTGGGATTCGACTCTAGCTCATTTGCCATATTATGAACTACGTCATGAAGCCATTAATTATTTAGATCAAAATAACATAGATTTTGCTAAAGTTGACTCATTTTTCCCCAACACCGCTAGTTTTGACCGAATTGATTTAAATCACGACACAAGACATTTCAGCAATTACAGTGGCAAAAGTAAGTACGTCATATATTCTAATATTTATAACATTGATGATCATACCTATGATTCTATCAATAATAAAAACAACTATGAACTTCTAAAGCAATTTGAAAGTCATGGTATTTTTATTAAAATATTAAAAAAACGCTGATATGATAGACATCAGCCCTTTGCACCCAGTATTCGCAATTACAATCTATTTAGTTGCTTACCTAACTGGTTATACAATCTATGCCAAGAAAAAAATTACTGCGATAGGACGCTTTGAAACCATTGATGGACTCCGAGGATTTCTGGCTTTAGGCGTTTTCATTCATCATGCACACATTTGGTATTACTTTATTCACGGCGCCGGTTGGCATGCACCAAAATCGCATTTATACAATCAGCTAGGACAAACAAGTGTTAGTTTGTTCTTTATGATTACTAGTTTCCTCTTTATATCAAAATTGCTTCAGTCGAAAGAAAAACCGTTTGATTGGATTTACTTTTTTATCTCCAGAATATGCAGATTAGCACCTATGTACTATGTTTCCATAACTATTGTCGGTTTGATTGTATTTCAATTAAGTGAATGGAGATTAAATGTTTCACCATTTGAATTAATTCGAGAAGCCTTTCATTGGGGAGCTTTCACTATTACTACCACGCCAACTATCAATGATTTTGATAAAACATCCATCATCAATGCGGGTGTAATCTGGTCTTTGCCATTCGAATGGCTATTTTATTTTAGCTTGCCTTTGATTGCTTTGCTCATTTTAGATTTCAAACCAAAATTAATTTTCTTAATCATCAGTTTGACTTTTATCATACTTTTTACAATAGCTCATGGAGTAAAACCCCAACATATTCTCTCTTTTTGCGGAGGTGCCATTGCGCCTTTCTTAATAAAATTTCCGCCGATAATTAGAATGGCTAAAAGTAACTTTGGAAGTATTGCGATATTGCTTTGTCTTTTAGTTATTTCTTTATTTCAATCAGCAGATGAAACAGTATGTAAAATGGCAATAATTGTCCTATTTACCATCGTTGCTTTAGGCAATAGTTTTTTCGGAATCCTAAAAAACAAGACTGTAAAACTCCTTGGTGAAATGGCTTACAGCACCTATTTATTGCATGGAATTATCTTATTTTCGGTGCTTTATCTTGGTTTTGGATTGGAAATAGTGAAGCAATTTTCAGAATTTGAATATGCTATTTTAATCTTCTCCATCACGCCTATTGTTGTGATTTTAAGTTATTTTGGATTCCGCTTTATAGAAAAACCAGCGATGGATTATTCTAAAAAAATTAATCAACACTTTCAACCACATAAGTAGAAGCTAAAATTTCAAAACTAAATCCAACTTCCTTACCTATCAAATTACTTCCCAATGGCGACTGTGCCGAAACAGCAATAATCGTTTTTTCTTCGATTGTAATTTTAGGCAAAGCAGTAGAAACAAATAGCCACATTTCATTGGCTTTTACTATACTCCCCAAAGCAATTTTTTGGTGGTTCTGAGTAGCATCAATTTTGTCGAGTATCTCTTTTTGCTCTAAAAATTCCTGCAATTTCCGGTTAAGTTTTTCTTGCTCGATGTGCATCATCGATAAAGCCGTTTCATGTTTATCGCCTGCAGATCCTTTGGCATCATTCTTAGAATCTTCAGTCAATGCTGCAATCATATCGCGAAAGACATCTATTTTGTCTTGAAGTAATAAAGAATATTGTTGATGGATTCTTTGTTTAAGTGTCATAGTATTTTGCCACGAAGGTGCTAAGGCACCAAGGTTAAGAATAAAAAAGATTAAAAGAACAAAACTTAGCGTCTTTGTGGCTTTGTGGCAGAATTTTAAAAATCAAATTTGTAATTCGCTCCTAACAACACCTGAAACGACTGCACTGGATAATTCAACCATCTTTCGTATGCTTGATTTCCGATGTTATTCAAACGAAGAAAACCAGTAAAACGTTGGTTGTATTTGTAGCCCACATGTGCATTGGCATCAAAGTAACTTTTTACGGTTTTAGTGTCATCGCGCGGTAGAATATTAATAATAGAAAGATTTGATTGATAATCTTTTCGGTCACCAACAAAGAATAAATTAGCTCCAGCATACCATTTATCAGTGATGTTAGCATCGATATTGGCTCCAAGTTGAAATTGCGGCAAGTTCCAAGCCTCAGCAAGATTTTCTTGAGAATATGTGTTAAAAGTACCATTTACCCCAACCGCAATATCTTTTGAAAAGTCCGCTTTCAGCTCGCCAAACAATCTAAACGTGCGCAAAGTGTCGTAGGCCAACCCAAAAGAATTGCCGTATTGATACATTTCCTGCACCAAGATGGTATCATTGTAATCGTTGGCAAGGAAAAATGCTCTGTTTTTCTCGTTAATCACCGAACCTCGAACGGTATAACTAATGCTATTTGCAAGCTTCCCTTTTAATCCAGCGAAAACATCATATTGTCTATCGGTCGGTGCAATTGCTACAGTTGGTGATAGAAACGGATTTTCGTTGGTAAATTCCCGATATGAATTTTGTTGCAAACCACCGTCAATTCCTAGAAAGAATATCATAAAATCGCCAACAACCTTCAACGATGCGTTGGCTTTAGGATAGAAAAAGACTTTGTTTTTACTGTTTTCATTATCCATTCCTAAAACTACTTGTGCACCAATATCGAACGACCAATCGTCTTTTTTCATAGCAAAACTTGGATGAACCCCAAGATTGGTATAACCATATTTGAAGTCGACCGTATCACTAAAAGAGCCGCCAACATGATCTAAAGTGACCGCAGTTTTGATGTCTTTTCGGAACAATTCAAAATTCAAAGTTGGATTGACAACAATTCTGTTTTCAGCAGAACCATAGGCATCCCAAAAACGGTTGAACTTTAAATCTAATCCTTTGAAAATACTTTCCTTGAAACCGATTCTTCCTCCTAAATCAAAGTTGTTGTACGTTTGCCCCTCGTCGATACGATCAATTACCGATTTACGGTCATCTGTAGTTAAGGTCGAGCCAAAATCCTCAGGCAATCCATACCAAAAATATTTTTGGATTTGATAGCCTAAATCTCCTGTCCAAGAGTACTTTTCTTTCTTACTTCCGTAGGTTAAACCAAGTGATGAATTCAAAAACTTACTATTAACTTCCGATTCTTTAATATCAGAAAACGACGACAAGTGCTTAACGTTTCCAGCAATAAAATCTGTGTCACCAATATTTTCGGTTACGTACAATTCGCCTAAAATATTAGCATAACTTCCGATGCCCACAGTCGCATAATTCTTGAACAAACGTTCTTGCTCCGATTTATCAACATTAGCGGCTTTGCCTTTTGATGGAGAAAAGGTCGAAGCTACAGGAAATGAAAAAATAGCATACTGTATGGGCTCTCTTTTGGTGTTATCTTCATCTTCTAGACTTGGAGTTTCCTTCACTTTAAAAGCGTCTGAAATTGTTGGCGTATAGGCTTTCACCACATTCACCACTTCCGTCCCGATGTTTTCGTCTTTCTTTTGCGCGGAAAGTTGAAACGCTGTAAACAGTGATATGAGGAGTAAATATTTTATTTTGATTTTCATAGTTTGTTTTTTTGAGTGGCTGAGTTTCTGAGTCTCTGAGTCTCTGAGGTCATATCTTAGAGACTTAGCAGCTTTCTAATTTTGAATAGATGAATTGGTTTGGGCTTCTTTTGTTTTAATTCCGTCTAATTCTATTTGTGCTTCTTCAACAACATCGGGGAAACTACCAAAGTTCTTTATGACACTGTCTAAGATAAAAGTTGCTTGAAAACTGTCTTTTAGCGCATAAAAATTTCTAGCCATAACGACTAGACCTTTAGCACCAAAATATTTATATCCTGAATAATCTTTTGATAATTTTTGCACAATAGTATTTGACGCTTCGTATTTGCCATCTTTATTTTTAAAATAAGCATCATAATACAAAGCTTCTGCTGCCAATTCTCCTTTTGCAATCGTCAATAGTTTTGCATATGCCGCTCTGGCCTTGGCATCATCATTTGTTTGAATGGCCGCTCTTGCAATGATAATTTGCGCATCCGACTTCACTTTATTATCCATTTTCGGATTTGCCAACACTTTTTCTGCATAAACAACGGCATTGGGATAATCCTTTTCTTCGTAGTAAGTCTTCATCAAATTTGATTGCGCAAAAGTGATGTTTTGCGGAAAATCGGCTTCTGTTTCTAGTCTATTCAGCACTGCAATGGTCTTAGCGGCATCTTCTTTCTTTAAATAAATTTCCGCTAAACGCGCTAAGGCTTGTTCCGTAAATTCGTTTCTTGCTTTGCCAATCACATATTCGTAATTTGGAACAGAACTGTTTGCATTTCCGTCAGAGAAATAGGATTGTGCCAAATAAAAATTTGCTTTTAAAGCATGAATCCCATTCGGAAACTTCGAAACATAACCACTCAAATTTGCAATAGCTTGTTTGACATTTCCTTGCTGATATTGTTTTTCTGCAGCTTCATAGGTGTCATTATCTAGATCAGCATCGGTTACCGAAACGAAATCTAGCGTTTTTACCCAAGTTGCGTATTCGTCTACTTTTCCATTATCCATATAAATCAAACGAGCGGTAGCTACTGCTTCAACGGCTTCGGCACTTTTTGGATATTCTGCAGCAATTTTTTTGAATTTGAGCAACGCCTGGGCATCATTCTCGGCATTGTAATAAACCAAACCTTGTCGCAGAATAGCTTTTGATGAATAAGAACCGTTTTTGAACTCTGTCAACAGTTGATCATAGGTTTTTACAGCAACATCGCCCTTCTTTTCCGTTACATAGGTATTCGCTAACTCAAACAA
This sequence comes from Flavobacteriaceae bacterium, assembly GCA_947456815.1. Taxonomy (GTDB): domain Bacteria; phylum Bacteroidota; class Bacteroidia; order Flavobacteriales; family Flavobacteriaceae; genus Flavobacterium. The sequence goes on from CANGTL010000003.1 coordinate 24,724, forward strand.
TGCGTCATCTCGGTATTGCGATTTTGGATATACAGACACAAACTTGCTCAAATCATCAATTTTCCGATCGTTCTTTCCGACAAATCCGTAACTAATTCCTTTTTGAAATGCTGCATAATCTGCATCGACACTTTTCAATTCAATTACTTTGTTGTAGGCATCCATCGCAGGCCAATATTTTGTCATCACAAAACGGCTATCAGCCAAGCGCAAATAAGCATCATTCAAACGAATTTTGTCTTCTTTTGTGTCGTCAATATAATTTTGGAAATAATTACCTGCTTGATTGTATTCTTTCAATTTGAAGTAAACGTAGGCAACATTATAGTTGATGTTTTTATTTTCAGGTGTTGACTTTGCCTCAGCAGCAGCCATGAATTGCTTGTAACTTGCCAACGATTCGGTGAAATTATCCAAAACATATTCTGTTTCCCCTTTCCAAAAGATGGCTCGAGCCAGGAATTTCGAATTCTTTGGTTCCCCAATCGATTTTTTGAATAATGTCAACGCTTCTAGATAACTACCGTCTGTATACAATTCCAAGCCACGATAAAAAGTTACTTTTTGATAGGCTTCTTTGTTGGCAAAATTTTTATTTTTCTCTAAAACCTCCAAAGCGCCTTTGTAATTCTTTGCGGTAATGTAAGAATTAATGAGTAGTGTTTCAATTTCTTGTTTGCTGCTAGAATTAGGATATTTCTCTAAAAACGCATACAAAACATCGGGAACCGGCTGATAGGAATTTCCGATATCGTAACTCAATTTCGCATAATTCAAACTGGCATCTTCTTGAATTTTCAAATCAAAATTCATTTCAGATGCATTCTTGAAAGCATTTAACGCTTGCTGTTTCTTATCTGTTTTGAAATAGCTCTCACCCAAATGATAATAAGCATTTTGAGCAACCGCATCGTTTCCATCGATGATTTTATTAAACTGCAGAATAGCGTTGTCGTAATCCTTTTTTTGATAGTATGCGTAACCTAATTGATAAAAATCGGTATTATTCCATTTTCCTTTTCTGCCTTTATATTCTTTGAGGTAAGGAATTGCTTTATCATACTGCTTCAAGTTGAAATAACTTTCACCAATAATCTTATTCAATTCTGATTTTTCTTGCGCGCTCGATTTAGGCATTGCTGCAATTCCTAAGTCGATTGCCTTTTGAAAATTACCCGACTTAAAGTTCATGTCCGCCTGAAAATAAGACAATTTCTCTTTGTATTTTTCTTCGCCCGCTACTTCATCAAAATACTTGGACGCTTCTTTATAATTATCACCTTCATAGGCCATAAATCCCATGTAATACTTGGCCTGAGAGCCGTAATTCTTTGAGTTTAATACCGATGTAAAATAAGGTGTTGCTTCTTTCTTCTTTCCCGCACTAAAATAGCAATATCCTTTCTGGAACTTGAATTTTTCTAAGTCCTCATAGCTCAAGCTATTTTCATCAGATTTATCGAACCATTCCAATGCTTGAGGAAACCTGCCTTGTTCAAAGTAATATTGTCCAACTTCAACGTAAGCTTGATTTTGTTTCGGGCTAGTTGGATAATTCTTTACGAAATTTTCCATTTGTTCATCAGCGCTTTGTTGATTCAATCGAATAGCACAATTGGCGCTGTAATAGGCACAATCAGCATTGATTTCAGGATTCTTATTATCAAAAAGAATCTTGTCAAAAAGAATTTGTGCCGATTGATACTGTGATTCCTTAAAGAGGGCTAAAGCTCGATCGTAATCTTCGAAATCATGTGTATAAACCGCCGATTTTTGCGCTTGCATTGGCACAAGTCCGATGAAAAGAATTCCAATAAAAAGCCATATTTTTTTATGCATTGCCGCAGATTTTATAGATGTTCAAATGTATTTCAATATGCAAGCTATAACGGAGCGCTAGAAGTTTTTATTATGAACATCTTTTTTAACAAACGGGAATTATTAATGGAGTCTAAACTATTTAATTTTGGATTTCAATGTTAATCTCTATATTTACAACCAAAAAAATAGGAATAGTAACAAAACTTCCAAATAAAATATTAATGAACCTCTTGAAAAAAAGATTTGCTTTTCTAACACTTGAAAAACTCCTATACATATTAATTCTAGCATTTGGACTTGTAAAAGTTATATCAACAGGTCCAATTTTTTTTCCAGATAGTCGCGGTTATATAGGGATGGAATTGTTTAGAAGCTTTGGTTATCCCTTATTCATTCATTTTCATAAAATAATCTTTGGTAATTTGTTTGCTAACGCAATCATAATCACTCAATTTCTTGTCACTAGTTTTGCAGCACTTTTTTTTATACACTGCCTCCGGAAAACATTTGATTTTAATAAATGGTTTTCCTTAATTCTGTTTTCTGTTATAATGTTTTCTGTTTTTTTGGGCTCTATGAATGCCAATCTGATTCTTTCAGAAGGTCTTGCCTACCCTTTGTATCTTTTTATTGTTGGTCATATATTAGTTGGAACAATTTTTAAGAAAAATAGGAGCTTTTATTATGCCATAATTTTGACCTTTTTCCTTATTTCTGTTCGTGGTCAATTTTTGTTTCTTGTACCCGTACTATTGATTGCAATTTTACTAACTTACTACAAATCAATATTTCATAAAAATACCGTGATTTTGATTGTTTCGGTAATTACTATTCCTTTTTTTGCAGTCTTTACTGACATAGCTTTTCATAAAATAAAACATAAACATGCTGTTCCTACTCCTTTGACAGGAGTTCAAATTAGCACTATTCCTTTCTTTGTTTCTGACGAAAATGACTCCATCGTTTTTGAAGATAAGAATCAAAGAATTTATTTTCAATATGTTTATGCAAAACTCAAGGAAAAAAAATTATTGTATTCACAACATATAGAAAACCCTAAAAAAATCGAATTTTTCTTTGACAATTATATGCTTATATGTAATCAAACAATATTTGGAGATGGAATGCAAACGCTAAAATCAAGTTACACTTCTGAAGAAAAAATAATCATGAGTGATAAAATAACTTCTTCGATGACGTTTCCGTTAATGAAAAACAACTTCAAAAAATGTATCAGCATTTATAGCAGTAATTTCATAAAAGCCTTTGACACTAGTAAGTATTTACTTCTTTTCATCTTGTTGTTTATTGTAAGTATTGCTGCTTTAGTCAAAAAAGAGAATAACCTCTCTAAATTTATTATTATTTTATTTTTCTTAATCTTTGGTAATAATGCAATAGTAGCAATAGCTGAACCAACATTCGGAAGATATATATTTTATAACAATTGGATATTAATTGCCATTTTTTTGCTGCTTTTTCAAATTAATTTTAAGAAAAAACCAAATGAATAAAGAAATTTCAGTCATAATGCCCTGTTTAAACGAAGCCGAAACTTTGGCAATTTGTATAAAAAAGGCAACTTCATTCTTTAAATCACAGGCTATAGAAGGTGAAGTTATTATCGCAGATAATGGAAGTACGGATGGTTCACAAGAAATTGCTACTAGCCTAGGAGCAAGAGTTATTAACGTACCAAAAAAAGGTTATGGAAATGCACTGAAAGGAGGATTTAATGCTGCCGAAGGTAAATATATTATCATGGGAGACGCCGACGATAGTTATGATTTTAGTTCTCTAACTTTATTCGTTTCAAAATTAAGAGAAGGTAACGACTTTGTTATTGGCAATAGATTTAAAGGAGGTATTATGAAAAATGCGATGCCTTTTCTTCATCGATATTTAGGAAATCCTGTTCTCTCTTTTCTTGGAAGATTGTTCTTTAAGTCAAGCATAGGAGATTTCCATTGCGGACTGCGAGGTTTTTCTAATGATGCTTACTCAAGAATGAACTTGACAACTACAGGAATGGAATTTGCTTCTGAAATGATTGTAAAAGCTCATCTTTTGAATTTTAAGATTGTGGAAGTTCCAACGATATTATATAAAGATGGTAGAACAAGAAAACCACACCTAAAAACATGGAGTGACGGATGGAGACATCTGAGATTTCTATTGCTTTATAGTCCAAACTGGCTTTTCCTAATTCCTGGTGTGACGCTCATGTCTTTGGGCTTTGTATTGTCTGTTTTACTAATAATTAGCCCAATTAAAGTTTCAAAAATAACGTTTGATGTTCATACTTTGCTGTATACTTCAAGTGCATTAATCGTTGGTTTTCAATTCGTTGTTTTTTATGGTTTGACGAAAGTATTTGCAGTGACACAACAATTGTTACCAAAAAGCAAAAGATACGATTCGTTTTTTGGTTATATCAATTTAGAAAAGGGTCTAATCATTGGTTTTTTATTGATTATAGCTGGTGTCGCTATGAGTTTTTATGGCTTTTCCTTATGGTCGGACCTTGACTATGGAACATTAAAAACAAGTGGTACCCTTCGAATTATAATTCCAGCGGTGACCATCATTATAATAGGTGTTCAGATTATACTTTATAGCTTTTTCTTTAGCATTTTAGGATTGAAAGATGAAAAAAATTGATTATATATTGCAGAATGAACGCATTCGGCAAGCAGAGAAATATCTTATAGGAAGCACCATTTTAGATATTGGTTGTCATTACGGTGAATTATTTGATAAAGTTTCCAGAAAGAAAACTTTCACTGGTGAAGGTATAGATGGCGTTTTGATCGAAAAAATCGAAAGAGAAAATTATACCTTATATCCTGGTTATTTCCCGGAAGATTTTCCAATTAAGAAAAAATATGACTCAATTACATTGCTAGCAGTGTTAGAGCATATTCCTGTTGAAACTTTACAAAAATATCCAGCGCTTTTAAGTGATTACTTACATACAAAAGGACGTGTTATCATTACTATTCCTTCGAAAAAAGTTGATTATATTCTTAATGTATTACTTTTTTTTAAACTTATTCATGGCATGGACCTGATTCATCATCAAGAATTCGAACGTAGCATTATAAAAGAATTCTTTACCAAAAATGGTTTTAATCTAGTTAAAGAAAAACGATTCGAGCTAGGACTCAATATCTTATATGTATTTGAAAAAAAATAACTTTTTTAATTATTTAGTTATAATATCAAATAAAGATAGCTTTAGAATACAATAAAATTTATTTTGAATACCAACGTTAACTTACTACTTTTACTCAACAAACGAAACCACTATGTCACAACCCGTTTTATATTTAAGAGACGTATCGATTTACCAAGGAAATAGAGTTATTCTTTCGAATATTAATCTAGAGGTTAATCATGGTGAATTTATTTATATCATTGGAAAAACTGGATCTGGAAAAAGCAGTTTCATGCGGACATTATATGCTGACCTGCCATTAACGGAAGGTCAAGGAAGCGTCGTTGACTTTGATTTGGTGGCGATGAAAGATGATAAAATTCCTTATTTGAGAAGGAAAATCGGTATTGTTTTTCAAGATTTCCAACTTTTGCCAGACAGAAGCGTAAAAGAAAATATGCTTTTTGTTTTAAAGGCAACTGGTTGGACAGATGAATTAGAAATGCAAGTGAAAATAGATGAAGTCTTAGACAAAGTTGATTTGAAATCGATTGCTGAAAAAATGCCTCATCAGTTGTCGGGAGGAGAACAACAGCGCGTTGCTATTGCTCGAGCTTTGCTTAATGACCCCGAATTAATTCTCGCAGACGAGCCAACTGGAAATCTCGATCCACAAACCAGCGTTGAAGTCATGGAAGTTTTACGCAAGATCAATTCTAATGGAAAAACCGTAATTATGGCAACACACGACTATGCTTTATTGATGAAATATCCATCGAAGACTTTAAAATGTGAAGACAATAAAGTGTTTGAAGTTGTTCAAAGAACGGTTTAATGCTTTCGATATTAATACCAACGTATAATTATAATACTTTCCCTCTAGTAAAGGAATTGCACAATCAGATTTCATTGGAGAACATTGATTTTGAAATTATTGTGTCCGATGATGCTTCGACAGACTCAGCCATTATCAAAGAAAATGAAAAAATCGTTGGTCTAAGCAATTGCTACTATCTTTCAAATGTTGAAAATTTAGGAAGAGGATCGAACAGAAATAAGCTCTGTCAAAAAGCACGATGCGAATGGCTATTGCTTTTAGATTGTGATACTATGCCGGACTCTTCTTCTTTCATTAAGAACTATTTGGATTGCATTAATAGTAATAACGGCGCTGTCTTTTTTGGCGGCATAGCCTACTACGATAATAAACCGCTTGGGGAAGAAATACTTCGTTGGACTTACGGTCGAAAAAGAGAAGCCATTCCACTTTTGACAAGACAAAAAAAAACATACGAAACAGCGCTTGTTTCTAATATTCTGCTTAAAAAACAAATATTACTTAAATATCCTTTCAATCCCTCTATTTATGAATATGGATTCGAGGATTTTGTTTTTATATCGGACCTGAAAAAAAATGGAATTCCTATAATTCACATTGAAAATCCAGCTTATCACCTCAACTTGGAAACTTCGATTGTATTCTTGAGTAAGCATCTTAGTGCTATCGACAATCTGAATAGTCTTATCATTCAAGGAATTATCAAGTCTAATGAAACTGCATTGGGTAAAACGCATGAAACAATCAAGCGTCTAATGTTACAGCGAATTGTTGTGCTCTTTTTTAACTTATCTAAACAGCAGCTAAGACAAAATCTCTTATCAAAGAATCCATCGCTAGTCTTGTTTGACTTCTATAAATTAGGTTACTTTTGTAGCATCAAAAATCTATAAATGCCTTTTTTTTCAATTATCATTCCTGTTTATAACAAAGAGACTTTCCTTGAAAACACGATAAAAAGTGTTCTTCAACAAAGTTTTACGGATTTCGAATTGATTGTCATCAACGACGGTTCGACCGATAATAGTGAAAGTAAAATCAAATCTTTTTCCGACCCTAGAATTAAGTACCTCAAAAAAGAAAACGGCGGTGTATCAACAGCGAGAAATCTAGGAATAGAAACGGCTGCCGCATCATACATCACTTTTATCGATGCCGATGATTATTGGTATCCAAATTTCTTAGAAGAAATGGTGTCTTCAATTGAGCAATTTCCAGACCAGCACATTTTTTCTGCAGCCATTGAAGTAGAAACTGAAAAAACCGTATTTCCGGCGCAATATTCAATTGTAAAAGAAAAAGAAAAAGAGGTTGTCAATTATTTTGACGCCAGTATGAAAACAACGGCAATTTGCACTTCTTGCGCCGTTTTTCATAAAAGCGTCTTTGAAAAAGTGGGCAATTTTGATGTTGACATTAGAAGTGGGCAAGACACCGACATGTGGATTAGAATTGGCCTACGCTATCCTATCGTTTTTAGTTGGAAAATTTTGGCTCGTTATGTTTATGATGCTCAAAGCCTTTCTAAGAAAAAAGAATATCTTAATAAGAAAATGAATTTTTCTAAATTCGAAATGTTAGAAAAAACAAACGAAAGACTGAAGAAGTTTCTAGATCTTAATCTATTTTCATTTGCTATTAGATCTAAACTAGCAAATGACAAAGCTAACTTTAAAGTTTACTATGATAAAATCAATCTCAAGGACCTTAATTTTAAGAAAAGGATTTTGCTAGAATTGCCCGGTTTTGGTTTACAATTCCTAGTCAGACTTAATCTATTTTTGGTTCAACTTGGCATAAAAAAATCTGTATTCTAGATTACTTTGTTAATATTCGAAGCCACTGCTTTTTCACTTCTTCAACCGACAAATTCGCGACACTATCAACAGCATTCAATTTGATTCTGTTATACAATTCTTGGTCTAATAGAAATCTATTCATTGCATTTGCAAATACCTCACTATTGTGGTTCTCGACTAGCAAACCATTTACCTCATTTTGAATAATTTCTTTTGGCCCTGACTGACAATTTACCGAAATAACCGGAGTTCCCAGCGCGAGTGATTCGATGATTACCAACGGAAAACCTTCATTCCTGCTCGTTAAAGTGGTAAATAGTGCGCCTTTAACATACGGGAATGGATTTGCCATTTTGGACTTAAAAATAACCTTATCTTGTAACTGAAGATTGCCAACTTTTTCCTTTATCGTGTCAAGATCTTTTCCGTCACCAATGATATATAAATCGATTCCATTTTCGGGCAAAAGAGAGCGAGCGTAACTCTCAATAAGCAATGAGTAGTTTTTATGGGCATCATCAATCCGTCCGTAGGCAAGGATAAATTTTCCACTTATCACCATTTCTTCCGCCATGTTATTCAACTTAATAAGGTCTACAGGATTGTAGAGCGTTAGCGTATTTTGGTAATTATACTTATCGACTATCTGCCGCTCTATTTCTTTCGAAACGGCAATGATATATGGGGATTTGCGATAAATCTTTCGAGCGAGTTCAAATCTTCTTGGAAAATATTTTTCAATTTTAAAATTGTGAACAAGATAAATTGTTCTCTCTGGCTTATAAATAAAGTTTGAAATAATCCATTCGGATAGATTGGAAGTTCTAATTCGATTATCAATAATCCAATCAAATTGAAATTGTTTGATATAATTTCTTAATGCAATGGAACGTTTAACTCGCCCAAGAATTGAATCGTCTTTTTTTTTCAAAAGCCCTAAATTGAGCAACTTACCGTCAAACTCATATTCAATTTCATCCAAAATAGTAATCACATGAATTTCAAATCCCAATTGCACTAACATTTTCGAAAGTAAAGCACTAAATCGCTCCATACCACCGTTTGCTAACGAACTTGTTACAATAGCGATTTTAATTTTCGTGTTACTCATTAATTGTCAAATAGTGAATATATTTGTCAAAGATAGCAATATATGAACATTTTACTTGTAGGAGAATATAGTCGTCTTCATAATTCTTTAAAGGAAGGTTTACAGCAATTGGGACACCAAGTTGTGATTATGGGATTTAGGGACAGTTTCAAGCACTTTCCGGTAGATTTGCCTTTAGAACAAAAATGGAATACCGGTTTTCTAAAAAAAATAAAAGTAGCAGTTTACAAACTGACTGGATTCAATATCACTTCATGGCATACCTATCGTCAGTTTAAAAATTATGAGAAGCAGCTATCAAACTTTGATGTTGTGCAGCTCATCAATGAAAATGCTTTTTACTGTGGCTATTATTTCGAAAAAAAAATGTTGCAGTTTCTATTTGAAAATAATAAGAAAGTCTTCCTCATGTGCTGTGGTACGGATTATTTGACCGTGAAATATTACTTTGAAAATCCTTCTTTTATGTCTTTATTGCCTCCCTATTTTGAAGGAAAAGTTGAGCCAAAAGATTTTGACGGAGTGTTGAAATTTCGAAGAAACAACTACAAAAAAATACACGAATACATCTATCAAAATATTCAGGGAGTAATTGCTTCTGATATCGATTATCATATTCCGATGCAAGGTGAAGAAAAATATTTAGGCATGATTCCAAATCCAATAAATACAGACAAAATAGTCTACGTTGCAAATGAAATTCGCGATAAGATTGTCATTTTTCACGGAATTAATTCTGAAAGTTACTACAAGAAAGGGAACGATTACTTTGAAAAAGCACTTGCAATTATTGAAAAAAAATACCCAGATCAAGTTGAAATTATCACCACCCGAAGCGTACCATATAGTCAATATATCGAATTATATGACCGCGCTCATATTTTATTAGATATGGTGTATGGCTACGACCAAGGGTTTCATGCTCTTGAAGCAATGGCTAAGGGAAAAGTAGTATTTACTTGTGCGGAAAAAGAATTTTATGACTACTACGGACTCCAAGAACTTGTTAATATCAATGCCCGTCCAGATGTAACTTATTTGGTTGACCAACTAAGCCACTTAATTGACAATCCCAATGAAATTATCGAAATTGGCAAGCGAGCACGAAAATTTGTCGAGAAAGAACACAATCATATCTCGGTCGCTTCACAATATTGTTCGATTTGGATCTCGCCTAAAAATCAACAAAAAGCAAATTAGTTTTGCGCTAAGACCACATCTTTTCTTCTTTTACTAGAAAAATTAGCAGGATATTTCTTTTTGTGTTCGTTAATCAAGGTATAAGGTTCATCATTTGTAAATCCATCTATGACAACATAACTATTGTTATTTAAACAATACCCTCTATAATTTGCTGGAAGGAAATCCGATGTTATCCACTCACCTTCTTTCATATATAGGTATTTTGCGGTGCAAGTATCATAATACGCTTGTAAATTGGGGTAATAATAATAGCGTACGGCAGGAATGGCTTTAGTAGTCTTCTTCTGATAAACATAGACGTTTTCTAACTTAATCTGTGCAAAAGTGGACTGTATGAGCAGAAATAAGATGATCTGAAGTAATCTAACCCTAGCTTTCATAACATGACTATTAAAATTAATAAATCACATACGATTTGGGTACATTAAAGTTAAGACATTCTTGCTCAAATAGCTAAAAAAAAAGTTGACTTGTAGTATTTCGACGTTGAACAACGTAAAAATCTCTTTTTTCGATAGAAACTTGATAGTAAAATCCAATCTGTTAAAGTTTGACGTCGTTTGTCGGTTATTTTTTTTTGAGAAATTATAAAAGACTAATTTGGCTAATTGTTTAAATACAAATGATTTAGTCAATTTTATCCCCAAAATTTACTTGTGAAAAATTGTTTTAAGAAAAAGACCTAAAATGAAAAGTTATGGAAAATGCAAGAAAATCAGACGAGAATTTTCCTGAAAAAAGGGAAAATGAAATCAAATCGATAAAACCAAAATTTCAGGGCGAAGCTGGACTCCGTGATTTGTTTCTTCAAGAACTTAAATCGATGTATTATGTTGAGAAAGTTGTTGCGAAATCTTTCCCGAAAATCATCAAGAATTCATGCAATTTTGAGTTGATTGAAGCGATTTACATTCATCAGGAAGACACTCAAAAACAAGTGCTGCGCATAGAAGAATCATTCGACCTGCTTAAGGAGAAAAGCATCCTTGCGCCTTGCATGGCCATCGACGCCATGGTTTCTGAACTCGACGAAATGATCGAAATTACAAAGTTTGGAATGATTCGAGATGCAGGAATCATTTTGTCTCTACACAAAATAGAGCATTATGAAATAGCCTCCTATAGCATATTGACGGTTTACGCTGAAAACCTCAGAGAAACCAAATTACTAGAATTATTTGAAAAGTCACTCAATGAAGAAAAAGTAGCACAAATGCGCTTGGCAAAAATAGCAAACACGATTCAGTTCTATTCGCCAGATTCCTTAGTTTGACATCATTTTGTAAAGCTTGATTCATATAATTGAATCCACCTATCAGTAGTTAGTTTAGCAACTAACGCTCCTATCAGCGTATATGGGATTTCATTCATTTTCTTGAAACGAATACAGCTCTTTCCCATATCTAACTTCGATTTTACGTGATTAGGATATTCTGCAACAAACCAATTTAGCAGTTGGGGATCAGCATAAATTCCCATATGATAGAACGAAATATTATTCTTCTGTGAAGCCAAACCCATTAATGGCAGCGGTAGTTTTGGGTCGCAATGATAACCTTTCGGATAAATTGAATGCGGAACAACATAACCCAACATCCCATAATTCATCACTTCTTCAAAACCTACCGGAAGATTTTGAAGGATTGCTTCTCTAATTTTCAAGATCGCCTCTTTACGCTCTTCTGGCAAACTCTCGATGTATTCGAGAGGATTTTTTGCGGTTGATTGCATGATTGTTCTGGTTTTAGAATTGCAATTTAGAAATATTTTATAAATAAATTTACTTACTTTTAGCCAATCAATAGTATTCTATGAGTCATAATGTTATCCGCAAAGACAAGACTTGTCTTAACTGTCGTCACGTTGTACAAGAGCGCTTCTGTCCGAATTGCGGACAAGAAAACATAGAAAGCCGCAAGACATTTCACCAGCTATTTGTTCATTTCTTCGAAGATTTAACGCACTATGAAAATGCGTTTTGGAGAACTATTAAGCATTTATTATTCAAGCCAGCGGCTTTAACTAAAGAATATCTTTCAGGCAAACGTTTATCGTATTTGGCACCAGTGAGACTTTACATTTTTATCAGTTTCATTACTTTCTTCTTAATGACTTCACTTCCTAATACTGATTATAATTTAATTAATGTCAAAAAGAAAACAACGACAACGAAGTCTGGTTCTAATGTAAAAATTACTACGACAGAGAATGTCAGTATTGATGAGTTGATTGAGTCAGAAAAATCACGGCAGCAAATTGAAGATTCCATTCAATACAGTATTGCAAAAGAAAAAAACAAGAAAAAAGAGAAGTATGACAATATGTTTAATTTCGGTTTTGAATCTCAAGAGGAACTCGATTCGTTACAAAAATTTGGTCCTGAAGAAGATCGATTAGATGCAGTTGGATACTGGTTTGTTAAGAAGGCACTTGAAGTCAAAAAAAACAATACCAGCGAAGAACTAGTTGAAAAATTTAAAGAATCTTTTGTACACAACTTCTCTAAAACATTGTTCATATACATGCCGCTTTTTGCCATTTTCCTATGGCTATTTCATAGCAAGAAGCGCTGGTATTACTTCGATCACGGCATATTCACTTTGCACTATTTTTCGTTTTTATTGCTTGTAACTTTAGTTGTTTTCCTGTTTAGTAAATTCTTGTCACTGTTTGGTAGTTCAGTGATAGCTGATACTTTAAAAGAAATCGTTGATTTTGTTTCTATACTATGGATGTTTTACTACTTTTTCCCAGCGCATCATCGATTTTACGGCGAATCCAGAGGGGTTTCTTTTATCAAAAGTATCGCCTTATTTGTGATCAATATGATCTTCATCATTATAATAATCTCTTTATTTGCACTTTACACCTTTATTAATATTAAATAAACAATGAAAAAAATTCTATTTCCAATAATCTGTTATCTTGTTGTAATCAGTTGTGCCACCAAAAATAAAAGCACTCCTGATTATATTGCAAATTACATCAACTCGATTTCGTCTGACAACCTCAAAAAAAATCTTACAGTAATTGCCTCTGATGAAATGGAGGGCAGAGAAACTGGTTCAGAAGGACAAAAAAAAGCCGGACGGTATCTTATCGAACAACACAAAGCAAATGGACTCACATTTCCGAAAGGTGCCAGCAGTTTTTATCAACCGATTCCTGCCGCTTTTCTAAATGCCAAATACAATGAAAACCTTCCGGATTCGGAAAACATTTGGACATTTATAGAAGGTTCGGAAAAGCCTAATGAAATTGTTGTGGTTTCCGCGCATTATGATCACGTCGGTGTCAAAAAAGGAGAAGTCTATAACGGTGCGGATGACGATGGTTCTGGAACAGTGGCACTGATTGAAATTGCCAAAGCATTTCAAAAAGCAAAAAAAGAAGGTCATGGACCTAAGCGATCGATTCTTATTTTGCATGTAACCGGAGAGGAACACGGGCTTCATGGTTCGCGATATTATTCTGAAAACCCATTATTTCCTTTAGCGAGTACCGTTGCTGATGTCAATATTGATATGATAGGAAGACATGACGAATTTCATCCAGATAGCAGCGATTACATCTATCTAATTGGTTCTGATTACTTATCTACTGATTTATTTAATGTTTGCGAAGAAACCAACAAAAAATATGGAAATCTTACACTAGATTATAAATACAATGATCGCGCTGATCCGAATCGCTTTTATTACCGGTCCGATCATTACAACTTCGCCAAAAATGGAATTCCTTCTGTTTTTCTTTTTACAGGCGTACACGAGGATTATCACAAACCTGGTGATGACGTTGATAAAATCGAATTCGATGCCTTGACCAAACGAACAAAATATGCATTCGCTATCGCATGGGAAATTGCGAATAGAGAGAAACGATTGGTTGTTGATAAAGACGGGAAGTAATCGAAGATTTCTAATATCAACACTAACATTCAACAATTACTTTTTATGAAAAAATATGGTATTTTAATCTTGATGGTTTTTATTCATGTGAATATAAACGTACAAAACTTATACAGCAAAGCGTTTGGTAATCCAAAAGACAAGCCCCTTCTTTTTCTCCACGGCGGACCCGGTTACAATTGTGCTGGATTTGAAGTCGCAGCAGCGCAAGTCCTAGCCGACAACGGATTCTATGTTATTGTATACGATCGTAGAGGGGAAGGAAGATCAACAGACGCCAGTGCAAAATTCAATTTTATAGAAACTTTTGCAGATATTAATTTGATTCTAAATCAATATAACGTAAAAAAAGCAACGCTCATTGGTCACAGTTTTGGTGGCATTGTTGGTACGCTATTTATGAAGCAATATCCAGAGAAAGTAAATGCACTTTTTTTGGTTGGAGCACCAGTATCGTTGCAGGAAACATTCAAAACGATTTTGAAATCGTCGAGAAAAATCTACGAAAGCAACAACGATAAGACCAATTTGAACTATATTGATATGATTGAAAAAATGAATCCGACATCAGCGGAATATTATGCCTATTCGTTCGGTCATGCCATGCAAAATGGCTTTTATACTCCCAAGAAAATGAGTGATGACGCGAAAGCAATCTACGGAAATGCTACAAAAGACCCGGCATTTACCTATGCTTCCAAAATGACTTACGATGCGCCACAAGGTTTTTTGAAAAACGAAAGCTACACGTCCATCGACTTGACTAATGATCTCAAATCATTGGTTGCAAGTAGCTTTAAAATCTTCGGCTTGTACGGTAAAGACGATGGCTTGTATTCGCCAGAGCAAGTAAAACAGCTACAAGAATTATTGGGAAATGATAAAGTAGATTATATCGATGATTGTTCCCATAGTGTTTTCATTGACCAGCAAAAACGATTTATTGCGTTTCTAAAATTAAATTCCAAGTAAACTCACGACAAAATCAACAAAAAAAGCTTCTAGTTTCCTAGAAGCTTTTGCTTTTGGGTGGCTGACCGGGTTCGAACCGGCGACCCTCGGCACCACAAACCAATACTCTAACCAGCTGAGCTACAACCACCATTTTTAACGAGTGCAAATGTATTGCAAAAGTTTTATTATACAAAGAAATAATTTAAAAAATTAAATCAAATCCCCTAAGCTATTGACGCCCAAATACCTTTCTACTGTGAAGCCTTCCGCATAATCTTTCCCAATCAGTCTGCCGAAATCTTGTGGGCGATAGTTCAAACTTTCCAAGAAATTTTTCGTCGCGATTGGCGTTTCAGGCTCCTTGCTGTTCGGATCATAAAACTGCGAACTGTAGGCTAAAATTGCTTCAATTCTCTTTTCATTAAAGCCTGAAATATCCACGACAAAATCAGGAGTTAAATTTTTCCATTGCAAATAATGAAAAACCGATTTTGGTCTCCAACCGTCTTGTTTATGTCCCTCATATTCCGTTTCAATCTTGACCAAACCTGATAAAAAACATGCGTCAGAAACCAATTTGCTTCCTTTTCCGTGGTCGATATGTCTATCATCAACGGCATTACACAAGACAATTTCTGGTTGGTACTTACGTATCATTCTAATCACAGCCAATTGGTGCTCCTCGTCATTGACAAAAAAGCCATCTCTCATATTCAAGTTCTCTCGTATCTTGACACCCAGAATTTCAGCGGCTTTCGCTGACTCCATATCTCTGGTTGCCGCAGTACCGCGAGTTCCTAATTCTCCTCTTGTCAGATCAACAATACCTACTTTTTTACCTAAAGCTACTTCTTTGGCAATGGTGCCTCCGCAACCTAATTCAACATCATCGGGATGTGCGCCAAAGGCTAATATGTCTAATTTCATAATTGATAATTGTTTAATATAAAATCTTCTTTATGGTATGGGATTTATTAACCGTCTCTAGCCATTCGTTTTCTGCATTACTGTCGATTGTGATTCCTCCGCCCACATAAATATGTGCATTATTCTCTTCAATTTCCATGCATCGCAAATTAACGTATAAATCGGTTACCTTGTCTTTGGTATCAAAATCAAAATTAAACTCTCCCAAAAATCCCGCATAAAAACTACGCTCGTAACCTTCATTTTTAATAATAAAATCCATTGCAGCATCTTTCGGAAATCCGCAAACGGCAGGCGTTGGATGCAAAATTGAAAGCAAGTCTTTTAATTGCATTTCCTCTCTAAACTTCCCTTCTATATCTGTTTTTAGGTGAATTAAATTCCCAGCACGAAGCGCATACGGTTTTGAAACACTAATTTCAGTGGATATCTCATTCAAATTTGAAACTAAAAAATCGGTAACCAATTGCTGTTCATCGACTTCTTTAGCACCCCATAAAATCGTAGCGGCATCATTATATAATTGGGTACCTGCCACAGCCATCGTCCGAAAATTCATTCCCTGTACAAAAACCAATTGCTCAGAAAAAGCGCCTAACCATAGCCCTGCTTTGGGATGGTAAAAGCAATACGCAAAAGCACTGGGATAAGTACTTGCTAATTTTTGAAAAATATCAAATAAGTCAAAGTCAGAAAGGGCAACGGTTTCTTTTCTGGAAAGAACTACCTTACTAAATTCTCCGTTCTTAATACTCTCAATGGCTTTCTCCACGAGTTCAATATGCTTCTTTTTTTCGAATGGATTTTCACCGTCGATTTCAGCGATTTCATTCGAATTTACGTCAACAGGTTCAAAAGGCGTAATGATTACTTTACATTTATCTTCAGGAATTACAATGATTTTAGTCTCAATAAACGGAGCAAAAACAAAACCCCTTTCCTCATTATTGCTCATGGTATTAACTGTATCATCTTCTTGCAACAGTGCGATTACCTTATTAGCATTGGGCTTTCTGTAAAGCACAAAAGGCAATTTATGGTTGTGCTGATCTCGGCATTTTTGAAACATATCGGACATTAAAGCTTCCTTTTTGGTAAAACCATATTCGTCAATTTACAAATTGAAATCAATTTTCCGTTTTCATCGGTAATTTTAATTTCCCACAAGTGAATGCTTTTCCCTTGATGCACAATTCTTGCAGTTCCAGTGACCATTCCAGTTCTTTTGGCTCTTAGATGATTGGCAGCGATTTCGATGCCGCGGATTTCACTGAGTTCATTATTGACGAGCAACATTGATGCAGCACTTCCAACGCTTTCCGCCAAAGCAACACTGGCGCCTCCGTGCAATAAACCCATCGGTTGATGAATTCTCGGGTTGACAGGCATTTGAGCCACCAAAAAATCTTCTCCAGCGTCGATGTACTTAATTTCTAAAGTCTCCATTAAAGTGTTCTTCGAAATTGTATTGCAAAGCGCAAGCATTTTTTCTTTATCAAAGGCCATATCTTTTTTTTGGCAAAATTAAGATTTAATAGGTTTGGAAGCACGATAATTATGAACATTCCGCAATGAGAGAATAAAATTGAATTTTCACCGTTTTAAAAATCGTCACCGTTGATACACCAATACATTTTTTACTATTTTTACCAAAAATCAATTGTAATGCGAAATATAATCTGTCTTCTTCTTATCGGTTTTATGATTTCTTTGAGTTCTTGCCGTAAGGATTTTGAAACTGTTCCAAGTTCAGGAAACCTCGGATTTTCAAAAGACACTGTTTACTTAGACACTGTTTTTACTAATATTGGTTCGAGCACTTACACACTCAAAGTTTATAACCGAAGCAATGACGATATCAAAATCCCTAAAATTCGCTTAGCAAAAGCCAATTCTAAATATCGTATGATGATTGACGGAATGACGGGAGTTGATGAAGACAACAACGGTGTTGGTGATGGACGAATTTTCAATAACGTCGAATTACTTGCCAAAGACAGTATGTATGTTTTTATTGAAACCACGGCGAATATTGCCGATGCAAATCCAACCGATTTTCTCTACACAGATGACATCGTTTTTGATTCTTCGAATGGCCCACAGAAAGTTAATTTAGTTACCTTGATTCGCGACGCTTATTTCTTATTTCCAAAAAGAGATGTGAATGGTATTAAGGAAAACTTGCTTTTGGGAACAGATCAAAACGGAGATGAAGTCCGTATCAACGGTTTTGAATTGGATGAAAATGATCCTGTCAATGGAAACGAATACATTTTTAATAATACCAAACCCTACGTGGTTTATGGCTATGCTGGTGTTCCCGCCGGAAAAACGTTGAAAATAGATCCAGGAGCGAAAGTCTATTTTCATGCGGAATCTGGAATTGTAGTACAACCCGGTGCAACGCTTATTGTAGATGGTGGCGTTTCTCCAACTAGTAATCCATTGTTAAACGAAGTCACTTTTGAAGGCGATCGACTCGAACCGCTATATGAAGATGTCCCCGGACAATGGGGAACGATTTGGTTGCGTGAAGGCAGTATCAACAATAGCATCAACCATTTGACTTTAAAAAATGCAACCGTTGGATTATTGGTAGAAAATTGTGTGTTGAACCTCCAGAATTCACAAATCTATAACTCCGCTAATTACGGTATTCTAGCAAGAGCGGCAACTATGAATAACTGCGAAAATCTTGTGGTTAATTTAGCAGGACAAGCCGCATTAGCCTGCACTATAGGCGGTAGCTATCAGTTTAAACATTGCACGTTCAACAACAATTGGTTGAGTTCAAATCAAGTAGCGGTGTTGATGAGTAATTATGAAGAACAACCAGACGGAACGAACATCAGTGGAGCGCTAACACAAGCCAATTTTTACAATTGCATCATCTATAGTTCCAACAATATTGGACTTTTCTTAGATAAAATTAACGATGATGCTATTCCATATTTATTTGACGTGAAATATTGCTTGATTAAGTTCAGAGATAGTGGAACGTCATTAGCCGGAAAACCAATTTATAATTTCATTCGCAATCAATTAGATGGTAATATCAAAAATAAAGACCCAAGATTCTTTAATGCCAATTTGAATCAATTAAATATCAGCGATGATCCAGAAGGCGGTGCTTTTCAAAAAGGCAGCTTGACTTACTTAGTTCTATTGGATGTTTTAGGTTTACCAAGAACCTCCAATCCTCCGGATATGGGAGCGTATCAAAGTGCTCCTTTTCCAGAATAAATGTTCAAAAGTCGTAATAACTGTTGATTGTAAATTCTGGTTTTTTAACCTAAATTTGCGACAACAACTACAACTACACAACAATGATTCATTTCTTCGGAAACGAAAGTACAACTGTTTTTGCCGTGCAGACGCAAAACGAACTTTCGGCAGAAACCATTTCAAAATTAAACTGGCTTTTTGGCAATGTCAATCAAATAGAAAAATCCGTACTCGCGGATTTTTTTGTTGGTCCACGTGCCACCATGATTACACCGTGGAGCACCAATGCTGTCGAAATTACTCAAAATATGGGAGTTTCAGGAATCATTCGTATTGAAGAATTTCAAAAGGCAACCGACGATTTCTCTGATTTCGATCCGATGCTTTCACAAAAATATGCTGAGTTAAATCAAGATATTTTTACCATTCACATTCAACCGGAACCAATCCTTGAAATAAACGATATTGCTGCATACAATCAAAAAGAAGGATTGTCTTTAAGCACAGAAGAAGTCGATTACCTCAACAAACTTGCCATTAAAATTGGCAGAAAACTGACGGACTCTGAAGTATTTGGTTTTTCGCAAGTCAATTCGGAACACTGTCGACATAAGATTTTTAACGGAACATTTGTCATTGACGGAAAAGAACAAGAATCGTCTTTGTTCAAATTGATTAAGAAAACTTCAGCAGAAAATCCAAACGATATTGTTTCGGCCTATAAAGACAATGTCGCTTTTGTGAAAGGACCTAAAGTGCAACAGTTCGCGCCTTTATCGCCTGAAAAACCAGATTATTATGCTGTAAAGGAGTTCGACTCGGTAATTTCACTTAAAGCAGAAACACATAATTTTCCCACAACGGTCGAGCCATTCAACGGCGCAGCAACCGGTTCTGGAGGAGAAATTCGAGATCGCCTTGCCGGTGGTCAAGGTTCATTGCCACTTGCAGGAACCGCCGTCTACATGACTTCCTTTTCCCGATTGCAAAAAAACAGAACTTGGGATGCTAATTTACCAGAAAGAAAATGGCTATATCAAACGCCACTAGATATTTTAATTAAAGCTTCGAATGGCGCTTCTGACTTTGGAAATAAATTCGGGCAGCCATTGATTACAGGTTCACTCTTAACTTTTGAAAATAAAGAAAACAACAGAACCTTAGGCTACGATAAAGTCATCATGCAAGCGGGCGGAATTGGTTACGGGAAACTAGATCAATCGCTAAAACACAAACCAAAGGTCGGCGATAAAGTCGTGATTTTAGGTGGCGAAAATTATAGAATTGGAATGGGCGGTGCTGCGGTTTCCTCTGCCGACACAGGCGAATTTAATTCTGGAATTGAACTAAATGCCATCCAACGATCGAATCCTGAAATGCAAAAACGAGCGGCCAATGCCATAAGAGGTTTGGTGGAAAGCGACGTCAATCCGATTGTTTCCATTCACGATCATGGCGCTGGCGGTCATCTCAATTGTCTTTCTGAATTGGTAGAAGAAACGGGCGGTTTAATCGACCTAGACAAATTACCCATTGGAGATCCAACTTTATCTGCCAAAGAAATTATCGGAAACGAATCGCAAGAACGTATGGGCTTGGTGATTGGTCAGAAAGATATTGAATTATTACAAAAAATTGCAGACCGTGAACGTTCGCCAATGTATCAAGTGGGAGACATTACTGGCAATCATCGTTTTACTTTTGAATCGAAAACAACTGGAGACAAACCTATGGATTTTGCCATTGAAGACATGTTTGGAAGTTCACCAAAAGTGATTATGAATGATGTCAAGATTGATAGAAAATACAACGCTTTAGCGTATTCTCCAGAAAAAATAACAACATACATTCAGCAAGTTTTGCAACTAGAATCAGTTGCTTGCAAAGATTGGTTGACGAACAAAGTCGATCGCTGCGTTGGTGGAAAAGTAGCCAAGCAACAATGCGTCGGTCCATTACAATTGCCATTGAATAACGTTGGCGTGATGGCGTTAGATTTTCAAGGAAAAGAAGGCGTTGCAACTTCCATCGGACACGCTCCGATTGCCGCTTTGATTGACCCAGTTGCTGGGAGCAGAAACGCGATTGGAGAAGCCTTGTCGAATATCATTTGGGCGCCAATTAAAGATGGAATCAAAGGAATTTCTTTGTCCGCCAATTGGATGTGGGCGTGTAAAAACGAAGGAGAAGACGCTCGATTGTATGCTGCAGTAAAAGGCTGTTCGGATTTTGCCATCGAATTGGGAATCAATATTCCGACTGGAAAAGATTCGCTATCGATGAAACAAAAATATCCAAACGAAGAAGTCATTGCACCAGGAACGGTCATCATTTCTGCTGGTGGAAATTGTACCGATATTACTAAAGTTGTGGAACCTGTTTTGCAAAGAAATGGCGGTTCAATTTATTATATTAATTTATCGCAAGATGAATTCAAATTAGGCGGCAGTTCGTTCGCTCAGATCTTGAATCAAATTGGTAGCGATGCACCTACGATAAGAGATAGCGACTTTTTTAAACGCGCTTTCAATACAATTCAAAATTTAATTGTTGACGATCAAATTGTTGCTGGACATGACATTGGCAGCGGTGGATTGATTACGACACTTTTGGAAATGTGCTTTTCCGATAACAATTTGGGAGCGAACATCGATTTGACTGTTTTTGATGAAAATGATGCCATCAAAGTACTTTTTTCTGAGAATATTGGAATTGTAATTCAAGCCAAAGAAGATTCCGTTTTCGAAAGTGCATTAAAAAACAATGCAATTTCTTTTTACAAACTAGGAACAGTTACAACAACCGACAAACTACAACTCACAACCAACAGCCATCAACTTACAACGTTTAACCTACAACTCTCAACCTATCGAGACATTTGGTTCGAAACCTCTTTCCTACTCGACCAACATCAAAGCAAAAACAACAAAGCAAAAGAGCGTTTTGACCAGTATAAAAATCAACCGTTAAACTATATTTTTCCAACTAATTTTACAGGAAAAAAGCCAATTATCGACACTTCAAAACCACGTCCAAAAGCGGCCATCATTCGTGAAAAAGGAAGTAATTCCGAGCGTGAAATGGCCAATGCAATGTATCTGGCAGGTTTCGATGTGAAAGATGTTCACATGACTGATTTGATTTCAGGTCGAGAAGATTTGAAAGACATTCAATTTATTGGTGCAGTTGGCGGTTTTTCTAATTCCGATGTATTGGGTTCTGCCAAAGGTTGGGCTGGCGCGTTTTTGTATAACGAAAAAGCCAAAAGTGTTTTAGAGAATTTTTTCAAGCGAGAAGATACTTTGTCGGTAGGAATTTGTAATGGTTGTCAGTTGTTTATGGAACTCGAAGTCATTTATCCCGAGCACGAAATTCATGGAAAAATGAAACACAACGATAGCCACAAACATGAAAGTATCTTTACTTCTGTAAATGTTCAAGAAAACCATTCTATAATGTTAAGTTCTTTGGCTGGCAGTACTTTAGGCGTTTGGGTTTCTCACGGAGAAGGAAAATTTGATTTACCTTATGAAGAAAATAAGTACAATATCGTGGCAAAATATGGATACGAGAATTATCCAGCAAACCCCAATGGATCTAACTACAACACCGCAATGCTGTGCGATAAAACAGGTCGACATTTGGTGATGATGCCGCACATAGAGCGTTCGACGTTTTCATGGAATTGGGCGCATTATCCAAAAGACAGAAACGATGAAGTTTCGCCTTGGCTGGAAGCTTTTGTGAATGCAAGATTATGGATTGAAAATGTGAATTCTAACAATAAATAAAAGACAACAATAATGAAATCAAAAAACATATTTGTAGTTGCTTTGATGCTATTCATGATGAAAAGTTATGCGCAAAATGCAGTTAATGAAATAGACACAAAAACGGGAATCCATTTTATCAGAACCGATATTAATTATCCGATTGCTGGAACTTATCTGTTTAATGGCGGCGAACCTATCGTTGAGCTGAATGAAAACGGAACAGGGTTTTACCAACTGCACGGCCAACCAAAACGCCCCATCAAATGGGGAATTGAATGTGAGCAAACAGGCGAAACAATATTCAAAAAAGGATTTAATACCGCTGCCTATTTGCTGTGGTATCAATTTTTAACAACGTATGAGGCTGATACCAATCTTGACTGGAATCTTGTTCCATTTACCATACATTTTGAAACGTTGAAAATGTATATCCAAGGAGAACGCGTTAAAAGCTACAAGGAACCAGAAACCAAAGAATAGCAAACGGGAACTATGAGTGCAACCAGATGTCTAAATTGTAATTGCGAAATTGAAAAAAACTACTGTTCATCCTGTGGCCAAAAAACAGACACACATCGAATTACAGTACGTCACTTTTTATTTCATGATTTGATGCATGGCGTTTTGCATATCGACAAAGGCATTCTCTATACACTAAAAGAAGCCATTATTCGACCTGGACAAGCAGCGTTAGATTATATTAAAGGTAAACGTGTTCGTTATTATAATGTATTTTACCTTTGCTTATTGGTGATTGGTTTGCATCTTTTGTTGAGTCATTTTTACGATTCACTTTCGCATACGGCAGTTGATGCAAAAAACGATACTGTTGAAGTCAGTAATTTTTTTAATGAGCACATTAAAGCCATTCTACTGGGCATCATTCCAATCCTTGGATTAAATTCTCTTTGGATTTTTCGTAGACTCAAACTAAATATTGCAGAGCAATTTATCCTCAGCGGGTTTTGTTTATTGGGAATGCTTTTGATAGGAATCTTGTTTAATTTATTTGATTTTATTAATAAACTAGATCTCCCTTCCTTTTTGACAGTTTTCGAAGTTGTTTCATTTTTCATGATTCCGCTATTCGCATTGTGGACTTATTACAATGCAACGAAAGGACTGTATTCCTTTGGAGGATTTTTGTGGAGAATGGTCGTATTCTACTTCTCCGTTTTCGCTATATTGATGGGTTTTCTTTCTATCATTGTTCTAAGCTTGACCGATGGAAAAGGACAATTCTACATCGATTTATAATGTACACATCTTCAATTATTTGAAACAAATGTTAATCATTGAAGTGAAATCGAAATAAAGAATATCTTTGAAATCTAATTTCACACTCATGAAGATTTTCAAACTTGTTGTATTCTTTTGTTTTGTTTCCTTTTCCCTTTTTGCGCAACCCAAAGTGGAGCAATACCATCGTGCAAAAATCATTTACAATACTGTTGAAAATTTCAAGAAATTAGAAAAACTAGGCGTTCCAATGGACCATGGAATGCATAAAATGGGCTATTCCTTGACTTCCGATTTTTCCGATTCCGAAATTCAAAAAGCAAAAAACTTGGGCCTTCAAGTCGACATTGAAATAGAAGACGTTCAAAAATTCTACATCGAACAAAACAAAGGAAAAGCAAAACGAATTGCCGCTCCCCAGAATGTTACTTGTGATGAAATCCAAGAAGATTATACCGTTCCTTTTAATTTTAGTTATGGATCGATGGGCGGCTACCTCACGTATGAAGAGATGCTCTTTCAGTTGGATGCCATGCATTCTGCCTTTCCCAATTTGATAACGGCAAGAGAAAATGTAAGTACTTTCTCGACTCAAGAAGGCCGTTTTTTGCAATCCGTAAAAATCACAAATAATCCGAGTTTTCCCTCGACAAAGCCACAAGTTTTATATACTGCAGTGCATCACGCAAGGGAGCCTATTTCATTGTCTCAAACAATCTTCTTTATGTGGTATCTGCTCGAAAACTACGAAAGCGATGAAAACATCAAAAGAATTGTTGACAATACGGAATTATATTTTATTCCAGTGGTTAATCCGGATGGCTATATTTATAACCAAACCACAAACCCTGATGGTGGCGGAATGTGGCGAAAAAACAGAAGACCTTTTAGTGATGGACTTTTCGGCGTAGACAACAATCGCAATTATGACTATTGGAAAGAAAATGATCCATTTCAAAGTGTCTGGAATACGTTAGGAGTCTCTGCAGATGTTACCGGCGAAACTTACCCAGGAACAGCTGCGATGTCAGAACCAGAAAATTTAGCGATTCAATATTTTGTTGATACCCATAATTTTAAAGTAGCATTGAACGCTCATACCTTTAGCAATTTATTGCTGCATCCTTTTGGCTATGATTTGAATACGCCAAGCGCCGATGAAGCGCTATTTTCCAAACTAGGGGAATTAATGGTTTCAAAAAATGGCTATTCGAATATTATTTCCTCTTTACTTTACGCTGCTTCAGGAAATTCAGACGATTTTATGTATGGACAAACGATGAATCATTCAAAAATTTATGCTTTTACACCAGAAATTGGAGATTCGTTTTGGCCACCAGAAACTGATATTATTCCGCTTTGTAAAGAAATGATGTACACAAATTTGACGGCGGCTAAAGCAGTTAATAACTATGCATATTTTAATGACACAACCAATACTTTCATGGGGAGTTCAGCTATCGTTAATGCAAATTTTGAATTAACAAGACTAGGGTTGAGCGGAAACGGTATTTTTACAGTTGAAATTAATCCAATTTCATCCAATATACTTTCAGTTGGAGTTCCTTTTAGTAGTAGTCCTTTATCAGTTTTGGAAACAGTAAATTCAAGTATCGAACTAGTTATTACTCCGGGTACTGCAAGTAATGATCTAGTTGTTTTCGAATATGTAATCAACAATGGGTTGTTTGAAGAAAGAAAGCTAGTGACTAAACGTTTTGGACAATTTCAAACAATTTTAGAAGACAATGGTTCAACTTTATTACCAACGTGGACAACTACAAGTTGGGGAACTACAACAGAAGATTTTGTCTCTCCAAACACTTCTATTACGGATTCTCCATTTAGTAATTACTCAAATAATTTAAATCGAAGAATCACTTTATCAAATCCCATCAACTTAACTGGAGTCGCTAATGCATCTATTTCTTTTTCAGCAAAATGGAATTTAGAAAGAATATATGATTACGTATCATTTGACGTTTCAACCAACAACGGTTTAACTTGGACGCAACAATGTGGTAAATTTACTAAAACTTTTACGCAAAACTTAGTTATGCCAAGTGTAACCGGATATACGGGAAATCAAGAGAGCTGGGTAGATGAAGAAATTAGTTTAAGTGAATATGCCGGACAATCAATCAATGTTAGATTTCGCTTAGTTACAGACAATGGCGGGAATTTTGATGGTTTTTATTTTGATGACTTTAAAGTAAATTTACTACAAAGTTCAGTTCTTTCCACAAGTCAAGTTGAACTACAAAAATTTAAAATCTTCCCAAACCCAACCAATGCTGTGCTTACTATTAATACAGAACAAACCGAGTATGCTATTAAGATTTACAATTTAGTGGGACAATTGGTTTATTTTAAAAAATCAGCCGACGGACTTCAAAATATTGATGTAACCGATTTAAAAACAGGAATGTACTTTATCGAAATGAAATCGGACGACTTCATTCAAACACAAAAATTCTACAAAAATTAACTTAAAGTGACCGATTACTTCGCTTCCAGATTCAACTGCTTGCGACTTTTGTAGGCTTTTAAGTACTCGCCTTTTGGTGTTCCATCATCAAAAGAACTGAATTTTATCAACGTTCGTACGCCTTTTCTCGCCTGCTCATTAGTCCATTTTTCGTACTCAATTCGGTATAAAGCTGAGTACATTTCCGCTCTACCAACACCATGGTAGCAATGAATCAAGACTGGATAATTTGCTGGATCGTCCATAATCTTGAAAAACGACGCTAAGTTTTCAGGTTTAGGAACCTGATCCGAGCCGTTATTGAAGTAATTTACTCCTTTAATCTTGGCAACAGCCTCTTTTTCAGCCGTTAATTCTTGCGGTATTTCTGGGTTGTTTACCAAGTCGGCAGTGCCAGGAAAACGCAGATCTACGATAGATTTTATTTTGTATTTCTTGACGTAACTTTCAATTTCGTTTGGCGGAATTACACCAGATTTATATACTTTACCTGCTGTGATCGTTTCAAAATTGTGATTGATGTTCATGTCATAAACATATTTCCCAACAAAAATCAAAACAACAACCAAAACTACTAAACCAATTCTTTTTAGACTTTTTTTCATCTTATTTCGTTGTTAATTTTTGATCTACGACACGTTCCATATAATCTTGTATAAACGCTTTACAACTAACTTCTAGGTCATTCATGTCGGCGTTCCTGCTGGCAATCAAATTATGAAGTAAAGCTTTATCATTCTTATCGTAAAAACCTATCGATTTTGTTCCGTCGAAAATACAAATATAATTACCTCTAGAAAACTGGTACAGGCTACCGGTTGAATTTATTACAAAAGGCGCAGACGATTTCTTATCTAATAAACTTCTACCCCAACTTCTAAAGGGCTTTTGATAGCCTATCATATCTAGGATTGTAGGATAAATGTCAATTTGTTGCGCCAAATCCTCATCAACACCAACATATTGGCTGTCTGGCTTGTAGATGATAATTGGAATGGCAAACCTTTCGATAGGTCTTCGATATTCATTATAAAAAGTGGAATTGCCATGATCGGCGACTAATACAAAAATGGTATTCTTGTACCACGGCGACTTCTTAGCTTCGGTAAAGAATCTTTTTAATGAATAGTCCGTATATGCGATACATTTATGAATAGGAATATCTCCCTTTGGCATGACGCTTTTATATTTCGCAGGAATGTTATAAGGCTCATGAGATGACACAGTAAAAATCGTTGAAAAGAAGGGCGACTTTTCTTTGTCTAAAGTATTTTTCATGAATTGTAAGAAAGGTTCGTCCCAAATTCCCCAAAAACCATCGAACTTAGAATCATCGTTAAACTCAGTTCTACCGTAATACTTATCGATTCCAAGAATGTTAGAAAACCCTAAGAATCCCATCGAACCATTTGCCGCACCATGAAAAAATGAGGTTTTGTATCCTTCGCTTTCCAAAGTTGAAACTAAAGATTCAATTTTTTGTTTTGGGAAAGGCGATGAAGTAAAGGCATCTTTAAAAGATGGAATTCCTGCTAAAATCGATGACATTCCGTGAATAGATTGACGTCCATTAGTATACGCATTCGTATAAATCATACTGTGTTGAGCTAATGAGTCTAAGAATGGTGTGTAGGATTTGAAATCGGCTATATTCGATTTTTTATTAAAAGAGCCATAGTATTCACGTCCGTTACTTTCTAGAATAAGTACCACAACATTTGGCTTTGTTGGAGGATTATTATGATACTGTTTGATTGGTTGTACTTTTTCCAGAATCAATTGCGATGAGATGCCTTCATAATTAGTCTTGATAAAACTATTGCTACGAAGGGTTCGAATAATGGCAAAAGGCGTATTTAAAACAATATCAGCGTGAACGATATTTTCTACATGACGATTGGCGTCCAAAAGATTAATCGGTCTTGTCGATTTTTTAAAATCACCACCGCGAATTCCGCCGACAATCATTAGAGAAATTAGTAAGAACCCAACAATGGAAAGCCCGAAATATGCAAGCTTTGTGGTGGGCGTATAAATGACAACTTTAACTTTACGATAGAGATATATCCAAAGCCAAGAACAAATTATAAACAGAACAAATACGTACCAAAAATCGACAATAAAACTCGAAAAAAGTTTAGTCAAATTGACTTCGTGTTCGATCACATTGAGAACTGCTGTGGTCGTTCTGGCATAAGTAAATTTATAGTAAATGAAATCAACAAAATTGGTGGAATAAGCCAATAAGTTCATTCCGAAATAAATAAAGAACAGGAACTTCTGATATCCTGGAGATGTATTACTCTTAAATGGCAAGATGGCTAAAACAATAAACAAGAGGTTGACATACAAAATGGCGGTCGTATCGAATACCAGACCATAGTAACAAAGTTCAAAAAACTCGCTAATCGAATGCACTTTTAGAAGCTTTGCATTAAAAAGATAGAAAAAAATTCGAGCAATAAAATAGAAAAAATAGGCCAATAAAATTCGATAAGCCAGTACTTTATATTCGTTTAATCTTAAGTGCTGCATCATTGGAAATAGATATGGCACAAAATTATCAAATTAAATGGAAGAAAACCCTTATCGATCTAATTTAAGATAAAATTAATGGTCTTAGGTCATCCCTTTTTTGGAGCGAAAGAAAATAACACAAAATATTAAATAAATTGATTATTTTGCATTTCCAAAATGAAGAATAATGACTCCAATTACACGTCTTTTTGATTTTCCATATTACCAATTAGAAAAGAATAATATTCCAGCCGCTTTAGTCACGAAGTATGATGGGCAATGGATAAGAACTTCTACGCAAGAATATGTTGATCAATCCAATAAGATTTCAAGAGCTTTGCTGCGTTTGGGAATTCAAAAAAACGATAAAATCGCGGTCATTTCCTCCAGTAATAGGACAGAATGGAATATTATGGACATTGGTGTTCTTCAGGTTGGAGCTCAAAATGTGCCTATTTACCCAACCATCTCCGAATTGGATTACGAATATATATTAAACCACTGTGAAGCTAAGTATTGTTTTGTTTCAGATGACGAAGTACTTCGAAAAGTAAATTTGATTAAGAAAAACTTGAATTATCTCATCGACGTTTATTCTTTCAACGAAATCGAAGGATGCAAAAACTGGAAAGAATTATTACAAATTGGAGAAGATGTCTCCAATCAAGATGTCGTAGAAGACCGAAAAAATCACGTCAAACCGGAAGATTTAGCCACCATCATTTATACTTCTGGGACAACTGGAAGACCAAAAGGCGTCATGCTTTCCCACCATAATATTGTTTCGAATGTACTTGACAGTTCACCAAGAATTCCTTTTGAAGAAGGAACGAGTGTTGCGCTGAGCTTTCTTCCCATTTGCCATATTTTTGAAAGAGTAATTTTGTATATCTACCAGTATTATTCCGTTTCGATCTACTTTGCCGAATCCATCGAAAAGCTATCAGAGAATATCAAGGAAGTGAAACCTACTGTTTTTTCTGTTGTTCCCAGACTATTAGAAAAAGTATATGATAAAATCTATGCCAAAGGATCTGAGTTAACGGGAATCAAAAAGAAACTTTTCTTTTGGGCTGTCGATTTAGGACTGCGATACGAACCTTACGGCGCTAATGGATTCTGGTACGAAACCCAATTGAAAATTGCTCGGAAACTGATTTTTAGCAAGTGGAAAGAAGGATTAGGCGGTAATTTAAACGTGATGGTGTCCGGAAGTGCAGCATTACAAGCACGTCTGGCTCGAGTTTTCGCTGCTGCAGAAATGCCTGTTATGGAAGGTTATGGTTTGACTGAAACTTCACCAGTCATATCGGTAAACTGTCAAAAAGATGGCGGCTTCAGGATAGGTACGGTAGGCAGAGTAATTCATAATGTCGAAGTCAAAATAGCGCCCGACGGTGAAATACTTTGTAAAGGTCCAAATGTGATGATGGGCTATTATAAAGACGAAGTTTTAACCAATGAAGTTTTGAAAGACGGTTATTTCTTGACAGGTGATATTGGAGAAGTAGATAGCGACGGATTTCTAAAAATTACCGATCGCAAAAAAGAAATGTTTAAGACTTCAGGTGGAAAGTACATTGCTCCCCAAATTATTGAGAATGTAATGAAACAATCTAGATTCATCGAACAAATTATGGTTATTGGTGACGGTGAAAAAATGCCCGCGGCGTTTATTCAACCTAGCTTTGATTTTATCGGTGAATGGGGGAGAATTCACGGAATCGAAGTAGGAAAAACCAATCAAGATATTATCTCGAATCCCAAAGTAATTGACCGCATACAAGAAGAAATTGAGCGACTTAATGAAAAATTTGGGAGTTGGGAAAAAATCAAGCGATTTGAATTGACACCAGACTTATGGTCTATCGAGGGTGGACATTTAACACCAACAATGAAATTAAAACGGAAAATAGTATTGGAAAAATACAAAGACTTATACAAGAAAATATATCCCAATTCCTAGAGGACAGCTTCGATTTTGAGTCCATTTTTCGGTGACAAAAAATTTCACTTATCAACAAATTAGCAATTAAAAGGTTCATAATTAATTTATTATAAAAATAAGGAAGCATTCAATTTTAATACTTTTATAATACTAACCATAAATTATTAAAATTATGAATGTAAAAAACTTTTTAATTTCAGGAATTGTGGGAGGACTAGTTAATTTCCTCTTAGGTTGGGTTTTGTATGGCATGTTGTTTAAAGATTTATATCCTCAAAATGAGAATATGAATTTAATGTTCATTTTTCTTGGTTGTATGACTTTGGGTTTATTTATCGCTTATATTTTTAGTAAGTGGGCACACATTAGAAATCCTGTAACTGGAATGAAAGCAGGCGCAACAATCGGAATATTCAATAGCTTGTCTATGAATTTTTTTATGTATTCCGGAATGGAAGTTAATTATCAAAATATGGCACTCGATATCGCGATATCAACTTTTATTGGGACCATAATGGGTGCTGCTGTTGCTCTGACTTGCAATAAATTGAAATAGAAATTCAAATAGAAAAAAGAAACTCCTCGAATTGAGGAGTTTTTTTTGCCCAATAACTTAAGGGAAAAAAACATGTATTTATTATGCGTGCATAGTATTTTTTATTATATTTGACTTTCAATTCTCAGTTTATGAAAGACAAAACTATTGATTATGTCCTAAGGGCAACCTGGCAAGCCGTCGCTAGAATGTATAATGAAGAAGCGACAAAATACGACGCAACAATGGCAACTGGATTTGCACTTTTAAGTTTAGACAGAGAAGACGGAACACCATCTACTGCCTTGGCTCCAAAAATGGGAATGGAAGCGACAAGTTTGACACGCACCTTAAAATCGATGGAGGATCGCGGTTTGATTATTCGAAAGAAAAACCCCAACGACGGTCGTGGCATGCTCATCTATTTGACGGAATTTGGAAAGGAAAAAAGAGAACTATCACGCAATACAGTTTTAAAATTTAATGAATCGGTACGCAAAAATATACCCCAAGAAAAGCTACAACATTTTATCGAAGTAGCAGAATCCATCAACGAACTAATACAAGAAAAAAACATATTTAATCACCCGAGCGCTCACCATCTAGCGCAGCAAATTGACAAATAAGAAATGAAAAGAACTATTAAAAAAGTTGCAGTAATTGGTTCCGGAATCATGGGCTCTGGAATTGCCTGCCATTTTGCTAATATTGGTGTTGAAGTACTTCTCCTAGATATTATTCCTCGAGAACTTACTGAAACCGAAACAAAAAAAGGATTGACTTTAGATGACAAAATGGTCCGAAATCGTATTGTCAACGATCATCTAACCAACGCGTTAAAATCGAAACCCTCTCCTATTTATCATCAGAAATTCGCAAGTCGAATTAAGACTGGCAACACCACAGATGATCTCGCTCTAATTGCTACAGCCGATTGGATCATCGAAGTTGTGGTTGAACGATTAGACATCAAAAAATCTGTTTTTGAACAGATTGAAAAATACAGAAAACCAGGGACATTAGTAACGTCAAACACTTCTGGTATTCCGATTCAATATATGAGTGAAGGAAGAAGTGAAGATTTTCAAAAGCACTTCTGCGGCACACACTTTTTCAATCCAGCGCGCTACTTGAAATTATTTGAAATTATACCTGGACCGCAAACTTCAAATGAGGTACTCGAATTTCTAACCAACTACGGCTCGCAGTTCTTGGGTAAAACTTCGGTAGTTGCCAAAGACACACCCGCATTTATTGGCAATCGAATCGGAATATTCGGCATTCAAAGCCTTTTTCATTTGGTAAAAGAAATGGGATTAACAATCGAGGAAGTCGACAAATTAACCGGTCCAGTAATTGGTCGTCCAAAATCTGCAACCTTCCGAACAGTAGATGTAGTAGGTTTGGATACGTTGGTTCATGTGGCGAACGGAATTTATGACAATTGCCCGAATGATGAAGCGCATGAACTTTTCAAAATGCCAGATTTCATAACCAAAATGATGGGCAACAATTGGCTGGGAAGCAAAACCAATCAAGGATTTTATAAAAAAGTCGACAAAGATATCTTGTCTCTAGATTTAAATACACTCGAATATAGACCGGCGAAGAAAGCAGCATTTGCCACCTTAGAATTAACCAAAACCATCGACAAACCAATCGATCGCTTTAAAGTACTTGTAAAAGGAAAGGATAAAGCGGGTGAATTTTATAGAAAAAGTTTTGCAGGAATGTTTGCCTATGTGTCGAATAGAATTCCAGAAATAGCAGACGATTTATACAAAATTGACGACGCTATGAAAGCTGGTTTCGGTTGGGAAAACGGACCATTCGAAATCTGGGATGCCATTGGAGTTACCCAAGGAATCGAAATCATGAAGGCTGAAAACTTAGCACCGGCAGCTTGGGTGTCTGATATGTTAGCTTCCGGAAATTCGAGTTTCTACACGATTAAAGAAGGTGCAACTTATTGCTATTCCACCGCAACAAAATCACAAGTAAAAGTGCTGGGGCAAGATGCCTTTATCATTTTGGATAACATCAGAGAAACCAAAAAAGTATGGAGCAATAGCGGCGCAATAATTCAAGATCTCGGCGATGGTATTTTAAATCTTGAATTCCGATCGAAAATGAACACGATTGGCGGTGATGTTTTACAAGGCATCAACAAAGCCATTGACCTTGCAGAAAAAGAATACAAAGGATTGGTCATCGGAAATCAAGCCGCCAATTTTACCGTTGGTGCCAACATCGGAATGATCTTTATGATGGCAGTTGAACAAGAATACGATGAATTGAACATGGCCATCAAAATGTTTCAAGACACCATGATGCGCGTGCGTTATTCGAGTATTCCGGTAATTGTAGCACCACATGGAATGACTTTGGGTGGCGGATGTGAAATGAGTATACATGCAGACAAAGTGGTCGCTGCAGCAGAATCGTATATCGGATTGGTTGAATTTGGCGTCGGTGTGATTCCGGGTGGCGGTGGATCCAAAGAAATGGCATTACGTGCCTCGGATTTATTTCGAAAAAACGATGTCGAATTGAATGTGCTACAAGAATACTTCCTAACAGTTGCGATGGCAAAAGTATCCACTTCCGCCTATGAAGCATTCGATTTAGGCATTTTACAACACGGAAAAGATATCGTCGTGGTCAACAAAGATCGCCAAATTGCGGAAGCAAAGAAACACGCGCTACTCATGGCCGAAGCGGGTTATACCCAACCTATTCGTAGAACGGATGTAAAAGTCTTAGGAAAACAAGCATTAGGAATGTTCTTAGTTGGAACCAATCAAATGGTTGCGGGAAAATACATCTCTGATCACGACTTGAAAATTGCCAATAAACTAGCTTACGTTATGGCAGGCGGTGATTTATCTGAGTCCACTTTGGTATCTGAACAATACTTATTAGATATCGAACGTGAAGCCTTCTTATCGCTTTGCACGGAAAGAAAAACGTTGGAACGAATTCAATTTATGTTAACAAAGGGAAAACCGTTGAGAAATTAGATAATAGATAATAGACGAAGAGATAATAGACAGAGTTGAAAAGTCTATCATCTATGATCTCTCTGTCTATATTCTCAAAAAATAAAAAAATGAAAACAGCATACATAGTAAAAGCATACAGAACAGCCGTTGGAAAAGCGCCAAAAGGTGTTTTTCGATTCAAACGACCTGATGAATTAGCAGCGGAAACCATTCATTTTATGATGAATGAATTACCTGACTTCGATAAGAAAAGAATTGACGATGTCATGGTAGGAAACGCTATGCCCGAAGCAGAACAAGGATTAAATGTTGGACGATTAATTTCATTAATGGGATTAAAAGTAACTGATGTTCCTGGTGTCACCGTCAACCGATATTGCGCCTCCGGATTGGAAACCATCGGAATGGCAACGGCAAAAATTCAAGCCGGAATGGCAGACTGCATCATTGCAGGTGGCGCCGAAAGCATGAGTTTTATTCCAATGGGCGGTTACAAACCAACCCCTGACTATTCGGTAGCGAAAGAAGGACATGAAGATTACTATTGGGGCATGGGATTAACCGCAGAAGCTGTTGCAAAACAATTTAATATATCGCGTGAAGATCAAGATGCTTTTGCTTTCAAGTCGCATCAAAAAGCACTAAAAGCGCAGGCAGAAGGAAAATTCGATAAGCAAATTGTGCCCATTACCGTAGAGCAAACATTCATCAATGAAACTGGAAAAAAAGAAACCAAATCATATACGGTCAATAAAGACGAGGGTCCACGTACCGACACCAATATCGCCGCCCTTGGCAATCTAAAACCTGTATTTGCAGCAGACGGAAGTGTTACCGCTGGAAACTCTTCACAAATGAGTGATGGCGCTGCTTTCGTATTGATTATGAGTGAAGCCATGGTCAAAGAACTTAGCCTCACTCCAATCGCACGTTTGGTCAATTTTGCTTCTGCTGGTGTTGAACCCAGAATCATGGGAATTGGCCCTGTGCAAGCGATTCCGAAAGCACTAAAACAAGCTGGATTGCAATTGAAAGACATCGATTTGATTGAACTCAACGAAGCATTTGCCTCTCAATCTTTGGCAGTAATTAGAGAATTAGGATTGAATCCGGATATCGTAAACGTCAATGGCGGCGCTATTGCTTTAGGTCATCCGTTAGGTTGCACCGGTGCGAAACTTTCCGTTCAATTATTTGATGAGATGAAACGCAGAGGTAATAAATATGGAATCGTCTCTATGTGCGTGGGAACTGGACAAGGAAGCGCGGGGATATATGAGTTGATGTAGAAAAATTGAATTGAGTCAAGAGTCAAGAGCCAAGAGCCAAGAGTCAAGAGTCAAGAGTCAGGATTAAAAAAATAAATATAAGCCAACAATTAAAAATTATACTATGCGCCACAACTTTAAGAATCTAAAAATATGGAATTTGTCTATGGAAATCACATCAGACATTCATAAAATAGCATTGACATTTCCCAAGTATGAAACCTATGGATTAGTTAGTCAAATGAATAGATGTTCAGTATCAATGCCATCAAATATTGCCGAAGGCTCAAATAGAACTAAAAGACATTTTGAATATTATTTGAATATAAGTTTGGGTTCTTCATTTGAACTACAAACACAACTATTAATAGCTCGGCAAAATGACTATTTAACCGAAGAAAAAACAATTGAACTTGAAAATAAAATAATTGAATTTCAAAAGATGACCACTGGTTTTATAGACAAGTTAAATCTTGGTTCTTGATTCTAACATCTTTTATCTAAAAAAAACAAAAAAAATGAGCGATAAAACAAGAGGTGGACAATTCCTCGTAAAAGAAACCCCATGTGAAGACATTTTCACACCGGAAGATTTTAATGAAGAACAATTGATGATGCGCGACTCCGTAAAAGAGTTTGTCGACAAAGAAATTTGGCCCAACAAAGATCGTTTCGAAAAGAAAGATTACGCGTTTACCGAGCAAAGCATGAAGAAAGCCGGCGATTTAGGATTTCTAAGCGTCGCCGTTCCTGAAGCCTATGGCGGTATGGGAATGGGATTCGTCAACACGTGTTTGGTCTGCGATTATATTTCAGGCGCAACTGGTTCATTTTCTACCGCATTTGGTGCGCATACTGGGATCGGAACCATGCCAATAACACTCTACGGAACCGAAGCCCAAAAACAAAAATATGTTCCTAAATTAGCCACAGGCGAATGGTTCGGAGCGTATTGTTTGACTGAACCAGGTGCTGGATCTGACGCCAATTCCGGAAAAACAAAAGCAGTTTTATCGGAAGATGGAACGCACTACAAAATCACCGGACAAAAAATGTGGATTTCTAATGCTGGATTCTGTTCATTATTTATTGTTTTCGCTAGAATAGAAGACGACAAAAACATCACAGGTTTTATTGTTGAAAATGAATCAAGTAATGGAATTTCGATGAATGAAGAAGAGCACAAACTTGGTATTCGCGCGTCATCAACTAGACAAGTATTTTTTAATGAAACCAAAGTTCCGGTAGAGAATATGCTTTCTGAACGTGGAAATGGCTTCAAAATCGCGATGAACGCCTTGAATGTAGGCCGTATCAAATTAGCTGCTGCATGTTTAGACGCACAACGAAGAGTGACTTCTGGAGCTGTAAAATATGCAAATGAAAGAATGCAATTCAATACCGCCATCGCACAATTTGGCGCTATTCGATACAAATTAGCGGAAATGGCAACAAGCTGTTATGCAGGTGAAAGTGCTACTTATCGCGCGGCTAAAGACATTGAAGATCGCATTCAAATTCGAGAAAGCGATGGAAGTTCTCATCAAGAAGCGGAATTAAAAGGAGTTGAAGAATACGCTATCGAATGTTCTATCTTAAAGGTTGCGGTTTCGGAAGATGTTCAAAATTGCGCTGATGAAGGAATTCAAATTTTCGGCGGTATGGGATTTTCAGAAGACACGCCTATGGAAAGCGCTTGGCGTGATGCCCGTATTTCAAGAATATACGAAGGCACGAACGAAATCAATCGAATGTTGTCCGTTGGGATGTTAATCAAAAAAGCCTTCAAAGGTCATGTTGATTTATTGGGTCCAGCCACAAAAGTGCAGGAAGAATTAATGGGAATTCCTTCGTTCGATACGCCTGATTATTCCGAATTGTTTGCCGAAGAGAAAGAAATGATTGGCAAATTGAAAAAAGCATTTTTGATGGTAGCAGGCGGTGCGGTTCAAAAATACGGACCAGAATTAGATGGACATCAGCAACTTCTCATGGCGGCAGCGGATATCTTGATTGAAATTTATATGGCAGAATCGACGCTGCTTCGAACCGAAAAACTGGCCAAGAATAAAGGGGAAGCCAATGCCAAAGAACAAATTGCCATGGCAAAATTGTACTTATACAAAGCAGTTGATATCGTAACCCAAAAAGGAAAAGAAAGCATTATATCCTTCGCAGAAGGCGACGAACAACGGATGATGTTAATGGGATTACGTCGATTTACAAAATACACCAACATGCCCAATATCGTAGGATTACGCGAAACCATCACGACAAAGTTGGTGGCTGAAAACGAATATTGTTTTTAAGAAAACTGTTGAAATGAATGTTGAAAAACCGTTACTGTTTTACCGCAGAACGGTTTTTTTATTTGTCCTAAACGAGTATTTTAGT
This sequence comes from Flavobacteriaceae bacterium, assembly GCA_947456815.1. Taxonomy (GTDB): domain Bacteria; phylum Bacteroidota; class Bacteroidia; order Flavobacteriales; family Flavobacteriaceae; genus Flavobacterium. Next base: position 62,831 of record CANGTL010000003.1, read on the forward strand.
AAAAAATAATACAACATGAAATTACTTGGAATTGGTTCTAGAATAAATCACGCCGAATACGGGAAAGGCGTTATCACGAACGTATCTTCAACAGAATATTGGGTAACCTTTATTGAAAATGGATTAGAAACGATCGACATCGATAGTGAATTCGAGGTGATTGCCGCGGCCGAAAACGAAGTTGACACCGTTAGTTTTTACGATGTTGAACAAAGTCTTTTATCGATATTGAAAAAATGGAATGGACTTGGTGAACCTGTTGCAATTGGTGACAAATGGAAAGGTGGCAAAATGATTCTCGAACCCGGACAAGCTGGATTAGCGGCGAAAGACGTTCCGATTGATGTTTTCTTCCATAAAATTGTAATGCTACGCGACCGATTGCGAGTGATGGAGCAAAAAATCAACGCGAGCAATTTAGAAGAAATTGAAAAAGTAGAATTGCAACAATACATTACCAGAATCTACGGCAGTTTGACCACTTTCAATGTTTTGTTCAAGTCGCCGAACGATTACTTCGTAGGAGAAAAAAGCAAGTAGTTTTAAGCTAAATTTAATGTGTACGACCGCTTTTAAATCGTAACTTTAAAGTTCATTTAAAAATTCCTTCTCATGAAAAAAATAGCGCTCTCGATGATTGCCATTACAGCTTTGCTCATCAATTGTAAATCCAATAGCAATGCAAGCGACAGCAAAAAATTAGACATTGCATTCGAATCAAAAAGCAATAGTACTGTGACTGGAACAGCTTCATTCATAGAGAAAAACGGCCAAGTCACTTTTGTTGCTAAAATCGCTGGATTGAAACCCGGAGAACACGCTATTCACATTCATGAAAAATCAGATTGCTCTGCTGCTGATGGAAGTTCAGCCGGAGGACATTGGAATCCAACTTTCAAAAAACATGGCAAATGGGGTGTTGGCGAATACCATAAAGGTGATATTGGCAACTTTACTGCGGATGAAAAAGGAAATGGAACCATTTCGTTAACCACAGACGAATGGTGCATCGGTTGTGGCGATCCTGCGAAAGACATCATGGGCAAAGGATTGATTGTACATGCTGGCACGGACGACTTCACAACACAACCAACTGGAAATGCTGGTGCAAGGGTGGCGTGTTCAGCAATTATAAAATAATATTCAATTCTTCTTAAATTCTCAAAAAAGCATAGCTTTGTAGCTTTAAAGCAAAGCAATGATTAACCCTTCAGTACACGGCTGGATTGACAAGTTTTTTATCGAGCAGAAAGTTGCAAAACTTGAAGCGGTAGAAAGCGCGGATTCATTTTATACTGAGATTCGAAAAACGGGTTTCATTTACGGTCACATCATCGCTTTTGCTTCTCAAAACGGAAAAATTCCAGACGGATGGCTCGACGATGAAGTTTCAAAAGTAGCTTTATTGAGTGGCCTTTATGGTGTTTTCAATTTGAATTCTGCGGATAAGTCTGCCGATCAATTTCTTCAAAGCGCAGTGGCTTTCTATAACGAGATGAATCCACAAGGATTTAATTTCTTTAAGAAAGTATTGCCCCATTCGACAGCATCATCAACTTTAGAGAAAATTATTGATGAACGGGTCAAAACGAATGACAATATTATCAGTAAAAATTTCTCTCATATTGTCACGAATGCTTTATTATTTGTGGATATTCTCGCTTTTCAACATTATCTAAACGAAGGCCATATTCCGGAGAAATACTTAAAGAAGATTGAGGAAACGATTGTCAGCATTGTTACTTTGTCATTGCGAACCAAATCTAATAAATCGCAACATGATGATTTATTAATCAAACTATTTGAAGCTTCCGTTCGATATAGTAAGTTTTCTAAGATCAGCAATCAGAATCTTGAAACGCTAGAACTAACCTATTTTGCTGACAAGTTAGAAAAGTATTATCTCATCGATATTGCTGGTTTAGCATTGTGGAGTGATGGAGTAGTTGAAAAAGACGAAGCCTATTTTCTTCACGCTTTGGCAAACACTATGGAGATTGGAGATACTTTCGTCATTGAAAGTATTGAGGCTACAAATGCTTTTATTTCGAAACATAAAAAAAATATTCCTTACTTCAACTATTCAAATCCCGTTAAGCACTTTTATGATCAAACCACACAATTGGTTATTACACTAATCAACAGAAATAAGAAAAGGTTGTCGAAAGAAATTTCACAAAGTAAGGAGTTGATGGTGCTGCTCGCCTACTCTACTCAGAGGGATTTGAATAAAGACGAAAAAAAGAAAGTAAAAAAACAAATCTTAGATATCTGTAAAACCATTCCTTCATTAACCATTTTCTTGATTCCTGGAGGCAGTTTGCTTTTGCCAATTTTGATCAAATTCATACCGCAATTGCTACCCTCTTCTTTTAATGAAAATCTGGAGGATGAATAGTGTGAATCCATGAAAAAGAGCTTTCAAAAATAGCCTCTTTCTTTTCTTGAATAAACTCCAGAAATGCTTCCGCCACCGGAGTTAAGGGTTTGTTTTTTAGCCAGACCAAACGCCAGTCAGTTGTTATAGGAAGCCCTTTGATTGGGATAATTTTTAACTCACCGGATTCCAATTCTTTCTTTATTCCAATTAACGGCATGATTGAAATTCCTAAACCGGCTAGCAAGGCTTGCTTCACAGCTTCATTTGAAGTCAATTGAATTTTCATACTCGCAGAAATACCACGATTGCTCAAGAAATTCTCCATAGAAATTCTAGTTGCCGAACCTTCCTCTCGATATATTAACGGAAATTGAGTGAAGACTGTTTCTATTTTTGCTTTTTTATCAATGTCTAGATTACTATTTGCGACTAAGAATAACTTATTCTCAAGCAAAACAATATCTTCCAATTTTAGATCTTTTGGCAATACAGAAACTAGAGCAAAATCAACTTGATTTTCTTTCAAGCTTTGGATTACTTTAGCCCTATTCGTAACATCCATATCGAGTTCAATACCTTTGTTGGTATTCATAAAACCGGCAAGATAAAAGGGCATCACGTACTTTCCGGTAGAAACAACGGAAATTCGCAAACGCCCTGAAACCATTCCTTTGAATTCGGAAGTTCGAAAATTGATTTTATTTACTTCATCAATAATTTTCTGTGCAGCGGTGGCAACTTCATTCCCAAACTCAGTAACATAAAGCTTTCTCCCCACAATCTCGGTTAGCGGAATGTCAAACTGATCCTGAAAATTTCGCAATTGTATCGAAATTGCCGGTTGTGTAAGATGCAACTCTTCTGCGGCTTTAGTGATGCTCTTGGTCTGCGTTATTTTTAGAAAAACTTGCAGTTGATGTAAGGTGTAGTTCATAAAATATTTTAATGCTTTACATTACAAATATAAATAAAAATATATGAAAAAATTCAATCAATTTTGTCCCATAAAATATTAATTACAATATCATGACTAGAATAACAGTTGCAAAAGGAGACGGAATTGGTCCCGAAATTATGGATGCTACTTTGGATATCATCAAAGCGGCAGGTGCAAAAATTGAAATAGATGAAATTGAAGTAGGTGAAAAAGTATACCTTTCAGGAAATACTTCTGGAATCGCTGCAGAATCGTGGGATATCATCAGAAGGAATAAAATTTTCTTGAAAGCGCCGATTACCACTCCTCAAGGTGGCGGTTATAAAAGTTTGAATGTTACGACGAGAAAATTCTTGGGATTGTACTCAAATGTTCGACCATGTATGAGTTTGCATCCATTTGTAGAAACCAAACACCCTAAGATGGATATCGTCATTGTCAGAGAAAATGAAGAAGATTTATATGCTGGAATCGAGCATCAACAAACCGATGAGGTTGTTCAATGTCTAAAAATCATCAGTCGTCCAGGTTGTGAAAAAATTGTTAGATACGCTTTCGAATATGCAAAAGTCTATGGCAGAAAAAAGGTGACCTGCTTTACAAAAGACAACATTATGAAACAATCTGACGGGTTGTTTCACCAAGTCTTTGACGAAATAGCTACTGAATATCCAGAAATTGAAAACGAACACTGGATTATTGATATCGGTGCTGCAAAAATGTCGGACACGCCTGAAGTGTTTGATGTAATAGTAACCTTAAATCTATACGGTGATGTTCTTTCTGATATTGCCGCTCAAATTGCAGGTTCTGTCGGATTAGCAGGTTCAGCAAACATCGGTGAAGAATGCGCTATGTTCGAAGCTATTCACGGTTCTGCGCCAAGACGTGCCGGTCAAAATTTAGCTAATCCATCTGGATTACTTGAAGGTGCGGTGATGATGTTAAATCATATAGGACAAACGGAAGTAGCAGAAAAAGTTCAGAATGCTTGGTTGAAAACAATCGAAGATGGTATTCACACGTACGACATCTTTAAAGAAGGAATTAGCAAACAAAAAGTGGGTACAAAAGAATTTGCTCAAGCGGTAATCGCAAATTTAGGGCAAACGCCAACCTTATTAAAAGAAGTGTCTTATGCAAAAGAAGCAGCACTTAATTTACCAAAATATTTGAAAAAGCCTGCTGCTAAAAAAGAACTTGTGGGTGTAGACGTTTTTGTACACTGGAACGGAACTAGCCCAAATGAGCTGGCAGAAAAAGTTCAAAAATTGAATAATGCATCAGCAAAACTTTCGATGATTACTAACCGTGGTATTAAGGTATGGCCTGATGGATTTAGCGAAACATTTTGCACGGATCATTGGAGATGCCGATTCAAACCAACGAATGGAAACGCGCTAACAAAAGGAGATATTATTCAACTTCTCTCGAGTGCGGTTGAGAATAGCATCGATTCAATTAAGACTGAAAACCTCTACGAATTTGATGGGAAACCAGGTTTCTCATTAGGTCAAGGACAATAATAACAAGATGGAACTACATTTAATAGATGGACAATTTAGCGCTACCGATGCCATCGCAATCATTACTCAATTGACTGAAGTGAAGATAAAATATCACGAAAACAAAATAAAGAGTAGCCACAACGAAGAAGATATTAAGATGCGAGAGCGAAAAATAAAAAATCTTCAAAAAGAATTGGCAGATTCTAGGGAACATATTCAAAAGCAAACTAGTAATATCACTATTAATAGCACAATAAATCTTTAATATTATGGAAAATAAAGAACTAAATTTCAAACTAATTGACGGCGAATTTTCAGCAGAAGAAGCTCAAAAAATCCTAATGTCATTAATCAATAATAAAATTGATTTTCATAGTTTATTTGCTTTTAGTAACCACATTCGTTTCAATGGTGATGTTAACGGTTCGAAGAAAAGAATCGAAGAATTGACCCAAACAAGAGAAGAAATTGCAGAAATAACAAAAAAAGCAAACATAGAAGGATACCATTTTGTTATAAAAAGTACAATCTCACTTGAATTAATTAAAGACGCTGTGCTAACTGAATAAATTCTAGGAAAGCATTTTACCATAATAACTGTGGAATTATTTCAAAATAGGAAATTAGTCATCGCAACGAAACATGAAAAAGAAAAGGTGATTAAGCCTATTCTCGAAAACGCTTTAAGTGTTGATTGCTTTGTTCCTTACAATTTCGACACGGATCGGTGGGGTACTTTTTCGGGTGAAATAAAAAGGAATGAAGATGTACTAAATACCCTTCGCAAAAAATGTCTCAATGCTATGAAAGAGAATAATTGCGATTTAGCTATTGCAAGCGAAGGGTCATTTGGTGCACATCCTAGCATTTTTTTTGCCCACGCCGATGATGAAGTTCTTATGCTGATGGATTTGAAGCATGATTTGGAAATCGTCGCACGTGAATTAAGTACTGAGACCAACTTCAACGGAAATTACATTGCCAATACGACAGACCTATTCGCTTTTGCTACCAAAGCAAATTTCCCCACTCATGGACTAATTTTAAAATCATCGGAAAGCAACTTTGAAAAAGCAATAAAGGGTATACAAAATGAGAATATGCTATTGGAAGGATTTCAAAGCTTGTTTCACGAATATGGAAAAGTTTATGTCGAGACTGATATGCGGGCACTATACAATCCGACAAGAATGAAAATCATTGAAAAAGCAACCTTCAAATTGGCTCAAGTTGCTCTCTCTCAATGTCCAAATTGCAGTACTCCTGGTTTTACAGTTACCGAAGCAATAGAGGGATTGCCCTGTGAATGGTGTAACTCACCTACCCGCTCTACTTTATGCTTTCGTTCAACTTGCAAAAAGTGTAACTTTGCCTCGGAAGAAAAATACCCACATCAAAAAACAACCGAAGATCCGATGTATTGCGATTTTTGCAATCCCTAAACAATGACATTAATCTCACAAGATATATCGAAAGCAGTTGCCATACTAAACCGCGAAGAATTGGTAGCGATACCAACAGAAACAGTATACGGTTTGGCAGGAAACATCTACAGCGAAAAAGCTATAAAGGCTATTTTCGAGATGAAAAAACGTCCTTTTTTCAATCCACTTATTGTTCATATTCACGCGGTCGAGCAACTAGAGAATTTGGTGATAGAAATACCTGAAAAAGCAAAACTACTCGCTGAATCATTTTGGCCTGGCTCTTTGACTATGGTACTCAAGAAGAAAAGCAATGTGCCAGATTTGATAACAGCTGGTAAGGATTCTGTGGCAGTTAGGATTCCAAATCACCGAATTGCACTTGAATTGCTTAAATCATTAGATTTTCCTTTGGCAGCACCAAGTGCCAATCCCTTTGGATCGATTAGTCCAACCAATGCGTTTCACGTTGCGGATTATTTTCAGGATGTTTTACCAATGGTTTTAGACGGTGGTAATTGCAAAAACGGCATAGAGTCGACTATAATTGGCTTCGAAAACGGAGAACCCGTTATTTACCGATTAGGTTCAATTGCACTCGAGTCGATTGAAGAAATTATTGGAAAAGTCGAAGTTAAAAATAAAAAAGAAGCAGCGCCTGACGCACCCGGAATGTTATCGAGACATTACGCACCAAAAACTACTACTTATTTAGAAAGTAATGTGGAAGAACAATTAACACGTTTTGCGGACCGACGAATCGGCGTGTTGTTGTTTCAGAAAAAAATTGAAAACCCAGCAATACAACACCAAGAAGTATTATCTGAGAAAGGTGATCTTTCGGAAGCTACTTCAAAATTGTACGCCGCCTTACATCGATTAGACAAAATGAACCTCGATATCATCATTGCCGAAAAATTTCCCGATTTTGGCTTGGGAAAATCAATTAACGACCGTTTGGAGCGCGCGACAAAGAAGTAAACTAATTGATTTTGTACTAAAAAACGCAAAATTAAATTGAAAATTTTAGGCGATACACCTCATCTAATTCGTTATTTGAACTCATATTAACGCCCAAGTCGGTAACATAGCCTGAATTCAAACCATAGGTCCAACCATGAAGTGTTAGATCTTGCCCATTTCTCCAAGCACCTTGAACGATAGAAGTTTTTGCCAAATCAAACACTTGTTCTTGTGCATTTATTTCAACGAACTTATTGAAACGTTCGTCTTCGTCTTCAAAAGAATTCAGATAATCCTCATGCAAACGATATACGTCTTTGATGTGTCTAATCCAATTGTCGATCAAGCCTATCGACTGATTGCCCATAGCCGCTTTCACTCCACCACAACCGTAATGTCCACAAACAATCACATGTTTCACCTTTAATACATTGACCGCATAATCCAAGACACTTAACATGTTCATGTCACTATGGATTACCATATTCGCAATATTTCTGTGGACGAAAACTTCTCCTGGTTTTGCACCAATAATTTCATTAGCGGGAACACGACTGTCAGAACATCCAATCCATAGCAGCGGCGGCTGTTGCCCTTTGGCTAAGTCTTTAAAATACTCCTTGTCGACGGCTAGTTGATCTTCTACCCACTTCCTATTATTATCTAATATCTTCTTGTAAAACTCTGCACTCATAACTATAATATTTATTATTCAAAAAAAATCTCCTTGTTCTCAACAAGCTCCATCTTACGTTTCATCACATTGTATTTTTGTTCGATGGTTACTGTATTCTTATAGCCTTCGCTATTTTCTAAATTGTATTCGGACTTGAAGCCCACCAATTTAACATTAATATTGAGTTCTTTAGATTTTATTGTATGGAATTCATTAATTAAATCTAGTACATCATGAGCAATATATACGGTTTCGCTTGCATTAATAACAACTTTTGAGTTCTTTGGTAACTCATTTAAAGTTGATTTTAAGGCGGCTTTATTTAGAAATGAAATTTCTTGAGCCAATTCAATGTGAATAATATCTCCTTCTTGGTATTCTTCTTTTCTAAATTTGAAGGCTCTTTTCATATTACCTTTTAAGACAAAGATTGCACTGATAACCATTCCTAAAGCGACACCTTTCAACAAATCTAAAAAGACTACTGCAAAAAAAGTAGCGATAAATGGTACAAATTGATACTTCCCTTTTTTCCAGAAATGCAGCATTATTTTTGGATTGGCCAATTTGTAACCGACCAAAAGTAGGACTGCTGCAAGAGTTGCTAAGGGAATCTTATTCAATAGCACTGGTATCGACAAAACACTAATCAACAATAACACCCCATGTAAAATTGCTGACATTTTTGATTTAGCTCCAGCAGCGCTATTGGCTGAAGTTCGCACCACCACTGAAGTCATCGGCAAACCTCCAAGTAATGAACTCAAGATATTTCCAATTCCTTGCGCTTTCAATTCAACATTCGTATCGGTGTATCGTCTTTGAACATCCATCCTATCCGCTGCTTCAATACATAATAAGGTTTCTATAGAAGCTACAATGGCAATCGTAACACCAACAATCCAGACCTTAGAATTTGCAAACGCGGCAAAATTTGGAGTAATGATAATATTTCTAAAATCTTCAAGCGATTGAGGTACTGGCAGACTCACTAAATGACTTTCTAAAATTTGCAATGAACTTCCAGTCGAGAGAAAAAACTCATTAAGCAAAATACTTACGATAACTGCAATCAACGCTGGCGGAATTAACTTTATCTTTTTGAAAACGTCAAATTTAGTCCAAGCGATTAAAATTGTCAATGAAACTAAAGTAACTATTATAGAACCAATTTGAATATGATTGACAACACGCAATATCTCCGAAAAAGAATTTTGTCCATCAATTTGCATAAAAGCTTCATCACCTTCAAAATCTGGATCATAGCCAAAAGCATGTGGAATTTGCTTAAGAATGATGATAACACCAATTCCCGCCAACATTCCCTCAATTACATTTGTTGGAAAATAATTTGAAATACTTCCTGCCTTTATGAAGCCTAGTGCCAATTGCAATATTCCAGCGATAAAAACCGAAGTTAGAAATATGTCAAAAGCACCAAGATCGGTAATTGCAGTAAGCACAATAGCTGTTAAACCTGCCGCTGGGCCAGAAACACTAAGGTGCGACGTACTAAGATAACCAACGACAATTCCGCCAACAACTCCCGATATAATACCTGAAAATAAAGGCGCTCCACTCGCCAACGCAATTCCTAAACATAACGGAAGAGCAACTAAAAAAACCACTAAACCTGATGCAAAGTCAGACTTAAATGTTCCAAATAGATTACTATTTTTTTTCATAATTTGAACAAAGATTAAAATTAAAGCGCATTACTAAGACCGCAAAATGCAATCAACTAAAATTTAATAAAGCTTGTTCAGGAGGAGGAATAAAAATTGAATAGAATAGAAAAGTCCGCTTGAGGATACTTCTGAAACGAATTTTAGTACAATATTTTGCAATTTTAATAGAAAAAAATAGAATAGAAACCGATCTACAATCAATATTAAAGAGGTCATTCTGATCCTCATCAATCGAATCGATGACCAGTGAAACATCAGTACTGCTGTCTATCAAACTGACTATACTCGACGTTGTCAGAGAAGAAATAAAAAGCAACAAAAGAAATCCTACAGCTAATTTCATATAACAAAAATAGGAGTTACTTCCGGTAAACAAAATTAAATGCCACGAATTCTTAAACAATTAACAACCAAAAGTTCATTAAGAAGAAAATGTGCTTCAAAAAGAAAAGCTGACTTATATAGTTTTAGCTTATAGTAATTATATTTGCATCATAAAAAACTATGTGAAATGACCATCACCCAACTCCAATATGTTCTTGCTGTCGCAGAGTACAAGAATTTTACTCTAGCCGCTGAAAAGTGTTTTGTTACCCAACCAACCTTGAGTATGCAAATCCAAAAAGTAGAAGAAGAGCTCAATATTCAAATTTTTGATAGAAGTAAAAAACCCATACAGTTGACAGAAATTGGGCAGAAGATTGTCAATCAAGCGAAGAACATCGTCAATGAAGCTGATCGCATGCAAGACATTGTTGAGCAACAAAAAGGTTTTATTGGAGGTGAATTTCGATTGGGAATTATCCCAACGATCATGCCGACACTTTTGCCTATGTTTTTGAATAATTTCATCAAGAAATATCCAAAAGTTAAATTAATCATCGAAGAATTGAACACCGATGAAATTATTCTAAAACTCAAGAATGGCCATCTCGACGCCGCGATTGCAGCAACGCCTCTGATGGAAGAAAAGATTAAAGAAGTTGTTTTATACTTCGAACCATTCATGGCTTATATTCCGCAATCACATAAGTATTACAACAAAACTGAAATAGAAGTGAGCGATTTAGATGTAGATGAAATTTTGCTTTTGCAAGACGGTCATTGCTTTAGGGACGGCATTCTTAATCTTTGCAAGAATGTAAGTAAATCTGAATTCAGCCATTTTCAATTGGAAAGCGGCAGTTTTGAAACATTAATAAAGTTGGCTGATGAAGGGCTGGGAATTACTTTGCTTCCCTATTTGCATACTTTGGATTTGAAAGACAGCGACAAGCTAAAATTGAAACATTTTGTCGAACCAAAACCGGCAAGAGAAGTAAGTCTAATCTTTCCTAAAACAGAACTAAAAATTCAAATTATTGACGCGTTGCGAAGTACCATTGCTGGCGTTATCAAAGGCGCTATTGTTTTTCAAAATATCGAGATTATTAGTCCAATGCCTAAAAAATAAAAAAGGAACCAAATAGTTCCTTTTTAGATATCAATTCACAATATTTATATATTGTTGAAGTTCCGGCTTTTCACTGGTGAAATTCTGTAACCATTTCCTTAGTTGTTCTAGCTCATAAGGCAATAAATTCTTGATTGCTTTACGCAATTCTTTGCAAAAAAGAACCGGATCGAAGCTCACTCTCTCAAGCACCGATTTTGTGTAGTCGTAGATCATTCTAGGCATAATTGTAAGATTTAGGGGTTATCTTAATAAGAACGTGAGGTAAAAGTAAAATTAAAAATAAATTACGACGTTTAAATACATAAAAATCCGATGAAATGCATATTTTGTTAAAATAAATAGAGTATAAACTTACAAATAAATGAAATCACCACAAAAAAAAGGAGCCGTTTAAGCTCCTTTAGTTTTATTTGTTAACGTAGATTAGACATTGCCTTAATTCTGGTCTTTCAATTGTATAACTCAAAAGCCATTCTGTTAGCTGCTCAATTTCATAAGGCAAAAGCACTTTTAGTGCTTTTGCCAACTTCTTACAAAAAAGTAATGGATCGAAACTCACTCTTTCGAGTATGTTTTTGGTGTAAGCAAACATGGTTCTTTTCATAAATGATGTAGAGGATTTAAAGAACTGGTTGATTAATTCTGTATCAAATTTAAATAAAAAAACATTCGATTATACAAACGAAATGTTAATTGGGAATATTGTCGTTGCATTAAAAATTTTAGGTTTTTTTCGCTCTAAACATTTCTCTTTTGCCAGGAGGACCTTCCAGTTTTTCAACGGTAAATCCAGCTTCAAGCATATTGCGTTTGACCACTCCTCTTGCAGCATAAGTTACCAATATGCCATTAGGTCTTAGCGCGGAATACATCTTTGCAAATACTTCTACTGTCCACAATTCCGGCTGAACACGATATCCAAATGCATCAAAGTAAATCAAATCAAAAGCAGAAGCATCATCAATGTCCTGAAAAAATTGCTTTCTTTTCGTTAATTGGAACTCGTTTGAAAGCAGATTCTTCTTTTCCCAATCACAGGAATGCATCATTTGAAAAACTGAAATATCGTCTGTCGCATTCAGTTCCTCAACATAATTCATTAAACTAACTTCTTCCGTCAAAATTGGGTAGGCTTCAATACCAATGTAGTTGATTCTTTGTTGATTTTTCTTAGTTTCTAAGAACGTAACAAAGGCATTCAAACCTGTTCCAAAACCAATTTCAAGTACATCTAGAGAAGAATGCTGGTGAAATAATGAAAGACCATTCTTTATAAATACGTGCTTTGCCTCCTGAATGGCGCCATGCTTCGAATGATAATTCTCATCCCAATCGGGCAAATGAATTGTAGTAGAACCATCGGAAGTAATTTGTATTTCTCTTCGCATGAATTAGGGAATATACAATTTCTTAATCTTCGAAATTGGTCCACCGCATTTAACTTCATGACATTGCAAGCACGCATCAACTCCCTCATTAAAATGCTGCTTTGCATTCTTTGGATCTTGGTAAATGAGTTCCTGTGCTTTAATAAAAAGTTTAGCTTGCTCCTTAAAGAATGCATCATTCTCGGTTGAATCCGTCATCACTGCACGATGAATTTTCAAAAAATGATTTGGAAATTTACCAATGGTGTCGCCATTCAATATCCTCGCTTTCAATCTTTGATTATCAACATACATCTGTTCCATCAGTGTCGACATTTCAGACATTTGGTACATTTTGAATGACTTTCCTTTGGATCCTTTTGCACAAGATTCCTGCTCTTCTTTCGACTCTTTTTTAGCACAACTAATTAAAGTCAAAAACAAGAACAATATAATTGTACTATTTTTCATTTTTCTTGATTAAGACACCGTTCGCTGCGAATGAATAGGTTTTGATTGGAGTCGTGATACTATCAATTGCCGCTTGTGATTTGCCTGCGTCTTTCGCGTAATGTTTTTGTTCATCAACACCTTCAATACTGAGAAAAGCTTTTCCATTGACGATTACATCTTCGCCTTTAGAATTTAAGGGCATAAAGAAACCATAGTCCTTAAATTTCACAAATGCTTTCTCATTCTTTCCTAAATCAACATTCATCCAACAACCTTTCTTTTGACAAACGTCATTAATTTTAGAGGAAAATTTAAGACTTACTGTGTCGCCTTCTTTCATTGACTGAAATCTATTCAAAAGATCTTCCTTTGAAATTGCGCTATCAGCGGTAATGCTGTCACCAAAAGAAGCATAAGAGACATTCGAATCGTCAGAACTAATTGAGTATTTACAACTTGTTAGGACAAAAGCCACAGAAATAATGCAGGTTCTAAGTATCATAATAATTCGATTTTATAATTGAGACAAAAATAGACACTAATGCCATTCAAAAGAAAATATCACAGCGTTTTTTGATACCAATTATCAAAATAGAATCAAATTAAGGGTAAATCGTCATAATTGGAAAAACTGACAAAATAATTCGTGTCAAATTATTAGAATGGTGTAATTTTATTATTTTAGCCTAAAATAAGTGAATAAAAATAGCTAAGTCTTATTTTAATTGCTTTACGTTCATTATCAGTAACTTATAATTTTATTTCACTTAAAAACTCCCCAATAATGAGTTCAAATATTACTAACGAAATCGATATCGTAACTGTTCCTCACTCAAAAATAGAAACAGTTGACTTTGAAAACCTTTCTTTTGGAAGTGTTTTTACTGACCACATGTTTGTTTGTGATTTCAGAGAAGGGAAATGGCAGAAACCCGTGATTAAGCCATATGAACCTTTTTTGATTGATCCATCGGCAAAAGTTTTTCATTATGGGCAAGCCATTTTTGAAGGAATGAAGGCATATAAGGACGATAATAATGATGTGTGGCTATTTCGCCCAGATCAAAATCTAGATCGATTAAATAAATCGGCGGTACGTATGGCAATGCCAGAAATCCCCGAAGATATTTTCATGAGTGGTTTGCACCAATTGTTAGATTTGGAGCGAAATTGGGTTAAAAAAGGTTTTGGTAACACCTTATATATTCGTCCCTTTATGATTGCAATTGGAAGTGGCGTTATTGCAGCACCATCAACACAATATCGATTTATGATAATACTTTCACCAGCAAAGTCCTATTATTCAGGTGAAGTGAAAGTTTTGATTGCCGAACATTACAGTCGCGCTGCCAATGGTGGAATTGGTGCCGCAAAAGCAGCCGGAAATTACTCGGCACAATTTTACCCTACTAAATTAGCAAACGAAAAAGGATTTCAACAAATCATTTGGACAGACGATGCTACGCATACCAAATTGGAAGAGGCTGGAACAATGAATGTCTTCTTTCGAATAAACGATACACTCTACACTGCTCCAACTAGCGAAAGAATTCTAGACGGTGTGACTCGTAAGAGTTTAATTGCAATTGCAAAAAGAGACGGAATAAAAATTGAAGAGCGGTCTGTCCTTGTTTCTGAAATCATCCAAGGTGCAAAAGACGGCAGTTTGAAAGAGATTTTTGGCGCAGGAACCGCAGCAGTTGTAAATCCGATTGTAGGGTTTTCGTACGAAGATGTTTATTACGAATTGCCGAAAATTGAAAAATCGATTGCATTAGAATTAAAAGAGAAATTGACAAATATCCAGTATCGACTGGCGGAAGACACTTTCGGTTGGATGGTTAAAATCTAATTAATAATAAAAATTAAAGGCAAAATTTTCAGTTTTGCCTTTTTTTTGTTTCTTACCAAACGAACAATATTTTGCAATTTCAACTTATAGCAAGATGCGAGAAAAATCAGGCTTGAAATAATTGGGACCTTTCATCACTTTACCATCCTCGCGATAAATAGGACTCCCGTCTTCACCTAATTTACTCATATTACTGCGTTGAATTTCATCAAAAACTTCTTCTATTTTATGTTGTAATCCATGTTCGATGATGGTGCCACAAAGTATATACAGCATGTCTCCTAAAGCATCGGCAATTTCAATGAGATCATTATTTTGAACTGCTTCAAAATATTCTTCATTTTCTTCTTTCATTAAATTGAAACGAAGTAAGTTTTTGACTTCACCCAAATCAGCTCTTGGATGTTCACTGTGTCCGATGGCAAAGGCGGTATGAAATTCTTTGACCGCGAGAAGTTGTTTTTGCATTAGGTTAAGGTTTTAATTACTACTGCAAAATAGAAACTTTACCATACATTTGATTACATTTGGCAAAAATTTTATCACAATGTTTTCGACAGGACAATGGATTTTTGCGGCTTTCTTTTTACTTACTTTTATAGTAGTTATGATCTTTGCCTACAGAAAAGATATCCAAATTCATAAAAAATTCTATAAAGGCAGCTACAAAGTGCTTTTTGCTTTCATTTTATTTATCTTCATGCTTTTTCTTATAAAAGTCTACTTGAAACGTTAGGGAAAACCCTAAGGAAAACCCTTATTTTTCTTGTAATTCGTTTTTTAACTTTGCCATTCAAAAGCTAACGAGATGGCAAATTTTACAGAAAATGATTTACGGTATTCCTACCGATGGAATCCACAGACTGTGGAAAAGCTTCCAAAGAAAATCAGGTTCAAAGACACTGTAGAATTGAACCTTGAAGAAGGCTATGAGGTTCTACTTTTCATCAACAGTTATATGGAATTAAAGAATTTGGGGATGAAATGTACTTTTGAAAAAATAGAACGTATTTTAAAAGAAGAATTACCACAATCGACTAGAAGTCTAAATAAGGTTAAAAGATATATTTCAGACAACTACTTCTTTTAACACAAAATGCCCACACGGCGGCGGGCATCTTTTTTACAAAATACAGTCGTTGACCTTTTTTGATTGAATCAAAGTAGAAGAAGTGACCTCATTCTTATTCTAATTTTCTAAAGGCAAGAAACTATAATTTTTAGAATAATTCAGCATTTGCTCTGCAAAACTCTTTGGTTGCTCGACATCTATTGCAATAATGTTTCCTTTATCATCTGTTTTTGGAACCAACATTGGATTAACAAAACCATTGTAAGGTGCCGCGGTAAATTGTTTGCAACGCTCCAAAACTTCGGCATGCAATTTTTGATCGACTTTCACTCCGTAATTTTCTACCAAGTTTTTTCCTGCAGTGTAATCACCTTCAGATTTTATTCTTTGTACCTCTCTAAGAAGTTGACCAAACAAATCATGTAATTTTTCGTAATCATTAATATTAAAATAGGTTTTACCATCACGAGAAATTCTCTCAATTACATTTTCTTTCTGACCTTTTTCAAAAACCCAAGCGCTAACCCACTGACGATTTCTCATATGCGCTTCTTCAATATTTTGCCCCAATTCTAGTCGAGCCATCTGCATCATCAATCCATTTCGGATATAACCATCATAAGATTCCATTCCCAATTTTTTCCAATCATCAACCAAGCCAATTTCTTGTAACTTGGGGTTGTATAAATAGTACAAACCAACCAAATCAGCTCTTCCTTCCTCTAATGTCGAGGCATAACTTTTTAAGGTTTCTTTCGGTGTTCCTACTCCAGGATTAATCTGACCTGAAGCATGACCCACAACTTCATGCAAAGCAGTATGCATCTTATCTCCAAGTTCACCATACTTTTGAGCCAACGCAATTTCCTCCTCATCATGGGCAAATTCTAATAATTTTCCTTTTCCACCAGACTTAGCGTAAGCGTCTATGATGTTTCCGAGCGACACCGATTTTGAACCATAGGCAGCACGAATCCAATCGGCATTCGGAAGATTTACACCAATCGGCGTACTTGGTGAAGAATCTCCTGCCTCTCCAGCAACTACAACGGTCTTGTACGAAACACCGACAACATTTTTCTTTTTGTGTTCCTCCATTAAAGGTGAATTGTCTTCAAACCACTGTGCGTTCTTCGAGACCACCTCCATTTTGGCAGACATATCAAAATCTTTGATTTGTACCACGCTTTCATAGGAACCTCTGTAACCTAAAGGATCATTATACACTTCGACAAAACCACTGATATAATCAATGTTTCCGTCGGTGGCTTGTAACCAAGCAATGTTATAATCATCCCAGGTTTTTAAATCACCAGTCTTATAATATTGTATCAACAGACCCAATGCATCTGCTTGCTTTTGATTTTCAGCTACAGATTTTGCTTTTTCTAGCCAATAAATAATTTTGTCTATGGCTGCACCATACATGCCACCACTCTTCCACACTTTCTCTTCTAACTGCCCTTTTTTATTTCGCGTTAATTTCGAGTTTAAACCATACGAGTATGGCTTGGGAGGATCTGGGCTTTTCATAGAGGCATAGAATACCTCAGCTTCTTTCTCTGTAATTCCTTTGTCGTAAAAGTTTATAGCAGAACCCGCAATCAAGCCTTTAGATTCATCCAAATTGACTTTCTTAGCATCTAGGTCATTAAACAAAATCGCAACAATATTTGGGTCGAGACTGGTTTTAGTGGCAGTCATCAAACCTTTGAAATAATCTTTTGAAAAAGAAGGCTTGATTTTGTCGTTAGAATAGTGATGGTGAATTCCGTTCGAAAACCAAACACGTTTGAGATACACTTCAAAGCTCTTCCAATCTCCAGATTTCCTATCACCCTTAAATTGTGTATAAATATTTTCTAATGCTTTTCTAATTTTTAGATTATGCTTGTAATGTTGATCCCACATAATATCTCGACCACAGGTTCCCGCTTCGGTAAGGTAATAAACCAATTGTTTTTCTTTCAGTGTCAGGTTTTCCCAACTTGAAATTTGATAGCGCAATACATTGATATCTGCAAACTGCTCAACTACGTACGAAAATGAGTCATTCTGGTCTTTTGGTTTGCTAGATTTCTGTTCTTGAGCGATTGAAATTGCGACTGATCCAACAGCTAGGGCAACAGTAAAAAGTTTAATTAATTTCATTGTAAATGTTATTTGTAATAATCGTTTAATGGTTATCAAATATAAGGATTGTTTGTCAATATTAAATCTAGATAAAGAACAGATTTCGAGAGAATGTTTTTGACTCATGGCATTAAGATTACGATAAAATCTCTAACTTTACACCAATAACACCTCCAATACAATGAGAATCCTAAAATATCTTTTCCTTCTTTCCTTGCTGGCAATTTTTGCAACAACGGTTTACATAGCAACGCTTAAAGGCGATTTTGAAGTTGAAAGAAGCATTGTAGTTAAATCTCCTAGAACGACCGTATTCAATTACGTAAACGACTTTCGCAACTGGGAAACTTTTGGTTCGTGGAAAAAAGAAGATCCAAGCATGACGTTCGACTATCCCAAGAATACTGTTGGCAAAGGCGGTTCCTACTCTTGGTCAGGTAATGATGGTGAAGGTGGCATGAAAACAACAGCCGTTGTAACGAACCAAATCATTCGACAAAAAATGGATTATAACGGAACAGAAGGAATCGTTAATTGGAAATTCAAAGATACAATTGGTGGAACTAAAGTGAGTTGGCATGTAAAAGGCATTATGAGTTTTAGATTTAAAGTCAATTCAATTTTTAGTGGTGGTGCGGCGCGGGTTTTTGGAGCCATGTATGAAAAAAGTCTTGCGAATCTTGGTAAAACTATTGATTATGAAATGCGCACCTATAAAATCAAAGTGAATGGTGCTACTAAAAAAACAGGAACTTTCTACTTAAACCAAACCATCACAAGCAAAATAAGTAATGTATCGAATAATCTTCGGATATTAATTCCACGAATGATTCACTTTTTCGCGAAAAATAAATTAGTGATGTCGGGTAAACCTTTTGTCATCTACCATACTTATGATCTTGCCAACGGTATTACAAGATTGTCTGTCTGCATTCCGGTTAAGGAAGAAATACATATCCAAGGTGGAAGTGACATGAGTTCAGGATTATTGCTTCCCTTTTCTTCCGTAAAAACGACGCTAAGTGGTGATTACTCGCATAGCAAAGAGGCATTAGATGAAACCATTGAATATATTGAAAAGAATAACCTATCACAAAATACGGATGTACCCAGAATCGAAGTTTATACAAAAAACATGGTGCAAGTTGCCAACCCTTCTCAATGGATTACCGAAATATACGTTCCCATAAAGGCAGCTGCAGTTGTTACTTCAACCCCTAAACCTAATAGCGCGACAATAGTCAATACAGCGCCGGCCGCTACTCCAGTGCCTGCCGTTGAAAAGGAAATACCTTAATTTAGAATTCCTTTTAAACCTTTTTAGGATCTAGCACTCCAATACCAAAAAAAATTCTTTGGAAGAAAAAGATTTCATACAAAATCTATTGGACCCTAAAACGCAAAATTCCGCGTTTCAGCAACTCTTGAAAGAATACCAACGTCCTTTATATAGCTTGATTCGAAATATCGTTCTAAACCACGACGATGCTGACGATGTGCTACAAAACACTTTTGTAAAAGTCTTTCAAAATTTAAAGAACTTTAAAGGTGAAAGCAAGTTGTTTTCTTGGATGTACCGAATCGCAACTAATGAAGCCATCACATTTATCAATAAAAAAGCGAAAAGAAACGGCATTACGAGTGAAGCTTTACAATCAAAAATCGTCGACAATCTGAAAGCCGATGATTATTTTGATGGAAGTGACATTCAGATAAAACTGCAAAAATCTATTGCACTGTTGCCACAGAAACAGCAGTTGGTATTTAAAATGAGGTATTTTGATGAAATAAAGTACGAAGATATGTCGGAAATTTTAGGAACATCTGTAGGAGCACTGAAAGCATCTTATCACCACGCAGTAAAAAAAATTGAAATTTACATGACCTCAAATTAAACGAATTAAACTAGATAAAGTCCAACGACCATGAAAGAATTCAAACTAGAAAATGAACCAAAAATAACTTCCGGATTTAAGGTCCCTGATAGTTATTTCGAAAACCTAGAAAATTCAGTTTTTAGTAAGATTACTGAGAAAGAAACTCCCGTTTTTACGCTATTTTCGAAGAGAAATTTGATATTTGCTGCAGCGGCGATTTTTGTGATTGCCTTGTCAATTCCAATATTAAATCAAAGCAGTATTTCAAATACTAAAATCGATGAAGTTCAATTAGAAAGCTATCTCATCGAACAATCCAATTTATCAGAAGATGACATCGTCGACTTGCTAGACGAAGAAAAAATACAACAAATAAAATTAGAACTAAATATTGACTCAAATGAATTGGAAGAAACTTTACTAAACAACTCCAATTTAGAAGATTACATTATCAATTAACACCCAAAATCCTATGAAAACTACAAAAATATTCTCCACTCTTGCCCTGCTTTTTGCTATAATCGCAACTAGTCAGCCGCGATTGAACCAAAAAAGAGAGCAAATTAAAGCATTGAAAATCGCTTTTATTACAGATGAATTAAAACTAACTTCTGAAGAAGCTGCGAAATTTTGGCCACTATATAATGCCTACGAGGAAAAACAAAAGAACTACCGGAAAGAAAGAATTCGTGCCTACATGGAGAGTAAAGAGAGCGGCGATATTGATAAAATGAGCGACAAAGAAGCTGCAACATTTCTGAATGAAATAGAAAATTCTGAAGAAGAAGCTTTTCAAGCTCGTAAAAAATTTATTGCAAGCCTAAAAGCGATTCTACCTCCAACTAAAATACTAAAATTAAAAAAAGCGGAAGAAGGATTTAATAAAAAACTACTAAAGCAATTTAGAGACAAGGTTGGAAAAGAATAGTAAGAGTTATGGATAAGCCTATTTACTGTTAAAGGAAACTTGACTTATATCACGAAAAAATATACTGGCACAGTAATTGAAAATCGAAAAAGGAAATGTGAAACAAGTAGTTTTCATATTTATTTATTAACCAAATTTCTAAGAATATGAGAACTTCAATCAGTACCTTAAGTTTATTTTTCTCCCTTTTCGCCCTCCCTATTTTTGCGCAAGATCGAACTACAATAAATGCTACAAGTTCTGAAATTAGCGATAATCTCGACCTAAGAGCCATTGCTTCTATTTTCGGTGATGCAAAAAACTTAGAAGATTTCGAAAGGCAACTAAATGATCCAAATACTCAAATTTCTAATTTAGATTTAAACAGCGATAACCAAGTAGATTACTTGAGAGTTATCGAGTCTGTCGAGGGAAATGCACATTTGATTATTGTCCAATCCGTTTTAGGAAAAGACAATTATCAAGACGTTGCGACGATTGAAGTAGAAAAAGATCGCAACAATCAAGTGCAGGTTCAAGTTGTAGGTGATGTTTTTATGTACGGTGAAAATTACATATATGAACCTATTTATGTTGCTACTCCAATAATTTATTCTACTTTTTGGATTCCAACATACAGACCATACTGTTCTCTTTGGTACTGGAATTACTATCCGACTTTTTATTACGCTTGGCAACCATGGCCAGTGTTTCGCTACCGAAATCACATAAGCTTACATATCAATATCAATCATCATTACAATTATACAAACACAAGACATTGTCATAGAGCCTTGGCTTTGTATGATGGACGAAGATCAAATTACTGTGAGAGAACTTCGCCAAGCAATAGTTTTACTTATAGAAATAAATCAGTAAAAAACAGGTTTGAATTGGATCAAACAAGAACAGTAAAAAATGTTGCAAGAGGAAGTGAACTTGCCTACACAGGCAGTCGGAAAAACGATGCAACTCCCAGACAAGTCAACGATACAAGAAATACATCAAACAGTAATAGTACCTCTAGGGGTGAAACGACTCCAACACGAAACACAACTTCAGTAAGCAGTAATGAAACAAATAGAGAAACTATTTCGCGCCTGCCTAGAAATCCTTCTAGTGATAAAAATACAACTGAAAAAAATACAATTGAAAGAAGTAATTCATCCTATCAAAATTCAAGAGCAAAAGGTACTTCAAATGGTGATTATGTGAGGAATAAGAGTGGACAAACTAGAATTGCAGCGCGCTCAAGGACAGAAAATAGTGGAAGACAAAGAAACACTACTTCCACTAGTCGTCGTTAAAGCGATTTAACTATTATCAGCTTATGATTAGGCAGCGAAAATATTCGTTGCCTTTTTTTATTTCAAGCTATAAAAAATAATATCTTTGCTCTCTTTTTTAATCGCATTTCATGAGTTCAAATAGTCACTCACATCAACTTCATAGCAAGCTTTCTGCTGCAGGTTTATTAATTACACTAGGCATTATTTACGGCGATATTGGAACTTCTCCACTATACGTTATGAAGGCCATTATAGACAACAGTATCATAACCAAAGACTTAGTTCTAGGTGGACTTTCTTGTATATTTTGGACGCTTACTTTACAAACAACTCTGAAATACGTAATAATAACATTGAGCGCCGACAATCATGGTGAAGGTGGAATTTTTGCGTTGTACGCGCTTGTTAAAAAAACAAAAATTCAATGGTTAATTGTTCCTGCCATCATCGGAGGAAGTGCTTTGTTGGCAGACGGAATCATTACGCCGCCAATATCAGTGTCTTCTGCGGTTGAAGGACTGCGGATTTTTAAACCAGACATTCCTACTATTCCAATTGTAATCACAATCTTGTTTATCTTATTTACCATTCAACAATTTGGAACAAAACTCGTCGGTAAGTTTTTTGCGCCCATGATGTTGATTTGGTTCTCGATGTTGGGCATACTCGGAATGGTACAAATGTGTACCAATTTAGAAGTATTCAATGCGATAAATCCTTATTATGCTTATCATTTATTAACTTCTGACGTTAGTAGTCAAGGCTTTTTTATTCTTGGAGCAGTATTCCTTTGTACTACTGGAGCTGAAGCACTTTATTCTGACATGGGACATTGCGGACGAAGAAATATTCGAATCAGTTGGATATTTGTAAAATCAACTTTGGTGATCAACTATTTTGGTCAAGGAGCTTATTTGCTGCTTCATGAAGGAAAAACATTAGAACAATTAGGAAGCTCAAATCCTAATCCGTTTTATTTAATGATGCCTGTTTGGTTTCAACCCATCGGTATTGTTATTGCCACATTAGCCGCGGTAATTGCTTCTCAAGCATTAATAAGTGGTTCATTTACGCTTATCAATGAAGCAATGCGTTTGAATTTCTGGCCAAAAGTCAAAATAAAATTCCCAACGGATGTCAAGGGTCAATTGTATATACCTTCTATCAACTGGTTGCTATTTTTAGGTTGTGTCGGCATCGTAATCTATTTCAAAGAATCAAGTAACATGGAACATGCCTACGGTCTAGCGATCGTTTTATGCATGATTATGACGACTATTTTGCTCAACTTCTACTTGATTATGAAAAGAGTACAATGGTACTTTATTGCCCCAATTATTCTCGTTTACTTGACGATTGAATTTAGCTTTCTTGCCGCTAACATTGTAAAATTTTTCGACGGTGGTTTTGTTACACTTTTTATTGCTACTATCTTGATTGGAATAATGTCAACGTGGTTTCTCGCCAAACGAATTAGTAAAAATTACACAAAAATTGTAAAAATTAACGACTACAAAAAAGTACTGGCTGAGTTGAGTGTGGACCTTTCAATTCCAAAATACGCAACGCATTTAGTTTATATGACCAACTCTACAAGAGCAGATGAAATTGAGGAAAAAGTAATGTATTCCATTCTTCAGAAAAGACCTAAAAGAGCAGATATTTATTGGTTTATTCACGTAAATGTAATGAGCGAACCATACAGAAAATCTTATAAAGTAACTGAAATCGTCCCAGACGATATTTACCGAATTGATTTCTATCTTGGATTCCGTGAACCTACCAAAATCAATTTGATGTTTAAAGAAGTAATCAAAGACATGGTAAACAATGGAGAAGTTGATATTACCAGCCGTTACGAGTCGTTAAATAAAAACAACATCCTCGGGGATTTCAAATTTGTGCTTTCGGAAAAATTCTTATCCAACGACAGCGATGTGACCTTCTTTGAGAAAATAGTGATGAATGCTTATTTCATTATGAAGAAATTCAGTTTGTCTGAAGAGAAAGGATTTGGATTAGATAGTAGTTCTGTAAAAGTGGAGCAATTTCCACTTGTATTACACGCGCCAGAAAAAATTCATTTAGACCGAATCAAATAATATTTAGTTCTTTATTATTTTCCCTTTTGCAGTAAATCCATCATCAGATACAATTTCATATAGGTAAATTCCGGAAGCAAAGAAAGAGGTGTTTAAGTAGCCTTGCTCACTGCTTACTTCTGCTGTGTACAAAGCTCTTCCAGCACCGTCATACAACTTAAAAATAAACATCTTCTTGTTTGGGTTCTTAATATTCAAGACGGAAGAAAAAGGATTTGGATACACTTCAATTTTGTCTTTTTGCACGATGGCAACACGCAACGGCTCACACTGTGAACAATTTTTCTGAAACGTGACTCTCGAGTCAGTGCCAATTAAGTTGTTGAATCCTTGTCCAGCAACACAATTCGATTTTAACTGCGCATCAAGCCATAATACTAAATAGTCTTCTAAAACAAGATGTTGTTCGTCTCTAGTTATTGTAGGTTGAGGTGTACAAGTTGATTCTCCAAAATTGCACAAAAAATTACTATTTGCCATTTGACAATGACTAGCACCGTTTATTGACACATACGTTTTACAAACGCTACCTAAAGAAGAATACATTTGTAATTGATTTGCAGCTGGCGGCGTTACACAGTCATTCTCTCCCGCCAAAACAAATGCTGGCAAAACCAAACTAGTCGCTGCAGCAATTGCCGACGGATTAGTTTCGGCCGCAGCCAAAGTTACAATAGTCTTAATATTAGGTTCAAACTGAGGTGCCAAAAAAGCAGCGCCACCACCCATACTGTGCCCCATAACTGCATTCATCAAACTCACTCGACCAAAAAATACGCTGCTTTGAAGCATCCCTAAATTAAAGATTTGCCTTGATACAAAAGCCAAGTCTTTACCAAACTCAATATGTGACGGAGAAAGCCCACCTTCTGTTTTTGGAAAAGCCATAATGTAACCTTTAGGCACCAATGCTTCCCAAATATTCTGGTAAGCGTCCCACGTCATTACAAAACCATGTCCAAAAGTTAGTGTCGGAAATGCTTCTGTCGTAGCATTCGTAAAAGGGACATTATTCCCAGTTATGTCAGCAGGATAGTATATTTCAGTTGCGATACTTCTATTTCCTCGTGAAGAATCAATCAAATTAATTGTAGTGTGTCCGATGGAAAACGGTTGGCTCCAAACTGAAATTATTGAAAAAATAAAAAACAGCACTTGAATCAAAAATTGGTTTTGTGTTTTTGCAGTCATCGCTAAATATTTATAGTAAATGTATAAAATCTTCGTTTGCAATAATGATGAACATCAAATAAATCTAATTTTCATTCATCATTTAGTGCTACCTTTGCGCCACAATTAGAAAAAATGAGATTACACAGAAATTTAGTTTACACGACCATCGACTCTTTGAATGCCATCTTTAATGAGGGAGAATACGCCGATAAAGTTGTAGCCCGCGCTTTAAAAAAGGACAAACGCTGGGGCAGTTCTGACCGAAAATTCGTAGCGGAAACCATCTATGAAATCGTGCGTTGGAAAAGACTATACGCAGAAATAGCAGAAGTTAAAGAACCTTATAACAGAGAGAATCTTTGGAGAATGTTTTCTGTCTGGGCGGTATTAAGAGGCTATCCTATCCCCGACTGGAAACAACTAGAAGGAACACCAGAGCGAAAAATTAAAGGACGATTCGATGAACTTTCAAAAATTAGAACATTCAAAGAATCTATTCCGGATTGGATGGACGAATTGGGTGTTAAAGAACTAGGAGAAAAAGTGTGGGCAAAAGAAATTGCAGCGCAAAATCAAACAGCCAAAGTGATCTTACGCGTAAATACACTAAAGACAACCAAAGATAAATTAAGAGCAATTTTAATGGATCTTAATATCGAAACGGAATACCTAAAAGATCAACCAGACGCTTTAGTTTTAAAAGAACGGGCCAATGTTTTTCTGACCGTTGCTTTTAAAGAAGGAATGTTCGAAGTTCAAGATGCCAATTCGCAATTAGTGGCTCATTTCTTAGAGGTAAAACCAGGAATGCGCGTGGTGGATGCCTGTGCCGGCGCAGGAGGAAAAACCTTGCATATTGCTTCAATCATGGAGAATAAAGGGCAATTGATCGCGATGGATTTATACGAAAGCAAACTCAAGCAACTTAAACTTAGAGCCAAAAGAAATAGCGCTTTCAATATCGAATACCGTATTATAGACTCGACAAAAGTAATCAAGAAATTGCACGAGAAAGCGGATAGAGTATTAATTGACGCGCCATGCAGCGGCTTAGGAGTATTGAAAAGAAATCCAGATGCGAAATGGAAATTGCAACCTGAATTCATCGAAAATATAAAGAAGGTTCAAACTGAAGTTCTAGAAAATTACTCCAAAATGGTAAAACCAGGAGGCAAATTAGTCTATGCAACGTGTTCCGTATTGCCTTCAGAAAACCAAGAACAAATTAAACATTTCTTAAGTGGCGAAACGGGTAAAAACTTTACCTTTGTCAAAGATTCTAAAATTCTAGCTTCTGAATCTGGCTTCGACGGATTTTATATGGCTTTGCTAGAACGAAAAATCAATTAATACTTTGCTACATGAAAAATTATCTACTTATAGTCTTGCTTTTCTCTCTTGCAACTAGTTTTGCACAAATACCTGCAGGATACTACAATAGTGCAACCGGTAACGGATATACTTTGAAAACACAATTGTTCAATATTATTAAGGTTAGCACTGACCGAGGATATTCTGGACTATACACAACTTATCTCACTTCTGACGTCGATTCCTTTTATGAAAATGACGGAACCATGTTGGATATGTACACCGAAAACCCAACTGGCGCGGAATGTGAATTTACCTACGGAACAGGTCAAGATGACGGCACATTAGGAAATAATGAGTGTGAGCGTTACAATCGCGAACATTTGGTTCCTCAATCCGTTTTTGGTGCTCAAACACCAATGTATTCAGATGCACACTTTGTAGTCCCTTCCGATAAACACGTTAATGCAATAAGAGGTGACTTGCCTTTCGGAATAGTAAATAATGCCAATTGGACAGGAACGAATGGAACCAAACGAGGTTCAAATCTTAACTCCGGTTATTCTGCTGGCTATACTGGTGTAGTATTCGAGCCTATTGATGAATTTAAAGGAGATATCGCTAGATGTTTGTTATACTTCGCAACAAGATATGAAGATGTCGTAGCTGCATATACTTATGATATGTTTAACGGAACGTCAACGCAAGTTTTTGCCCAACCATTCTTAAATATCTTACTAACATGGAATGCGCTAGATCCTGTTAGTCCACGAGAAATTGCAAGAAACAATGCCATAGGTACAAATGCCCGCCAAAAAAACCGGAATCCATTTATCGATAATAATACGTATGTTGGGCGAATTTGGGGCGCACCATTGGGACTATCATCATTTGATTTGGTTGATGCTGCACAGATCTTTCCAAATCCAACTACTACAAATTCCGTTACCATTTCATCTGCAACTTCAATCGACAATATCCAAGTTATTAGTATTAATGGGCAGATTATTAAAGAAATTACTAATCCTAAAATGCAGGACAATATTTATGTACTAGACCAATTAAATTCTGGATTCTACTTCATAAAATTGTCGTCAGGAGATGCTTCCGCGATAAAAAAATTGATTGTAAAATAATCTCTATACAAACCAAAGTAAAATGTCTTCAAATACTGAGGACATTTTTTTTGCAGTAAAACAAAAGTTAATTTATACGGCAATCCAAAAAAACAATCTAGATTTACACTTTTAAAATAAAAATGAAAAAAATCTACACTCTTCTACTTGTATCATATTGCTGTTTGATTCTTGCACAACCCGGAAGTCCTGCTCTTCCGTATTATAGCGGATTCAACTTCAACCAGTCAGGCAACAGTTTGAAAAATGATTTGAGTGCAAAAGTAATTGCCATGCATACCGTGTTCTTATCTTACCAAGATGCAGAGAATGCAATCAAATTAATTGACAGAGACCCTTCTGATCCTAGTGGCTTAAATCTCTTGCTCGTTTACGGATTTAGTGAAAATATGTGTCCAGACAACACCACCGATTTTCAAGATCACAGAAGAAGAAATCGTTTTGATGACGGAACGGGTTTTTGCCAATGGAACCGAGAACATACGTATCCAAAATCGTTGGGAAATCCAGATTTAGGTACAGACGGACCGGGAGCAGACGTTCATCATCTTCGAGCGTCAGACGTTAACAGGAACGCATTTCGAGGCAATACAAAATTTGGCCCAGGTTCTGGAGTTTCAGGTTATATCAATAGCTTTTGGTATCCGGGTGATGAGTGGAAAGGCGACATCGCAAGAATGATGATGTATATGTATTTGCGCTATGGCGATCAGTGCTTGCCTAAAAATGTTGGCGCTGGAAATGTAGTAAGTACAGATAACAATATGATCGACTTGTTTCTTCAGTGGAATGCAGAAGATCCAGTCTCGGAAATTGAAGATCGAAGAAATACTTATTTAGGCAATACGACTAACTTTTATGCGCAAGGAAATCGCAACCCATTTATTGACAATCCTTATTTGGCAACTTTAATTTGGGGTGGTGAACCTGCAGAAAATCGTTGGTCAGCACTCTTGTCTAATCCAAATTTTGATATCTATAGTTCTGTAACTATTTATCCGAATCCGACGCAAAATAATCAAGTTACAATTATTGCAACTACTCCAGTTGATGTCATTCAGGTACTCAACCTCAACGGTCAAGTTATTCAGGAAATCAATCACCCGACCAGCGTCAATAGTACTTACACTTTGAATATAGGAACGAAAGGGTTTTATTTAGTAAAACTAAATTCGAACTCACAATCAACTACTAGAAAAGTGATCGTGAATTAACTTTATTCTAAAAAAAACTTAGCCACGAAGTCAAGAATTATAAAGTACAATTCGTGAATTCGTGGCTAAAATATTTTAACGCAAAACGAGGTTTAATCATTCATCGAAATCAAGAACTCATCGTTATTTCTTGTTTTCTTAAATCGGTCATTGATAAAATCCATAGCTTCAACAGGATTCATATCTGCTAAGTATTTTCGCATAATCCACATACGTTGTAAAGTCTTCTCATCTAATAATAAGTCGTCTCGACGTGTACTTGATGAAGTCAAATCAATCGCAGGGAAAATACGTTTGTTTGCAATCTTACGATCCAATTGTAACTCCATATTTCCAGTTCCTTTGAATTCCTCAAAAATCACCTCATCCATTTTGGAACCGGTTTCTGTCAATGCCGTAGCGATAATACTCAATGAACCACCATTTTCTACATTACGAGCAGCTCCGAAAAATCGTTTAGGTTTTTGCAAAGCATTCGCATCTACTCCTCCACTCAAGACTTTTCCTGATGCCGGTTGCACAGTATTGTAAGCTCTTGCCAAACGTGTAATTGAATCTAACAATATCACCACATCGTGACCACATTCTACCAAACGTTTGGCTTTTTCCAAAACAATATTGGCAATCTTCACATGCTCCTGTGGCTCTCTGTCGAAGGTAGAAGCAATCACTTCTCCGCGCACAGAACGTTGCATATCGGTAACCTCTTCTGGTCGTTCATCAATTAGTAACACCAACAAATAAACTTCCGGATGATTCGCCGCAATCGCATTGGCAATGTCTTTCAACAACATCGTCTTACCCGTTTTGGGTTGCGCCACGATCATTCCACGTTGGCCTTTCCCAATTGGTGAAAATAAATCAATAATACGCGTTGAAATGGAACTGCCTTTCTCGGCTATTTTGAATTTCTCGGTTGGGAACACTGGAGTCAAATGTTCAAAAGAAACACGGTCTCTCACTACTTGTGGATCATGACCATTAATTTTCAAGACACGAACCAATGGAAAAAACTTCTCTCCTTCTTTCGGCGGACGAACAACTCCTTTAACGGTATCACCAGTTTTTAATCCAAACAAACGAATTTGCGAAGTAGACAAATAAATATCATCCGGAGACGCCAAATAGTTATAATCGGACGAACGTAAGAACCCGTATCCGTCGGGCATCATTTCTAAAACGCCTTCGCTCTCTATAATCCCGTCGAACTCAAAATCAGCATCTCTGAAGTTGTTGTTCTTTTTATTTTTGAAATTCGGATTTTGATTTCCGTTTTGATTTCCGTTGCCGTTTTGATTCGGATTTTGGTTTGGATTCTGGTTTGGATTCTGCTTGTGCTGTTGATTTGGATTGACTTTCTTCTCTTGAACTGGGTTTTCACTCGCATCCGCAGTTTTTTCTGTCGATTCGTTTTCTTCAGAACCAGTTGGTTCTACTATTGCAGACTTCTCTATTTTATTGGCGACTTTCTTTTCGTAATCCGCTTTCTTAAACTTGACCACTTTCGGTTCTTTTTGGGCGGGATTTACCTCAGTCGATTGAGACATTTCGTTCGGCGCTGGCTCCGCAACTGCTGCTGGTTCTTCATCTGAGAAAAGTGTCGCAGATTTTGTAATGGCAGGTTTTTTATCAGCAGTAATTCTCGCTCTCTTTGATTTCTCCTCCGAATTATTCTCTTTAGTAGGCTTGTTGTTATCATTGACTTCACTTGCCTTTTGATTTTCAATAATCATGGCAATTAAAGCTTCTTTCTTAACTCCGGCAAACTTGATTGTTTTTGCCAATTTGGCAATATCTTGAAGCTCAGTTAGCTTCATTTCTTTTAATACAGAAATATCAAACATGAATGTTATTTGAATTTAGATTGATTTGGATTTTTCTAAAAAATTGTAGTGAAATAATATGCGGTCAACAGGTCGTAAAATGAAGTACTTACGAATTAGTCATGCAATAATACGAATAAAAATCTATCATACAATAGTATTTGTAAAAAAGAAAATATATTTTTGTGGCACAATAAAACAAAAAATGATTCAAAGAATACAGACGGTTTATTTGGCATTAGCCTTTATTGTGACTGGAGTTTTGCCTTTCTTTTTTTCTTTGTGGAAGTTAAGTGACGGGAAAGCGGAAATGTTTATGAGCAGTCAATGTTACTCCGCAATTTTTGGCTTAAGTACATCATTGTCCTTATTGAGTATTTTATTTTATAAAAAAAGACAACATCAATTTGTCATTGGCAGATTGAATATCATATTAAATTTAATTTTATTAGGCTTATTTGTATATCGTTCACTAAATCTATCTGGAGAAGCAGTTGCTGTTTCTGAGAAGGGTATTGGGATGTTTCTACCAATTATTGCTATCGTTTTTTTAGTGTTGGCTAACAAAGCCATCCAAAAGGATGAA
>CANGTL010000004.1 GCA_947456815.1 Flavobacteriaceae bacterium
TATTTGTAAACTTGTCGGAACTTAAATCTACCTTGAAACCAAACTGTGGACTTAACATATATCTTACACCTACACTGAAGGAGTTGATTTCTACATCTGTAAAAAAAGAATTGGGATTGAATGAGTAATATCCCGGCGAATAGGGTTGTATACCCAAGCTTCTTCCCGCAGTTACCTCAACGGTCCATTTGTTGTAATCTTTTTTCTCTCCAGTATCATTGGCTTCCTTTGAATCGTCCTTCGGCGCCTCTTGTGCGTAAGAAAAAGAAACTGTCAGTACTGCAACTAATACAACTAGTAAACGATGTTTCATATGATATCAGGTTATTAACGACTATCGGTGTAGTCAGATTTTAACATTTAAGTTGCAAATATAGGAGTTTACTTTTAAATTTCAAGTTATAAGGAAATAAAAGCAGCTTATTATTTATTAACGTTTTGTTTATAAATTGAACCGTTGTCAAACTATGACGTTTTTGAAGTTAATTTCCTTAGAAGGTTAGATTCTCGTACCTATTCTGAAAGAATTAGTTAATTTTGGACATTACTTAAAAAGATACACGATGCGCTTTCATACAAGAAAATGGGTAAAACCCGAAGATTTAAACCCTAACGGAACATTATTTGGCGGGAAATTACTAGCTTGGATTGATGAGGAATTGGCGTTATATTCTATCATTCAACTTGAGAATTCGAGAATTGTGACCAAACACATGTCGGAAATTAATTTCAGAAGTTCTGCCAGACAAGGCGATATTGTTGAGATTGGCATTGATGTAGTTCGATTTGGCAATTCGTCCCTAGCTTTGAAATGTGAAGTTAGAAATATTATGACAAGAGATACTATCATTACTATAGATACCATAACCATGGTTAGCTTAGGAATAGACGGAAAACCAAAAGCCCACGGTAAAACTACAATTGAGTATATAAATGATCGGCTAAAATAGGATGCTTAAGGTTGGCTTTCTTTTCCTGTCGACAATTCAAATATTTCTAGATCGAAGAACCCTATTGAAGCGATAATGTGATCGAAAATGTCAGACATAATATACTCATAATTCTCGAATTTTTTATCCTTTGTAAAGGTGTAAATTTCTAAAGGAATACCTTGGGAAGTTGGTTGTAACTGTCTGCAAAGCAATATCATATCTTTATTTAGACTAGGATAATTTTCTAAATAACAAGTAATGTACTTTCTAAACAATCCAAAGTTGGTCATGTTTCTTCCGTTGATTGGTAAAGACTTGTCAATTTGATTAGAAGCATTAAACTTATCAATTTCAGTTTGTCTATGCTCTATGTATTTGCTAATCAGTTGAATTTTTTTCATTTCCACCAATTCCTCTTCAGTCAAAAAATGAATGCTTTTCGCCTTAATCAAAAGATGTCTTTTTATTCTTCTTCCATCCGAATTTAGCATGCCACGCCAGTTGCGAAACGAGTCTGAGATTAGACTGTAAGTTGGGATTGTTGTTGTAGTGTTGTCGAAGTTTCTGACTTTAACTGTTGCTAAGTTTATTTCAATTACATCTCCGTCAGCGCCAAATTTGTCAAAAGTGATCCAATCGCCGATTCGAACCATGTCATTTAGAGAGACTTGTACACTTGCCACAAACCCTAAAATAATGTCTCTAAAAATCAAGATAATAATGGCAGAAACGGCTCCAAGTGTTGTAAATAGGGTGTTGGCTTTGATATTAAACAACTCCGAAACTATGACAGTTAATCCAATCATCCACAATATAATCATGATGACTTGAATATAGCTATCAATTGGTTTGTCGCTGTACTCTGGTTTTAGTTTTAAATAGTCTCGTAGTGCGTTAAAAATGGTTCTAACAATCCACAAACTCAGTAAAATAATGTAAACACCAACTAAATTTCCAAAAACCGACTCCCAATAAACAAAGTCATTCAAAATAATTGGAACGGATTTGTATATGAACAAAAGTGGAATTAAATGTGAGATATATTTCGCAGTTTTGTTTGAAATTAGTAGATCATCAAATTTTGTCCGTGTCTTTTTTGCCACAATTGCCATTAAAGTGACAAGGAAAAATCTAAAAACAAAGAAAATCAAGTAGGATAAAAAAGATAGAATGACAATATTGATTGCTAGGCTTGTATAAGACGCAAGCGTATCTCCGATGCCCCATTTTCTTAATAATGGGTAACACCAACAAAAAACAGCTTCAAGTAGTTTATGCATTTCTCAAGTACTTTTTCTCAATATAGAAAGTGCCAAAAGGAATAATGGATGCGATACAAATCACGCCGAACTTCTTGAGTTCCCATTTTTCTTCGATTTTCAACATAATTGCTAACAAAATATAAGCAATAAATAATAAGCCATGAGCCATTCCAATTGTTTTTACAAAAATTGGTTGTTGATATATATATTTCATTGGCATGGCAAAAAAGAGCAATAGAATTAATGAAATTCCCTCTAGAAATGCTATTATCTTAAATATTTTACTCATGGATATAGATTTAACGGCTTAATTATTTTGCGCAAAATTAGCGAATAGGTTTCATTTCTGAACTAAAACTAAAGTACTTTTGTTCAAATCGAAAATTACATGAGTA
The DNA here is from genome assembly GCA_947456815.1 of Flavobacteriaceae bacterium. Lineage (GTDB taxonomy): Bacteria > Bacteroidota > Bacteroidia > Flavobacteriales > Flavobacteriaceae > Flavobacterium. The sequence goes on from CANGTL010000004.1 coordinate 2,590, forward strand.
AAAGAGAATTAAAGAAGTTCTTGAGTCAACTTTCAAAGGAGCAATTGGAAGAGCAAATTGTTGAGATATACGAAAAGTTTTTGCCTGTTAAGACCTATTTCAATTTTGTTTTCAATCCAAATGAAGAGAAATTAATTAAGGATGCGAAATTGAAGATTTCGAATGAATTTTTTCCTGTCGCCAGAAAGAGGCCTAAGATGAGAAGGTCTGTAGCTCAAAAGTATATCAAACATTTTATTTCTCTTGGTGTAGATCCGTTTCTTGTAGCTGACCTAATGCTTTACACTATTGAAATTGCACAACTACTATCTTCAGAGAAATTAATCAAACAAGAAGCTTTTTTTAAAGGAGTCTTTAATTCTTATAGTCAATCAATAAGTTTTATGATAGAACACAGTATACTATATGAATTTAGGACTAGAATAGAGAGTATAAAAGAAACGACAATCTCGCAACATTGGAATAATAGTTTTGAATTTATTGACATTATAGAGCGATTTGATTATTAGCATATGTTTTTTCCTTAATTGTGCGTAATAAGTCTTTTTTAGGCGTACTTTTGCAAAATTCAACAAATGCGCCATGCCTCACAGAGAATTAGATTATGAAATTGAAGATAGAAAGGAACTTTATAGTTACCAGCAAGGCGACATTGCAAGCATTTTTGAACGTTTAGATAATGCTCCCTGCAACCATCATTTATTGTATCAATTGCCTACTGGGGGAGGGAAGACCGTTATTTTTTCTGAAATCGTTAGAAGATATTTGTCGAAACACGATAAAAAGGTTTTGGTCTTAACGCACCGCATAGAGTTGTGCAAACAAACTTCTAGGATGCTTAAGGGATTCGATGTTAAGAACAAAATCATTAATAGCAAGGTCAAGGAATTGCCAGATCAGAATGACTTTTCGTGTTTTGTTGCGATGGTCGAAACTTTGAAAAACCGTATCAATGATAAAAAACTCCATCTTGATAATATCGGACTTGTAATTATTGATGAAGCCCACTATAATTCTTTTCGGAAATTACTTAGTTCATTCAAGAATGCTTTCATACTAGGTGTTACGGCAACGCCACTAAGTTCGAATATTAAATTGCCGATGAATGAGAATTATGATGAGCTAATTGTTGGCGATACTATTTCATCATTAATTGAAAAAGGCTTCTTAGCAAAAGCAATAACTTACAGCTATGATGTTGGTTTGACGTCCTTGAAAGTTGGAATTAATGGCGATTATACCGTAAAATCTTCAGACGATTTATATTCTAATCTGGCGATGCAAGAAAAGCTTATTCATGCCTATACTGAGAAATCACTAGGAAAAAAGACATTGATTTTTAATAACGGTATCAATACATCGTTGTATGTTTATGAAACTTTTAGAGAAGCAGGTTATCCGATACGACATTTAGACAATACTAGTAATCCAGAAGATCGCAGGGAAATTTTAGCGTGGTTTAAGAAAACCCCAGATGCAATCTTAACTTCTGTTGGAATTCTTACGACTGGTTTTGATGAGCCAACAGTTGAAAGTATTATCTTGAATAGAGCGACAAAATCTCTGACTTTGTATTTTCAAATGATCGGACGAGGTTCAAGGAAATTGCAAAATAAAGATACATTTACAGTCATCGATTTAGGAAACAATGCGGCACGTTTTGGGCTTTGGAGTGAGCCAGTTGACTGGCAACATATTTTTAAATCTCCGGAATACTACCTTGAAAATCTGCGAGATGACATTGAAATTGAACTACATTTCAAATACGAAATGCCACCGGAATTGCGCGCCAAGTTTGCTAAAACTGCTGTGGTAACTTTTGATGTCGACGAAGAACACAAAATTGCGATATCACAAAATTTGCGGTCGAAAATTGTAATCGAAAAATCTTTAGAACAGCATGCTTCCATGTGTGTGGATAATGCTGAAGACCTTTATCAAGCGAAAGCTTTGGCCAAAGAACTTTCGGAAGATATTCAATCGAGAATGAAACGCTATGCTAATTGTTTAAGTCATTGCAGCAAAAACTACAGAGAATGGCTTATCGAAGATTACAAATTGAAATTAGTTTTATTGATTGGTAAGAAAATAAGAGAAAAATTATTTTAGTTCACTTTTTTAATCTTTCAACTCGATGAAATACATCATTTTATCGATGTATTCACCCCATTTTTTTTAACAAAATTTTGTAGTACACTTTTCTAAGTTAAAAAGTTGCACTTCATCGACTTTATGAGTGTTTACAACAGATTTCAGACGTATTTTTTTTTTATTAAGTAAAGACAAAATATCTTTGCTTAAGAAACAAACGTTAATTTTCCTTCAATTTAATGTTACCCCAATGTTTCTAAATGCTTAAGCCTAACGAATATGAAGAACAAGTACGATGTAATGTTGATTTTAGAAGGAACCTATCCATTTAATGGTGGTGGAGTTTCAACATGGGCGCATATGCTGTGTAATAAAGTGACCAACGTCAATTACTCACTGTACTCAATAAACGCCGATTTTGAAGAAAAATCAAAATACGACTTAAGCGATAACGTTAAGAATTTAATTCAGGTTCCGTTGTGGTCTCCTTTAGAACCTAAAGAATTACTAAGCTACGGTAAGAAATATTATAAGACAGTTAACAAAAAGGAACAAGAAGACGCTACGGAGATAGCGGTTGAATTCATTCCAATATTTGAGAGATTACTAAATGCGATCTACGACGCTTCAATTGATATAGAAGAAACAGACGACATCATTTTTGAAATGTGGCAGTTTTTCCAAAACCACGATTACAAAAAAACGATGAAAAGTATGGTAGTTTGGAAATGTTTCTGTGAAACTGTTTCTAAAGTTATTGAGAAAGACAATCATTACGAAGCGACATTATATGATTTTACAGTGGGTATGCGTTGGATTTACCGCTTTCTAATTCCAATTTCTATTGATGTGCCAAAAGTAGATGTTTCACATCTTACGCTTTCGGGTTTCCCTGTAATTCCAGCTCTAGTCTTAAAGTACAAATACGGAACTCCGATTATTGCAACTGAGCATGGCGTTTTTATTAGAGAGCGATTAATTGCTATCAATTCCTCAGAATATTCATTTTTCTTGAAGAATTTATTGATCAAATTTTCGGAATGTATTACAAGACTAGTTTACTACAAGTCAGATATGATATTGTCTGTAAATAAATTTAATATGTCTTGGGAGAAAAAATATGGTGCAAATCCTAATAAGATAGATGTGATTTACAACGGAATTGATTCAGATTTGTTTGTGCCAGGCGAAAAACCGGCTCACTTGAAAGATGTTCCAACCGTTGTTGCTGCAGCAAGAATTTTTGAATTGAAAGACATTCTAACAATGATAAGATCTTGTGCTGTCGCAAAACGAAGTATACCAAATGTTAGATATTTAGTGTATGGCGATAATGCTGCTGTACCACAATATACAAAGGAATGTAATGACCTTATCAAAGAACTAAAGTTAGAAGAAAACTTTATCTTGGCAGGTTATCACGATAAGCCACATCAGTTATTTTGTGAGGGTGATATTTCTATATTAACTTCCATTTCTGAGGGCTTTCCTTATACAGTTTTAGAATCGATGAGCTGTGGTGTTCCTGTTGTTGCGACCGACGTCGGTGGTGTAACAGAAGCATTAGATCATACATGCGGTTTTATTTGTAAACCTAAAGATTTTGAATCTCTTGGACAAAGTGTTGTAAACCTACTGCAAGACGACGTTTTAAGAAAAAAAATGGGTGAAAATGCACGCAAGAAAGTGATTGACAATTTTACCATCGACAAGTTCATTAAAGAATATGAGATGGCTTATGAATTTATCATGAACAGAAAAGCACAAGAACCAATTTATTTAAATTCACACATGCAACAAGAAGCTATGGAAGCATCTTAGAAGACCTTTGTTTAACTTAACCAAAATAGACCCCAATCTACAATGGAAAATCATTTTACGAACATTAAGTCTTTAATTGAAAAAACTAAAGACAAAATTGGCAAGCCCGTTAGTAGCGAAGTTGTTGAAGCGACAATTGAGTCTTTAGGTATTCGAGAAAAAGATACCAAGGATGACTTTGGTTTTAATTCAATAAAAGATCTCGCGGCGTTAATTTTTTATGAATTGACGACTGATAAATATTACGTTGGCGCCAAGAATGAAAAAGAAATTGAAGTTGAAAGAACACAACCAAAAGTTATTCAACTGAAAGACTATTTCAGAGTGAAAACTCAAATTTTTGTTCAATATTACTCTTTAGGAATTTTTCATTTATTACCAGTTTTAATACAAATTGCTGCAATTATTGTATTCGGATACTCGTTATGGACGTATGTTGGATTTAATGAAATTCAGTCAACAGCGGTGGTATTAGGTGTTGTTATTGGTCTCGTTTCAACAGGTGGATTTGTTCAAGTAATTGGTAAACAAGCTTCGTTCTATTGGAATTACGAAGACTATTTGATGACCAATAAGACTATTAATTACTTGCATAAAGTCGGAATGCTTTCGATTTTCTTCGTCTTAACAACTATTTTCCTTGTAAATTTCTTTTTTCATATTTATCCGTATGAAATTTTGTTTGTTGTTTTTGCATACGCGTTCTTCGTCGGTATGCTTTTATTAATGTTAGCGCCTTTGCATACAATCAAGCAACGATGGGTAATTACTTTAGCTATTTTTGCGGGAACAGCTGTTTCCATATTCTTGAAAGAAACCACTACTTTGCTGATTTTTGTGACGCATTGGGTTGGAATCGCCGTTGCAATCGTCATTGTAAAAGTCTTTCTGATGGTCTATTTTGGAAATCTTACAAAGAACAAAAAATCTATAAGCGGCAACAAGATAAAAGTGCCGGTTCTCTTATATCATAATTACCAATATTTCTTTTATGGTATCTTTATTTACGTATTTATTTTCATCGATAGAATTATGGCGTGGTCATCAGGAATCAATGGTAATCTGCCTTTTCTAGTTTATTTTGAAAAAAATTATGAATTGGGGATGGATTTGGCTATTTTAGTTTTTTTATTGCTCGCAGGAGTGCTAGAATATAGTATTGCATCATTTACAAGATTTATTGATATTGGACAGAAAATTACTGATCACAAAACTCCTGAAGTATTTAATAATCAACTGCGGAAAATGTACTGGCAGCAAGTCGCTTTGCTATTTGTTACAAGTACGCTTGCCTTTATATTTATTTATTTCATTATCAACGCATCCTGGGGATTTGAAGGCCAGTTTAACGAAACACTAGTTCAATTGAGTATAAAAGTATGTGTAATTGGAGGTTTGGGATACATTTTCCTAGCGTGGGGAATGTTGAACTCTTTGTATTTATTTACTTTGGGTCAATCTAAAAAACCTCTAAAAGCAATAATTTATGCGTGTCTTTTGAACATTTTTTTAGGTTTTGTTTTAAGTCGATTTTTTGCTTACGAATATAGTGTAATTGGGATGCTGTTGGGAGCAGCTCTTTTTGTTGCATTAACTTTGAAAGCAAATATCAATTATTTTAAGAACCTAGATTATTACTACTATGCAGCGTATTAAGGTACTTATCATTATAATCCCACTCATTTTAGTTTTTAATTCTTTTCAAGACGATATGAAAAAAAGTACCGTATTATTTTGTTATGGAAAAACAAAGCCAGAAGCAGTAAAAGATTATAAGTACGTAATATTAGAATCGAAACATTATACGGTAAAGGATGTTCGAAAGCTCAAGTTACAAAATGAAAAGGTATTTGCATACATAAGTCTTGGAGAGATAAATGAAAACTCCATTCATTTTAAAGATTTTAAGAAAAATACCATAGGTAAGAACGAAATTTGGAGTAGTCACTATATAGACTTGACATCAAAAAAAGCAAAGGAGACATTGATGGATATGGTTGATGATATTTTTGCTTTTGGATACGATGGATTGTTCTTAGATAACATTGATAATTTCACCATTCATGGACCTCAAAAAGATCAGAAAGAAGAAGTCATTAAACTCATCAAATTAATAAAGGAAAAATATCCCAAAAAAGTTTATATCCAAAATGCAGGTCTAGATTTGGTTGAAGAAACGTCTCGTTATATTGATATTATTGCCATTGAGTCTATTGCTACGGATTATGACTTTAAAGCCAAAAAATGCAATTTGAGAGAAAAATCTATATTTGAACCACACTTAGAAAGGATAAAGACAATCAGTGCAACGTACTCGATTCCATTTATTCTCATTGAGTATGCAGATTCGCCTGCATTGGTAGAGCAAGTTAAAAAACGAATAGATCCTGCTGGGTTTGATTACTTTATTGGAACTATTGACTTGCAGACAATCCCCAAATTTAATTAGTAAACGATATGATGTTTTTAACAAGTTCAATATTATTAGGTTTTATAAGGCTTTGCTTTATATTACTTTTTTTATTCTACTTGAATAGGAAGATTGTAAATGTTTCTAAACATGTCCATTTTATGGATTTCCTAGTGATGAATTGGTTTCGATATGCGAGTGTTTTAGTAATTGTAATATTTATCTTGGTAGAAGCAAACGCTTATAATCTTTTCAATTGCTTCTTCGTCTTTTTTATCTTGATTGTGGTAGATATTATCGGATTTAAGAACTTGAAAAATCCAAAGCATTACTTCGGCACACACATTAGAACCGCACTACTTACTTTTTTAAGAAATATAGAGAAAAAAAGAACTTTCTTGGATTGGTTTTCATTAGATCGAACCAAAGTAAAAAAGGACAATAATAATTTCATTCTAGTAATTACTATACTTATTGGCGGAATTACTTTCCTAAGTCGGTACTACTTTATTATTTACGACAATTACTCGCTTTCAGACGCCTGGATTTACGACTTAAACAAAGTAATTCAATTTGATAATCAATATTGGTTTACTTACGAACTGGCTACAGATGCGGAACTTGCCTTAGTCAATTTTTATGGCAAAATAACTGATGTTAGTCCAGAGATAGCCTTACAGGTAATCGCAATTCTTGAATCAACGTTATTGTCGGTCATTATATTTTGGACGATAAATAAATTAACTCCTTCGAAATTTATAGCGCCAACCATCGCAGCTTTGTTTTTTAGCTTAGTTTATGTTTTGACTCCCTTAAATGTTTACTTCTTATTAAAAGGAAATCCAACTTTTCTGGGTCTAACTTTTGCCGTACCAGCCTTCGTGTTTTATCTGAAACCGAAGTTATACCAGGCGGCACCAACTAATTATTTCTTTAGTTACTTATTTCTTTTCATAACAATCGGCTTAATTGATTTGTTTACGCTTTGTATCTTGATTCCGCCATTTCTAATGATTGGCTTGATCTTTACAAAATGGAAAATTAAGAAGCACAATTTCATCGCTTTTTTTGGATATATCATGGCGATGATAATTTTGTATGGAATTTATAGCTATGCTTGTTATTTTCAAAGAGCAGATATCGTTGAATATATGCAGAATAATCTCTTATCTATCAGTTCATATACCTACGTGCCACAGTTGATTTTGCCGTACAGTGAGATAATTCGATATGCTCAAATCTCGACGGGAATTGGCTTTTTGATAGTTTTGGCGCTTGTTATTTTTCGAAAGGAAAATTGGCGCGCAACCATCACTTTTTATGCCTATTTTAATTTTTTGATTTTGTTGACATTTGTAAAGAGCGAATGGTTAGACATCGATATGTTGAACAACTCCATTTCAGTTTTTCTTCCGATTATCCTAGGCCTAAATATTTCAATAATAATTCGAATTCTAAATTTCGGATTGGGTCGTTTTAGAAAATACAGTCCATATACGGTTGCCCTCATATTTGTCGTCATGATTTATGCGTCTTATCATTATCAAGAAAAAAGTATTAGTTCGCTGACCATATCTGATCAGACTCCAAAGCAAATTCTTAATGCTTATGATAAGATATCGCAAACCTTTTTTCGTAATTCTTATTGCGTTGTGAATGATCCAGCGGCACAGGTAATTAGCAATAATTCCCATTTCTTCATGAATTATGATTTCTTTTTGAATGATTATCCAAAAATTGACTCTATAAATACAAAGCATAAAAAAGAGCCCGATTTTCTCGTGAAGAATCCACAGTATTCATTGTCAAAAAGTGTATTGGTCTTTGTATTAAATGAAACTGCAAATAATGAATCTAATAGTTTTGCTGAAAACAAGCTGCTACAGAAGGAATTAATTGCTAATATTGAACTGTTCAAGAAAAGAGGACGGCGTGTCAATTTGTTTTATGATAGTGATATCCTGAAAGTATACGAAATTGTAAATGAACCTAGAGAAAGTAAAATTTCTGAATTGATTTTTTAAGTATGAAATCGAAAGCTATATCGCATTACGTTTTATTTGGAGTGGCATTAGTCCTTTCATTACTTATGGTCGGTTGTGAAGGTCTGGATGATTGGTCAGATCTAAAAAGTATTGATTTATTTAATGCAAAAGACGGTACCTCAAAACAAAAGTCCTTTAAGCGATATTCTGAGCCCGTTTTGAGTTCACAACCTGTTATTCAGTTCATTTATGACCCAAGTTCAAAGCCTAGCAAGTCTTATAATCAAGAAATTAGAAAAGTTTGTGATTATACGAAATTGCCTTTTCACTCCATTAATGTTGTTACATGGAATTCAACTTTAAGAATTGCTCCTACAACAAGAATTATCGTAGTTTATGATACCAAGAAATTAAACGATGCTTCAGTTGAAGTTCTTATAAATTTTGTTTCGAAAGGTGGTACTCTTTTTATCCCGTTCGCCAATGAAGATAAGAGAATGGCTTTTTTGCTAGGGTTTAAACCAGAAGCTGAGTATGGAACTGATGCTAAAGCAGCTGGTTGGTATTTTAACACTCCTGTTTTACCAAATATGAAAGGAAAATCTGTTGGGAAAGACTCTAAACTTTATGGATTTTCGGGACAAAATTTTTCGAACAAGATTAAAGTACTCGCAACTGCAGCGAATAATCCTAATTATCCAACTGTGATAGAAAATCCAATTGGTTTAGGTAAAGTAATTTTATTTAATACCTCTGGAGATTTTTCAAAAGTTGATAGAGGATTTCTATTTTCAGGAGTTCTAAAAGGATTGGAAGGAATTCCGTACCCGATAGCCAATGCATCTACAATTTTTCTTGATGATTTTCCTTCGCCACAATATGATATTATTGCTGAACCAATAAAGTCAGAAATGAATATTACAACATCGGATTTTGTGCAAAAAATATGGTGGCCAGATATGCGTGAATTGGGGAAAGAATTTAAGATCCCATACGCTGCGATGCTAACATTTGACTATCGCAATAAAATTGTTCCGCCTTTTACATTGGATCAATGGAATTCAAAGAAGATTACTACCAAGAGCAAAAATAAAGACAAAGTAGAATCTTTACCAGATTGGTTGGTTAGCGATGTAAAGAAAAATGGACATGAGCTAGCGTTTCACGGGTACAATCACGTTTCTTTACTGAAGAAATTATGGAAAAACCCTAAGTTTATTGAGACTTCGATGGGGACAATCAAGAAAAAATGGGAAATCAGTAATTATGGTGCTTTGCCTGTCACATATGTACCGCCATCAAACGATATCGATAGATTAGGATTAAGAGAACTTCAAAAATCGATGCCATCGATTAAGTATATGTGTAGTTTGTATATCGGAAACTTGGAAGATGGTGGCGATCGAGAATTTGATTATGATCCATTCGAAAAGAACTTTTTTGATTATCCAAGAATATCCAGTGGATTTTATTTGCATGATGATGAAAAATACACCGTCCAGTCGATGTACTTGTACACTGGTATATGGACGCATTTTGTTCACCCCGATGATGTGTATCAAATTCCTGCAACAGCAGACAAGCGTGCCGCCGGTTACACTTTGCGTAATCAATTTAATTTGGGGTGGAGAAAGACCGCTAATTCTAATAAAGCACTGTTTCCAGAGTTTAAAAATTATTTAAAACAGTTCACAGCAACTTTTCCACAAATGCGATTTGTAAATGGAGACGTAGGTGGTAATCTGGTAATGAATTGGCGTGCTTCGCGCTATTCACACAACTCCGAAAAAGGCTTGTACACAGTAAAAGAAATAAATGGAACAGAAACAGGCAAGAAGTATTGGTTTATGTACTGCAGCCCAAAAAATATGGATAGGGTAGATACACAACTCAAAAGCCAGTCGGTACTTTACTCAAAATCACCATTTATGGATGGTTACCTTTATTCTGTCTATTCAAGTAAATCGAAGTTGACTGTAATAGATTTACTATATAAATCTCCAAAAGAAAGAGCGCAGCAAGCAGCCATTGCAAATTTGGTGCGTGCAGATTTTGCAAAATTTAATATAGACGTTAAGAATTTCTTGAAAGGAGGAGAGTGGGTTGATAATTATGAAAAAAACCTCAAGATTGAAATGGAAGCGTTGAAGAATAAAATTTTGTCTAGCAGTGAAATTGATCCAAAAGATTGGAATAAATATGCTGACTACATGGCTTCTGAAAATAAAGGTGGTGAAGTTTGGAAATTATACGAAGATTTTGTTGCTAAAAACCCATCTAAGAATAACATTATGTATTCGGGTGAGCTTGATAAGATAATTGAATATAAAGACGAAATAGCGCACGAGAAGTGGTTGAGTGAACAAATAAAGGTTTCTCCAGACGACAAAAAATTATTAAAAGAGTACATTGAAAGTTTTGATAGCGAACAAAATAAAGAGAAAATCAAAAACGCTCTTAAGAGTTTAGCAAAGGTTGAGCCTTCTAGTGAAAATTATAAAAAGTATTTAAAGCACTTGTTGGAATATTATCCTGAAGAAGCGCTTGTCGAATTAGAGAATAAGCAGCCATCAAAAGACTTAGCAGAATTAGCAACGGCTATTGTGTGGCTGTATGCTGACAATGCCGAATACAAAAAAGCCATTGATTGGTCGGAGTTTAGTAATGAAATTGATTTTGTAACTAAAATGAACTGGTACATATCTGCGGGTCTTTCAGACGAATTGGAACCGGTGTATAAGAAATATATTGCTGAACATCCAGAAGATGAAATAGCGACAGTTTTGATGAGTAGTGTTTATCATGAGCAAGGTCGTTTTAAAGATGCTTGGGTCTTGGCTAACTCTTTAAGTGACATCTATGAAAAAGAAGATTTAAGAAAAACGCTTAATACGGATGTAGTATTTGAAAATATGGACTTGCAACAAGATCTAATTGCTAATCATGATGCGTTATTTTATCCTGATGTTTTACAAAAATTAATGAAAGATATTCGCTTGGCAAAAGGCAATTTTGTTGAATTGAATTCCTATTTAGAGACCAACCAAGCAAATCCATCATTTCAAAGAAATTTATTGTCCTATAATCGATATGACAAAAAAGGATTCTTGCATGGGCTTGGAGTGAGTTATTCCAACTATTACGAGCTGGAAACCACTAAGAAGAATTATGAAGACAATATTGATAATAAAACAATGGGAATCGAGTACAAAATCACTTCCCCTTTAAAAGAAAATAAGCCTCAATATTGGAGTAGGGCTAGGGTTGAAGTTGATAAAGGCTCAAATTTATATTATCAACTTGGTGCGGGAATTTCATCTTCGAAAGAAAGAAATTTTAAATCTGCAGAATTCAATATGTTTCCGGTAGAAACTGCACCAGCGCTAAATCAAGAGATTTATCAAATGCAATTGAACTTGTATAAAGATTTTTATGTCTCGAAGTCAATAAATACAAGCGTTTCGTTCGAAGGAAATTATTATACAGAAGGACTTTTATCTAGAGATACTATTGGTCCGCCAATAAATCCAAATCGAATGATGAATCCAAATAAACAAAATAGAAAAGTTTATACAGATTTAGGAAATGGTGTAAGCCAAGTTGACGATATAGACGACGGGTATGACGCTGCTTTGACCGTAAGAGCCATGCTCGACAAAGGAGAAACTAAAAAATCCAAGTTTGTGCCGTTCTTAGAATCTCAATTGGCCGTTGGTTCACGAGATTTAACGGTAGGCTATCCATATTGGATTATTAAGAATCGTTTGTACGGTGGAGGAGGGCTAGCATGGGAATTTAATACTCCAACTTTCACATCCAGAATTGAAGGTGGTGTTTTTGCGGATACATTCGCGGGTCATTTCGAACGGGTCACGGCGCAGTTATCATACCAATTATTTGACTTTACAGCCCTCACATTTACAGCGGAGATTTTCGAGCAATCCACTTTTTATTCTAATGCTATTCAATTTGGGATAAAGCATAATTTCAAAAAGAAATATATAAAAAGGAAAAAGTAGTTATAAATTGAATCAATAAAAAAAGGGATGTTGCACTGCCACATCCCTTTTTTTATCACCATTATAAACCTTAGTGCTTTACAATAATCTTACGAGTGTCTTTTATTGAACCTTTAGACAAATCAATAAAATATAGCCCATCGCTCAAGTTACCTGTATTTAGAGTAACCTTATCAATCCCACTTATAGTGCTTGATACATTTACCAACTGACCAATCGAATTGTACATCGAAATTTGATATTGGTCAAGGTCTTCTAATTCTACAGTTAATTCATTATTTGCAGGAACTGGATAAATAGACATGTTTAGTTTGGCGTTACCATCAAGCCCTAAAGTTGAATTGGTAACACTTAAGGTGTGATTTAAATTATTATATCCTGTTATGCTTTCCCACACATTTTCATTAGCAAATCTAATGGCATACTCAGATCTTCCAGCCAATGACGGGGAAAGATCAGGCAAGTGCAAGTACATTTTATAATTTCCTGTAATTAGATTAGCAGGCAAGGTAAGATTTTCAGTAATTGTAATTTCATTTGGCCCAAGCCATAATCTTGGATCAGCATTCATTAAGATAGGGTACACTTGATTAGTGGTGAGGTTCTTTAAAATAATATAGGCATTTCTTTCATTAAAAGGAGCTGCAAAACCTAGATTTTTGATTTTTAAAGTAATAGGAAGTTGCGTCCCTAAAGCTACGGCTGTTGGCAAGACTGCGGTTTGCAATTGAAAACGATAACCCAAGTTTTTTTGAATATCCGTGAAACAACTTTGTGTTTCAAAACCAGTAATAACCTCAGGATAGTAGTCTAAATTTAAATAGGACCAATGAAATTTATTCATTTCAAAAACAGCGGTTGCGCAATCACTTCTTGGTGAATTAAGAGCGCAAGTTTCTCCACCCATTGGCACAAATTTAGTTTCTTGAGCAAGGTACGGGTATTCACTAGTAACGTCGTCGTAAGTTCCATTATCATCCGAGCTAGCTAAGAAACAATCGTTGTGATGTCCAATTCTTGCAATACTACTTTCGTTGAAGGCTTGAGAATTAGCCAAGGCACTTGAAGAATATAAATCTTGTTTGAAAGCTGGTTTTCTTAACTGAACAGTTCTATTTAGCGGTAAAGCATTTAAGAGCGCATTGACAACTTCCTTTCTATTGTTAATGTTTGTAGTTGTTAAATTCGTTTGATTGTATCCCCAACCGCCAAACTCTTCTTGACTAGTGTAGAACCATTCGCCCCATGTGCCAATAAATCCGGCTTGCACTGCAGCGATAACATCGGCATTTGCCGTAAAATATGGTCGTAATTGTTCAATATGGCTTAATATAATGGCTTTTGAAGCATCACGAGGAGCGTCACTCGTACTACTTGAATAAGTAAATCGAAGGATACACTTTAAACCAGCATTTCTCAACTTATCAAAGTCACTTTGCATGCTCGCAAGGTAAGTAGCAGATATGGGAGAAGTCTTAAAATCATTTAGCTTATAATTTCTATATAACAAGGTAATGTTATTATTAAGACGGTAATTCGTCAGTTCAGTTTGATTCAATTGCGAGTTTGAAGATGTAAACTTAAAGAAACCACGTTCTGGATTTGAAATTACAGCACTAGATGCCGTATATGTTTTGGTTACTGTTTGGGCTCCTAAGAAACAACTTAGAAGTAATCCCAAGATGGTTATGTTTAATTTCATAATTTGCGGTTGTAGGTTTATTTCTTAATTTAGAGTGGTTAATTCATCGATGTCAAATTTATATAGATTAAGTACACAAAACATCGACGAAAGTGTTAAAATTTTTATTTTCATCGACGAACTACATAAATTTGTTTTTTTTGTAGGAATTTTATTTATTAAAATCATTGATTTGTACGATTATCATTATTAATCCACTATAATAGTTTTTAACAAATTGGTTTGTAGTTGTTTATAACTTGTATTAAAAGGAGTTTTATAGGCTGTTAATAGATTTATGACTTAGCATATTTGGTCTTTAATGTACATACATTATTGTTAAAATATAACATTATATTTCGTTCTATAATTTATATTATGTAAAATAGAAAGAACAAGATTATGTAGATTCAATACTGTCGTACTACTTATGAGAACTGCTTACTTTTATCTTTTTGCGACAAATAGATTTTGCTATATGAATGTTTCCTATTTTTGCAACGAAGTATTTTCTAAACAATTAATTAATAAAGTATGAATGTAATTGCCGAAAGAATTGCTGATTTTCTTAAAGAGTTCCCACCATTTAATAATCTTTCTATTGAGGAGCTCAAAATGGTGTCAACGAGCATTCGTGTAATTAATTTGGAGAAACATAAAGTACTATTTCAGATTAATGATATGCTGCATGATAGTTTTTATGTAGTCGCTTCAGGGATTATTAATCTTTCCGTTATTTCAGACGCAGAAGAAACACTACTAAATAAATGTCTTCCTGGAGATGTGTTCGGTTTACGTCCCTTTTTTGCGAAGAATAATTATATGATGACTGCTAAGGCTCGTGAAGAATCTGTTGTATACGCAATTCCAATCGCGACTTTTAGACCTTTTGTAGCACAAAATTCAGAAGTCCTAAATTTCTTATTAGAGAGTTTTGCCAACAATTCTAATGATCCGCGGGATCGAGAGAATAAAGGAAAACTACTTTCGGATAATGTCGTTTTTTCCTCTCAACAATCTGAAATTCAATATTTACAATCGCTTTCATATAACAAAGCCCCAATTAAGGTGGTGCCTAATGCCATAATTCGTGATGTGGCTCAACAAATGACGGATAATCTCGCTAATAGCGTTTTTGTTACTGAGAATCATTTTCCGATCGGAATTATTACCGACACAGATATCCGATCAAAAGTTGCGACTGGTCGTTACCCTATCACTTCATCTGTGGATAAAATTATGACTGCTCCTGTAATAACAGTTACAGAAAACGTTTCCCTAGCTGAAGCACAATTATTGATGTTGAAGAATAGTGTAAGCCATTTATGTGTTACTCAAGACGGTTCTGAAAAATCGGAGATTAAAGGGGTTATTTCTGAACATGATTTGATCGTAGCTCAAGCCAGTAATCCCGGTGTTTTGATCAAAGAAATCAAACGATCAAAAGATGCCAAAGATCTAAAACTCGTTCGAAATAAATTAACTGACATAATCCAAACTTCAATATCTAAGAATATTCCGTTAACTCACGTTTGTAATATTTCTGGCGAAATTAATCTTGCAATCTTGAAGCGATCTATAGAACTGTCAATTTTAGATTTGGGGTCTCCTCCTGCTAGATTTGCTTTTTTAAGTATTGGAAGTCAAGGGCGCAAGGAACAATTGCTGCTGACAGATCAAGATAATATTTTAGTTTTTGAAGATGTCGCAACCGATAAATACCGCGACGTAAAGGATTATTTTCTAAAATTGTCCAAGAAAACAGTTAGTACTTTAGAAAAAGTCGGATATGAACCATGTCCAAATGGCCATATTTCTAGTAATATTCTTTGGTGTAAGTCTTTGACAGACTGGATTAAACAATATGAAAATTGGATTAATACCCCAGGTGAAATTAGCAATGAAATCAGTAGTATTTTCTTTGATTACGAAATTGCATTCGGCGAACCTAATATTGAAGAAGCAATTACAAGTGCCATTTTTAAGAACATCAAAAAACATACTTTGTTTTTTGACTATTTAGGAAATGATGCCATAAAAAAGCCCGCTCCTCTTAGTTTTTTTAAGAAATTTAATGTGGAAGAAGCAGGAACATACAAAGACAAATTTGACATTAAGAACAAAGCATTAATGCCTCTTATTGATGGTGCAAGATTATTTACATTGAGCAATAATATTAAGGGAATTAATAATACACATCAACGATTCAAGCAGTTAGCAATGATCGATCCTAAGCATTCGGAGATATTCTTGAATTGTGCAGAAGCTTTTTTGGTCTTATCAAAATTTAGAGCACTCGAAGGACTGAAAAATGACAATTCTGGTCAGTACATATCAGTTGAAGAGTTGTCGAAAGTCGACCGTGAACTCCTAAAAAATGCACTTGCTCCCATGAAAGACTTGGAGGAATTGATAAAAGATACTTTTCAATTGACACAATTTTCCTAAACTATGCTAGATTGGATCAAAAACTTAAGCAAGGAATATCCTCAATTTTGGAAGGATTATAGTTCAAAATTTGAGCACAAATCCAACCGTTTTGTAGTAATTAGCACTGAGACTACTGGTTTGAATCCCAATAAAGATGTGATTTTATCTATTGGGGCAATTACCGTAGAAAATAATTCTATTGTTGTGCATGATTCCTTTGAAGTGATATTACTGCAATATATTTTTTTGCATGACAATGGACTTTCAAATGAGTTTATCGTTGAAAGTAAACTTCCAAAATTGGGTGAACCTGAGGCTATTAAGTCCTTTATTGATTTTATTGGTAATTCAATTTTAGTTGGACACCGTGTTCATTTTGATATAGATATGATTAACGAAGCGCTCTATAAAATGGGATGCAGTAGGCTGAAGAATGAAGCTATCGATGTGGAAATCATGTACAGAAAATTAATTGATAGTACTGATAAACCCTTTAGTATAGATGAATTGTGCAAGATTTTTAAGATTTCAAAAAACGAGCGGCATTCGTCTGCGGAAGATGCCTATATAATTGCTTTACTTTTTTTAAAATTGAAATCTAGACTAGGTCTTGACATCTAGTTGAATTTGTCGCTCAAACTTTCCATGATGTGTTATTGACACTGAATTATTCGAGAATTTTGCACTTGGAATGCCGTTTTGATCTTTGTAAACATCTGCAGTTTCGATAGCCCTAATTTTACGGAAATCGTTTGGATTTATGACTGCCTCTGTATAAATGAAGCTCGTGGTAATTTCAGTTCTGGTAAAATAGCTTAATTCCTTTATCTTGACCAATCCGAGCAAATTCTCGTTCGATAGGCAATTTATACTGCATTCAATACATTTTGGAATAAATTCTCTAATTCTAGTTTGCCGATTATATATTTTGTACGCAGCTTCTTTTTTACTCCATAGACTCCACACCAAGATTTCAGGATTTTCAGACGAGGATATTATTTTTAGTTCATTTTCTGAAAAAATCTTCTCTAAAAACCCGCGTCGTTTCCAATTACTTTCTGTGCGAGAAACCTCTAAATCAATGATATCATTTCCAATCATGGTTGTTTTAGTTTTGATTGAACGATGTCGATTGCCGACTTCACATCTAACATTTTTTCCATTGACTGGTCGTCGATGACGATATGAAAGGCATCTTCAATATCTAACACAATATCTACTAAGTTGGCAGAATTAATTTTCAGATCATTAATGAAATCAGTGGTTTCTGTCAAATTATCAAAAGCCTGTATCTCTTTAGTAAATGGCTTAACAATGCTTCTTAATTTTTCAATAATTGCTTCTCTTTCCATACTATTGTTTTATATATTTTTTAAAAATGACGCAACCGTTTACGTCTCCGAAACCAAAGCTTGCTTTTGCAATAATATTCAATTTTGTGTCAGTCAACTTTTGTGGAATCTTGGAACTGCAAATTAAGTCATCAATCTCTGAATGTATATCTTCACAATTTATGTTTGGAAACACAAAGTCATATTGTAACTGCAATACGCTAGCAACACATTCAATTCCTCCTGCAGCGGATAAACAATGTCCCACCATTGACTTCAGTGAATTGATGTAAGGAAAGTTTTTCCCCTTCCGTTGCAGTGCTTCAGTCCAGTTTCTAATCTCTAAGCTATCTTTTGAAGTCGCAGTCAAATGCCCGTTGATGGCGTCAATATCATCGGATTGAATTCCTGCATTTGATAATGCATCGCATATGCACTTTTGCACCGCAATCGAATTTGGAGCGGTCATTGTTCCTTCTCCCCTTTGCCCTCCTGAATTGACATTTCCGCCCAAGACTTCACCATAGATTTTTGCTCCACGCGCTAAAGCTGTGTCGAGATCTTCGAGAAGCAGCGCTCCTGCTCCACTTCCAGGTACAAATCCAGAGGCAGTGGCGCTCATCGGACGTGAACCTTCCTCAGGGCTATCATTGTGTTTAAATGTACAAACTTTCATGGCATCAAATCCACCCCAAATGTAAGGTCCAGAGTCGCTAGTGCTTCCGGCTAATATCCGTTTGGCTTGTCCTGCTTTGATTCTTTCAAAAGCCATCAGTACACTCTCCGTTCCTGTCGTGCAAGCAGAAGAATTAGTTGTCACTTGATTTCCAAGTCCTAATTTCTCACCGAGATAAGCACTCACGCCACTATTCATGGTTTGTGCTACCGCGGTACTTCCTAATCTTCTCGTTTGCAAATCATCAATTTTATAAATGGATTCTCTAAATTTTTCAATTCCAGAGGTTCCTGTCCCGAAAATTGTTCCGGAATCCCAATCAGGTTCCTCATTCATCTTAATGGATAATCCGGCATCGTACCACGCCTCCATCCCCGCCATTACACCATATAAGATTCCAGTTGCGTTGAAATTACGAAGTTCCAATTCAGTAAAGTAATGAAGTTTCATTTCATCTGTTATAATCGGCTTTCCGGAAATTTGACAAGAAAACTGTAAATCCGCCAATTCTTGATCGAAACGAATACCAGAAATTCCATCTTTGATGGCATGCAAAAATGCTTCAACCCCCACTCCATTGGGTGCCACAACGCCTAAACCTGTGATAACGACTCTTCTATTCATGCTATTTTACAATCATCCCTGAAATTGCACCACTGCAAACTAGTTCATTCTTTTCATTTGTCATGTTCACTTTGCATTTTAGTTTTCCGAATCGGAAGTATATTTTCTCGGATTTTACTGTTACTTTTTCGTTTGGATAAACTGGTTTCAAAAATTCAATATCCGTTGATGTTAAGGATATTAGCGTTTTTGTATTTAATGCATCATTCATTAAAAAAATGCCCAAACAAACCACACCAATCTGCGCCATAACTTCTGTTAGAATTACTCCTGGCGTGACAGGCTTTGTTTTGAAATGTCCTTGATAAAAATCAAGTTTTTCATCAAAAGTATAGCAACCTTCCACGCCACTTTCATCAATAGAAATAAGTTCATCGACAAACAAAAATGGTCTGTCATATGGCAATTTTGCTATGATTTCATTTACAGTCATCATCAAAATTCTAATAGTACTTTTTGAGCTGAAAATCCTGGCCCAAAACTCAACATCAAACCTTTTTCTCCCTTACTTGGTTGATTTTCAATTATTTTTTCTAAAACATATAATACTGTTGCGCTCGACATGTTGCCGTACAAACGCAAAATTTCTTTTGTTGCATCAATGTTCTTTCCTAATCCTAGAAACAGTTCTTCCACAGTTTGAATAATTTTCTTTCCGCCTGGATGAAAAATCAAGTGATCTATTGCTTCAATTTTCATCTTATTTTTTGCCAAAAAAGGATGAATAATATTCGGAAAATGGGCAGCAATTGTCTCAGGAACTTCAATATCTAAAACCATTTGCAATCCAGAATTCGTGAGTTTAAAGCCCATCATATGTTCATTATCATAAAAGTGATACATTTCATCATCAAGAATCGTTGCACCATTAGCTTCTAATTCTGAAGAGAGTAAAACGCACGCCGCGCCATCACCAAAAATTGCGGCACTAACAATATTTGCCATCGAAAAATCATTCAACTGAAATGTAGCAGTGGGCGACTCAACAGCAACAACTGCTGCTCGTTTACCTGGATTGGCTTTCAAGAAATTTCTAGCGTATATGATACCGGAAATTCCAGCGGCACAGCCCATTTCTGTTACTGGCAATCGCACGATATCTTGTTTCATTTGTAGCTTATTAACCAGATAAGCATCCAAGGATGGAATCATTATTCCTGTACAACTAACCGTTATAATAAAATCTACGTCCTGCGGTTTCCATCCAGCTTTATCAAGTGCTTTCTGAAGAACGTTCTCTCCTAGAACAATGACTTCGCGGGAATAAATATCATTCTTTTCTTCAAAAGAAGTTGCCGTAAAAACTTCTAATGGATCCATAATCGAATATCTTTTATCAACTGCCGCATTCTCAAATATCTTCTTGACTTTTCGAATAAAACGCTCCTCCTGCCCGACCAACCAAGTATCTAAAAATAGAATTATTTCCTCGGTATTCCTAGAATACTTCGGCAATTGTGTGGCAACTGTTGTTATTTTGACATTCATAGTTTAGTAATAATCCATTGATACCGAAACGCCCATTTCCATTGAATTTCTGAATTTGAGTTCTGCAATTTCCTAGAAAAACGGATAAGTTCTTCTTTTTTAAATCCTCTTAATATTGAAGTCAATCCGTCTTTTCGGGACATCTCGTTTAACTTAAAAGCTACGGCTATCAGTTGAAACAATCGATAAGCAATTTTACTTCGATGTAAATCATTCACCACAATACCCAGCTTGGCATGTCTTTCTAAATTTTCAATAATCCGAATGATGTCATTGTCTTTGAAATGATGCAAAGTCAAGGTACAAAGCGCAATATCAAAATTAATATTCTCGAAATTTGTTTCAAAAATATCTTCTGAAAGGTACTCGATATTTGGATACTTGATTGAAGAATTAATTGCATAATTCACAGTAAATGGATTGGCATCGGTTCCAATTAATTTAAAATTCAGTTTGTTTCTCTCGGCATAGTCCGCCAGGGTTCTGAGCATATCGCCATTTCCACAACCTAAATCGATGATTGTATTCATCTGTCCATTTGGTATCTTAGAAATCAAGTTCTTAACACCATTTAATGTCAACGTATTCCCTCCTAAAAGCTGATTTATTTGTGCAATTTTGTCTAAAGCATCCAGTAATTGTGCTCCTTCAAGGGCAAAATCATCCATAATCTCTGGATCTGTTGTTCTATATTTTGTATTTAACTTCATGATAACGGGACTTCGATTGCTTTACCGTGTGTGCTTTTAATTATTGCAGATAGCGCGAAGGGAAATGATGTTACAATTCGTAGAAGTAACTTGGAAAGTTTAGGTTTTTGCAATAATTTACCTAACCACCGACCGGCCGTGATTCTTTTTCTAAAATGCTGATTCCATTTTTGGATGTATTGATCTTCAATTACAGTTCTCGTTGTAGTCGTTTTTATAAAATAATCATCTATCAGTTCACTCGCAATTTTGGCACTGTGAATCGCCATAGCCATTCCGTTCCCGCACAGTGGATGAATTAGCCCCGCGCTGTCGCCAATCATAAGAATATGTTGTTCTACTGGTTTTTTCTTCTCAAATGAGATTTGACTGATTGTTAGCGGTTTTTCAAACATCGGAGTTGCTTTTTCCAGTATTTCTTTCAAAAAGGGATTTTTAGAAACCACATTTGCTTCATACATTTCGATGTTCTTATGTTTACTGAATGTCATATAATCTGCCAAATAACAAATATTCACGATGTTGTCCTCCACTTTTGAAACACCGCAATAGCCTCCTTTGAAATGATGTAAACCCACTAAATCATCAGGATAGTCAACTTTGTAATGCGCTTTAACGGCCAACCAAGGGGATTTCTTCTGCATGAAATCTCGTTCAAGTTTCATATCTAAATTGGATCGCTTTCCGAATGCACCTAGGACAAAATCGGATTTTATAACTTGAGTATTTGCAAGCAGCACTGAAAAAATGTCTTCCTCAAAGTTGATTGCAGTGACCGTTTCATGAATTATAGCGCAACGATTTTCAATTGCTTTTTGGTATAGATACAAATCCAAATTATGTCGACTTACCCCAAATCCACCCAATGGTAGCTTTGTTTGTATTGAAGTTCCATTCTCAGTAGAAAAATGCAGCGTATCTATTTTTGCAGGTTTCAATACACTCGGGTTTACGCCCAACCAATTCAAATAAGGAAGTACTTCATTCGAAACATATTCGCCGCAAACTTTGTGCTTCGGGTAACTGTTTTTCTCAATCAAAGTAACCAAATAGCCAATTTTTGACAGATGAATTGCGGCGGTAAGACCAGCCAGTCCACCACCAACAATTACGATTGTGCTCGAAGTTTCCATAGGAAAGTAAATCTATAAAAATTATAACGAGTTGAACGATTTAACGTGTTATAAAATTCATAAAAGAAACTCGAATAAGAAAGGAGGTATTAGTTCTTATTAACCATTTTCTTGATTAGCGAAATTTGTCCCAGGTGATAGTAGCTGTGTTCGATTACGCCTTCAATATTACGCAAATAGCTACCATATTTTTCGTCAACAAATGGTTGATCTAGTGTATTGTCGTCCATTTGTTCGACATGTTTAACAAATCGCTCTGAATTACTTAGAAAATCATTGACCAGTTTTATCCAATCGGCTTCGGTTTCAATTTCAGGTAAATCAAAACTGTACTTGTCTCGAATATCAAGAGTTCCACCGTCAAAAACATTTAAGATACCCGCCAAATAATAATTGATGTGAAAGGTCAATAATGCAATGGTATTCAGGTTTTCGACTTTTTGAATGGCTTGTTTCCAACTGACACTTTCTATTTGTTCTTTAAAGTTGGTGTTTGCGATCCACTTTCCATCTAGAAGTACTTCTCGCAATCTGTTGGCGATGGCTACTGTTCTTGTCATGATCGTTTAGTTTTTATTGTAGTCCAATTATGATGATCAATTATAATTTTCCTTCTTTAATTTCATCCACAATTTCAGGATTTAAAAGCGTGGTAATATCACCAAAATTAGAAAAGTCACCCTCTGCAATTTTTCGCAGAATACGTCGCATTATTTTTCCAGATCGTGTTTTTGGCAATCCAGAGACAAATTGAATTTTATCTAATTTGGCAATTGGTCCAATTTGATCAGAAATCAATTGATTGATTTCAATGGACAAGTTTTTCCGATCTCTGCTTTCACCAATCTCTTTTAAAATAATATAACCATACAATGCATTTCCTTTGACATCATGCGGAAATCCAACAATCGCACTTTCTGCTACAGCTGGATGTTCATTGATGGCATCTTCTATCGGAGCGGTTCCTAAATTATGTCCAGAAACAATAACAATATCGTCTACGCGTCCCGTAATTCTGTAATAACCAACTTCATCTCGTAAGGCACCATCACCTGTAAAATATTTTCCTGGAAAGGTTGAAAAATACGTGTCTATATACCGTTGGTGATCTCCCCAAATGGTTCGAGCAATTGATGGCCACGGAAATTTTATACATAAATTTCCTTCGACTTGATTGCCTTCAATTTCATTGCGTTTTTCGTCCATGAGAACCGGTTGAATTCCAGGTAAGGGTAAAGAGGCATACGTTGGTTTTGTTGGGGTGACGAAAGCAATCGGCGATATTAAAATTCCGCCTGTTTCTGTTTGCCACCAAGTATCAACTAGTGGACAGCGTTTTCCACCAACGTGATCATTATACCAGTGCCAAGCTTCTTCATTGATGGGCTCACCAACTGAACCAATGACTTTGAGTGATTTCAACGGAAAGCGTTGCACATAATCTAAACTTTCCTTGGCCAACGCCCGTATAGCCGTTGGTGCAGTATAGAATTGCGTGATTTTATGTTTTTCGATTACTTCCCAAAATCGACTGAAATCTGGATAGGACGGCACACCTTCAAACATAACTGTTGTAGCGCCATTTAAAAGCGGTCCATACAGAATATAGGAATGACCGGTAATCCAACCGATGTCGGCAGTGCACCAAAAAATATCGTTTTCTTCGTAATTGAATACATTTTTGAAAGTGTAAGCAGTGTAAACCATATAACCAGCAGTCGTATGCACCATTCCTTTCGGTTTTCCTGTAGAACCAGAAGTGTATAATATAAATAATGGATCTTCGGCATCCATGATTTCAGCGACATTGTTATCAGACGCTTTGTCCAAAAGTGGTTGAAGCCATTGGTCTCGTCCTACTTTCATATTGACGTTCGTATTTGTTCTTTTCGCTACCAAAACGGTTTCGATGCACGGACATTTTTCTAGCGCTTCGTCAATAATTCCTTTTAAGTCTATGGATTTGTTACCGCGATATCCGCCATCAGAAGTAATTACCATCTTGCATTCACTATCATTAATTCTCGATGCGACAGCACTTGCTGAAAAGCCTGCAAATACAACGGAATGAATAGCACCAATTCGAGCACAAGCCAAGACTGACACTGCCAATTCAGGAATCATCGGTAGATATATACAAACACGATCTCCTTTTTGGATTCCTTGCTCCCTCAACACATTTGCCATTTTGCAAACGCGCTCATGCAATTCGTTATAACTAATATGAATTGCATTTTCGTTCGGGTCATTGGGTTCGAAAATAATTGCTGTTTTGTTGCCACGTCGCGCTAAGTGACGATCGATGCAATTCTTGACGATGTTTACTTTCGCGTCGGTAAACCATTTTATCTCCGCTTCCGCCATATTAAACTCCATCACTTTGTCCCACAATTGGTACCAGACGAAGTTCTCTTCCGCTATTTTCCCCCAAAATTTACGAGGCTCGCGAATGGATTTGTTGTAGTTTTTGAAGTACTGTTCTAGAGAGCTGATTTTATAGTAACTCATTGTTTCTAAAAATGAAAGATTTTAATGCCTTTTTCGTGATCTCATTTAGAATTGTCATACTCCCCCATTAAGGCATAATAGCCAAAAGTTCCCAAACCCGTAACGATTAATGGCGTTAAGATAAACAGGATTATGATTCCAAATACCAAATCATCTTGTTTGCCAGAAAGTAATTTTGGCAATCCGAACTCAAAGATACAAAAGTATCCAGCAGCTATTGCAAGGCCAATCCAAATCATTCCTAAAACTCTTTTTAACTGTTTCATAATCTACTGATTAGATATGTTTATTTTTATTATTATTTTGAATATAAATCATCCCTATTAGAAAGCAAACTGACGCAATCACAATAGGATACCACAATCCTTCTAAATAAAATTCAGGATCACCATCATCTTTCGCATGGGTTACAAAGTACGTTGAAATCGCCGGTAGCAGTCCACCAAAAATTCCGTTTCCTACGTGATAAGGCAATGACATTGAGGTATAACGAATTTTTGCGGGAAACATTTCGACTAAAAATGCCGCGATTGGACCATAAACCATCGTCACAAAAATCACTTGAATAAAAATTAAGAATATCAACATCCATTGATCATTTGTATTGATATTGATTGTGGTTTTAGTTTCTAATTTAGGTTTTCCATCAACCATAAGTGCTTTTCCATTTTCAAGACTAACCGTCTTAATTTGAACCATTGTGGTGCCGTCGCTATAGGATTTATTTGTTGTATAAACGGAATCCAAGACCTGGTTTTTATTTTCCTTCAATTCAGCAATAATTGTTGACTTTCCAACAAGTTCAGTTTTATTTTCAACATTAGTGGTCGAATACATGCTCTTGTATATAGGGCGATACAGTACGATAGCCAAAAACATTCCGCCCATCATGATATATTTTCGTCCTATCTTATCACTCAACCAACCAAAAACGATGAAGAATGGTGTTCCTAAAATGAGTGCGATTCCAAGTAATGTGTCTACTTGAGAAGACTCAATATTCATTACCGTTTTCATAAAATTCATGGCGTAAAACTGCCCCGTATACCAAACAACGCCTTGTCCCATCGTGGCGCCAAACAAAGCGAGCAGTACAAATTTCAAATTGTATTTGTTTCCGAAACTCTCCTTAATTGGATTGGTACTGGTTTTTCCTTCCGATTTCGCTTTGGCAAACACTGGAGATTCCGCCATGTTGGTTCTAATTAAGTACGATACAAATACCATAATGATCGAAACCCAAAATGGAACGCGCCAACCCCAGTTATCAAATTGTTCTGGCGTTAATACGTTTTTGGTTGCAAGAATGACCATTAATGAAATAAACAAACCAACGGTTGCAGTGGTTTGAATCCACGAGGTCCAATAACCACGCTGTCCAACTGGCGCATGTTCTGCTACGTAAGTTGCAGCTCCGCCATATTCCCCGCCCAGCGCTAATCCTTGCAAAAGACGCAAAATCAGAACTAGCAGCGGTGCTAAAAAACCAATGGTTTCATAACTCGGAATGCATCCAATCAGAAATGTGGCGCCACCCATTAGCAGTAGCGTGACCATAAAAGTGTATTTCCTGCCAATTAAGTCACCTAGTCTTCCGAAGAAAAGTGCGCCAAAAGGCCGAACGACAAAGCCTGCAGCAAAGGTTGCTAGGGTTGATAAGAATGCAGCTGTAGGATTATCAGAGGGAAAAAATTTAGTAGAAATGACGACAGCTAAACTTCCAAAAATGTAAAAGTCATACCATTCAATCATAGTTCCCATCGACGAGGCAGAGATCACTTTCCAAATTCCTTTGGTGCTTTTATTTGTCATAGATAGATGTATTTCAGTCGAAAAATAGTAATTATTTACTGAGTTTTGTCGTTTTGAGAATTATTTCGATGAGTCTATCATTTTAATCGATAATTTCACTTATTTTGTATAAATTAATTTGAAAAATGCAATACGACCCACAAGAATTAGAACAAAAAGCCATTTATAAATTATTATCCGGAATTGTAATTCCACGACCAATTGGTTGGGTTTCTAGTATCAGCGAAGAAGGACTTGTTAACTTGGCGCCATTTTCGTTTTTTAATGCCGTTGGCGACGACCCGCCCCATGTGATGTTTTCCGTTGGACGAAATATCAACTCAAATCAAGACACTGTTCAGAATGTACTGACAACAAAGCAATTTGTGGTCAATATGGTGACTGAAGAATTAGTTGAACAAATGAATATGACGGCACAAGCAATTCCATCACACGAAAGCGAATTTGAATTTGCCAATCTTACCCCAATCGCATCGCATAAAGTGAAACCGCCAAGAGTAAAAGAAAGCCCGATTAACATGGAGTGCGAGTTGGTACATCATTACACTTTGGAAAATAGTAAATTTGGAGGTTCAACAATTTTAGTTGGTAGAATCGTTTTGTTTCATATTGATGAGCAAATGCTACTTCCTGATTTCAAAATCAATCAAGATAACTATCAACCTATATCCAGATTGGCTGGATCTAATTATGCTAAGATTGGGGAAATATTCTCAGTAAAAAGAAATTAATATGAAAATATCAGTAATCGGTGGAGGTCCAGGCGGTTTGTACTTTTCAATTCTATTGAAAAAAGCCATTCCAACTTGCGAAATAGATATCTATGAACGCAACAAGGCTGATGACAGTTTTGGCTTTGGTGTTGTGTTTTCAGATGAAACTTTAAGTGAATTTCTTTCTCGTGACCCCAAATCCTATGAATTAATTCGCAGCAAATTTGCCTATTGGGATGATTTGGATGTCGCACGAGATGGTGAAGTCGTTCGTATTTCCGGCAATGGATTTTGCGGTTGTTCTCGTAAAACTTTATTGCAATTGTTGCAACAGCGATGTGTTGAAGAAGGCGTCAATCTTCATTTCGAAACCAATATTGAAGACATCAAACAATTCAAAGACTCCGACTACATTATTGCTTGTGATGGCATAAACAGCCCAATTCGAGATCAAAATGCTGCAGCCTTCGGCACGAAAGTGTCGCTTCAAAAAAACAAATTTGTTTGGCTGGGTTCTACTAGACCGTTGGATGCCTTTACGTATTTTTTCAAGAATACGATTCACGGCGCTTTCGTCGCCCACACCTACCAATATGAAGAAGGTATGAGTACATGGATTTTCGAATGTTCTGAAAACACATGGACCAACGCGGATTTTGAAACGACAGATGAGAAAGACACAATCAAGAAATTATCCGAGCTTTTCGCTGAAGAATTAGATGGTCATCCATTGATTTCAAATAAATCTCATTGGCGTCAATTTCCACACGTTACCAACGAAAAATGGTATAAAGACAATATTGTGCTTTTAGGTGATGCCAAAGCCACCGCCCACTACTCTATCGGTTCAGGAACTAAACTAGCGATGGAATGTGCCATTGGCTTAGCCGATTCGATCATCGAATTTAAAACCAACAAAGCGAAAGTTTTTGCTCAATATGAAAAATTGCGCAGAAATCGTGTTGAAATGATACAGCATGCGGCAAACGTCTCTCTCGATTGGTTCGAAAATATGGATAGACATATTCATCATGATTTTATGCAGTTTGCCTTTGGTGTTATGACGCGATCTAAAAAAGTTACGTATGAAAATTTAGCCCTGCGAGATGCTTCGTTTACGGACAAAGTATTAACAGAATTCAATTGCAGTATAGGAAATTTTAAAGTCAAAACGCCCGCTGCCTTTACGCCATTTGCACTAAGAGATATGCGTTTGATTAATCGAATTGTGATGTCGCCAATGGGTCAATATGCCGCTGAAAACGGATTGGTTTCCAATTGGCATTTGGTGCATTATGGTGCACGAGCAACGGGTGGCGTTGGATTGATTTTGACGGAAATGACCGCGGTGTCAAATACAGGCCGAATCACTTTAGGTTGCGCCGGAATTTGGTCTGAAGAACAAGCATTTAAATGGAAAAAAGTTGTGAATTATGTTCATAAATATAGCAAGTCTAAGATCGGAATTCAATTAGGGCATTCAGGAAGAAAAGGTTCAATTAATGTGCCTTCCGTGGGTAAAGATATTCCGCTTGCGAAACGTGGTTGGGATTTGATGTCTGCTTCACCAATTCCATTCAATGCAGCGATGGCAACGCCAAAAGCAATGACACTTACCGACATGGATCAAGTGATTTCCGAGTTTGTAAATGCAACGATTAATGCCGATGAACTGGGTTTTGATATGATTGAATTACAAGCGCATCATGGATTCTTACTAGCCTCTTTCCTGTCTCCATTGACAAATATTAGAACTGATGAATTTGGGGGCAGTATTCAAAACAGAATGAAGTTTCCATTGGAGGTTTTTAAAGCAATGCGTGAAGTTTTTACTGAAACCAAGCCAATGTCGGTGCGTATCTCAGCATCGGATTGGGTCGAAGACGGTATTTCAGAAGATGATGTGATTTACATCTGCAATGCTTTTAAAGAAGCTGGTGCGGATATCATCAATGTATCGACCGGAAATACAGTCGAAAATCAACAGCCACAAGTAGGTCGAATGTGGCAAACGCCATTCTCTGATTTGGTTCGAAATACCTTACATATTCCGACAATAACAACAGGTTACATTCAAAATATAGATCAAATTAATACTATAATATTGAATGGTAGAGCGGACTTAGTAGCATTAGGTCGACCGTTATTACTGGATCCAAGTTTCGTGCGTCATGCCGAAGCTTATGAACAGTTTCAACCGGCAGATATTCCAAATCAATATGTGGCTGGTGTGTCGCATCTTTTTCCATATGAGGCGTCCGAAAGAAAAGCTGTTGAAGGCATGAAGAAAGCATTAAAACCAGAAAGTCATAAATCCTAAATGAGAACTTTTATTTTAATATTGATGATGATGTCAATGTCAGTCCAAGCGCAAAAGGAAGACATTATTAATAGTGGCAATTCAAAATTATATTATCGAATTTTCGGCGAAGGAAAGCCGATGTTAATTATCAATGGTGGTCCTGGTATGAACAGCGATGGATTTAGTAGTATCGCCCAAACATTAACGCAATACGATTACCAAACAATCACCTATGATCAGCGAGGAACTGGAAAATCTACATTGGAACTATTAAATTCAAAAACCATTACGATGGATTTGATGGTGGAAGACATGGAAATTCTCAGAACGCATCTCAACATAGAAAAATGGACAATCCTCGGACATTCTTTTGGTGGCATCATGGCTGCTTATTACGCAACTAAACATCCTGAACGCGTTGAGAAATTGATTCTGTCCAGTTCAGGAGGCATTAACATGGAGTTTACTTCGTACGTAGCAAAAAGACAACAAGCCAATCTTACAGACATGCAAAGAGATAGTTTGGCTTATTATCAAAAGAAACAAAATCACGGTGATACTTCGATTGAAACCATGAAAGGACGTACTAAATTTTTGGCATTTGCTTATGTTTATGATCAATCGAAAGCGCCAATTATAGCAGAAAGATTGCAGCAATTTAATGCGGAAATTAATAGATTGGTAATTCAAGATTTATTTAGAATCAAGTACGATTGTTCGAATAAGTTTCCAAATTTTGACAAGCCAGTTTTGGTATTGCAAGGTAAAAATGATATTATTACTGTTGATACGGCTCAGAAAACAGCCAAAGCATTTCCCAATTCAAAACTCGTGTTAATGGATCGTTGTGCACATTACGGTTGGCTTGATGCACCGGAAGTCTATTTTGCTAGCATTCAAAGTTTTTTAAATAGTTAAGTCATGAAGCATTACGACGACAATTTCGCCCATGATTATTTGCCTGCTTTGGAATTACAGCCTAGTTATATTTTTAA
The DNA here is from genome assembly GCA_947456815.1 of Flavobacteriaceae bacterium. Lineage (GTDB taxonomy): Bacteria > Bacteroidota > Bacteroidia > Flavobacteriales > Flavobacteriaceae > Flavobacterium. The sequence continues at coordinate 33,319 of CANGTL010000004.1, forward strand.
TTTACCAGAATTCCAACAGCCAGAAATGTTGAATTGTGTCGAAAGATTACTCGACCATCACATCCATTCTGGACACGGAAATAGCATTTGTCTGCGCACGTTTGATGCCACTTGGACGTACCAAGAATTGTATGAGAAAGCCAATCAAATCGCACACGTTTTAATAGAAGATCTCAATCTAAAATCGGGTAATCGTGTCCTAATTCGTTCTGCCAACAACCCAATGATGGTGGCATGTTGGTTTGCTATTCTTAAAGCTGGAGGTATCGTAGTGGCAACGATGCCGTTGTTGCGATCGAAAGAACTGACAACCATCATCGAATGTGCCGAAATATCGCATGCTTTCTGTGATATTGAATTGGCTGATGAAATGAATTTGGTTCAATCTGATTTTTTGCGAGAAGTGTGTTACTATCGCAATGCTACCTTAGAAAAATTAATGCAGTCCAAAACGAAAACATTCACCAACTACCATTCAAAATCAGATAGCATCGCCTTAATTGGCTTTACTTCAGGCACCACAGGATTGCCGAAAATGACGTCGCATTTCCATGCAGACATTCTCAATATTTGCGAAGCGTTTCCACCTTATTCATTGCAACCGTCGTCAAAAGATATTTTTACAGGAAGTCCACCGCTTGGTTTTACTTTTGGTTTGGGAGGTTTGGTTTTGTTTCCGATGTATTTTGGAGCATCAACTTTTTTAATAGAAAAACCAAGTCCAGATTTGTTGTTACAGGCAATTCAAGATCACAAGATCACGATTTGCTTTACAGCGCCCACCGCTTGGCGCGTGATTACGACGAAAGTGCATGAGTTTGATATTTCTAGTCTACGAAAATGTGTCTCCGCAGGTGAAACTTTGCCTTTAAAAGTTTGGCAGGATTGGTACGACGCTACTGGACTCAAAATCATTGATGGGATTGGAGCGACAGAAATGTTGCATATATTTATTTCATCTAACGAATCGAATATGAAACCTGGCGCTACTGGAGTTGCGATTAAAGGTTACGAAGCGAAGATTATTGATGAAAACGGCATTGAAGTTCCTAGAAACGAACCAGGACGATTGGCAGTACGCGGCATTACAGGCTGTAAATATTTAAATCGCCCTGACAAACAACAAGAATATGTTCAAAATGGATGGAACATCACTGGCGATATATTCCGCAAAGACGATGACGGATACTTTTGGTTTGTCGCTCGAGGAGACGATATGATTATTTCTTCGGGTTATAATATTGGCGCGGTTGAAGTAGAAAGTGTACTTTTAACCCACGATGAAATTCATGAATGTGCTGTTGTAGGCCTGCCCGATTCTGAACGCGGAATGGTGGTTTGTGCCCATATCGTTCTAAAAGAAAAAAGTAAAGCATCCGAAGATTTAACAAAAGCTATTCAGTTGTGGTTTAAAGAAGTAGCTGCTCCATATAAATATCCAAGAAAGATTCATTTTGTGGAAGAATTGCCTAAAACAGAAACAGGTAAGATTCAACGATTTAAGTTAAAATAATATATACGCGTAATATATGAACCAACCCTTTATCAAAACTGAAAAAATCCGTTTCAAACATGTCGATTATGCTGGCATCGTTTTCTATCCACGTTTTTTAGAAATGCTCAATGACTTGGTCGAAGACTGGTTTGAAGAAGCACTAGATCGTCCTTTCTCGGAAATTCACGAAACCAATGGGATTCCAACTGTTGATTTGAAAGTGCAGTTCAAAAATGCCGCACGATTGGGACAAGTACTCCAAAAGAAATTATGGGTTAAAAATATTGGCTTCGCTTCGCTCCTATGCGGATTCGAATTTATCGACGAAACCGGTAAAACAACACTTTCAGGTGAAGTAACTTTGGTGAATGTGGCAATCAGCGAAAATCGCAACGAGATCAAAGCAGAACCCTTTTCCGAAATAATGAAAATGAAAATTTCCAAATACATCATCGAGTAGTATTTTTGAACTTACAACTTACAACTTACAACTTACAACATAGAACTGACAACACACAACCAATGACCTTCCCAAAATTTAAAGCCGCCGCCGTACAAACAGCACCCGTATTTCTCAATGTACCAAAAACGGTCGATAAAGCGATTTCGTTCATCCAAGAAGCGAGTCGAAATGGTGCGCAACTCATCGCCTTTCCTGAAGTATTTATCGCAGGTTATCCCTATTGGAATTGGATTATGACACCCGTGCAAGGCAGTAAATGGTACGAACAATTATACAAAAACTCCGTCGCTGTTGAAGATGCTGATATGCAACGGTTGTTCAAAACAGCAAAAGACCATAACATTCATGTCGTCATTGGTATTAATGAACGCGGCTCAAGTTATGGTGAAATCTACAACACAAATCTCATTATTGATAACCAAGGAAATCTCATAGGGAAGCACAGAAAACTCGTGCCAACGTGGGCAGAAAAACTCACATGGACCTCCGGTGATGGTTCTTCTTTGAAAGTGTATAACACCGAAATAGGTCCAATAGGCACTTTAGCTTGTGGTGAAAATACGAATACTTTAGCACGATTTACATTGTTGACGCAAGGTGAGTTAATTCACATTGCCAATTATATTTCACTACCAGTTGCGCCGCCCGATTACGACATGGCAGAAGCCATAAAGATCCGTGCTTGTGCCCATTCCTTTGAAGGGAAATTATTCACCATTGTTTCCTGTTCAACGATTTCACAAGAAATAAAAGACGCCTTGCGCAGTGATGTTCCGAATGTTGATGAAATTCTAACCCGAAAAAATTCTGCTTTTTCTGGATTTATCGGACCCAATGGTGCCGTAATCGGAACGCCATTAATTGATGATGAAGGGATTATCTACGCCGACATCGATCTCGAAAAATGCATTCAACCCAAACAAATGCACGATATTCTCGGACATTACAACCGTTTTGATATTTTTGATTTACGAGTGAATACTGCTCCAACAAGAAATATTACTTTTATAGACAATCACGAGGATTTTAATAAGAAATAAAATGAACGAAAAACATTCTGACGACGTCATCGGTCGCGCCCGAGTAAAAGACACTCCTGAACTCGAAGCCTATTATAAAGAACTCGAAGCACTCGGCGCCGGTGCCTTGTGGACCGTTGCCAATGATATCGAACCATGGGAACCCAGAAGTTCTTCTGTTCCTATGTTGTGGAAATACGAAGATTTACGAAGTTTAGTCTTAAAATCATCTGAACTCGTTACTCCAGAACAAGCCGGACGAAGAGTCGTCTATTTGGTCAATGACAAACGCAAAGACGTTTCTGCCGCTGTCGGTTGGTTGTATACTGGAATTCAAGTTACACGTCCAGGAGAAAGCACTTCTGCCCACCGCCACAAAGCATCAGCCTTGCGATTTATTATGGAAGGCGACAAAGGCTACACTGTTGTAGATGGGAATAAAATCATGCTTGAAGTCAATGATTTTGTGATTACGCCGAATTCCACTTGGCACGAACACGGTGTAGAAGCCGACGGGCAAACTTGTATTTGGCAAGATGGCCTTGATATTCCGCTCGTCAACGCATTAGAAGCCAATGATTATGCGGTGTATGATGGCAAACAACCTCTAGATTTTCCGGTTAATTATTCACCAATCACTTACGGTTGCGCTGGTCTAATTCCAGCAGATGTGACTTGGGATAAACCATATTCTCCTTTATTTAAATATTCTTGGAAAGTAGTTTATCCCGCTTTACTTGAAATGCTAAAAGTAAAAGAACTCCATCCGATTGATGGTATTCTAATGCAATATTCCAATCCATTAACAGGTGGCCACGTGATGCAAACCATGGGCGCCTCGATGCAATTGTTACCTGCCGGTTTCAGAGGGAAAGCGCACAAACATACCGGTTCATTTGTCTATCAATGTGCTAAAGGCAGCGGCTACTCGATTATCAACGGGCAACGATTTGATTGGAAGGAACGGGATATTTTCTGTGTTCCGTCTTGGGCGTGGCACGAACATCACAACGCATCTGACACCGAAGACGCATGCTTGTTCTCGTTCAACGATTTACCCACGATTGAGAAACTCGGATTGTATCAAGAGAAAATATTTGAAGATAACAATGGTTTTCAAAAGTTGAATTAGGAGCTTTTTCCCGCTCTCCGCTATATCTTTTGTTTCATTGCATTACACAAAAGGATACCGCTGCGATCGGGGCTAGCCCACCCCACCCTTCGGGCACCCCTCCAAAGGAGGGGAAACCATCAACAACGATTAAATAAAATACTAACTTTGCGCCTCCGCGACTTTGCGAGCAAAAAAAACAGAAACACACAATGAAACTACTCACCTACCAAACCAAAGATACCGAACCTCGCTTGGGATTCATTCATAACAACCAAGTCATCGATATGGAAGATTTCGGAGAAATATCCAATTTTCCGTTGCCTACTTCAATGTTAGAACTCATTGACATGGGATTTGAAATCATCGATGAACTCAACAGCATGATTGCTGATACAGAACCAGCGTTCTTTAAAGAAATCGCTTACGAAATGGACGAAATTATCTTTCTCGCTCCAATTCCAAAACCGCGAAAAAACATCATCGGCATTGGATTGAATTATACCGAACACGTGGCAGAAAGTGCGCGTACTTTAGACACTTCCAACGAATTGCCACAAAGTCCAATTATATTTTCAAAACCACCAACAACCGTTACGGCCACCAACACCAACATCTTGTTGAATCCCAAATTGACACAACAACTCGATTGGGAAGTTGAACTGGCAGTCGTGATTGGTAAAAAAGGAAAATACGTGCCTAAAGCCGATGCGATGGATTATGTTTTCGGCTATACCGTAATCAATGATATTTCTGCGCGAGATTGCCGCCGATCTGGTCAGTGGATTGTTTCGAAAGGACAAGATACCTTTGCACCGATGGGACCAGTTTTGGTAACAAAAGACGAAATCTCGAATCCACATAATTTGAATTTATCGTTGACAGTCAATGGTGTCGAGAAGCAAAACTCCAATACCAAATTTATGCTGTTTAACATCAGCGATTTAATTGAAGATTTGAGCACCGTTTTTACTATCGAAGCCGGAGATATTATTGCAACCGGAACACCATCTGGCGTTGGTGCTGGTCGAAATCCACAAGAATGGTTGTGGGATGGCGATGTCGTCGAAGCTACTGTTGAAGGCATCGGTACGATTGTCAATACGGTAAAGTCGATGTAGCACTAGACCCGCGTTAGGGATTGTAGTGAAAATCCTTTTTTGTTTAGTGAAAAGCCCTTCGACTGCGCTCAGGGTGACAAACAAAAAAGATTGCAACGAAAAGCCCGCCCGCTTTTTCTGCGGGAACGCCCATATAAAAATCCAAAGCCGCAGGCGTGTCTAAAGCGTAGCGTGTCTAAAAATCTAAAAATCTAATGAAAAAATACAGAATTGGACAAATAGTTCCTTCATCCAACGTAACGATGGAAACCGAAATTCCAGCAATTTTCCGCTCTAGAGAAACGATATTGCCTGAACGATTTACGTTTCACAGCAGTAGAATGAGGATGAAAAAAGTTACCAAAGAAGAGCTTGAAGCGATGGATGCGATGAGTTTGAAATGTGCGCAAGAACTTTCTGATGCGCATGTTGATGTCATGGGTTATGCGTGTTTGGTTGCGATTATGAGTATGGGACGCGGTTATCATTGCGTATCGGAAGTCAATTTGCATCAAGAGACCATTGCCAACGACTTCCCTACTCCGATTGTGACTTCCGCTGGCGCCTTGATTAACGGATTGAAAGTCTTAGGAGCGAAGAAAGTCGCGATTATTACACCGTATATGCGTCCGTTGACCGATATGGTTGTGGATTATATCGAGCATCAAGGATTTGAAGTAGTCGATTCGATTGCGTTAGAGATTCCGGATAATTTAGAAGTGGCAGCGCAGGATCCGATGAATTTATTGGAAATCTACAAGCGCTTGGATTTGACTGGTGTGGATGTTTTGGTTGCATCGGCTTGTGTTCAGATGCCTTCGTTGGAAGCCATTGATTTGATTCAAGCAGCCATTGGCATTCCAGTGACTTCTGCGGCAGTGTGCACCACTTATGAAATGATGAAGAAGTTGGGCATTGAGGCTAAATCTGCTATAGGTGGGGAACTGCTGAATGGAAAGTATTAATTTATTACTTTAGAATGATTTGATGTTAAGTAGAATTTGCTGATGTGGTGGATTTTCTTTGCATGTAGGTCGATGTTGTACTTTTATTATTTTAAGCAAAGAAGTGGTAGATTTCAAATTGATGTTTCGAAATAGTACTTTCATATTTAGCTGCAATTAATTGTCAAATTTCAAGTTACAACGAGTTTTTCACCAGTTCATCGAAAAATTATGGTAGGCAATTTAATTCCTTATACTTTAGCTGAAAATTAATAGTATTAATAAAAACCTACCCCCGATGAATCAAAGTATTACTACACTAGCCCTCAATCTTTTAATATCAGAAAGATTAAATCACAGAATTGTTTTTGCAGGAAAAATTATTGAAATTCTGCGTCAAAGTATTCAGGATTTAGAAAATGAAGAAGAAAGATTGAATAATTTTATGGGAACTATTTCAAAATGCACGCAAGAACCAAATTGTCAAGAAAGAGAATTATTTTATGAACTTGCGCAGTATTACAACAGCAGAATTTTTGGACAATCAAATTTTTCTGCCGTGGCATAATTGATTGAAATAATGTTCATTGAACTTAAAACAAAAAAGGCTTTCAAAATGAAAGCCTTTTTTGTTTTTTATATTTTTATCGTTTCAATGAAAAGTGGGCTTTAAATTCTTTCGAAGCACCTTTTTCTTCATATTCGACTAAGAACCAATAATCATCTGCTGGCAATGGTCGTCCGTTGTAAGTACCATCCCATCCTTTCCCACGTGGACTAAGTTGTTTTAGTAATTTACCATAACGGTCAAAAATTAATATTCGAGATTTCAATTGGTCGGCTAAACCAAAGATGTTCCATGTGTCATTGTAAGTATCATCGTTTGGAGTAAAGAATTTAGGGTAATTGATTACCATTATTTCTTCTGAAATTGGACTGGAACATCCATTTGCATCAATCACTTTTATAATATGGGTTCCTGCACTTACATTTTGAAAAATATTGCTTTGTTGTAGCGGACCAAAGTCCAATTGATACAAGTAATTACCTGCATCAGTTGCTAGAACTGTGATTACTTGGTTATCTTCAAAGTAGTTGGTAACGATACCGTTTATAGCAACTAGTGTATATTGATTAATTGTGACATTAAGTGTTTGAGATAACGCACATTCTCCAATTTGAGGCGTAAAGACATAACTTGCGCTTGCGGTATTATCTATTGTATTTGGTAGCCATGTTCCTGTTATTCCATTGGGAGAAATAGCCGGTAAAGGTGGTGCTATCGCCCCATTACAAAAAGCTAGATCAGGAAAACCTGGTGTTATAGGCTCCGTGACTTCAATAAAAGCAGTACTTGTAGTAGCACATTCGTTTGCATTTGGCGTAAACTGATATGGAAAAATTCCACTAACTGTATTATCAACAATACTTGGACTCCATGTTCCCGGAACGCCATTGATAGAAGTCAAAGGTAAAATAGGTGCAACACTTCCTTTGCAAAATGGTGCAACAGTTGCAAAATTGGGAACCGTTCTAGGTATAATAGTCACATTCAAAGTTTGATTTAATGCACATTGTCCTGGATTTGGTGTAAAAACATATGGTCTGGAAATAGTAATATCTATTACCGGAGGATCCCATGTGCCTTCGATTCCATTCGGTGACGTTGTTGATAATGTTGGTGCTGGAAAACCATCACAAAAAGGCGCAATAGGTGCAAAATTAGGAGTCAAAACAGGAACTACTGTAATTGATAATGTTGATGGTAAGACTGAAACACATTGCCCTAATGTTGGTGTAAAGGTGTAAATTGTCGTTCCTAAAGCGGATGTGCTTACTGGTGATGGATTCCAAGTTCCAGTTATGGCTGGAATATTATCTGAAGATGTTGGTAAGATGGGCGGAGTATCTCCTTGGCATAAAGGAGCAAACAATCCGAACAATGGAGTTATTCGTTGATTAACCGTAATAGTAATTTGTGCTGTGGTGGCGCAGAGTCCAGCAGTCGGCGTAAACGTGTAAGTAGCAGTTGCTGTGTTATCAACGGGTAAATTCCAAGTACCTGTTATTCCATTATTAGAAATTAAAGGCAAAGCTGCTAACGGACTTCCGGAACATATAGGTGCTATTGGAGTAAATGTTGGAACAATATTGGTATTTACTGTTACAGGTCTAATCACACTAGTATTGGCGCAACCTCCTACTCCCACTAGTTCATATTTTATATCGGCATTACCGGCACTTAAACCCGTTATCACTCCGGTACTTGCATTTACGGTTGCAACGCTTGGATTAGAAGAAGACCAAGTTCCTCCGCTTACAGTAGAAACAAACGTTGAAGTTCCTCCAATGCAAATAGATTGAGTACCACTTAATATACCAGGATTTACAGGTGCTGATACAGTTATTAATCTAGTTACAGGAAGGCTTGGAGGACAACCTCCAGTGCCGTTTACCACATAAGACATTGTAGATGTTCCGACTGCGACTCCAATAACAACTCCTGCATTTGAAATTGTAGCAACTGCTGGATTAGAGCTTGTCCAAGTTCCACCTGGAATTGTTGAAGTTAAGTTAGTTGAAAAACCTATACATATAGCTTGCGTACCACTTAGAGAACCTGCACTTGGAATGGCAGAGACGGTAACTGAACGAGAACTAGTTGCATTAGGACAGCCTCCAGTTCCTGCTACTGTGTAGATTATGTTTGATGAACCAGCACTTATTGCGGTAACAAGTCCTGTAGAAGAGTTAACTGTAGCTACAGCAATATTTGAGGAACTCCATGAGCCTCCTATTATAGTAGAACTCATAGAAGTTGTATCACCTACGCAAATGGCTTGTGTACCACTTAGAGTCCCAGCGACTGGAGGATTAGTAACAGTTAGCGGTCTTGAAAATACAACAGCAGGACATCCACCAGCTGCTGGAAAAGTATAATCAATAGATACTACGCCGCTACTTACACCAGTTACTTGACCAGTTGAAGAGTTTATGGTAGCAATTGCAGGATTTGCTGAACTCCAAGTTCCACCAGCCGTTGAAGAAGTAAAAGTAGTTGTTGAGCCCACGCAAACATTTGGTCCAGCCAATACAGTTGTTGGTGGATTCGTAATCGTGATGGACTTGGTTACGCTTATAGCACAAGGAAACAAAGTCAAATTTGGCGTAAAAACATAATTGCCGTTTGAAGTATTACTTACAGTTGCTGGAGACCAAGTGCCCGTTACACCATTAGAGGAAGTAGTTGGTAAAATCGGTGCCACTGTTCCTGAGCAAACTGTTGAAGGTATTGTAAATGTTGGTGTTGTCGCTGTTGCACAATTGCTGCATGTGTTGGAAATTGGAAAAGTCAAGCATGGGTAACCAGGTGCAGAAGTAAGTGTGAGTGTACAACTTTGTCCAGGTAATACACCAAAGACTTCCAAGGATGATAAAATTGTATTGCCGCTAACGAGCGGGCCGCCATTTATGGAGTAAGTATAATTATACTGATCCGGTCTTCCTGGTGGAACAATATTATCCCAGTCAAAGAATATCGAAGTAACAGGATTAGTTGTCACTTGAGTTCCATCGCATCTCAAATTGAGTGACCCTGTTACAGAATTAACAACTACATTTATTGCTTTCCGTGATCCCTCGCATGTGCCTATGGTTTGACTGACATAATATGTAGTCGTACCGTTGGTAGCAGTTGATGGTATTGGTGCTGAAGCAGATGCGGTTCCGCCGGTTGCATTGGTTCCATACCAATTTAAAGTTCCTCCAGGTAAGGCAGTTGCTACCAAAGGAGTAGCCACGCTTCCTTGACAAAAATAAACGGGCGAGGTAGCAGTCGGAGCTGCAACTGAACCAGCAGGCGTCAATGTAACTATAACAGGTTGAACCACTGAGCAAGTTCCCAATGTTCCTCTGATGTAATAAGTTCCACTAGTTGTAATTGCGGCAGCACTAGTCAAGCTGATCGGACTGGCAGTTGCTGCTGCATCATTCCAATATGTAAGAGTCAACCCAGCTGTACTGCCAGCAGTGATGGCGGCGGTTGTGATATTCACGGTTCCTGGCAAACAAACTGCTGGTGGATTTGTTATTACTAAGTTTACAGTATTTGTCACTGTTACAGTAACAGATTTAGGTGGAAGTATACATGTGTTTATTCTAGAAAGAACAATATCATCAAGTGCAAAATCATTTCCATTTGAGGCAGTATTTCTGTTGTAAAAACAGATCTCTGCTGTTGTGCTTACGCCTGAATTCCATGCATAAATTACATCGTCCCAAACGCAAACAGTGTTGGGCGCTAAAGAAGTTCCCAATGATATCCCATTAATCTTAACTTCAATATTTGATAGTCCTGCTGGGTTTGACAACGACTGTACCCAGTACGTTAAATTGTAGTTTTGACCTGGATTTACCGGAATCGTCTGACACCAAACTTTGTCATTTCCTCCATTTGCGGTTGAGCCATCAACAACCAGCATTCTCCCTAGTCCATTGGTATGATCTACGCAAGGAGAAAAAAAAGTTTCCCAAGCATTTGGATTACTAACTACACCGTAAGCTTTTTGAAGGTTACCCGTATTGCTTGCGTAATAAGTATGATCACTCGTAAATCCAACATTACCCAAGAAAAAATCACCATTATAAACTAAATTGTTTGGGGTTACTGTAGTTGAATTAACTGTATATGTTGTAGTAACAGAGGGACTGACTGTAGGATTTGATCCGGTAGGAATTGGTTGTGTATTATCAACAGACCAAGTGTAAGTACCTCCACCAGAAGCAGTAAGTGTAGTGGAAGCACCTGCGCATATAGTGGTACTTGTGGCTGTTAGAGTCAAACCATTTGCATTAGGTATAATAATATTGCTTTGTCCTATACTTGCGCCGGCACTGTCAGTCACATCGAGGGTGTAGTTTCCCGGAGCTAATCCCGTAAAAAAACCAGTTGCGCTATTGTTAGCAGGAATTGGACCTGATAATGTATAGTTTGTATAAGTGCCACTTCCACCAATTCCATAACCGAAAATGGTTCCGTCATTAGCATTGATGCAAGTGAGATTTGTAATTGAGTAGGTTAAAGATAATGGCGCAGGTGCTGCCGTAAAAGAAATGTCATCTAAAGCGAAATCATTTCCTGTGGATGATGTTTGTCTGTCATAAAGCCAAATCTGCGCAAATCCAGATGTAGCGACCCATGTATATTTTACTTGATTCCATCCGCAAAGTGTTGTTGAACAGATATTACTCCCAGCTGTAGGATTAACATCGACATTATTGATTTTAACCTGAATATTCGCAGAGTTTCCAGCGGTATTTGTAGATGAAATAGATTGTATCCAATAGCTAAATGTATAGGTAACACCTGCTGTTACCGGAATACCGCCGCCGCCGCCCGATGACGTTAATGCTTCCCATATTTTATCATTATTTGGTCCAGAAGTGGCACCGTCAACCACCATCATTTTTCCCGTAGTAGAAGTGTGGTCTCGACAAACATTACTAAAAACAGCGTTTATAGGTCCTGCATTATTTACAATCGCGTAACTTCTTGGCGTACTGTTGGAAGATACCAAAAAATAATTGGTTTGAAAACCAGAGCCCGCTCCTCCACCTTCGAAATCACCATTAGTGATTAAATTCTGAGATGATAAACTTAAAGCGGATAGTAATATGAAATAAAAATATAGTGGTTTTATTGCTTTTAGAATCATTTTTTTCTATTTAACGTACTAAAAATTAAGCACGCAATATAGTGAATTTTGATAAAATTATATGGCATCAATCACAAAAAAAAGAGCCTTTAGCTATTAAAAAAAGAGCCCCATTTTGTAAGGCTCTTTTATAGTATCGGAGTACTATTTGCTAATATTTTAGAAGCTTAAGTAGTGCAATTTCAAAACGTTCGCGAGGCAGGTATTGATCTTCTAGTGCTTTTGTAAATGGGATTGGACTATCTAAACTGGCAACTCTTTTTACAGGACCATCCAAAAACTCAAAACAATCTTCCATGATCATTGCAGAAATATCGCTCGCAATTCCTCCAAACATGCTGTCCTCTTGAAGTATAATAGCTTTATTTGTTTTCTTGACAGATGCGTAAATAGTTTCCTTATCGAGTGGTTGTAGCGTTCGTAAATCAATTAAATCTGCCGAAATATCTGGATTTTTTTCAAGTGTTTCTAGCGCCCAATGAACTGCTGCTCCAAATGCCACGATAGTAATATCATTTCCTTCCCTCAAAACCGCCGCTTTTCCGAATGGCAAGGTGTAATAATCTTTGGGTACGTCCTGGTATACACTTCTGTATAATTGCTTGTGTTCAAAAAACAAAACTGGATTTGGATCATTAATTGCAGTTGCTAATAGCCCTTTTGCGTCATATGGAAATGCAGGATACACCACTTTCAATCCTGGTGTTTTAGTAAACCAAGCTTCATTTGTTTGAGAATGAAATGGTCCAGCTTGGGTTCCACCACCACAAGGCATTCTAACCACTACATCTGCTTTTTCTTGCCAACGATAATGCACTTTCGCCAAATAATTTACAATCGGATTAAATCCTGTCGAAACAAAATCAGCAAATTGCATTTCAACAATAGCTTTGTAACCATTAATAGATAATCCCATTCCAGCGGAAACTACTGCGCTTTCACAAATTGGAGTATTGATTACTCTTTCCTTTCCAAATTGCGCTACAAAACCTTCGGTAATTTTAAATGCACCACCGTATTCGGCAATGTCTTGACCCATGATAACTGATTCATGATGACGTTCCATGGATTGCCTTAAGCCTTGCGAAATAGCGTCAATTAAGCGAACATTTTCTACTTCTCCTTCAGGTTTAACTTCTTCAAAATCATATGGTTTGTAAACATCATTTAATTCCTCATCGTAGTCGGCTTCAATCTCTGCCTCGGCATTAGCAATTACCAAATGGTCATCAATTTCTTTTCTAATTTCTTCTCTCCATGCTTCATCTTGTTGGGTAGAAAGTATGTTCTGCTTGATTAAGTAGCGTTTGTAGGTGTCAACTGGGTCTTTTTCCGCCCACAAATCCATTAGTTCTTGAGGAACATACTTTGTTCCACTAGCCTCCTCATGCCCTCGCATTCGGAAAGTTTTAAACTCCAATAAAACGGGACGAGGATTGGTTTTCATCGAAGCTACAATTTCCGAAAGTTCAATATAAACTTCCAAAATGTTGTTCCCGTCAATGATATGGCTTTCCATACCATATCCAATCCCTTTGTCTGCTAGATTTTCACATCGATACTGTTCATTGGTTGGCGTTGATAGACCATATCCATTATTTTCAATAACAAACAAAACTGGTAAATCCCAAACAGAAGCAATATTCAAAGCTTCATGAAAATCACCCTCGCTAGTTGCACCTTCTCCAGTAAACACAGCGGTCACTTTTCCGTTTTTCTTCAGTTTATTGGCTAATGCGATTCCGTCGGCAACTCCTAATTGAGGTCCAAGATGAGAAATCATTCCAATAATCTTGTATTCTTGGGTTCCAAAATGAAAACTTCTGTCTCTTCCTTTAGTAAATCCACTGGCTTTTCCTTGCCACTGAGAAAAAAGTCTAAATAAAGGTATGTCTCTTCCTGTAAATACACCTAAGTTACGGTGCATAGGTAATATATATTCGTCTTTGTCCAAAACTGCAGTAATTCCAACTGAGATTGCTTCTTGACCAATCCCCGAAAACCATTTAGAGACTTTCCCTTGCCGAATGAGAATCAACATTTTTTCTTCTATCAATCGCGGCTTTAACAGTCTTTTATATAAATCTAGTAATTTTTCGTCAGTAAGATGTCTTCTTTCAAAATTCATTGGTAAAATGGTATCGGTTCTAATAAAACTTCCCAAAAGTATAAAAAAATAACAGGATGTCCGTGAAATGTATTCTTTTTTTAAAATGTTAATAACTTTTAAAATTAGGTTTTAATTTTATTATTTACATTTGTAATAACAAGGGTTAACAAACTTTTAGTTATTAACAAAAAATTTTTAGTATGCAAAACATTCCTAGTGTGGACTTGCGTGATTTCCTTTCGGGTGACCCGGAACGTAAACAAAAATTTGTAAATGAAATCGGTAGTGCTTTTGAAGACATTGGCTTTGTGGCACTTAAAGGTCATTTTTTAGATGACCAATTAGTGGAAGAATTATACGGAGAGATTAGAAACTTCTTCTCACTTCCACTTGAAACTAAGTATAGTTATGAAATTCCGGGTATCGGTGGACAAAGAGGCTATGTCTCTTTTGGTAAAGAACATGCCAAAGGACGCAAAGAAGGCGATTTGAAAGAGTTTTGGCATTTCGGTCAGTATGTCGATAAAGATTCCAAATACGCAGCCGAATATCCAGATAACGTGGAAGTAAAAGAATTACCACGTTTCAATGCTGCGGGTAAAGAAGCGTATAAAATGCTTGAAAAAACGGGGATTTACGTACTAAGAGCTTTGGCTTTGCACCTTGGTTTAGATGAGTTTTATTTTGATCAATACGGATACGAAGGAAATTCGATTTTAAGACCAATTCACTATCCTCCTATTACCTCTGAACCAGAAAATGCAATTAGAGCTGCAGCTCATGGCGATATCAATTTGATTACCTTATTAATGGGTGCTCAAGGAAAAGGATTGCAAGTGCAAAATCACAATGGCGATTGGATTGATGCCGTCGCAGAACCAGAAGAATTGGTGATTAACGTTGGAGATATGCTATCTCGTCACACCAATAATAAACTTAAATCTACGATTCATCAAGTGGTGAATCCACCAAGAGAATTATGGGGAACTTCAAGATATTCTATTCCGTTTTTTATGCATCCAGTAAGCGATATGCGTTTGGATTGCTTGGAAAGTTGCATTGATGAAAGCAACCCTAAATTATACGAGGATATTTCTGCAGGCGAGTTTTTAAACGAGCGTCTAGTAGACTTAGGTTTGATTAAAAAATAAATTATTAATTCAGTAACAATAAAGTACGGATTTTCATAATTCGTACTTTATTGTTTTTTAGGATGTTTGTAAAATGGATTTACAAGAACAACTCAAAAAATTATTTCCCGATCACGAAGTCGCACCAGATGACGAACCAATCGCTGAAGAAAAAGAATTGTGGGTGCAATCCGAACCTATGATTTGCAAGTTCGAAAAGCGAAAAGGTAAACCCACAACCATTATCGAAGGTTATACCGGTAGCGACGACGATTTTAAAATCCTTGCCAAAGAACTCAAAACCAAACTCAGCGTGGGCGGCACTTTCAAAGATGACGCTATCATTATACAAGGAGATTATCGCGACAAAATAATGGAAATCCTTAAGAACAAAGGCTTTAAAGTCAAACGCGTCGGCGGTTAATTTTAATTGATAATTGACAATTGATAATTGATAATGCTGTATCTCGTAACTTTGCCGAATCAGTAAACAATCAAATACTAACTTAAAAAAACACTTAGCGCCTTAGCGCCTTTGTGGCAAATAAAAAATGATACAATCTTCAGAACTCATACTCAATCCAGATGGAAGTGTATACCATCTCAATCTCAAACCAGAACATATCGCGCATGACATCATCTTTGTTGGTGATCAAAATCGGGTGGAGAAAATAACGCAATTCTTCGATAGCATCGAATTTTCGACTCAAAAAAGGGAATTCAAAACGCAAACTGGTGTTTACAAAGGAAAACGTATTACGGTAATGTCAACAGGAATCGGTCCGGACAACATCGATATCGTGATGAATGAACTAGACGCTTTGGTCAACATCAATCTAGAAACCAGAAAACCAAAAGAAGCGCTAACCTCACTCAACATAATAAGAATTGGAACTTCAGGTTCATTGCAAGCCGATATTCCTGTAGATAGTTTTGTGATGTCAACCTTTGGTTTGGGTCTCGATAACATGCTCCGCTCCTATATCATCGACGAAATTTCCAACCAATCAATCGAAAATGATTTCATCTCGCATACGAATTGGGACGCGAAAAAAGGTCGACCTTACGTCATTGCATGCAGCGAGAGATTAGAAAAAATTATCGAAAGTGCACAGATGCACAAAGGAATCACTGCCACAGCGGGCGGATTCTACGGTCCACAAGGTCGCGTGCTACGTCTGAACATTCAAGACGAAAATCTGAATAACAAAATGGATAATTTCAAAACCAACGGAACGAGAATCACCAATCTCGAAATGGAAACCGCTGCAATATATGGTTTAGGCGCGCTACTCGGACACCAATGTTTGTCGCTCAACGCCATCATCGCCAACCGCGCGTCGGGAACTTTCAGCGAAGATCCCTACAAAGCCGTCGATGCTTTAATTGCTTATACTTTAGATAAATTGGCGAAACAATAGGAGCTTGATCCCGCTATACGTTCCAATCTTTTTTGTTTTGTCACACCGAGCGCAGTCGAGGTGCTTCACATTAAACAAAAAAGGATTTACACTGCTATCGGGGCTAGGGTTCTTCCTTCAAATCAAATATCAATAAAATTCAAAATGATGCATTTTACACTTAAAACAGAAAGGCTTTTGCTAAGACCATTTGTAGCATCAGATAACGAGGCTATGTTTAGGATGGATTCAAATCCACGTGTACACCAATATTTAGGAAATAAACCATTAACCGCAATCGAGCAATGCAATCAGTATATTGCAGCCATTCAAAAGCAATATCAAGACAACGGAATCGGTCGATTTGTGGTTGAAATTATAGAAACTGGTGAAATTATCGGTTGGGCTGGACTAAAATTCATCGTCGAACCTGAAAATAATCATGTCAATTTTTACGATATTGGCTATCGACTCACCGAAGATTATTGGGGAAAAGGATATGGTTTTGAAGCAGCAAAAGCGTGGCTCGAGTACGCTTTTAATGAAATGAAAATTGATACAGTCTATGCTGTTGCCCATAGTGAAAATGCTGGTTCAAATAGAATTTTACGAAAAATTGGCATGCAACAAAATGGACAATATCTGAATGATGGTATGCTATGTAATTGGTATGAACTCAAAAATACAAACCGATAACTGACAACTCACAACCCAACAATGACAACTCTCAAAATCGCAGGCGTTCCAGAACATTTTAATTTGCCGTGGCATCTTTGTATAGAGAATAGTGAATTCGCTGCTGCTCAGATCGATTTGCAATGGACGGATGTGCCCGAAGGAACCGGCAAACTTTGTCAAATGTTGCGGTCAGGTGAAACAGATATTGCAGTGATATTGACCGAAGGAATGGTCAAAGATATTGTTGGCGGAAATTCATCAAAGATCGTTCAAGTGTATGTCGAATCGCCATTACTTTGGGGCATTCATGTGGCAGCCAACTCAAAATTCAAAACAATTGCAGATCTTCAAGACACCAAAGTGGCAATTTCTAGAATAGGCTCGGGTTCACAACTGATGGCGTATGTTAACGCCGAGCAAAACGGTTGGAAAACCTCGGATTTGCAATTCGAAATTGTCAATACGATAGACGGCGCCATTGAATCATTGACAGCTGGAAAATCGGACTACTTTATGTGGGAACACTTTATGACCAAACCATTGGTAGACAAAGGAATATTTCGAAGATTGGGAGATTGTCCCACACCTTGGCCTTGTTTCGTGATTGCCGTGAATGATGAATTGCTTGAGAACCATCCGTCGGTTATAAAAGAAGTTCTTAGAATTATCAATAAGAAAACTTTAGAATTCAAAAATATCCCAGGTATTGATGTTGTTTTAGCCGCACGTTACCAATTGAAAATTTCTGATGTTAAAGAGTGGCTTTCGCTCACTAATTGGTCTCAACATCAACTTGAAGAAGAAGTGTTAAACAAGGTACAAAATCAACTTTTGAATCTTTCCCTTATTAATAAAAAAGGTACTTTTGCTGAAATTGTTAGAACGGTTTAGTTTTACTTTTTAAGCAGCCATGATCAGAAATGCGGTATATTCTATTCAGAAATTAAAACAAAAACTTCAGGTTAGAAAACCTTGGGACAATGTTATTATTTTCGCATTGAATATCTTGATTGCGATTCCCATATTTATCATTATTCATCAGAACATTATCGATCCAAATTGGTATTTTCAATTGGATCGTATTTTTCTTTTTATATCAATTTTAGGGATCATTCAATTGGTTTTGCGCTTGATGCGCACCATCATTATTCTCTGTATTGGTTTATATTGCATTGCTTTGGTTTATGGAACTTTTTCGGGGAAATATGGTTTCAAAAGTGTCATTGAGGATTATCAATATATGGTTTATGCGATGAATGACAGTCCAAATCCACAAGACATCATCATTTCTAAATTGCTTCCTTTTCCCAATAAATCAAAGATCATTGATGCCATAGAATTTGAAAATCCAAGAGTGCGCGACTTTGCCTTAATGGCTACAAACAAAGACTTCAAAGATATTCGTGGCTATGCCAATTACAGAACGATTATTCAGAGTTTCGCTGTTTTCAAAGAAATCAATTTACGATGGAATTATGTCAGTGATCCAAAAGGAAAGGACTATATCGCCAAAGCCACAGAATCTTTGCGATATTTTTCTGGCGACTGTGACGATCACTCTATTTTGATGGCTGCTGCAATCAAATCGATTGGAGGAACACCTAGACTTATTCATACAGGCGGACATATTTATCCCGAGATTCTGATTGGAAAAAAACCTGATCTTGAAATCATCAATTTCTTGATCAAAAAAGTACTTTTTGTCGATGAAAGTAAAGGAAAAACCATTCACTACCACATTGATGAACGTGGTCAAATATGGCTCAATCTTGATTACACCGCTACTTATCCTGGTGGACCGTTTATGTCGGAGGAAATATTAGGTGCATTAACATTCAACTAATAAAACTGCATTGCTATTCGATTGCTTTTTATATATTAGCTGAATCAATTCAAATTCATCACATGAAGAAGTTAATGCTACTATTCCTGCTAGGTTTTCAATTTTTGCATGCGCAGGACACTATTCCAAAATCTGCTTTATACAGCAAAAAAAATGAATTGCGCGTTGATGTTTTGGCTACTGCATTTTCAAGATTAAATATTACCTACGAGCGTTTTCTAAACAAAAATTATTCTGTTGGTGTAAGTACTTTTTTCTCGAATAGCAAGAAAGCCAAAAATGACTTCGACCAAGGCAATATTAATAGTTTTACTAAGTATGAAGTGATTCCATTTGTTCGTTACAATCTATCTCAAAGTGCACGTAGTTTTTACTTTGCTGAGATTTTTGCGAATATTAATGGAGGTGATTTTCGAGAAATTGTTTTACTTACTGATGCTTCAAACAATAATTACTACGAAATAAGAAAGAGCAATTATACGGATCTCGCGCTAGGTGCTGCAGTAGGTTATAAATATTACATCAAAGACCAAATCGGGATTGAGTTTTTGGTTGGTTTTGGATCGAATATGTTTAATAAAGATAAGAGTCCAGATATATTGTCAAGAGTTGGCTTAGGCGTAAGTTACAGATTTTAAAAGCATCATATGAAAACAATAAAGTATTTATTTTTTGTGGCAATGGCTACACTTTTAATGGCGGCAGATTGTTCAAACAAAGACAGCGAATTCTATAATGATGTATTTGTTACTTCGCCAAATTTGGTATCTATTACTAAGTCAGATATTCCTGAAGATCAAACAATTTTTATCAACGCAAGTATTCCAAAGCTATTAACTGTTGCCACGCTTTCAAAACCGCTTGATATATTTAAGACTACAGGCGGAGCAACTAAATTGAATTTTTCTTATGAATTAGAAAAGAAAAATACAGATGGGAATTGGGAATATATTGAATTTGAATCTTCCAATGTTGCTACCACTGAAGGCGTTTCTCAAATTGGATCTTTTGTGGTTGGGAGTGCTGTTTTCAACGCCGTTACTAACAATTATGAATACCAAGCGAATATTCAAAATTTATTGGCTGGAAATTATCGATTAAGTTTTGGTTACAATAGTTCTTCGGCTAACATCGTCGAATTTAGATCAGAAAGCGTTGGGGACAATTTGTTTCTTAATTTGGATTCACCTTCAACTGCGCTCGATACCCAGGGTTATTATCTTTTTACGGTCAATTAGAAAACCAAGATATCTCCTCTTTATTGACAGACCGCAGAAAGTCATTAGTACGACTAAAATGCTTATGTCCAAACCACTTTCCTTGATTGGCACTCATTGGTGATGGATGACCCGAACATAGTACTAAATGTCGACTTTGGTCAATTTTCGATCCTTTCTTTTGTGCAAAAGTTCCCCATAGTAAGAAAACGATATGCTCCGTTTGATTCGCAATCTTATCAATTATTGCGTCGGTAAACTGATCCCACGAAAGATGTTTATGGCTGTTCGGTTGATCTTTTCGTACGGTAAGGGTTGTATTTAAAAGCAACACGCCTTGCCTAGCCCAATGTTCTAAGTTACCGGAACTTGGAATAAAAATCGTATCTAAATCAACACTAATCTCTCTGTAAATATTTCGTAAAGAAGGCGGAATCGCAATGCCATCGTTTACAGAAAAGCACAAGCCATTAGCTTCTCCTGCTCCGTGGTATGGGTCTTGACCAATAATAACTACTTTTAGATTCTCTAAAGAACATTTTTCTAAAGCGGAGAATATTAATTCTTTCGGGGGATAACAATTGTTTTCTTCATACTCTTTATCAACCGCGAGCTTCAAAGCTTTAAAATAGGGTTTACTAATCTCGTCCGCTAGAAGTGGTAACCAATTCGATGGAATCTGCATAAAATTTATTTCCAACAAAGTTCGCAAAGATTTTCATAAAGTCGAACAAAAGATGCGAGAATTAAGCACTGAACTTTGTAACTTTGAATCCTCATAATTGAAAACAAAATATGGTCAGTATTACGCCAAAAACTTTGCAGGATTTACAGTTTCCGACAGTATTGGAGTCATTGTCTGTCCTATGTAATACAGAACTTGGTAAGTCTAAATCCGTTCAAATTGTTCCTTTTAAAGAGCGTACAGATTTAATGAGCGCTTTGTTGCAGACTTCTGAGTATTTATCTTCTTTTCAAAACAATAATGCTATTCCAAATCATGGTTTTGACAGCATTTCACATGAAATCAAATTCCTAGGAATTGAAGACAGCTTTCTAGAATTATCTAGTTTTCGAAAGATTGCGGCCATTTCAGAAACCTCAAATACTTTACTATTATTTCTAAAGAAGTTTGAAGAGTACTATCCGAGCCTTTATGCAAAAAGCTCTGCCATTGAAGTCACAAAAGTAATCGTTAATCTTATTGATGATGTGGTTGATAAATACGGCGAAATAAAGGACAATGCTTCCCCTGACCTACTGGATATTAGGAGAAATATGAACACTGTTCGTGGTAAGGTCAATCAAAGTTTTGGTGTGGCTTTAACCCATTATAATAGTTTGGGGTACTTGGATGAAATAAGAGAAAGTTTCGTGCAAAATCGTCGTGTTTTGGCGGTTTTAGCCATGTATCGCCGTAAAGTGAAAGGCTCTATTTTAGGCAGCTCGAAAACTGGAAGTATCGCTTATATCGAACCAGAAACTACGCTGCAATACTCGCGTGAATTGAGCAATTTAGAATACGAAGAGAAAGAAGAAATCACTAGAATCCTAAAGCAATTAACCAACAGTATTCGAAACTTCTTACCGCTTTTAATTCAGTACCAAGAATTTTTGAGTGATATCGATGTGGTTGCAGCTAAAGCCAAATATGCCTTGCGAACAAATAGTGTCTTGCCAAAAATTACAGACGAACGCAAGTTGTTTTTTAAAGATGCGTACCATCCTATTTTGTATTTGAATAATAAAGAGCTCAATGAAGTCACCTATCCGCAGACCTTCGATCTAAATCACGAAAAGCGTATTGTTGTCATTTCTGGTCCCAATGCCGGAGGTAAAACAATTTCATTAAAGACCGTTGGATTGTTACAATTAATGCTGCAATCTGGAATGCTAATTCCGGTGCACGAACGCAGCGAGACTTTTCTTTTTGATCGAATTCTAACAGATATCGGAGATAATCAATCAATTGAAAATCATCTTAGTACGTACAGCTATCGATTGAAAAACATGAATTATTTCCTGAAAAAATGCAATAAGAAAACGCTGTTTCTTATTGATGAATTTGGAACTGGTTCAGACCCAGAACTAGGCGGTGCTTTGGCAGAAATTTTCTTGGAGGAGTTTTATCATCGAGAAGCATTTGGTATCATCACGACGCACTATTCCAATTTGAAAATATTAGCCAATGAATTGCCTTTTGCAGTAAATGCGAACATGCTTTTTGACGAAAAATCTTTAGAGCCAATTTATAAATTGGTAATTGGTCAAGCGGGAAGCTCATTTACTTTTGAAGTGGCACAAAAGAACGGCATTCCATATGGATTAATAAATCGCGCGAAGAAGAAAATTGAAGTGGGTAAAGTGCGTTTTGATAAAACAATCGCAACCCTTCAGAAAGAGCGTTCGAAATTAGAGAAAACGTCTCAGAATCTTAAAGAAGAAGAATCTAAAGCACGTGAGGAAAGCTCTAAAATGGCAGTCATTAATACCAAGATCAAGCAAAAACTCGAAAGCTATCAAGAATTGTATGACAGCAATCAGCGCTTGATTTATATGGGACAAAAGATTGATGATATTGCTGAGAAGTATTTTAATTCGAAGAACAAAAAAGAACTTATCGGCGAGTTTTTGAAAATTGTCGAAATTGAGAATTCTAAACGCAAGAAAGCAACTGTAAAAGAAACGAAAATCAAAGAAGTCCAGAAAAAAGAGATTATAAAAGAAGTTGCTGTGCAAGTGGACAAGATAAGAACAGAGAAAAAGGAAAAAAAAATAAAGGCCGCAACTGTCATCGAGAAGCCAAGGCCAGTGCTGAAAGTTGGAGATCGAGTTCGCATGTTTGACGGCAAAGCGATTGGAAGTATCGATAAGATTGAGAAAAATAAAGCGACGGTAAATTATGGAGTGTTTACTTCTACTGTTAGCGTTGATGTATTGGAGTTTGTGGAATCAAAAAAGTAAGAAATGCTGGAATTGCCGAAAGATAAAAAGATTATTCTGTTCGATGGTCTGTGTAATTTGTGTGAATCGTCTGTTCAATTTGTTATTAAACACGACGGCAGGGATCAATTTCGATTTGTTTCGATACAATCCGACTTAGGTCAAAAAATAATTGAACATATCGGAATAAACTTAAAGAATATCGATTCAGTAATTCTATACCAGCCGGGCGTTGCTTATTATTATAAATCGAATGCCGCATTGGAAATTGCTAAGAGTTTGGGAGGATTTTTTCATTTAGGAACAATCTTTAGAATTATTCCTAACGGATTGCGAAATGTCTTATACGATTACGTAGCTTCGAATCGATATCAGTGGTATGGCAAAAAAGAGCAATGTATGATTCCGACTGAAAAATTACAATCTAAGTTTTTAGAATAAAAAAACTCCTTAATGACTTAAGGAGTTAGTTATTGGCTATTTTGATTTCTAGTTTTTTACAATTTTCTTGGTTATCGAACCATTTTGAGTATCGATTTTCATCAAATAAACACCAGAGGCAATATCTTCGAGTTCTACCGTTACTTGTGTAGCATTTTCAAATATATTGGTTTGTACCGTTCTGCCATTGACGTCGGTTAAAGTAACTGTTACAAGGCGCGAAAGTTCTCCTAAAGATAAATTAATGAAATCTTGCGCAGGATTAGGATAGGCAGAAACAGTATTGTTAGTTTCAGGAATATCGTCCGTTGCAAGCAAATCGATGTTGGTAGCAGTTACGACCAAGTTATCAAAGTAACCATCAGTTGTAGCGGCAGCATTTACAATGGCAGGAGTCGTTCCGTTTGCAGCAGCAGAGCCACTGCGAGAAATAAAGGCTACTTTATCCGGATCTATACCAGTTGCTGCGCCAATAACTTGACCAAGGATGCCAGGACCTTTCCAAACGATTTGCCCTGTCGTTTTATTAAAACTTACATATAATTTAACCCATTGATTTGGTGGCAATGTGATATTAGTTCCCGCCGTTCCCAAGAAAAAACCATAGTTCCCGATTGGAGCTGTCGCACTAGTAAAATAACCAATTCCTTGTAAAATAAGTGTTTTGGTATTAAAAACATATCCACCTAAAATTTTAAGCGAAGTTGATGGGGAAGCATCATAAATATAAATACCTTTTGTATTGTTGCTCGCTCCACCTCCTGGACCAGTAAATAATTCAAATTCAACTTGAATTTTATTATTTGCAGGATCTCTAAATGCCCATTGGTCGGACAAACCTCCTTGCCACATATTGCGTCGACCTTTATCGCCGTTGGTTCCATCAATTTGTAATACATTGACATGGCTATCCCCTAAATTAACGATTTGGAAATTATTTGCACTCGCATTGGTTGCAGTTGTTGCAGCTAATGGATCTAAATCGTAATTTGTAGATAAAGTAAAGTAATTGTTGGTTGGAATGGTACCAGTTGCATCGGTTCCTACTGGTCCGACTGGTAAAGCATCAAAATTTTCCGTCTGTAGAATTTGACTTGACGCACTAAGTATGGAAGTCAAAGTAAAAATTGTTAGTAAAATTCTTTTCATAAATATTGATTTTGAGATTGGTAACGATAAATGTAGTAAAAAATGCAATTCAAATTAATCTTCCTTTTCCCATTTACCAACAACGGACGTTGCTAATGCATTTCCTAATACATTGGTGGCGCTTCTAAACATATCGCAAAAATGGTCAATTGGAAGGATTAATGCAATTCCTTCAATTGGAATTTTAAACATACCACAAGTGGCAGCAACGACAACGAGACTAGCTCTTGGAACACCCGCAATTCCTTTACTGGTAAGCATCAAAACCAAAAGCATGGTAAGTTGTGTTCCTATCGTCAAATCGATTCCGTAGGCTTGTGCGATGAAAATACTTGCAAATGTCATATACATCATGCTTCCGTCGAGATTGAAAGAATAGCCTAAAGGTAGCATGAAAGAAACAATTTTATCCTTTACTCCGAAGCGTTCAAGTTCTTCCGTTAATTTTGGAAAAACGGCTTCACTACTGGTAGTTCCAAAAGCGATAATAAGTGGACTTACAATATGTTGCAATAACGTTTTCAATCGTTTGCCCAAAAAGAGAAATCCGATAAATAGCAGAAATACCCAAAGTGAGGTAATGCCGACTAGAAATGAGCCGAAGTACTTTGCGTAGGTTAACAACAATTCATTAAAATCTCGAACTGCAAAAACACCTGCAATTGCTCCGAAAACACCAACTGGGGCAAACTTCATTACGTAGTTTACCATTTTTAGAACAATATGAGAGGTTTTGTCTAAAGCAGAAACAACAGGTTTAGCATACTCTCCAATAGAGGCGGCCGCTAAGCCAAAGAAAATGGAGAAAATTACAATTTGGAGAATTTCATTGGTGGCCATCGCCTCGACGATACTTTTTGGGATAATGTGCTCGATGAAGTTTTGTGCGGAGAAATTTTGTGTTTTGTCTGTTACTTCAGTAGCAGTAGATAAATCAACATCGGAAAGATGTAATCCAACGCCTGGTTGCAAGATATTTACCCAAAACATCCCAATCAAAAGCGAAATTAGTGACGCGGAGAAAAACCAACCAAGTGCCTTGCCTCCTATTCGACCAACAGCTTTGATGTCGCCTAACTTTGCTATTCCAACAACTAAAGTTGTAAATACAAGTGGAGCGATAATCATTTGAACTAATCGAATGAAAATCGTTGCCAGTAACTTAATATATCCGCTAAATTCTTTGGCAGCTTCTTCAGTCCAATTGTTATGAATGATAATTCCGAGGATGGCACCAACAAACATTGCAATTAGAATTTGCGTGGTTAGATTGGAAAAAATGGATGTTTTTTTGTTTTCTGTTGATGTCATATTTAATTATTTACAAAAGAGCGTTGTGATAAAATGAGATGCCCTAGCCCTGATGGCAGCGGCATCCTTTTGTGCCATTGTATACTTCGTCAGTTCGCTTCGCTCGCGTGGCGCAAAAGATATAGCGAACAGCAGGAATAGCTTCTAAACATTATTATTGTATATTTTGTTAAGCAAATAAAAATCAGCCAGAACAATTGCCGCCATGGCTTCTACGATTGGAACGGCGCGTGGGACAACGCAAGGATCATGACGACCTTTGCCTTGTATTTCGACTATATTTCCTTGATTGTCTAACGTTTCTTGTTTTTGAATTAGCGTCGCAACGGGTTTAAAAGCGACTCTAAAATAAATATCCATTCCGTTAGAAATTCCTCCTTGAATACCACCAGACAAATTAGTTTTAGTGGTTCCGTCAGGCAAGTACAAATCGTTGTGTTCACTGCCTTTCATTCTCGCACCACAAAATCCACTGCCGTATTCAAAGCCTTTTACCGCATTAATCGACAACATCGCTTTTCCCAATTCAGCGTGCAGTTTATCGAAAACGGGTTCACCAAGACCAATAGGTACGTTTTGAATCACACAAGTAATTGTGCCTCCAACGGTATCACCTTGCTTGCGAATTTCTTTGATGTGCTCCTCCATTTTTGCAGCAATTTCGGCATCTGGACAGCGAACAGCGTTGCTTTCTATTTTCGAGAAATCGAGTTCTTGATAAGGTTTATCTATAAATATTTCGCCAACTGAAGAAACAAAAGCATTGATTTTGACATTTTTCAAAAGTTGTTTTGCGATGGCACCGGCAACTACTCGACAAGCAGTTTCACGCGCCGAGCTTCTTCCGCCGCCACGATAATCGCGAATTCCATATTTCTTTTCATAGACATAGTCGGCGTGACTTGGGCGATAGGTGTCTTTGATATGGGCGTAATCCTCTGACTTTTGGTTCGTATTTGGAATGATGAAACCGATGGGTGTTCCTGTGGTTTTACCTTCAAAGATTCCCGATAGAAATTGTACTTCGTCATCTTCCTTGCGCTGTGTGACGATGCTGGATTGGCCAGGCTTTCTTCGAGCCATTTCACTGCGGATGAGTTCGAAATCTAAAAGAATATTGGGTGGACAACCATCAATGATACCGCCGAGTGCTTCGCCATGTGATTCTCCAAAAGTCGTGATTTTGAAAAGTGTACCGTAACTATTACCTGCCATTGGGTTTGGTTTTGAACAAATGTAACATTTTCGAGGAAAAATTGAAAGGTTAGCGACAATTCTTATTTGACACAAGATATGTTGGTTAATGGAAATTTAATTTTAGCAAGACAATTACTACGATTTCTTAACATTTGAGTTGCTTCTAGATAATACCATGTGCGTTAATTTGCTAAACTTCAAATAATTTATTTTGAAAAAAAGAAAAGTAGAACTAGTTGTTATTTCTGATGTTCACTTAGGAACTTTTGGAAGTCACCCTAAAGAATTGTTGAACTATCTCAATTCTATCAAGCCTAAAACATTAGTATTGAATGGTGACATCATCGACATTTGGCAATTTAGAAAATCTTACTTCCCAGCGGTTCATCTTAAAGTAATCAAGAAGATTATCAGCTTAGCCAGTAAGGGTACGAAGATCTATTACATTACTGGAAATCATGATGAAATGCTGCGAAAATTTAGCGGAACCATGATGGGTGGTTTTTCGATTGTAGACAAACTCGTATTGGAATTAGATGGCAAGAAAGCTTGGGTTTTTCACGGAGACGTATTTGATGTGTCGGTGCAACATTCCAAATGGATTGCTAAACTTGGTGGTTTGGGTTATGATTATTTGATTCTAATCAACCGCTTTGTCAATTGGTGCTTGAAGAAAATTGGAAAAGAGCCCTATTCTTTTTCTAAGAAGATTAAGGCAAGTGTAAAAAAGGCGGTGAAACACATTTCCGATTTTGAAACAACGGCAACGGATTTAGCCATTGAAAAGCAGTATGATTATGTGATTTGTGGTCATATTCACGAGCCTAAAATAATTCAGAAATCGAATAAGAACGGCGCTACAACGTACTTGAATTCAGGTGATTGGGTAGAAAATCTTACCGCTTTGGAGTATCATTCAAAGCGATGGAGATTGTATCGTTATAGCGAATGCAATTATACAGAAGAAGAAGATTTGTTTGAGATGGAAACGAATATTAGCCAGCAAATAGTAGCGTCTATTGTATTTTCAAAGCAGATTAATTCATATTGAACTTAGAGATGCTAGTATTACTTTTTTATTGCTTGATACAATTTTTTGCAATTTTTAATGTTTAAATTTGCAGCAACTTAAAATTATCAGCAGATGAAAAAATTATTTATTACCGCATCATTTATTCTAGGAATGGTTTCAATAGTTCATGGCCAAAAAATTTCAGAAAATGCTTTAGGATTACGTCTTGGCGACAACGACGGTTTTGGTGCAGAAGTTTCTTATCAACGCGCTTTAGGAAGTGCGAATCGGTTAGAAGCAGATTTGGGTTGGAGAAATAGTAAAAATGTTGATGCCATAAAACTAACTGGTATTTACCAATGGGTTTGGAATATTGACGGAAATTTCAATTGGTATGCAGGTGGTGGCGCTGGACTTGGTTCATGGAGATATAATAAAGACGGAAATAGTGACAGTGGCAGTTTTGTATTTGCTGCCGGAGATATTGGTATTGAATACGATTTTGATATTCCACTATTATTGTCTTTAGATTTTAGACCAGAGTTTGGAGGAAGCGGATATTATGAAAACAACTATGGTTCAGACATTGCTATTTCAGTAAGGTATCAGTTTTAGAAAGAATGTCTTAAAATTAAAAAAATCCACTTTTTCAAGTGGATTTTTTTATTCGATGATAATCTCTTTTTTAGAGTTTACTTTGACAATCGTATAAGGATAGTAAAAAACTTCTTTTTCTTCCTGCATCTTTGATTTTGGCTCATTATCCTTTGTTGTGATTTTTACAGCAGTGGCAGTTTCTTCGACTTTTAGAATGGAAATGGAATATCCTAGGGTTGTTTTTTCCCCCATGTTTAGAATTACAAAATTTGAAGTCTTAGTATCATTTGCATTTATTTTGTCCTTTAATAGTTCGTCATTTTGAAGCATTTTTATCTCTCTTTCCTCGGATAATATTTCAAAAAAACGAATAGTAGCGCCTCCGTCCTCTTGCGTACTCAAGATTTCATACAGAGGTTTCGTGCCTCCAACATTCTTATTGGTGCCACAAGACATGGCCAAAAAAAGCAATAACAAAACAGCGACATGCTTTTGGATGTGTTTGTGTTTATGCATAAATTGAAATTGCTCGTAAATACAGTTCTTCATACAGAGGCAGAATGTTCTGAATATCGAATTCTTTTGCAGTTGCCAAGGCATTCGATTTGAATTTGCTTAATGTTTCGTTATCCTTTAAGATTTTAATGGCGTTTGCTGCCATCTCATCGACATTGCCTACATCACTTAAATAGCCAGAAACACCATCAAAATTAACTTCTGGTAATCCACCTGAATTACTTGATATTACTGGAACGCTGAGCGCCATAGCTTCTAATGCTGCCAATCCAAAACTTTCAGTTTCTGAGGGCAAGAGGAACAAGTCAGAATAGCTCAGGATTCGATCTATTTCATTACTATTTCCAAAGAAAATCACTTTGTCTTGAATGCCTAATTCTTGGCACAAGCGCTCTGCTTTTTCTTTTTCAGGTCCATCTCCTACCATCATTAATTTGGATGGAGTTTGCTGTTGAATCTTATAAAATATCTTAATAACGTCAGGTATTCTTTTTACTTTTCTAAAATTACTGATATGTGTTATCACTCGTTCGCTTTCTTTGGCGATAACGGAGCGGTAGCATGGAATTTTAGCGTCGTCAATATTTTTGTTTAGTTCTATGAAATTTGGAATAACTTCAATTTCATTAGTGATATTAAAGAGTTTCAACGTTTCTTGTCTCAGACTTTCAGAAACTGAAGTTACGATATCGGACTTGTTGATACTAAATGTAACGGCGGGTTTGTAAAAAGGGTGATTTCCAACCAACGTGATGTCTGTTCCGTGCAAGGTCGTCACCATTGGAAGTTCGATTCCTTCTTCTTTCAGCATTTGCTTGGCCATATAGCCTGCGTACGCATGCGGGATAGCATAATGTACGTGCAGCAATTCGATTTTATAAAGCTTCACCATATCTACCAATTTACTTGATAAGGCTAACTCGTATGGTTGATAGTGAAAAAGTGGATATTCCGGCACATTAACTTCATGATAATGGACATTTGGATTTAATAGTGCCAAACGAACCGGTTGACTATACGTAATAAAATGTATTTCGTGACCTCGACGAGCCAATTCTAGCCCTAGTTCAGTAGCAACGACACCACTTCCCCCAAATGTAGGATAACAAACAATTGCTATTTTCATAATTGATTTTTAGTATCGTGAAAATAATGAAACTAGAAATAATAACTTCGAAAAGTTACGTTAAAAGTATTTTCAATTTAACGTGATTTCGATTATAAAGTTGAAAACACTACTAAATCTCCGTAAGCAGTACCGGCAGAATTGGTGGCAAATGCGCGCACAAAGTAAACTGTGCCGGGCGTCAGTCCAGTGATTGTGCTCGTAAATTCTCCAGTAGTAGTTGCAGAATCTGTAATAACGTTGTCAGTAATACTTGGATTATCTGTTGTTGACCAACAAATTCCTCTTGCAGTAAGAGGAGCGCCACCTGTAGACAATACGTTACCTCCGCTTTCCGCTGTTATCGCGGTTTCATTGGATGCGTCGGTCGTTGTAACTTCAGGCGTAGTAATTATTGTTGTATCTGTGGTCGTAAAGGTCACTTGGTTTCCGTAGGAAATTCCAACCGAATTGGTTGCAAAAGCCCTAACATAGTAAACGGTATTAGCTTCTAAATTTGCCATTTCAATAACAAAAGATCCAGTCGAACCTGTTGTATCAAGCACATTGTTGGAAGTCGTTGGATTCTCAGTCGTCGCCCAACAAATTCCTCTAGTCACTATGGTAGCGCCGCCGTCGGAAGTTACATTACCTCCGCTAGTTGCTGAAGTTTGTGTGATCGCTGTCACGTCAACTGTTGTGATCGTTGGAGCTGTCAGAACAGTGAGCGTGGTAGTAAAGGTAATTTGCGCTCCATAGCTTGTCCCGGCACTATTTGTTGCGTATGCTCTTACATAATATTGTGTAGCGGCCGTAAGTCCAGTAATTCTGCATTCAAAAGTACCAAGTGTACCAGGGTTTGATATTTTTGTGTCTTCAATTGTTGGATTTGGACTCAAAGAATAACAGATTCCGCGAGCTAGGATAGTGCCGCCTCCAGAAGAAATTAAGTTCCCACCTGTGGTTGCCGAAGTTTGATTGATAAGAGATGCGACTGTTGTTCTAATTGATGGACGAACAACTACGTTTGCATCAGAAGAACTATCATTCGTGCTGCATGACAATAAAAACAAATTGAAAATAATCAATAAGAAGGCCGAGGACGCAAAGTACTTTTTCATAGAAGTAAAATTAATTATTCACAAATGTAATTGATTATTTATATAAATAAATTGGATTAAAATTAAATTATTTGAATCATAAAATAGGTCACTTAATTATCGATTCATAGATCACTTTTTGAATATCTTCTCGAATATTTTCTTTTGATAGTGTATTAATTGTGGATTCCGGATAGGTACGATTAGACAAAAATACGTAGATCAATTCTTCTTCAGGATCAGCCCATGTCATCGTGCCAGTAAAACCAGTATGTCCGAAGCTTGTCAAAGATGCGCATCCGCAAGTCGGCCCAGAAGTTCCTGCTGCTTGTGGTTTGTCAAATCCAATCCCACGTCGATTGCCTTCTGCGCAGAAGTAACAAGTATTGAAATCGGTAAATGTTTTTTCTGAAAAATACTGCTGGTCGCCATAATTTCCTTTTTGCAAATACAATTGCATCATTTTAGCGACATCCATAGCATTAGAAAAAATCCCTGCATGCCCGCCAACACCACCTTCCATAGCTGCTTCCATATCATGAACGTAACCTTGAATGAGTTGATGGCGGAAGTAGTTATCTATTTCAGTTGGTGGTATTAATTCCTTTTCAAAAGAACTATTCAGCGGATTAAATGTGGTATTATTCATTCCTAAGGATTGATAGAATTGCTCTTTTACTAAATCCTCTAATTTCTTGCCCGTCACTTTTTCTAAGTAATCTTTCAAAATGATGAAAGTGAAATCGCTGTATTTGTATTCTTTTTTAGGCAGCAATTTACTGTCAACAATCATTTTCATAATGGTATCGTGATAGTCATTTCTCATAAATAAGCTATCAGCCACTTGCTTTGAAAACTGTTCGCTGGCAATCTTACTGTAATATTTCGGAAGTGGAATTTTTCCACTATCCAATGTAGCTTTGTAGAAAGGAATCCATGCTTGCAGTCTCGCATAGTGAGACAATAAGTCCTTAAATGGAATATCCTGTTTGTCTGAATTTTTGAATATCGGAAGCATCTCGCCTAATGTGGTTTGCATGCTAATTTTTTGCTGATCGTATTGCTGCATCACATTAGGAAGTGTCGCAATAATTTTAGTTAAAGACGCAATGTCATAAACCGTTTCGTTAGTCACTTTTGTCTTGTTTTCATAGGTGAAATAGCCAAATGATTTTTGATAGACTACTTTCCCTTTTCGAGCAACTAATATTTGCATTCCCGGAGTCATTTTTTTTGAAATGGCGTAATTAGCAAAGTTTTCGATTTTTGCCAATTTGGAAGAATCCATTCCTACATTTTCGGGTAATGCAAATCCTAAGCGATTGGATTTACTAGTGTTTAAACCATCTCCCGCTTTGAATTCAGCATTAATGGAAACTGGCAATTTGCCTTTCGATTCAATGGCACCGAAAAGCACTTCAGCAGAAACAGTTTGGGCAATCTCGCTGTTTTGATAGGAAACCACAACACCTTCAATATCATCGAAATATTGAATTGGAATTAAAGAATAGGGTTTGGTAAATACATCCAAAATCGTCACATTATTTTTGGCAATTTCAGACAACCAAAACAGTTCTTTATCAGTAAATGCATGACTTTTCCATGCTTTGTCCGATTTATGAAAGCCAACAATCACCTTTGTGTATAAAACCAATTCCTCTGTCAAACAGTCGATATCTTCATCTTTGACTTCTACGACATTGGCATATTTTTTCAACGTAGTTAAAAACGCACTATTTACGTCATCTCCCAATTTGACGTATGCAATTTTTTCATTTTGTAAATTACTAAATGGCAGGATACTATCTTTATTTTTGATTACCGTAATAGCATTTTCGTAAAGCTCGTATTGCAAAACATTATTCTTAACTGGATTCAAATCTGAATAAAGATTTGGAATTGAAATGGGTTTATAGTAGTTAAGTCCAGCCTTATATTTATACTTTAGAATTTTTTTGACCGAATACATTAATCTTTCTTCGGAAATCATGCTGTCTTGATAAGCGACGCATAATTTTTCCGCTGCAACAGGAACATTTTCTGGGCAAAGCAGAATGTCGTTACCTGCCAAGAAAGCTTCTAGGTCTATTTCGCCTGGTTCTCTGAAATTAGCCGCTGCTTTCATATTGAGTGCGTCCGTAAAAATCAATCCTTTGAATCCCATCTGATTTTTTAGAACGTCAGTAATGATGTTATGAGAAACTGAGGAAGGTACGTTTTCTCTTGGTTCCAGGCTTGGAACATTTAGATGCGCCACCATAACCGAGGCCAATCCCTCTGCAAATAATTGTTTGTAGGGAAACAACTCGACGTCGTTTAACCTTTCTTTCGAAAAAGTGATTGTAGGTAAAGCATGGTGTGAATCGATTTCTGTATCACCGTGACCAGGAAAGTGTTTTCCAGTTGCCAATAGCCCTAAACTTTGATATCCTTTCATCAACGCTAAAGCGCTTTCAGCAACATTTTCTTTTTTTTCACCAAAGGAACGAAAACCTATAATTGGGTTTTTCGGATTGGTGTTGATATCTAATACTGGAGCAAAATTGAAGTGGACTCCTAATCGCTTGTTCTCCTCACCCATTTGTAAACCAACCTTCTCTATTAGCTTTTTGTTTTGAATAGCTCCTAGCGTCATATTCCATGGGTAACGATAGGTAGAATCGAGTCGCATTCCGAGCCCCCATTCGGCGTCGATTCCGATTAGCAGGGGAATTCGTGATTTCGACTGAAACCGATTGGTAAGCATGCCTTGTCGCACCGGCCCTCCTTGAAAAAAGATCAGTCCACCAACTTTATTTTCTTGTATTAATTTGTCGACCGATTTTGCATGCAGTGAGTCTTTATTGGAATAAGCTGAAACCATGAATAATTGACCTATTTTTTCGTCAAAAGTCATGGAAGCATAAATACTATCGACCCATTTCTTTTGAGATTCTGAATCATAATTATCCAAATGATTCTCGACAATAGGATTTGATTTCGGTAGGATAGGTTCCGGAATTCTTGCGATGGGTGTCTTTTTGGTAGCACACCCGATCATGACAAAACTACCAATAAGTATATATTTGAGAAGTGATTTTTTCATTACTAGAATGGATTAAAAGAATCGGCTGTGCCAACTTTCTTTTGCCGGAACTTCCCAATTATCACTCCATTCTTCTATCGTATTCACAAGGTTGTTGAAAACAATGGTATTTTCAGAAACAGCTTTGTCTTTGGCCATTTTCTTAAAATCAATAAGCGGTTTGTGCGCTATATGCTCTCCTAATTTAAAGGTTACATTCATTTTATCTAGCAAGTCCACATCATATTTCTTTTCTAAGTCTTGGATCAAAGCGACAGACTTATCAATAGAGCAGCCAGTTGCCATTTGCGTTTCTTGGTTGACTGCTAAAATGATAAATCGATTGTATTTTAATAAATAAGACGCTTCTAATCCTGTTCCGTGTGCCGCCCATGAATTGACAAATGATTTCAATTCTACTTCAATTTCATTTAGCTCTTCATCTGTAAATCTTCTGTTAGATTGGTAAATCCAAATCTTGGACTCGAGCGGTAAATTTTCAAAAGGAACGTACATAATTTGAGATTAAGTGTATTGGATCTACAATTTATAAATCCTGCGCATTAGCTATTAATTCGGCGATATCCATTACCTTAACGTCACCTTCACGTTCTTTATTTTTGACACCATCAGTTAACATTGTATTACAAAATGGGCAACCGGCAGCGATGATTTCGGGCTGCGTTTGTAGAGCATCTTCTGTGCGTTCAATATTGACTTCTTTGTTTCCGGGCTCTGCATCTTTAAACATTTGCGCACCTCCAGCACCGCAACACAATCCGTTGGCTCTAGAGCGCTTCATTTCGACTAATTCTGCATCTAATTTTTGAATTAAATCACGTGGTGCCTCATATATATTGTTGGCTCTTCCTAAATAACATGGGTCGTGAAATGTAATTTTCTTTCCTTTGAATTGTCCACCTTGAATTGTCAGTCGACCGCTATCGAGAAGCGATTTTAGATACTCCGTATGATGTACCACCTCGTATGTTCCTCCCAATTCGGGATACTCGTTTTTTAAGGTGTTGAAGCAATGTGGACATGCAGTTACAATTTTCTTCGCTTCATAGGCATTGAGTACTTCAATATTCATCATGGCCTGCATTTGAAATAGGAATTCGTTTCCTGCTCTCTTTGCTGGATCACCGGTACAACTTTCTTCGGTTCCTAAAACTGCAAATTCGACATTCGCTCGATTAAGAATTCGTACAAACGCTTTGGTAATCTTCTTGGCTCTATCATCAAAACTACCGGCACATCCAACCCAAAACAAGACTTCGGGCTGTTTACCTTGTGCTAATAGTTCGGCCATGGTTGGTACTGATAATTGCTCTGCCATATCTATTGTTTAATCGTTGATTCGTTTAATCGTTTAATAGGTGAATCGGTTCAACGAATCAACGATTAAACATTTATATTACTCATGCTTTCCGTCATCAAAAACTTGGATGGTTACCTCTTTCTCAATCAAATCGGTGAATTTACCTCTATATCGGGTTGCTTTTACCAAGTGATTATCAATCCAATGGTAATTTCCGCCTCGCGGTTTTCCAAATAAGATGCCGTGGTATTTAAATCCATGTTTCTTCAACCATATCTCTGTGTATTCTCGGTGCGCTTCCGTACGTGAAGTAAAAAAGAATATGATGTGACCTTCGTCGTACCATTTATTTAATGTTACTAAAGCGTCTGGATAAACATCTGCAGTAAGCATTCTTTCTGGTTCTTCATTTGGAATATCATCGCAAACTGTCCCGTCAATATCGATTAAGTAATTTTTAATTCCCTCGGGTAGAATTGGACTAATTGTATGTCCGTTTTCTGTTGCAGCAATTAACTGCTTGTCTAAATCTTCTGTTTTCATTTTCGTTTTGTTTCTAATTTATTTTGCTAAAATTGATTAAAAACACCCTTAACCTCACCTATAAGAGAATTTTTATTTTTTATTTATTTATTAATCTTCGTTCTTCCAATTCAATCGATCTTGTTGATTGTATTGCCATGGCGCACCATTATTTTCGATATTAGTCATCATCGCATTTAAAGACATTGGAGCCGCGCTTTGTTCCATTACTAAATAGCGCCTCATATCCATAATGATCGATAGTGGACTAATGTTCACTGGACATTCTTCAACACACGCATTACAAGACGTACATGCCCACAACTCTTCTGCAGTAATGTAATCGTTGAGCAATGCTTTATTATCGGGCACAAAAATACCATTATTTGTATCAATATTTTTTCCTACTTCTTCTAATCTATCTCTTGTGTCCATCATTATCTTTCGAGGAGACAATTTCTTTCCAGTTTGATTGGCAGGACAAGCAGAAGTGCAACGGCCACATTCGGTGCATGTGTACGCATTTAGCAATTGAACCCAATTTAGGTCTTGAACATCACTCGCACCAAATTTACTAGGAACAGCATTTTCATCAGGAGTTGGTGTCGCGTATGGATCGGCATTTGGATCCATCATCAATTTAACTTCATTAGTTACTGAAGAAAGATTATCAAATTGTCCTTTTGGATTTAAGTCAGCAAAATAAGTATTTGGAAAAGCCAAAAGGATATGCAAGTGTTTTGAAAAATACAGATAGTTTAGGAATATAAGGATACCTGAAATGTGCAGCCACCAAAAGATTCTTTCAAAGAATGCAACAGATGTCGGATTCATTCCATTAAAAAATGGCGCAATGTACTGCGAGATAGGAAATGAGCCTGCTTGCTCATAATGACCAAAACCGCCAGGAATGTTTTGTAAATGAAAATCGGCGGCATTCATCAATAGGAAAAGTGACATCAGGACGATTTCGAAGTACAAAATGTAATTTGCATCACTTTTTGGCCAACCTTTTAAATCAGAACTGATAAATCGCTTCAATTTTATAATGTTTCTTCTTATTAAGAAGGCGAAAACTGCAACCAATACAAGTACTGCCAATATTTCAAAAGAAGCAATTAAAAGGTCATAAAAAGAACTAAAAAAGGAAAAAACTCGATGTGTTCCGAAGAGTCCATCAATAATGATTTCCAAGACTTCTATATTGATTATGACAAAACCAAGATATACAATAATGTGCAAAATACCAGCAATAGGACGCTTGACCATTTTGGATTGGCCTAATGCAATCATAGCCATGTTCTTCATACGCTCTGATGGGCGATCAGACCGATCAATTGGTTGACCCAAATTGATATTTCGCTTAATTTTCTTTACCTTTTTGACAAAATAGAAAACACCAATGGTGAGTAGAATTGCAAAAAATAAGCTGCTAAAAAGTTGCATAAATAGTAGTTTTATTTAGTACTTGTATTTGCTGGAGCTACGTATGGCTTGTTCTTTTTTCCAAAAAGAGAAACGTTTACATATCTCGTCGGATTTAGACGCAAGTCTTCAAGTAGCAATTCAAGTTCTTTTGACGTTTTTGTCAAATTGCTGTATAACGCTTCATCTTTCATCATTTTGCCGACCGTTCCTTTTCCTGCATTCATATCTGCAAGCATTTCATCAACTTTCGCTAAAGTACTTTGAAGGCTTTTTGCAGTTTTACCCAGATCAGCTTTGGTTAGGGAATCGGAAATTTTTGAAAAGTTAGTCGATACTTTATGAAAATCTGAAACGACACCATTGATATGTGTCTTATTATCTGCA
This sequence comes from Flavobacteriaceae bacterium, assembly GCA_947456815.1. GTDB lineage: Bacteria > Bacteroidota > Bacteroidia > Flavobacteriales > Flavobacteriaceae > Flavobacterium. The sequence goes on from CANGTL010000004.1 coordinate 71,633, forward strand.
ATCATTCCATTTACACTTTCTGATGCTTTGTGAAATTCGGACAAAGTCGCGCTCAATTCAGCTAATGATTTCTTGATGTCCTCTTGTCCTTTTTTATCCAAAACATTATTAATTCCAGAGATCATTTGATCTGCATTAGATAATATTTTGTCTAATTTAACCTGCAAAGGCGCTAATTTCTCCCCCACTAAATCAGTTAATCCAAGCTTGGTGTTTCCCAGAAGTTTAGATCCGGATGTTGCTATTTCTTTGTCTTGTAAGTTGGGAACAATCATGATTTGTTTACCGCCGATAAGTCCTGGATCATAAATCGTTGCAACGCTTGATTTTGAAATGGGAAAGTCAGACTTAATTTGAAGTTCTACAATTAATTTTCCTGAATTATCAGAAAACTTAATACCGCTTACTTTACCAATTGCGAGTCCATTTAAGGTAACTGGAGCAGATTTGCCCAATCCTTCCACATTATCATACTCAACATAAAGTGTTGTGTAATCGGCTAGCAAATCTTTGCCTTTAAGAAAGCTGTAGCCCCATATAAATAGCATTATAGATGCGATGACTAATATGGCGGTCTTAATTTCTCTTGTAATTTTCAAAATCTTAATATTTAAACAAAATTAAAATAAAATAGGACAAATTTGAATATTATTTCAAAGCCTCTTGGACGCTAATTTTCTTACCATTCTTAAAAGCGATTAGGTAGGCAGAAGAATATCCTTTGGCGCGAGCCTCTTCTAGATTTTTCTTGGCAATTGCGTAGTCCGAAGTTTCTCCGTACGTGTATTTGTATAGTTGACCATTGTCGGTTGTAGACTGAACATTGGACAATCCTTTAAAATTAGAAGGTGTCAAATCTAATTTCTTGTTTGCGGCAGCTATCTGTACTCTAAAAATAATTACATCTGATTCGTTCTTGGAAGCTTCTTTTTCTGGGTCTGATTCTTCTTTCGCAATTGCAGGTGTTTCTTTAATAGGTTCCTGTGCCATTTTCTTGGATGGTTTCTCAATAATATCCGAGCTGCTGCTTCCAAAATATTCTTTTTTATAGCTTATGATTGCATTTGCAATTGCTTGGGCTATATCTTGTTGCCCATTTTCAGAGTCAAGCATTGCTCCTTCGGTAGGGTTTGAAATGAAACCAGTTTCAATCAGAACTCTTGGCATATAAGCTTTATGCAAAACCATAAATGGCGCTTGTTTTACTCCACGTGATTTTCTATTTAATCCAGCAAATTGATCTTGAATTTTGCTTGCCAAAGAAATACTGTTTTCTAAATACTCCTCTTGCATTAAGGTTAGACCGATCATTGAACTTGGATTATTTGGATCAAAGCCCTCATATTTCTGCTTGTAGTCTTTTTCCAAGGTAATTACGGCATTTTCACTTTTTGCAACAGCTAGATTGGAAGCATTTTTGTTTAAACCCATTACATATGTTTCGCATCCATCAGCAGAAGTATTTTTATTAGCATTGCAGTGAATTGAAACAAAAATATTAGAATCGACTCTATTGGCAATGCTTGAGCGCTCAACAAGCTCAATAAAGACATCAGTTTTTCGCGTGTAGTTTACTTCAATATTTGGATTGGCTTCTAATATTTTACCCACTTTAAGTACAATTCCTAAGGTAATATTCTTTTCAATATGTCCATGGTACACTGCGCCGAAGTCATGTGCGCCATGACCAGCGTCGAGCGTTACTTTAAATTTACCTGTAGATTGTGAATAAATAGAAAATGAAAAAAGAAAAAACAGAAAAAAAGATAAATAATTGATTTTATTTAGAATACGCATAGTCGCTATTAAAGTTAATTTTTATAAAAACGTAAAGCTTTTAAATTTTAATAATACCTATTTTTGACGAAAAATAATCAGTAAGTTTGGCGCGTCAAAAATTAAGCCATATTTTTACAAAAATAGCATTAAAACCTTTGCGTACAAACTTATTTCATATCGTTTTTTCAGTCTTTTTCCTAACAATTGGAATTTCGGAAAGTTATTCACAAGAATTAGACAAAAAAACAGCTTCATTCCCTGCGAAATCAGTTAAAGACAGCACTAGTATTTCTGATAATGAACTTTCAAAAATTGGCGATACTATTAAAATTGATAGCATTAAGCCAAAAAAGTCTGTTCTTGAGGGCAAAATTAAATACAAAGCGCAAGCCTATGCTAAACTTGATCAAAAGAAGAAACTAATCACTTTATATGATCAAGCAGAATTATACTACCAAGATATTGAACTGAAATCTGGTATCATCGTTTTTAATTACGAGAAGAATGAAGTTTATGCCGGTCGTATTAAGGATTCGGCTGGAGTTTATACGCAGTTCCCTACGTTTAAACAAGGCACAAATGTGGTTGAACCGGATTCTATCCGATTTAATTATAAGACTAAGAAAGCATTGATTTGGAATTCGAGAACGGAACAAGGCGAATTTAAAGTCAAAGCAGAAATTTCAAAACGAGTAAATGATTCCGTTTATTTTTTGAAAGGTGCGAGATTTACGACAGCAGAAGATATTGAAGATCCAGAATATTATTTTAGAACAAGTCGCTTAAAACTTGTTCCTGGAAAGAAAGTTGTCACGGGCTTAACAAATATGGTAATTGCCGATGTACCTACTCCAATTGCACTTCCATTTGCTTTTTTTCCGATGTCCGAAACAAGTCGGTCTGGATTGATAATTCCAACTTGGAATGATACCAGAACGCAAGGTTATTCCTTACAAAATGGAGGATACTATTTAGCTTTGAGTGATTACTACGATTTAGCAATTCTTGGGGACTATTATACCAATGGTAGTTACGCGACAAGATTTGAATCTACTTATGCTAAAAAATACAAATTCAGAGGTAATGTAAATTTTCGATACGAGAACTTAATCAACAGTGAACGAGGATTCCCAGATTATTCAAAAACAAATATCTATAATATCCAGTGGTCACATTCGCAAGACTCTAAAGCGAGTCCAAATTCACGGTTCTCAGCGTCCGTTAATTTTGGAAGTAGTACTTATTTTAGGCAGTCGCTGAACCAAGCTAATGTTGGGTCCAATTTGAACAACACCTTAAGTTCCTCAGTTTCTTATTCTAAAACATTTAATTCCGTTCCACAAGTAAATATGTCTTTGACGGCGAACCATACACAAAATACGAATACAGAGCAAATTAACATGACGCTCCCTACTTTACAGGCTAGTGTCGATCGTGTTTTTCCGTTTGCTCCTAAAGATGGCGTCAAGAAAGGAATGATTAAAAATATCAATTTACAGTATAATCTAAGAGGAGAAAATAGATTTGCCACCACAGACTCTCTGTTTTTTAAACCGGAGATGTTTAGAGATGCTAAGGTTGGCGTACAACACAGCATTCCATTGAGTACAAATTTTAAGATTTTTAAATATTTTAGCGCAACGACTTCCGTCAATTTTGAAGAGGTTTGGTACTTAAAAACAATCCGAAAGAGCTTTGATCCAGTAGCAAATAAAGAAGTAATTAGGGAGGTTAATAAGTTTGACGCATTTCGAACTTATTCGTTTTCTCAAAACGTCGGAACTACAATTTATGGGACGTTTAATTTTGGGGAAAATAAGAAAATACAAGCAATTAGACATGTAATGAGACCAAGCATTTCATATAGTTACATACCAAGTTTTGATCAGTATTATGATACTTATGCTGCAGATGGAAGTGGAACGATGGTGAAAGAATACACAAGATTTGAACAGGGAATTTTTGCAGCACCCGGAAATAGGTTATCAAGTAGCGTTGGATTTAGTTTGAATAATACTTTTGAAGCTAAGGTAACTGATAGAGATACGACGAAATTAGAACCAAAGAAAGTCATGCTGCTAAACAATTTGAATCTAGGAACAACATACGATATCAAAAAAGATTCTTTAAATTGGTCGCCACTGCGCGTGAGTGGTGGGACGGCTTTTTTTAATAATAAGATGAATGTGAATTTTGGAATGACTTTAAACCCTTACGCAATCGATAATTCTGGACGTGAATTTAATGCCTGGAATATTGATAACGGCGGTAGTTTATTTAGAATGACCAGTGCCAATATGACGGTCAACTATTCTTTAAATAGCACTGAATTTGGTAAAACCGACAATAAGAAAATTAATAATCAAGGTGTTCGAAATGGCGGACGACAAGATGATTTGTTCGGAACCAATACTGATTTTAGTGATCGGCGTTCGAATCAGTTTGGAGATGACCCAGATAAGGAAGAGAACGAATTCAAGGGTTTTTACAAGTATGATTTGCCTTGGGATATTAATTTTGCTTACCAACTTACCTATTCGAACGTGCGACGAGAAAAGGAAATATCTGGAAATTCTGTGATGATGTCTGTAAATTCAGATATTGCCCCGAAATGGAAAGTGGGTGTCTCGACCGGATATGATTTTGTGCAAAAGGGAGTTACATTTACGCAGTTTCGTTTTTCTAGAGATCTACTTAGTTGGCGCATGGATTTCAGCTGGACACCTTACGGTACAAATGCCTTCTGGAGTTTCTTTATTGGAATTAAATCTGGCGTATTGAGCGATATTAAATGGGAGAAGCGAACACTTCCGGACCGTGTGCTGAGATAATTTAAAAACTAACATTACTTCAAATGAAAAAGATAATTTTTACCGAAAAAGCGCCTTCACCTATTGGACCCTATAGCCAAGCAGTGATGGTTGGAAATACTTTATATACATCGGGTCAAATTGCGCTAAATCCGTCGACTATGGAATTGGTCTTAGACAATATCGAAGCGGAAACCGAGCAAGTAATGCAGAATCTAAAAGCACTTTTAGAAGCGGCAGAAATGAGTTTTGAAAATGTATTTAAAACTACAATTTTTATCACCAATATGCATGATTTTGCTAGAATCAACGCGGTTTACAGTAAGTACTTTAACGAAGAAACCGCTCCTGCAAGAGAAACTGTTCAAGTGGCAGCTTTGCCAAAATTTGTAAATATTGAGATTGCTATGATGGCAACGAAATAGCATTTAATAGTAGTTGCGCCGTTGCTTCATTCGTCGCTAATGGGATATTATGTACATCGCAAACGCGGATTAGCATATTGATATCTACTTCGTGTGGATGGCTTGAATTGGGGTCTTTAAAGAACAATACCATCTTGGTTTTGCCTTCAGCAACTCTGGCTGCGATTTGAGCATCTCCTCCCATCGGACCTGAAAGCATCCTTTTTACTTTAAAACCGGCATTTTCTGCTTGTCCACCAGTAGTTCCGGTAGCAATCAACTTTATATTTTCTTGATGTAATAGTACTTTGTTCTTATTTAAGAACTGAACCATATCCGCTTTCATTCTGTCGTGGGCTATGATGGCGATTTCCATTACTTATGTTTTACGAGATATTATTTATTCAAAATGTGATAGGCTATCAAACCGTCGATAGGTCGGCGCAGCACGTTGCCAACTTTAATATCGTACTTCTCCAATGTTTCTTCCAATTCTTCTTTGAGGTAGAAAGCAATTGAGCCAACGAAATGAACTAAAACGTCTCTACAATTGTCGAATTGCATAATGTAATTTTCAGCGAAATCTTTCATCTCCGCTTGGATGATGTTTTTGCAAAACGGATTGTCTTTGTGCTTGATGAGGAATTTCGCAAATGTCGCTAAATACGCATTTGGATTCGGTTCTTTGTAGAGATTGTGCTTGATATAGTCTGCATCAACGTTGTACTCTTCTTCAAATTCCTTCGCTAAATCTTTAGGCATTTTATTGAAGTAATAGCCACGCAACAAGTGTCTTCCGAATCGATTGCCAGAACAATCATCCATAGCGATATAACCTAGCGATTGTACTTTTTGATGCAATACATTTCCGTCGAAATAACTGCAATTTGAACCCGTTCCCAGTATACAAACAATAGCTTGCTCTCCTTTTGGTGTAGTGGCATACACTGCTGCATAGGTATCTTCATGGACAACAACTGTAGCCTTCTTAAAATACTCTTGAAACACTTTGGTTAAGAAATCTTTCATTCTGTCGGTTCCGCAGCCCGCGCCGTAAAAGAACAAATGACTTGCTTTGGCTTTGTTGTGTGAAATGTCAAATTTATCATTGAGACGATGAATGATTTCTTCTTTGGTTAAAACTTCTGGATTTAAACCCAATGTTTGCGTAGTAAATAATACTTTTCCTGATTCATCGATGGCAATCCAATCGGCTTTGGTGGATCCACTGTCTACGAGTAGTTTCATTTTATTTGAGTTGCTGAGTGCCTAAGTTGCTGAGTAACTAAGAAACTTGATTTGTAATATATTCGTTCTGGTTTGTTAAGGTGCCCTAGCCCCGATTGGAAGCAGTATCCTCGCAGAGATACTGCGGAAAGCGGGAATAGCTTCTAATCATAAAAGTCCAGTTCATGACAAACTGGACTTAAAGATATTGTTTTATTTTAACCCTGCAATATGCACCGACAAATCGATCAATTTGCTTGAGTAACCGTACTCGTTATCATACCAAGATACAATCTTGAAAAAAGTGGAGTTTAATCCAATTCCAGCTTTTGCATCGATAATCGAAGTGCGTTTGTCTGAGATGAAATCTTGAGAAACAACATCATCTTCAGTATATCCTAGAATTCCTTTCATATCAGTTTCAGAGGCATTTTTAAGTACCTTCATGATTTCTTCGTAAGAAGTTTCTTTGGCTACTTTTACTGTTAAGTCGACTACAGAAACATCAACGGTAGGAACGCGGAATGACATTCCAGTTAATTTACCATTTAGTTCTGGAATTACTTTTCCTACGGCTTTTGCAGCACCTGTTGAAGATGGAATAATATTTACGCTCGCCGAACGTCCGCCTCTCCAGTCTTTTTTGGATGGTCCGTCAGCCGTCATTTGTGTTGATGTTGTTGCGTGAACTGTAGTCATTAATGCTTCTACAATTCCGAAATTGTCGTTGATTACTTTAGCCAACGGAGCTAAACAGTTTGTCGTACATGAGGCGTTAGAAACAATGGTATCGGCTGCGGTAGCTTTTAGGTGGTTGACACCCATTACAAACATTGGTGCATCAGCAGATGGTGCTGAGATTACTACTTTTTTAGCGCCACCTTTGATATGGGCTTGTGCAGACTCTAAAGTTGTGAAGATTCCAGTGCAATCTGCTACAATGTCTGCTCCTACTTCATCCCATTTTAGTGTTGCCGGATCTCTTTCTGCAGTAATGCGGATGTTTTTTCCGTTAACGAATAATTTTCCTTCTTTTACTTCAACAGTTCCGTTGAAACGACCGTGAACAGAATCGTATTTTAAAAGATACGCTAAGTGTTCTACGTCTAATAAGTCATTGATTGCAACAACTTCAATATTGTCTCTGTTGAATGATTCTCTAAAAACAATTCTTCCAATTCTTCCAAAACCGTTAATTCCTAATTTTACTTTTGACATTTTTTTTTGCTTTGGGCAATAAGCATAAGGCCTGCTGCCGATTATAGTAATGATTTAATTTAAAGTACTTATTTGTGGTATTTTTTTCATTTTTAGGTAGACATGATATCTGAAACGCGCAATAATTCACGATCGATTTCAGTGTGTCCTTTAATTGCTTGTTCAAGTGGTGTCAAAGCAACTTTATCATTGAGCAACCCGACCATAAAGTTGGACTTCCCTTCCAATAAAGATTCGACCGCTTTCACGCCAAGACGACTGGCTAGCACTCTATCGAAGCATGAAGGTGCGCCACCGCGTTGCATGTGACCAAGAACAGAAACACGAACATCGTACTCAGGAAGATTGGCTTCGACATAATCTTTGAGTTCAAAAACGTTCTTACCGATTTTATCTCCTTCGGCGATGACAACAATACTTGAGGATTTTCCTGAAGCTTTACTTTTCTTTAAGGAGTCGAGTAATCTTTCTAGACCAAGGTCTTCTTCTGGAATAAGAATTTCTTCTGCTCCCGCCCCGATTCCAGCATTGAGTGCAATATGACCTGCGTCGCGCCCCATTACTTCGACGAAAAATAAACGATTGTGTGAACTGGCGGTGTCGCGAATTTTATCAATTACTTCTACAACAGTATTAAGTGCTGTGTCGTATCCTAATGTATGGCTTGTTCCGTAAATATCATTGTCAATAGTTCCTGGAATTCCCATTACTGGAAATCCGTATTCATTGTTAAATACTTCCGCTCCAGTAAAGCTTCCGTCTCCTCCAATGACAACAAGCGCATCTACATTCGCAGCCATTAGATGGTCGTACGCTTTCTTTCTTCCCTCAGTTGTCATAAATTCTTTAGAACGTGCTGACTTGAGGATTGTTCCGCCTTTATTGACAATATTATTTACGCTTCGAGGCCCCATTTCTTTGAAGTCACCTTCAATCATTCCTTGATAACCACGGTAAATTCCGATACACTCAACGTTATGGTAAGCGCAAGTACGCACTACAGAACGTATAGCGGCATTCATTCCTGGAGAGTCTCCACCTGAAGTCAGAACACCGATTTTTTTTATGGTTTTAGACATTTTTTGACAATTAAAATGTAAAATTAGCAAACATCTACTATAATAATCCCTGAATTATTGATAGTTTGACAAGTTAAACGAAATTCAATCGTTTTCGTTAATAAGTTTTTGATTTCTTAATAGTTGTGAGATGACTTTAGGAGCATTGTAGTCCTCTTAGTCATCGGTAGGAATAGCATCGGAATTTACTTTTTCTGGAGTTTTTTCCTTTTCTCTTTCTTTTTCCTTTTTCTTATCGAAATTGATATACTCTGGCAATAAATTAGAATCATCTGTGGTTTTCTCTGCCTTTTTGACCAATTCAATTTTTTGATTTTTAAAAATCTTATGAAGTAATTGTTTGAAAGTTGTAAAATCGACTTGATAATTGATTCCGATTCCCTGCGTATAACCTATACCTTGTCCGATATAGGTGATGTCGTTTTCCTTATTAAAAACGTGAAGGTTTAGCGTTCCATCTTCATTGACACGATAAAGCACTTCTACATCTCCAACAATCGCCGATTGATTAATTCCGCCCACTGGAACTCCCAATTTTCCATTGATACTTATGCGGTCACTCACTTTTGTAGTAACTGTGAGACCTACTCTACCATCAGTTTCTCTTCCTGGATTTCTGTCGGCAGAAACTAAGTCTACACCCACAGTAATTTTGTCTTCAGCGTCGTTAAGAATTGAACCGAAAATATCACCAACTTTCTCGTAAAGGTTGTTAGTGATCGACGTTTGATTGATTCCCTCTACGCTTAAGAAATTACCAGTAGAAAGCAAAATCAACGCCTGTTTTTGACGGACATCTTTGTCGTCTAATTTGGTTTGAATTTCGGACTTAAGAATTGAACTAACGGTTGGGAAATTAATGGTAAATTCCGGATTTGGATTACTTAAGTTTCCTTTGACGCCAATTACAACCTCTACATCTACTTTCTTACTGAATGAAGAATTTTCTATTAGCAAGGCTGGATTCGCCGTTGTTTTGTATACCGCTTCTACATTTAGGATTGCTTTCATTGGGTCACCTTCCCAAACCACAGAACCTCCTTTTTTGATCGTAAATTGCTTGTTGATGATACCGCCGTACTTGAAATTATAGGTTCCTTCATACGCTTGAAAATCTCCCCACATATTGAACTTACCTAATGTATTAATTTTAAATAGCAACGACCCAAATCCTTTGCCTTTCATGCCATGACCTGAATTTCTATCTAGTATGATTTCTACCTCTGCTTCTGGAGTGATATCAAAATTAAATTCCAATTCAACGCCGTCATATTTTTTTGCAACAGCTGCTAGTCCTTTCTTGGTTCTGTACTTTTCGTCAGAGGTTATAAAGTGAATGTAATTGCTATCTCCAGTTGCTTCCGCGTCATTAATAGGAATTTTGATCGCCGTTCCTTTTTCTGATTTCCCGTCGACTTTAATGAAGAGTTTATTTAACGGTCCGACAATATTCGCTTCTCCGTCCATATAGGCGGTTCCGAAGTAAGCTGCATCTTCACTATCTTTTGTATCCAATGCCAAAATTCTTTTTGAGCTGAGGTTAAGATCGAGATTCCAATCAGAGAAATTAGTATGGCCAATACTTCCGTAGAGTTTACCTCTGGTGTTGTATTTTGTGTCTCTAATAATTGCATTTCTGATGATGAAGCGCTTCTCTGTTACGTCAACAACCGTCTGATCATCTACTTGATAATCAGTGTTTAGATACGGAATTCCAAGTCCTGCTTTGTCCACAAATAGTCGACCATTAATATCGAGGTTATCGAAATTTCCAGAAATATTTGATCTACCCGAGGCAAATCCTCTTATATTAGAAATGACGTCGCCTCCGAATGAATTCAAAATCCCTAAGTTAAATTGGTCAAATTCCATGTCGATATCAAAAGCTGTTTTTTGATCTACAACTTCAAAACTACCTTCTGCAACAAAGGCTGCAACATTTTTGTTTTCTATCGAGGAATTAAGATAAAATTTTTGAAAATTTTCGTCACCTTTTAACTCTAAGTTCATTTTGCCCAAAGCTACATCATTGATCACCAAATCGTCGATGGTGACTGAAGAAGTCGGCTGATAAATAGCTTCATTTTGTTTTAAGTTTACAACGCCATTCAGCATTCCATCTATCTTAAATCGATCTAATTTTGGAAGCAACTTTTCGAGTTGAACTTGTGTAAAATTTAGACTTAAATCTTTGTAAGTGTTCGAAAGTAAATCCCCATTTAAGTTGACTTTTTGATTGTCATGTGACAAAGCGATGTTATCAATATTAAATTTTTTGAATTTTTTATCGAATACAATTCTATTCTGATCATCGTCCTTTTCGTTCAAATACCATAGGAAATTGTTAAACTGGAGTTCAGATTTTTGAATACCTACGACATTTTGCCGTTGCGCATCAATGGTGTGATATAAATTAAGACTGAATGCATCTTGACCGGTATCGCCTCCTTTGAATTCTGTTCGCAAAAACAAAGTATCCTTAGTGGTAACATTAATGAGACTAAAATCCCGCGCTTTATAATACTTCGTTTTGATTGAGTCTAGAGAAATATAAGTATTGAATAATGGATTTTTATTGTCTACGTCGACTTTAATATTGTCGAACGTATTGTTATATGCAGTAATCTCTGGCGATGAAAAATTAAACTTAAAGTCATCTTTGTCTGAGTCAATAAATCCGCGCATTTGAGTATTATTTCCAATGTTGATTTCTGGGTAGAAAATTTCGACAATCTTGTTATATAAACTAAAATCAAATCTTAGGTATTGACCTTTAGGAATTGGGTTTCTAGAATAATTAGCATATAAACTTCCTGCAGAATTTTCAAGCATCTTCTTTAGCAAACCAACCTTAAACTTACCAACAACTTTCCCTTGGATGATATCTGGAGATTCTATCGCTATGGTTCTTACCTTGTCGGCATCAAAACTTGAGTGTATTGAAAAATCATCAAAATAATAACTGTTCTTACTATTTTGATATGAGGTTTCAGAGAAATGTATGTCACCTTTCAAATCATCGAGGTTGTTTCCGGCAACGTTGGTGTTTATTCGACCTTTGAAAATTGCAATAGAGTCTTTTTTAAGAAAATTCAAGCGGTATAAATTGGCGTAATCTACTTTGGTTTCAAAATCAAAAGCAATATCTTTTTTACTAAAATTAGCCAACCCATTAAAATCTAAAAATAAATTTGGATCATTGATAAAGACCTTTCCTTTGAAAATAGGATCTTTATAAACACCATCCACGATAACCTTCGTATAGGTATAACCATTATATCGAACTTTATATATGTCGCCGGAGAATTTTGTATCGACGTTTTTCTTTGTAAATCCTTTTCCGTCAACGTCAATGTTTAGTGTTATTTTCTCGACATCTTTTTCGCCTAGAAAAGAGCCCACATTAAATTCTTCTAAAATGATGTTTCCTTTGTAATTTGCATTGTCGATATTATCAATATTGTTCATGCTCAGTTCAGATTGAACATTTCCTAGAGCTGTCGACATATAAAAATCTGTGACAATTGTCTTGGTGGTAATTTCAGCGTTACCACGGATGTTAAACTGTCCTAACTTCTTCAATGATGAAGGGAGTTTTGTTCCTAAAACATTGGGAAGCAATTTGATCAAATTGTCATAATTGGAAACAACTTTGCTAAAATCCCCTTTCATATAAAAAGGTTGTTTTTCATTTCCAAATAAGTTCTTAAAGTTTACATTCCCAACAATTTGAGAGTTCTTGCTGTCAACTAATCTCATACGACGAGCTGTCAAGTCGTTGAGTGTTCCTGTAATATGAGCTTTTAGTGTGAAGTTTTGATTTTTACCAATCTCCTTATAAAAATACCAAATATCGTTAGTAGCAAGTGACGCTTGATCTACTAAAATATTAAAGTGTACTTTGTTATTAAAATCCTGAAAGTCTTGTCTTTTGTAATTAAGCGCCACATTACCTTTAAACAAAGAGCCCATTGTCATGATATCTAAATCAGTCAATAATATCTGCTTTTTAGTGTAACTAAATGCTGACTCAAGGTTCTTGACAAATAGACCACGATGGTCTTGAAAAGACATTCGATCTATATGTGTAGTAACATTCGGACCTTTGATTTTGAAATTACTTAAATGAGCGTTAAGCTTAGTAAAATCGACATCTTTCGGAACTTCTCGATTTTCATCTATTACAATTAGACGGCTCTTCTGTAGTGTAATATTTTTCGAAGTAAATAGGAAATTACCTGAGGATGGTTTTCCGTCGTCAAAAGCATCAATGAATAGATTTAAATTTGAGTCGTTCTCCTTTTTATACGTTTTCATATTGAGAAGCAGACGGTCTATTCGAATATCTCCAAAAATTAATTTGCCATTGATTAGTTTATTAACGTCTAAAATACTAGTGGAAATACGATTGGCATAAATCAGTGTGTCCTTGTGATGATCTTTAATTAGCACTTTCTTAAGCTTGACACCACCGTAAATTGTTACTGCAATTTGCTCTATTTGAATATCGGTTTTGTATTCTTTATTCAAATTTTCCGTCACATACTGCGCAATTCTAGTTTGAACTTCTGGTAAAGTCAACGCAATACCAAGTGCTAGAAGTAGCAATAGTAGAAAGAGGAACAAGCGAATAACTATTTTTCTAACTCTTTTGATATTTGATGCTTTAATAAAGGATTTAATTTAATATTTACCAATAAGAATCAATTGCCCGTGACAAAAAAAAGGCTAATTTTGGCTTCGCTGTAAAAATAGAATATTTTGACAGGATTTAGTCAAATAATATTCAAAAATTGCAAGTATTTATGCCTAAAAAACCAGTTTTTATATTAGCAATCGAAAGTTCATGTGATGATACTGCCGCTGCTATACTTCAAAACGATAAAGTCTTGTCTAATGTTGTCGCGAATCAGTTAATTCATAATGAATTCGGCGGCGTTGTACCTGAGTTGGCATCGCGTGCTCACCAATTAAATATCGTGCCAGTTATCGATGTTGCGCTCAAAAAGGCAGGAATCCAAAAAGAAGATCTATCGGCCATAGCCTTTACTCAAGGTCCAGGTTTGATGGGCTCATTGCTAGTGGGTAGTTCATTTGCTAAGTCAATGTCGATTGCGCTTGATATTCCCTTAATAGCTGTCAATCACATGCAAGCACATATTTTGGCGCACTTTATTGATGAGGAAGGATTTGATAAACCAGTATTCCCTTTTCTTGCATTAACGATTTCTGGTGGACATACACAGATTGTGCGCGTGAATGATTTTTTCGATATGGAAATCATCGGCGAAACTACCGATGATGCGGTTGGTGAAGCTTTTGACAAAAGCGCTAAAATACTTGGACTTCCATATCCAGGCGGCCCATTGGTTGACAAACATGCGCAAAAAGGCAATCCAAATGCTTTTGTTTTTACGAAGCCAAAAGTTCCTAATTTGGACTTTAGTTTTTCAGGATTAAAAACTGCGATTCTGTATTTTATTCAAAAGAAAACTGCAGAAAATCCAGATTTCGTCAATGAAAATATAGACGATATTTGTGCTTCTATTCAAAATACCATCATAGAGATATTGATGGAAAAGCTCCAATTGGCAGTAAAGCAAACTGGAATAAAGCAAGTTGCCATCGGCGGCGGTGTTTCTGCGAATTCCGGAATTAGAAGCACACTAAAGGCGGCAGAGGAAAAATATGGTTGGAAAACTTACATTCCTAAATTCGAATACACAACAGACAATGCCGCAATGATTGGAATTGTTGGTTACCAAAAATTTCTGACTGATAATTTTGAAACCTCAGGCGTCGTTTCTAAAGCAAGAATCTCTTTTTAATTATGCAATTATTTTACAATCCATCGATTTCTGAAAGCACAAAGGAGTTCACTTTTGATAGAGAAGAAAGTAAACATATTATTAAAGTGCTTAGAAAAAAGGATGGCGATATATTGTTTGTTACTAATGGTTTAGGATTTTTATTTGAATGTAGTATTGTACTTGCGATTGAAACAAAGTGCACCGTTGCCATCGTACGTTTCAATAAATCACAACCAACAAATGTCCAACTTCATCTCGCGGTTGCTCCAACTAAAATGAACGATCGATTTGAGTGGTTTCTAGAAAAGGCAACAGAGATTGGTATTTCAGAAATCACACCAATTATTTGCGAGCATTCCGAACGTAAACACATAAAAACAGAGCGTTTCGAAAAAATAGTAATTGCGGCAATGAAGCAATCTAACCAGTATTATTTGCCGAAGTTGAATGAACCAATTCTCTTCAAAGATTTTATGAAACTAAAGTTTTCTGGGCAATTGTATATTGCACATTGTGAAGAAACCGACAAGAAACTGTTGAAGGATTTGTTACAAACACGATCAGATGTGACCATACTAATTGGGCCTGAAGGTGATTTTAGTACTAAAGAAATTCAATCCGCAATTGATAATAACTTTATTCCTGTATCTTTGGGAAATACAAGACTGCGCACAGAGACTGCTGCAATTGTTGCGTGTCACAGTGTAGTTTTTGTAAATGAATAAAAGTTAAAGATGAAATATTTTTTTGTTTTTGTTATTTTTTCGTTGAGTTTAAATGCGCAGGAAATAGCCTTATTAAAATATAATGGCGGCGGCGATTGGTATGCTAATCCAACGTCTTTACCTAACTTAATAAAGTTTTGTAATCAAAATATTGGTACAAGAATCAAATCTAAACCAGGGCTTGTAGAACCGAGAAGCCCAGATCTCTTTTCGTATCCATTTGTTCATATGACAGGTCATGGAAATGTAGTATTTTCCGAAGCGGATCAAATTAATTTGCGAAATTATCTCACTTCGGGAGGTTTTCTGCACATAGATGATAACTACGGCATGGATGAATTTGTTCGGAAAGAAATCAAGAAACTTATGCCAAATAATGACCTTGTTGAAATTCCAGCCAATCATCCTATTTTTCAAAAGCCTTATTCTTTTGCGAGTGGTATTCCAAAAATTCATGAACATGATGGAAAAAGGCCTCAAGCTTTTGGTATTTTTGTCGATGGAAGGATGGTGCTGCTTTATACTTTTCAAACCGATCTTGGAGATGGTTGGGAAGACCCAGAAGTACACAATGACCTGGCGGAAGTTCGGCTAAAGGCTTTAAAAATGGGCGCTAATATTTTGAATTATATCTTTAATAATTAATTCAGCACAGCAATGGACTCAAGAAATATTTCACTCGGAATCGTAAAAGCAGTTGGCATTTTAGTCGGTATCGGTGCATTGCTTTATTTTTTGTACGAAATTCAAACAATTATTGTTTATTTAGTCGTAGCTCTAATCACTACATTGATTGGAAGTCCAATTCTAGATTTTTTCAAGAATAGACTGAAATTCAATCACCTTTTTGCTACGATTGGAACAATAACGGTTTTCGTATTGTTGCTATTTGGACTGATATCCTTATTTGTTCCTTTGATTATTAATCAAGGACAAAACCTATCGCTGCTGAATACTTCACAAATTGAAAAAGACATTCAAAATCTTTTGGATCAAATTGCTATTTTTCTTGAAGGGCACAACATCGATTCAAAAATTGTTTTTGACCAAACCAAATTGTCTTCTTTGATTAGCTTCGATTTTATTCCAAATTTTCTCAATGCGGTGATCAATTTCATCAGTAGCTTTGGAATCGGATTAGTAGCGGTTTTGTTCATTTCCTTTTTCTTCCTGAAAGATCGATTGTTGTTCGTCATTGCATTTAAAAAAGTCATCCCGGATAGCCATGAAATACAAATTTTAAGTTCATTAGATAAAATCAATCATTTGTTATCTCGTTATTTCATTGGATTATTGATTCAGCTTTTTATTGTTTTCGTACTATATCTAATTGTCCTACTCATTTTCGGAATCGAGAATGCGATTGTGATTGCTTTTCTGTGCGCGATCTTAAACATCGTGCCGTATCTTGGTCCATTAATTGCGTCAATTTTAGCCGCGATTTTGACGATGATTAGTCATTTGGGCGCCGATTTCCAAAGTGTAATTCTACCCACAACTATTTATGTAATGATTGGATTTTGGATTGTTCAGCTCATCGATAACAATATATCGCAACCTATCATTTTTTCGAAAAGCGTCAGTTCACATCCTTTAGAGATTTTCTTGGTCATTTTAATTGCAGGCTTCTTATCGGGAATAGTAGGAATGATTATCGCAGTTCCGATTTACACGATTCTTAAAGTTATTGGCAAGGAATTTTTCCCCAACAACATTGTAATTCAACTGTTGACCAAAAACATCTAGCTTTGAATTTTCCCGTTCTCCAGTCTGAAATCCAAGAATTCATAAAATCCAATTTAAAGGTTTCGATTACTAAATTGGCTTTGATGAACAATCCTTTTCCTGGATTAAAATGGACTACAATTCTTGAACAAATTGAAGGAAAACAAAAGTCGGAAAGTAAATTACCGAGCTGGTTCAAGACTGATGGAATCGTGTTTCCCCACAAAATTTCAATTGAGCAGACTTCTTCAGAAATAACAGCAGCGTACAAGACTTCTCTAATTTCTGGTGAATCCATAATAGATTTGACTGGCGGCTTCGGTGTCGATGCCTATTATTTTGCTAAGAGATTTAAAAGAGTAATTCACTGCGAAATGAACGAAGAATTATCTTCGATTGTAGCCCATAATTTTACCCAGTTACAAGTCAATAATGTGAAATGCATCCCAGGAGATAGTGAGTCAATTTTAAAGAATATGACGCACCGATTTGATTGGATTTATGTAGATCCTTCACGACGAAATGATAGCAAAGGCAAGGTTTTTATGTTGAAGGATTGCTCACCAAATGTCCCCGAATTGATTGATTATTATCTTAAGTTCTCGAATAAAATCCTGATTAAGACAGCTCCAATATTAGATATAGTAGCAGGATTTAACGAATTGAAGTTCGTAAAGGCAATTCATATTGTGGCGGTTGATAATGAAGTGAAAGAATTGCTTTGGGAGATTTCAGCAGAGAATGAGCTGCCCGTTGAAATTTATACTGTAAACATTAAGGACAATAATTCAGAGTATTTTCAATTCCAATGGACTAAGAAGGAAATTTCCCCGATATATTCTTTGCCAAAGAAATATGTTTATGAGCCTAACAGTGCGATTATGAAATCAGGCGGATTTGACGAAGTGAGTATACAGTTTGGATTGGGAAAATTACATCCAAATTCTCATCTTTATACTGCTGATGAACTAATTCAATTTCCTGGAAGGTTTTTTACAATAGCGCAAGTGATTCCTTATCAAAAGAAAGAAATCAAAACTGCGCTTGAAGGTAAAAAGGCAAACGTAACTACTAGGAATTTCCCAGAAACAGTCGATCAAATTAGAAAAAAATGGAAAATTTCAGATGGAGGTGAACTGTATTGTTTTTTTACCACTGACTTAAATAATAATAAAATAGTTTTACTTTGCAACAAAATGTAATTAAACAATGAAATACTTCAGCTGCTTTATTTTTTTATTGACCGTAACAGCAAATTTCGGACAGAAACCTTGTGACTTCACTACCAATGTAGTCGATTCTATCGGCAGTTACAAGACCACTAAGGAGTACTTACTGTACGAAAAAAACTTTGGTGGGAATGCGACCTACATTTTTGGCTCGTTTATTTTGACTGATGAAAAGGCATTATTTAATTTCCAACTGATTGAGAAAAGCGCTGAATTCATCAAGGCAAAGTGTTTGGATAAAAATTCAAAAATCTTTGTGCAACTGAATAATAATAAAATTATTACCTTGTCATTTGCAAGTGAAGAAAGTTGCGGTACTTTGGTTCGAGATGATAAAGGATTAAACAATCGGATATTGTCGGGCTATTTCAATATCAATAAAGCAGATTACGGAAATTTGAAAGAATCTCAGATTTCGTTTATTAGGATAAAATTTGTTCCTGATACTGCTGATTTTGTTATGAGAAAAGAATTCAAGTCGGAATTGAACAACGAAGTCTACCAACCAGAATCGTATTTTATGGATTTTATTCATTGTTTAGAGTCAACGAACTAATCACAATGCCATCTAAAATTTGAAACGGGATCTTTCTGAGCGTTCTTTAGATTGTAGTGCCACCATTCACTGTCGAAGATTTTAAAATTGTTTTGAGTCATTATTTTTCGAAGTAACTTTCTGTTGGTTATTTGTTTATCCGACAGTAGTTCATAATAATGACTTGCTTCTACACCGAAAAAATCGAATGGTGTGCCCATATCCAATTCGTTTCCATTTGAATCTACCAAGGAAATATCGACTGCTCCACCCCGATTATGTATCGAACCTTTTTTTGGATCTGCAACGTATTTTGGATTGGAGACAATTTCAAACATTTTTTTCTGAATTGAAAGTGGTCGGTAGCAATCGTAAAGTATGATACGATATCCTTTCTTCATAAATTTTTCATTTGCTTTTAATAACGATTTTACTGTCTTATATCGAAGGTAGCAAGCTTCACATTCATATACCTTTGAATGCAAGAAATTATCTTCAGTTGCATATTTCATATCATACACAAAATCGTTGCTATAATCACGAAGATTTACAAAAGTAGTGTCATTCACAACAAGTGCATCGTTCACTTTATCAATTTCAATTATACTAGGTGCGATGTTGTTATTTGAAGTTACCTGTTCTTCCTTATTAGATTTATTGGTGGGAAGTGCGGTACTTTTTTCGATCAGAGTTTTTTTTGTAGTACAAGAACTCAATGCCAAAAAGACCGTAGCGGCTATAACTAGAATAGAATCGAGCTTCATTTCACCAAAGATTTATTACACAAATTAAAGCATAATTCTCGATTTATGAAACATAAACTTTAGACCACAATTCTAACTGACAATGTGGATTTTAGCATTTTGATAAACATTTGAAAGTGTTTAATAGTTATACTATCAGCTTTGCATGTATTTTGCTGAATTTATTGGTCCCAAATAGTTTTTGAATCTTGAACATAATTTGTGTTTTTCACAGCCGTTAAAAATTTTATAAAAATTAATATTGTTTATCATTTATACAAAATGGTTAAACTATTTTTGAGCGTCAAACTAAAAAAAACATTATGAAAAGATTTACTAACAAATTGATTTTTGCGATTTTACTCTGTTTGGGTAATTTGGCACATGCACAGACGGCTCGGGTGCAAATCATACACAATTCAGCAGATTTAGCCGCTGCTGTCGTTGATATCTATGTCAACGGACTCTTGGTTCAAGATGATTTTGCTTTTCGAACTGCTACTGCGTTTACCGACGTACCAGCGGGAGTTCCTTTAAGCATCGATGTTGCACCAAGCAGCAGTACTTCAATTGCCGAAAGTGTCTATAACACAACAGTAGCTTTTGCGGCAAATGAAACTTACGTAATTGTTGCCAATGGTCTCATTAGCGCTACAGGCTATTCACCATTTCAACCTTTTGAGTTAACGGTCTATAATCAAGGAAGAGAGACGTCAAGTATTGCAGGAAATACGGATATATTAGTGTGTCATGGCGCAACAGATGCTCCAACTTACGACATAGTTAATACTACTAGCCTACCAATCACGACGGTTGTAAACGATATTTTCTATCCTTCCTTTACTTCTAGCTACTTGGAAGTCCCAACAGCAAATTATACGATTGATGTAACAAATCAAACTGGAGGTACGGTTGTCGCATCATACGATGTTTTACTTGAGAACTTGGGTTTACAAGGTCAGGCAATAACGATTGTGGCGAGTGGTTTCGTCAATCCTTCGTTAAACAGTAATGGGGCTGCATTTGGACTTTGGATTGCACTTCCAGCAGGTGGAAATCTTATTCCTTTAGGATTGTCTCAATATTGCCGAGTGCAGGTTATTCATAATTCTCCAGACGCAGCAGCTGCCTTAGTAGATGTTTATATTGACGGAGATTTAGCTTTAGATGATTTTGCATTTAGAACCGCTACGCCGTTTCTTGATTTAAATGCTGGAATACCTATTTCAATAGATATTGCACCAAGTACTAGTACTTCTGTAGCGGAAAGCATTTACAATTTAACAACAACATTTGATGTTGGTGGTGAGTATATTGTTGTTGCTAACGGAATTGTCAGTCCAAGCGGATATACTCCATCTCAACCATTTGGATTGTCCGTTTTTGCTCAAGGAAGAGAAACAGCATCCAATAGTGCTAACACCGATGTCTTGGTAAATCACGGTTCAACCGATGCGCCAACTGTAGATGTTGTTGAAACAAGTGTTCCAGCGGGAACCATTGTAGATGATATTTCATTTCCAAATTTCAATTCATCATATCTAGAATTACCAACAGCTGATTACACTTTAGCGGTAAAAGATGCAACGGGAGCTATAACAGTAGCTACCTATGGAGCGCCATTGGCTGCTTTGAGTCTAAATGGTGCAGCAATTACTGTTATAGCAAGTGGTTTTTTAAATCCAAGTCAAAATAGTAATGGCCCTGAATTTGGTTTGTGGGTAGCAACTCATATGGGAGGAAACTTAATTCCATTACCATTAATTCCACCTCCGCCAACGGCAAGAATTCAAGTAATTCACAACTCAGCAGATGCAGCAGCAGCTTTGGTTGACGTATACTTAAATGGCGACCTTTTGATCGATGATTTCGCATTCAGAACTGCTAGTCCATTTATCGATGCGCCGGCAGGAACTCCAATTCAAATAGATATTGCGCCAAGTACAAGTACATCGGTTGCAGAGAGTATCTTTAATGTCGCTCCAACTTTGACAGATGGAGAAACTTATGTAATTGTGGCTAACGGTCTTGTAAGCCCTAGCGGATACACTCCTTCTCAACCATTTGGATTGTCAGTATTTCCTCAAGGAAGAGAAACAGCATCAAATGCTTCTAATACGGATGTAGTGGTAAATCACGGTTCTACTGATGCTCCAACAGTAGATGTTGTTGAAACAAGTGTTCCAGCGGGAACTATTGTAGATGATATTTCGTTTCCAAATTTCAATTCAGCATACTTAGAATTACCAACAGCTGATTATACTTTAGCGGTAAAAGACGCAACAGGAACTGTAACCGTAGCAACTTATAGTGCACCATTGTCAACTTTAAGCCTGCAAGGAAAAGCATTAACTGTAGTTGCCAGTGGATTTTTAGATCCAAGTCAAAATAGTGA
>CANGTL010000005.1 GCA_947456815.1 Flavobacteriaceae bacterium
CGCAAGTTGGAGGTGTAATTATTCCAATTGTTGGCGCAGCTGGAGTTATTGGTTGCGCTGGAATAATTACATTGACCGAAGCTAATGACGTACAGCTTACACTATTGGTAACAGTAAAAGTATAAGTTCCAGCAACAAGCCCAGAGATGGTTGTTGAAGTTGTATTTCCTGCAATAGAAGCAACGACAGTTCCACTTTGATTTAACGTCCAATTCCCAGCAGGCAAGCCAGAAATGGCCACCGATCCAGTAGCAAGAGCGCAAGTTGGAGGTGTAATTATTCCAATTGTTGGCGCAGCTGGAGTTATTGGTTGCGCTGGAATATTAACATTTATTGAAGCAACAGAGGTACACCCAAAATTATTTGTAACTGTGAACGTATAGTTCCCAGCTGTAAGACCAGATACAATTGTAGAAGTAGTATTTCCTGCAATCGCATTGGTTGCAGTTCCTAATTGATTTAATGTCCAATTCCCAGCAGGTAAACCAGAAATAGCAACCGATCCAGTAGCTAGGCCACAAGTTGGAGGAGTTATTGCTCCAATTGTTGGAGCAGGAGCGGTTGTTGCAGCACTGCAAGGAACGGTAAAACATTGAACTTGACCCACTTGGAAGCATAAACCTACAGAACCAGAGGGTGCAACGTAAAAATCAATCGTGGAACTGGGTAGTAAGCCAGTTAAAACATAAGATGTAGCATTACCTGATCCTGCCGATAGAAAACCTCCTCCATTTATTTGATAACTGCGAACATAAGTTGACGCACCTGCAACTGCCGAC
Source organism: Flavobacteriaceae bacterium (assembly GCA_947456815.1). Taxonomy (GTDB): domain Bacteria; phylum Bacteroidota; class Bacteroidia; order Flavobacteriales; family Flavobacteriaceae; genus Flavobacterium. The sequence continues at coordinate 780 of CANGTL010000005.1, forward strand.
CAATTGAACGTAATTTGGTTCGTAGTTGCTACCCCGCATGTAATTGTTGGTATTAATGGTGGATTAATAGTAACATTAGTTGTAGTTGTACACCCTCCTAGATTCTTGTACTCAATTGTAGCGGAACCACCTGTAATTCCCGTTATTAGTCCAGAAGAATCAACTGACGCAATAGCCGGTGTCAAAGAAGTCCAAGGAGTAGTTGCGTTAGGAAATAGAGAGCCTTCAATTTGTAATACACCACCAGCACAAGTTGAAGTTCCATTTGGAGTGTTAATTGTTGGAAATGCACTTACATAGACATTTTCAGAATAGGTATTTCCTACATTATCCGTATAAGTAATAGTTGTAGCTCCGAACGAAACTTGAGTTACTAATCCAGCAGCATCAATTGTAGCTACAGTAGGATTTGATGATACCCACGGATTTCCGACAGCTGGAGGCAAAGTAGCCGTCAATTGTGTAGTAGTTGGACCTGGTAAGCAAATACTAAAATTTCCTGTGATTACTGGCGGTAAAACTTGAATTGCGCGATTACTTTCTTTATACGATTTTGATTTCCGTTCGGATTTTTCTTCCTTTTTTCCTCGCAAACCACTTGATAATTCTTGCGCGAAGATGCCGTTGCAAAAAATAAATAAAATTAGTACGGTGCTTATTTTTGATTTAAGGGAAATGATTTTCATATGTTAAAATATCCTCTTCACTTAGTAATTTAAAGAGATTGTAATTAATTCTTTCTTTTATAATCCTAAACTATGATTTGAAATCAATATTTTAAGTGTTGATTTTTAACATCGCTACTTAAGTTTTATTAGAAATAAAAAACAATAGTTAACCGCCAAAAATACAAATTTAAAATATATGTTAATTGTTTTTGGCTAATTAGTTTATATCTCGAATGAATTTTCCACCAATGTAATTTATGGTAGGAATTACGCAAGTTAGATGAGCAATACTAACAATAAATAGCATATTGCTCGTTAAGTAAAGTTTAAGAAATTTCGAAAAAAAAAGTCTACAAAGCAATTCTTTTGTAGACTTAATAATTTAATAGCTTTAGCTTAGAAATCAAATATCATCAAAATCGATATCTGTAAAATTATTTGTGCTGATTTCTTGTTCTGACTCTGGTTTTTCACTTCCATATTCTTTCTTGAAATCCTTTTGGTGTCTTTCTGATATTACTTCTTCGCCTTTATGATTTAATACATAAGAAGTCATGTCTTCTAGTATTTCTGTAAAAGCAGCAAAATCTTCTTTATACAGGTAGATTTTATGTTTTTTGAAATGAAACGAACCATCTTCTTCTGTAAATTTCTTACTTTCAGTGATAGTTATATAATAATCATCTGCTTTTGTAGCTCTTACATCAAAAAAGTAGGTTCTTCTACCAGCTCGTAAAACTTTAGAAAAAATTTCCTCTTTCTCTGCCATATCATTTTCTCTCATATTTCTAGATGCAATTAGTTTAAGGTTAATTTAATTTGCTTCGTAACTTCGCTTTCGCTCGTGTCAAAAATGATAAAAATTGTATTACAAAACAAAATTTACGACAATTCTTTTTCAGAAAGTTGCTTTAAATACAATTCAGAATAATACCCTTTTTCGTTTATTAATTGATTATGAGAACCTTGTTCAATAATTTTTCCGTTTGCAAGAATTATTATCTTATCTGCGTTTTTTGCAGACGAAACCCGATGACTTACAATGATCGTTGTTTTGTCTTTGCAATAAGCTAATAAGTTATTTAGTATTGCTTCTTCAGTTTCAGTATCAACGGCAGATAGACAGTCGTCGAGTAGTAAAATGGGAGCGTCTTTAATCAATGCGCGAGCAATTGAAATACGTTGCTTTTGCCCACCTGAAATCGTAATTCCGCGTTCACCTAAAACAGTATTATATTCCTTGTTAAACTGGATAATATTGTCGTGAACTACGGCTTTTTTGGCTGCAGCTGTCACTTCTTCGTCGGTTGCATTTTCTTTCCCAAACTTAATATTGTTCTTAATCGAATCTGAAAACAAGAAAGCGTCTTGAGGAACAATACTGATGCTATTTCGTAGGTCGTCTAGATTAATTTCTTGAATGTTTTTGCCATCAATCAATATTTCGCCGGTCGTGGTGTCGTAGATTCTGCTGATGAGCGAAAGTATACTTGATTTTCCCGATCCAGTTTTGCCAAGGATAGCTAGCGTTTCTCCTTTGTTGATCGAAAAACTAATGTTCTCTAGCGCTTTAATATGGGTGTCATCATAAACAAAACTAACATTATTGAACGCAACAGCCCCATTTATTTCTGATTTTTGAAGTTGGTTGTTTTGTATGTCTGGTTGTATTTTTAGGAACTCATTAATGCGTTTTTGCGATGCCTCAGCCTCTTGTACCATTGATGAAACCCATCCTAGCGAAGCAACTGGCCATGTCAACATATTGATGTATAAAATGAATTCAGCAATTGTTCCAATACTCGAAATGGTGCCATTAATGTACATCATTCCGCCAAAATAGATTACCACTAAATTACTTACACCTATTAAGGCTAACATTAACGGTCCAAAAAGAGATTGAACTTTAGCCAAATGAAGACTCTTAGTTTTGCTCTCCTCAGACAGGTCTTCTAAATTATTCTGGTATTGTTGTTCTAATGAATACGCTTTTATGACGCGAATTCCTGAAAAAACTTCTTGTGTGAAACTTGATATTTTCGAAAGATATTGTTGAAAAACGGTACTTCTAGTGTTGATTTCAGAACTGAGCTTGAATATGGCGAAAGACAGGATTGGTAGCGGTAACAAAGCGTACAGTGTTAGTCGTGGAGAAACATTATACATATATATAATTACAATCGTAAAGCGGATAAAAGTATTGATTGTGTACATAACTGCCGGTCCAACGTACATTCTCACTTTCCCAACATCTTCACTAATGCGGTTCATCAAGTCTCCAGTCCTGTTTTGTTTATAAAAATTCTGTGATAAATTTTCATATTGACGAAACACCTCGTTCTTCAAGTCAAATTCAATATGACGTGACATTACAATTAAGGTTTGTCTCATCAAAAACGTTAGAAATCCAGCAACAATTGTGGTAGCAATAATCAATAAAATATTGTGAATCAGTTCTTTTTGAATAATTGCGGGATTGGCATCTACTTGTATTGAAAAATCCTCAATAGCCTTAAATGATTTACTGATGAGCTTAGGGGTAAACAATGAGAATATTTGCGCAACAATAGTGGTGACGATACCAATCAAAAAACTGTATTTATATTTAAGAAAGTATTTGTTTAAATATTGAAGTTCTTTCATTTTATTATGAAATTATTTTAATAATACTTTGTTAGGCTGTTAAAATGAAACAAAATATAAATTTATTTTATTCTCTTATTATCGCTTAATTATTGCTGAATTGATAATTTTATTCGAAAAAATCGCTGTATTCTGATTTTATTGATAAATTTGCATGGTATTTTTAATTAGTCCCCACCAATAAAAACTAAATTATGACTTCAGAAATTTGCACTCCGCAAGAATTACAAAAGATGGATCCTGTTTTTGGACAGTTATCTTTTGACAACCATGAACAAATCGTTTTTTGCAACGACAAAGATACTGGTTTAAAAGCAATAATTGGAATTCATAATACAGTTTTAGGACCTGCATTAGGAGGTACTAGAATGTGGAAATATGCCAACGAGTGGGAAGCGCTAAATGATGTCTTAAGATTATCTCGTGGAATGACCTACAAGTCTGCAATTTCTGGATTGAATTTAGGCGGGGGAAAAGCGGTAATAATCGGGGACGCCAAGACGGAGAAGTCACCAGAATTGATTAAAAAATTTGGCGAATACGTGCATTCACTCAGCGGAAGATATATTACGGCAGAGGATGTGGGTACTACCACTCCTGATATGGATTTGATTCGAGATATCACGCCTTACGTAACAGGAATTTCAGAAGCTAGAGGCGGGTCAGGTAATCCTTCGCCAGTTACTGCATATGGAGTTTACATGGGAATGAAAGCTGCGGCAAAGTACCAATTTGGCTCTGAAAAGCTAGAAGGGAAAACAGTTTTAGTGCAAGGAATCGGTCATGTTGGAGAGACTTTAGTTGACTTGTTGGTAAAGGAAGGCGCTAAAGTTCAAATTACAGATATTAATGAGGCGAGACTTCACGAAGTTTCAAAAAAATACGGTGCCGCTATATTTAGAGGTTCGGACTTGTATAGTGCAGAAGTTGATATATACTCACCTTGCGCCTTAGGAGCCACAATTAATGACGACACAATCTATAAGATTAATGCCAAAGTAATTGCTGGAGCAGCGAATAATCAATTGGCAAATGAGAAAATCCATGGTAGAATTCTGCAGGAAAGAGGTATTGCTTATGCTCCGGATTTCTTAATAAATGCTGGCGGTATTATCAATGTTTATGGTGAAATTGTAGGCTATGGTAAAGAAGAGGCGCTAAAGAGAACAGAGAATATCTACAATACAACTGTAGAAATCTTTAATGTTTCGGAGTTGCAGAAAATCACAACACATCAAGCTGCTTTGACTATTGCTGAGAAGCGTATTGCCGATAGAAAAAAAGAAAAGACGAATAGCTTATAGCATTTCAATAATATTACTATTTTTGCGGAGCGGAAGAATTTCTTTCGCTCCTTTTTAATTTAATAAAGTTCTTACTACCGTGTTAAATAGACGTCATATCCGCATAAAAGTAATGCAATCGATATTTGCGATGCATCAAAATGGTTCCGATAACATAGAAAAAGAGGAAAAATTTCTTTACTACAGCATTGATAATATTTTGGATTTGTACCTTTTGATGCTATCTACGTTAGTGGAGATATGCAAAAAGGAGGTCTTGTTTATCGAAAAATCCAAAAGCAAACACTTAGCAACTGCAGAAGATAAAAATGCGAATACTAAGTTTATTGACAACGCAATTTTTAAGGTACTTCTCAACAATCATTCGCTACTTCAGTCAATTGAAAATCGTAAGATTAATAATTGGATTCTCAACGACGATTACATCATTCTTCTCTTGAACGAAATTAAGAAAAGTGATATTTATGCGAAATACATGAGTAGTAGGAAAAGTACATTTGAGGAAGACCAAGAGTTTGTGCTTTCCATGTTTACGGAAATAATTGCTGCAAACGATAAGCTATATGACTATTTAGAGGATTTTAAATTGACTTGGGTGGACGATATTCCTGTTGTCAATACACAAATCATTAAACAACTGAAAGCAATAAAATCAAAAGAGGATACTTCGTTTTATGTTCCTAAGTTGTATAAAGACGCAGAGGATCAGAGTTTCGTCTCAGATTTATTTCGAAAAACAGTGTTGAACGAACAGGATTTAGCAAAAGAGTTTATTGATAAAACTCCAAATTGGGACACAGAACGTATCGCTGAAATAGACACGATTATCCTTAAAATGGCTATTTGCGAATTCCTGAAGTTTCCTTCAATACCAGTAAAAGTGACCATCAATGAATATCTCGAAATTGCCAAAGAATATTCTACACCTAAAAGCAGTATTTTTATTAATGGTATTCTCGACAATTTGGTCAAGGAATTTCAAACTAATAATCGTTTAAATAAGACCGGACGAGGTTTACAACAGTAAATCTGTCCTGATTTAATTCAAATAATACAAATCAAATTTTCATTAAATTATGCAACAACTACAACAATTTCTTCCGTTTATTTTGATGTTTGTGGTGATCTATTTCTTTATGATTAGACCACAACAAAAGAGAGCAAAACTTGAAAAGCAATTCGAATCTGACTTAAAAGTTGGTGATAAAATAGTCACTAAAAGTGGAATTCACGGAAAGATCGCTGAATTAGCAGATACCACTATTGTTATCGAAACGATGTCGGGTAAACTAAAAATGGAGCGATCTGCAATTTCTATGGAGATGAGCGCCGCCCTAGCAAAAAAGTAGTCTAAATTATGCTACATAAAAAAAGCCTCAGAATTGAGGCTTTTTTATTTTTTAGCTTCTGAAGTTTCAATTTCGATTGCTTCTTTTATATATTTTAATATCAAATCTTTGTCGATTTGTTCTTTGGATGTAAATCGCCATTGCCGCATCGATTTGGTCGTGCCTTCTTGAGCATTAATCAGAACTTTTTGAGCATCTTTCATTTGAACTCCTTTAAAAAACCAAATGGTGAAGAAGTTCTTAAAACCCGCAATGCCAACGATATTCTTGTCATTGAAAGTAAATACAGGACCGCCCCATTTTGTGGTTTCCGTGAGTCCTGATTCAAGGATGATTGAGCGCAGTTGTTCGAGTTCTGTGGACCAAGAATTAATTTTATCCATAAAGAAATGGATTAGTTTACTTTTTTTTCTTTGACTTTTTCCCTTTACCCGTCGTTTTCTTAGAAAAATCGGTTGTCGCAGTAAGTTCAGCAATTTTAATAATCACATCAACGGCTTTCTGCATGCTTTCAACTGGGACATATTCATATTTTCCATGAAAGTTATGTCCGCCTGCAAAAATATTCGGACAAGGCAATCCCATATACGACAATCTACAACCATCCGTTCCACCTCTAATAGGTTTAATTAGGGGTTTTATGCCTAAATCTTTCATGGCTTTTTCGGCCAAATCAACGATAAATTTTACGGGCTCAACCTTTTCTTTCATATTATAGTATTGGTCTTTCACCTCACTAATCACAATGTCTTCACCAAATTGCTTTGCAAACTTCTTGTTGAATTTCTTTGTAATAGTATGAATCAACTCCTTACGTTTTTTAAACTTCTTAGCATCATGGTCTCTAATGATGATTTCCAAAATCGTTTCTTCAATGCTGCCATTCAAATGATGAACGTGAAAAAAGCCTTCGTAATTCTTCGTCTCTTGCGGGGTTTCTCCTTTTGGCAGTTCATTGATAAAGTCATTCGCAATAAGCATCGAATTGATCATTTTCCCTTTGGCATAACCAGGATGCACACTTTTACCTTTAAACGTAATTTTGGCAGCTGCGGCATTAAAATTCTCATATTCCAATTCGCCAATTTGACTTCCGTCCATAGTATACGCCCAGTCTGCACCAAATTTTTCTACATCAAATAAATCGGCTCCGCGTCCAATTTCTTCATCAGGTGTAAAGCACACTCTAATTTTTCCGTGTTTTACCTCAGGGTGTTTTACCAAGTACTCCATTGCGGAAACAATCTCTGTTATTCCAGCTTTATCATCTGCACCAAGCAATGTCAATCCGTCGGTTGTAATTAGGGTTTGTCCTTTGTAAAGTAATAAATCTTTGAAGTAGTTTGGCGACAAAATGATATTCTCCTTCGCGTTTAAGACAATATCTTTTCCGTCATAATTTTCTATAATTTGAGGCTTAACATTTGCTCCTGTGAAATCTGGCGTTGTGTCGTAATGTGAAACAAATCCGATAGTTGGTACTTCTTCGGTTACATTACTTGGCAGCGTACCCATCACGTACCCATTTTTATCAATTGTAACATCCGACAAGCCAATTGCTTTGAGTTCTTCTACTAACATTAAAGCCAAGACTAATTGTTTCTTGGTACTCGGCGTCGACTTTGAATTGGGATCTGATTCAGTATCGATGGTGACGTAACTAATAAAACGGTCGATGAGATGTTGCATAAAATGGTGTCAATTAAATTTTAAGAGGTAAATATACAAATACTAGTGATTGATTTCAACAGACTATTTCTTTAGTTTGTTTCCTTTTAAGGTATAGTACCACGCCAATCCCATTTGTTTGTTATATTGAGAAAGGTATGGAGTGGCATTTATTTGAAACTCTTTCATGGTCTCCAAATCAATTTTTTCAACGCTTGCTTCCTTGGGAAGAAAATACAATTCTTTCGTCGTAATTATTTTCGAGTAGGAGATGCTAGAAGTTTTGTTTGGGTCAAATAGTGAAGTTCCAAAGCTGTAATACTCGAAATCTTTGGGAGCAACCATTTCAATCAACGTAGGCATAATATCGATATGAGAGCCTGCAGTATGAAGCTTTGCCTGTGGTATGTTTTTTCCATACATAATAAAACCAACTGAACTTCTTTCGTAAAGATTGGGTTTACTATTGACAAATCGCCTTCCGAAGTGATCGCCGGTAAATGTGTAAATGGCGTCTGAATATTTGCGATCTGCTTTTTCAATAAACTTTCCGATGGCATAATCGCCGTACCAAAGATGGCCCATTTCATCGAAAGTCATCCCTCCGTCATAATATTTCTTCACTGACTTAGGAAAATCATTGGCAGATTTGTAGGGAAATCCTTTGGCGTAAACATCAACGGTGTAAGGTGCGTGATAACTTGAAGTCAAAATGATATTGAGCGAATATTTAGTAGTATCGGTCTTCGATAAAACCAAATCGAATAACTTTTCATCTTCGATGCCCCAGGTTCCAGATTCACTGTTGCCGCCAGCATCTGTGGCTGAAAAAAACCGGTCAACACCTTGGTATTTTGCAAATCCATTGATATTTTGCCAACTAGAAAATCCACCGTAAAACAAATTGGTTTCGTAGCCTAACTTCTTAAATTGTTTAAAAATTGAAGTGACATAGGGTTCATTTATTTCTCCAACTTTGCTAATATTTACACCCATGTAAGGAACGTTGGTAACTATTGCGCCAAAAGAGTCAAAAGTAGCATCTGCAGCCGGCAAGAAATAGTCGAAATGCGTTCCTTTGTTCTTTATAGCATTCAGTTGACTTGAGAATTGAAATGGCAAGTATTTATCCATCAAAGGCCATGAATCATAGCTTTCCATAATGACGATAAAAATCTGCTTAGGTTTTGAAATCGTAGCTCCTTTCGCTTTTTTTAGTATATAATCCGACACCAATGGTTTTGAGAATTGTGTATAAAATTCTTTATCGTCTAAATAAGGATTTGCGCTATCCAATACGTTGATTTCATTGAAATCTTCCAAGGCATATAGCAAAGACTTAAAGGGATTGATGATTGTTTTGTTTAAGAATATATCCTTTGAAACGCCTGCCCACTTGCGAATCGCTGGCACAGATGTAACCGATCCTCTAATTGAAAATACAAATAGTACCAGTGATATTAAAAGAACCACTGCCGTATTGGTTTTGGAATGAATTTTTTGAATCTGACGATAGATAAGATCCTTATTTTCAAAATGGCGAAATATTAGAATACCGATTATCATTGCAACCAACATTCCAACCAAATTAGCGATGGGATGAAAGTCTTCAAGGATAGTGTTGAAAACCGCTTTTTGGTCATCATATAAACCTAAGAACAAGAAATTATTGAATTGATTGTGGTATTCAGAAAAGTAATTAAGCGTTACAAAACAAATGACGGTCGACAAGACAACGAAAAGATATTGACTAAATATTCGGGTAAGTCTAATAATTTTGAATGCATTAAAATAGGAGAGAAGCAACAAACTTAAAAAAGGCAGTAGCACAAAATAAGCCACTGTAATACAGTCGAAACGAAATCCCATCAGAAACACTTTGGACAGTTCGCTTAAAGAAAGGTCGATTGCAATTTGTTTTTTAAACAATAAGATAAATGTCGTTCGAAACACTGCAAAGAACAGTATGCCAAAGAACCAAAAGAAGATCATGTTGGCTATTTCCTTTAGGAGTTTTTCATTTTTAGTTATCATAATTTTGTTGATTTATAAATATCGCTATTTACGAGTGGCTTGACCTTTTATTAAGAGGAATTTTCACCTACTTTCTTTTGCAGTTTACTGATGCGGTAAATATAAATAATATCAACTGAATAATTCGCAATAAGATAATGCAGATGGCAGTGGTAGCTAGTTAATGTCTATTTGGTTGAATAATGAAGACTTTGTTATAATCGTCTCGGGTTGTATAGAAGAATTATTTCGCTTATGCTTGATTGGCTTGCATCATTTTCTAGTGCTTGTCAAAAGGCGTTTTTATCCGATAAACGTCATGGCACTTGCGATTAATAGAGTATTTTTTCATTTCAACGATTTTATATTTTTATTGCAATTAATGTTTTTAAGTTTGACATGTAAATCGTTAATATTTCTTCTTATGAACATGAAAGATACGCACAGCACATTATATCGACTCGAATATTTTGAAGGCTACAAATGTGGACTGGATCCTTCGATTAAAGTTAATAGGAAGAAGCGTAATGATGCATTTTCTACTGGCTTTAGTTTGGGGAGACTTGAATTTGAAAGTATGAATGGTTCATTAAGTAATGGGGTTCCACCACGTATTGTCAATACCAAAGTACTAGAAGATTTTCTCTTGGCTGGAATGCTAGGCTTGAGTATTGACACAGTTGATTATACTTCCTATCAATTGCACATTATCTTACAATGGTATCAAAGCGGCATTGAGCAATACGATCCGCAGCAAAGTAGTTATCTCATCGAAATTCTTGAAAGCAACGGCATTGAAATGGGTTAATGAACGCTCTTATTAAGCATTAAAGAAAACAAAATTTCGTTTGATTTTCCTTTTTGTTCTCGTTTTTCGTAATCGTAAAACCATCGACTACAACGCCTGAAGTTTGGTAAGATGTTACTAAATGACCAAACTTTTCAGCTTTTTAAAGCCTAAGGATAATCAAATCTATTAGTTTATAGGATATGATTGATAATTCTACGCAATTGAAATCAATTTATTGTGCTCATGATGAATATGTCATGGGGAATTACTAGCAATAGAAAAAAGATTTAATCCCAGTCGATTGGAACGCTATTTACTTTAAATAAAAGTCAAAGAAATGATAGAAGACGATTTTATTTCTGATTGAAATAAGCAACACCCATCCAAACCAACCCTAGTCCAATTCCCAACGTAGCCGAAAGTTGCACTTTGTCATACATATATCCGATAATCAGGGAAGTAATTACACAGAAAAAAAATACCATTAGTGCTTTTTGAAAGCCACTTTTCTGTGTTTCTTTTCGCAGCTTAGAAAAAATACTTTCTTTTGTTTCATTGTTTTCCATGATTTTTTATTTTAAATGTTAGTTTCCTATTCCAGCCTTTTTTGTGCGATACAACTTTATTTATTTTCAGTTGTTAGGTGAATTTGATGCTAATGTAAAGTTACTTTCCATTATTTCAAAACGAAAATACGAAATAAACGTTCTTGCGAAACAAATGTTAACAAATTCCTATTTCTTTTAATAAATTATTTGCGATAATGTCAATAGTTGTCCGCTAAATGCTAATAATATTTAATTTTATTTTTCTTGAATTTTTAGTCTTGCTACTGATTAACTGTTACAAATAGAACAACGGCACATTTATAAGTTGTTCACTGCAATGCTCAAAGGTTTGGTGCGCGGCGGGTTGCGGTGCAAGCAGTACATTTTTAGACTACAAGTTCAACAGTATCTTGCATTTTATTCCTTTTCGAACTTTGAGCAAAAAAGAGGGATTATTGGCATGATCCTATTATAGCGGCGTCCTACAAAGAAAAACCGTAGCCCTAGTATGCTGTTTTATTTAGAAATAAGGGAGTAACTTCGTTGATCCCTGAAGGGGAGTCCTGCAAAGAAAAACCAAACGCTCTTGCAGAGCGTTTATGTTTTTTTGTTTTCCATCACTTACGAAAGTTGGCACTTTCGACGTGATGTAAAACAAAAAAACCGAAAGCTAACGCTTTCGGTTTTTCTTTGCGGAGAAAGAGGGATTCGAACCCCCGGACCTGTAACAGTCAACAGTTTTCAAGACTGCCGCAATCGACCACTCTGCCATTTCTCCAATAAGTCGTGCATTCCTTGCGAATGCGGATGCAAATATAGTAACCTTTTTTGATTACAGAAATATTTTTTTGGTAAAAACAGAAGTTTTTTAAAGAAGGCTCTTAAGTGTTTCATTTTGTTTGCATTACAACGGCAAATAATGCCCAAAAGTCCCTGATTCCGTTAGGGCATAAAAAAATCGATAACTTCGTCAGTTCAATAGGCGAGGTTGTAAATCCGTGGCATCTGGTTGAAATGTTTCTGAATTGACAAATCAAAAATTGTTGAAAAAAACTTAATCAAATCATTATTGGCAATTAAAATTTCAAATTAAAAATCATACTTTGGTTGATTATAATTTTAATTAAAAAAATATTGATTTATGCCAATTAATGTAGTTGAACTTTTTGCTGGAGTAGGCGGATTTAGAATAGGGTTAGAAGGCTACCCAAAAAGGAATGATGCTAGTTATCACGTTGTATGGAGTAACCAATGGGAGCCAAGCACCAAGGTGCAGCATGCTAATATGGTTTATAAAAATCGATGGCCAAATTCAAACCATAGCGATGTAAATATTGAAGATGTGATAGAAAATAATTTTGAGTCAATACCAGATCATAATTTATTGGTTGGTGGATTTCCTTGTCAAGATTATTCAGTAGCAACAACCTTGAAAAATTCTAAAGGATTAATTGGCAAGAAAGGTGTTTTATGCTAGTAAACTAATAAATTGTTTCCTAAAAAGTATAATATAGTGGCAGATTTTAAAATTGAAAGTAAGTTTAAAATAGGTGACAAAGTCAAAATTAATAATCCCCATTACAACTCCTATTATGGATTTTCGGATAGTGATTTAATTGTTAAAGGTATAAAACATAATAAGTCTGATAATATAAATTTTGATAATCAGGTAATATTAAATCTTAAGACATTAAATGGAAAATCAATTGAGGGTGAAGATAATGATATTTGGGTTTTTGAAAAGTATGTTGATTTTTGATTTAATAATTATAAATTAATTTGATACTGAATTCTTCTGTTTTTAATTCTTTCCTCTAATTCTTCTAAAGTTAAAAAAGCATAAGAAGACCCCTTTTCATTTAAACTAACAAAACAAAATCTAAATCTTGAACCAAGAATTTTACCAAAATTAAATTTATTTTCTGTTGCTCCAAAAAAGAAACCTTTTGGATTTTCAGGCAAATGTTTTTTTGTAGTTTTTAACTCAACTAGAATTATATCTTCCAAATAAGTTTGAATAAATCCAGCATCCGCAATCTTTCCAACCATTTCAGGAACATAAATTAAATCAAAAGCTTGTAAAAATCTATGTTCAATTTTAAGTAAATCTAATAGTTCTTTTTTTGTTGCTAAATCGATTTTAAAAAAACCTGTATAATTTTCAATTAAAAAATTTACGCCTTCTTTTTCTGTAACATTATTTGATAATGTCAATACAAATGAATGTTTTCTTGACATTACTTATCAGATTTTATTTCATAATTCTTATAGCTATGATTTGGATTTATAGTTTTCAAATCTATTAATTCCGAAATATTTAATTCAAAAACTTTTGCAAATACAGCCATATTTGAAATTGAAATATTTCTTTCACCTCTTTCTATCATTCCAATATAAGTTCTATGAAAACCTGTCAAAAAGGATAATTTTTCTTGGCTTATGTTTTTTTGAAGTCTCAATTGTTTAATTCTATCTCCAAATTCTTTTAATAAAAAGTCGTTTATCATAAGTCAAAACTATACATATTGTATGTTTTGATCAACCGACAATATGTATCATTAAGAGATCGTTTTCTCGCTCAAACGTTTTTGCGTTAGGGATTGAAGAGGAAATCCTTTTTTGGCTTTTTCTGCAAAAAAAGTTTGGAACGGAAAGCCCGACCTTTAGGTAACGCCCAAAAAATTAGATAGCACAATCTTTTTCCGAGATACCTGCAAAACAAAGAGTATATTTTTTTAAGCAAGGTTATGTAAATCACATTATTGCTTCATTAGCTAATGAACCAGTGGAAATTTATGGAATATTAGTCCGATGGTACGGATTTACAATTCGCGACTACCCGCTGTAGCGAATTCAAAAAAAAACCGCATCAAAGCGGTTTAAATCAAATCAAAACGGAAATATTATCTTCTTAAAGTCCTATAGTCTTACAGTCTCACAATCCAAAGCGCAGCGAGTCTCCAAGCCATCGTGTCCATCAATACGCCACGTACTCCGTAATCTCCAACCCATAACCAATCATTCCAACGCGTTTGGTGTGCTCGGCGTTTGATACCAATCGAATTTTTGAGATGTCTATATCATGTAGGATTTGAGCACCAATCCCAAAATCCTTATTGTCCATTTTAATTTGTGGTGCTTTGAAAATACCTTTCGACTGTAGTGTTTTCAACTCGACGATGCGGTTCAAAAGATTTGAAGTCTGCATTTCTTGGTTGATAAACAAAATCGCGCCTTTTCCTTCGTCATGCAGCAATTGAAACATGTCGTCGAGCTTCTTGTCGGCATTATTCGTTAAAGTGCCTAGAATATCATTATTCACTAAGGTCGAATTAATACGTGTGAGTATCGGTTCTCCAATGTTCCAAGTGCCTTTGGTTAAGGCCAGATGTACTTGTTTGTTCGTAGTTTGTTCATACGCGCGCAAACGGAATTTTCCAAATCGGGTTTCGATATCAAAGTCTTCTTTTTTCGTGATTAAACTGTCGTGTTGCATGCGATATGCCACTAAATCCTCAATCGAAACCAACTTCAAATCGAATTTTTTTGCCACTTCTACCAGTTGAGGTAATCGTGCCATGGTGCCATCTTCATTCATGATTTCGACGATGAGTCCAGCAGATTTGTAGCCAGCCAATCTTGCAAAATCAATTGCAGCTTCGGTATGTCCGGTGCGTCTCAATACGCCACCTTGTTTGGCTATTAGCGGAAAAATATGTCCAGGTCGCGCCAATTCATGCGGTTTGGTGTTGGCATCGGTCAACGCCAATACGGTCTTGGCTCTATCGGATGCTGAAATACCAGTGGTTACGCCATTTCCGCGCAGATCCACAGAAACGGTAAAAGCAGTTTCCATTGGGTCGGTATTGTTGTTGACCATCGCGTGTAAGCCGAGATCTTTGCATCGATTCTCTGTCAAAGGCACACAAATTAATCCTCGGCCGTGCGTCGCCATAAAGTTGATCATCTCTGGGGTGACCATTTCTGCCGCGGCAAGAAAATCTCCTTCATTCTCTCGGTCTTCATCGTCAACAACAATAATCACTTTTCCTTGACGGATATCTTCAATGGCTTCCTCAATGGTGTTGAGTTTTATTTTTTCAATTTCCATATTATTATTCATTGTTTGAAGGAAATATTTTTTTAAAGAACTTGTGAATTGGCGTTAAGATGACATCCATATTAACCAAACCAATATCGTTTGTGGCGCGATAGGTCAACAAAATCGCAAGCGGCAATAAAATCATTGTGGAAAGCCAACATCCAAGAAATGGAGAAATCTCATTTTCTTGCGCCACTTTTTTCCCAAAGGTATTTACAAAATGGAAAATAATAAAAATCGTAACTGCAAATACAATCGGTAATCCGAGCCCACCTTTTCTGATAATAGCGCCCAATGGAGCTCCGATAAAGAACATCAGCAAACAGGAAAGTGCAATCACGAATTTCTCGTAGATGGCAATCCAATGTTCGTTAATCGTCTCAATTTTGTTGTCAAGTTCCGACTTGTAACTCTCAATCGAGAATTTGTTGTTCGTTGCGTAATTAGATGCAATGCTCAGCAGATTTGCTTTTTCAGCATTTGAATACTTAGATAGTATATCGGTTTTCAAATTTGTATTTGTATTGCTGCTTTTGAAATTAGACGTTGTGGTCCCAATTCTCTGGTAGATATTGTCTGAAATAGAAATCACATCTTTCTTGTAATTTGCATTCAAGGAATCTACCGTGTACAAAAGCTCTTTCAAAGTAAGCATCTTGTCGGTATTCTTGACTTGAAAATCATCTTCTGAGTTGGCGTTTAGTTTGGTCAAATCAATGTTGATGATGTATTTCTTAAAGGAACTTTTGGCAAAGGGAAGTTTCTTTCTTTCCTCATATTTTTTCGGAACCAGATCCTCGTAATAGTAGCCGTCATTCAGGACCAGTTGCAAAATACTCGATTTGTCGCTGCTGATCAATTCACCAGTTTTTGCCTTTATCACATTCTTGCTGCCATCAAAACTGTATGTTTTCTTGTGGATGGTAACGCCAGTCAAGAAATTACCGTTTTCGCCGGATTTCTTGTTTACTTTGATATTGTAGCTCCCAACTTCACTAAATTGACCTTCAGCAATAGCCATCGCGGGCTTCATTTGTGCAATTTCCTTACGGAAGTTGATAAACTTGTATTCGGCGTAAGGGATGACATTGTTTGCGAAGAAAAAGGCAGCACCGCTTAAGAATATGATAAAAAGCGTTAGGCCTTTCATAATGCGCTGTAAGGAGATTCCAGCAGATTTCATGGCGGCAAACTCGTAGTTCTCAGCCAAGTCTCCAAAAGTCATAATCGATGCCAACAATACCGATAACGGCAGCACGAGCGGCACCAAACTTGGCATTTTGAATAGGAGAAATTTGACAATTAGCATAACATCTAAGTCTTTTCCTGCCAATTCAGAAATAAAAAGCCATACCGTTTGAAGAATAAATATGAGCAACAAAATGACAAATACAGTCGTAAATGTAGTAATGAAGGACTTTAGAATGTATCGGTCGAGTATTTTCACTTAGAATTAATCTAACTTATTGATGTAGTATTTAGGATATTTACTCGAATCAAAGGTAAATTGATTTTTTGATAATGGTTGGTTGATTTTAAAAGAATTAACCGTTAGCGTTGTTTTGCTTCCGTTTTTACCAACTTCAATCAAATTGTAAATGTTCTTGGTTTGAATGTCGATGCCTAACAGAATTTCTTTTCGCTGATCTTTGGCACTAGTAGGCACTAGTTTGACGTATTGTATTTGGCGTCCTTTTATATTTTGACTAATATCCCAAGTATATTTATAGCCGGTATTGTAAAAGGTTAGCATTTTTGAAGGTGTAACTGCCGCATCGTCTTTTTCATCAAATTTTGAAATCGACACTTCTTCATCTTCAGGATTGATGGTGTAGATTTTTTTTCCATCGAAAATTTTTGTGACGCCCATCAAATTCAAGACATACATATTTCCTTTCATGGTCACATTGCCTTTACTTTCTTGGTTGATGTTTTCTTTGGCGTTATTTAAGGCGTACTTAAAGTCGATCACTATATTGTTATAGCTTTTAACTTTAGCGGTAACTTGATCTAATAATTCTTTGGCTTTTTTGTCTTGTGCGGTAGTCGCGTAATTAATGAAGAGTAGAAATGCAAAAAGGGCAATCTTTTTCATGTTATAGATTATTTTGTTCATTATTGAAAAACTGATCCAAAGCGCTCAAATCGGTTATCGTAACGTTTCTTGCCTTACTTCCTTCAAACGGTCCTACAATGCCAGCAGCTTCCAATTGGTCTATTAATCTGCCAGCTCTGTTGTAACCTAATTTTAATTTTCTTTGAAGTAAAGAAGCCGAACCTTGTTGTGCGGTAACAATAATTTCAGCAGCTTCGCGAAAGAGGGAATCCCTTTCAGAAATGTCCATATCAAGAGTGGTGCCACTTTCCTCCCCAATAAACTCCGGAAGTAAATAGGCGTCAGGATATGCTTTTTGTGATCCAATAAATTCTGTGATTTTTTCAACTTCAGGTGTGTCAACAAATGCGCATTGCACACGAACCAAATCATTGCCATTGGTATACAACATATCTCCACGTCCGATTAACTGGTCGGCGCCTTGCGTATCTAAAATGGTTCTGGAATCGATTTTAGAAGTTACACGAAAGGCAATTCGCGCTGGGAAATTGGCTTTAATGATACCTGTTATTACATTCACCGATGGACGTTGCGTTGCAATAATTAAATGAATACCAATCGCACGTGCTAACTGCGCCAAACGGGCAATCGGCGTTTCTACTTCTTTACCAGCGGTCATAATCAAATCGGCAAACTCATCGACCACTAGAACAATATAAGGTAAGAAACGATGTCCATTTTCTGGATTCAATTTTCGTCCTTTGAATTTCTCGTTGTATTCTTTGATGTTTCGCACCATCGCGTCTTTCAAAAGCGAATAACGATTATCCATTTCAACGCAAAGTGAATTTAAAGTGTTGATTACTTTGGTGTTGTCGGTAATAATGGCATCTCCTGAATCGGGTAATTTTGCTAAATAATGTCTTTCGATTTTATTGAACAACGTCAATTCCACTTTTTTCGGATCAACCAAAACAAATTTTACTTCAGCAGGATGTTTTTTGTACAAAAGTGAAGTCAATACGGCATTCAATCCCACGGATTTCCCTTGTCCAGTTGCTCCCGCCATCAACAAGTGCGGCATTTTAGCTAAATCGACCACAAAGGTTTCATTTGAGATTGTTTTACCTAAAGCAATCGGCAATTCCATTTCAGCTTCTTGAAACTTCGCAGAACCAATCACACTTTTCATAGAAACCATGGTTGGATTCTTATTCGGAACCTCAATTCCAATCGTTCCTTTCCCAGGAATAGGAGCGATGATACGAATTCCTAATGCAGAAAGCGATAACGCAATATCGTCTTCTAAACTTTTGATTTTTGAAATACGAATACCCGCTTCTGGGACAATTTCATATAAAGTTACTGATGGTCCAACAGTCGCTTTGATTTGTGCAATTTCTATCTTGTAGTTCCGAAGCGTTTCTACAATATTGTTTTTATTTTCTTCTAGTTCCGCTTGATTGATGGTAATTCCGCCACCGGCGTATTCCTTCAATAAATCTAAAGTTGGGAATTTATAATTGGACAATTCTAAAGTCGGGTCAAATAGACCGAAGTCAGCAACTAACTTCGAAGCCAAGTTTTCTTCAATCGTGGCTTCTTCAGGTGCTTTTTCGATGACAAACGAATCATCGTTCGTGGTAATAATCTGTGGAGTAGGAGGCGTAACGATTGGTGCCGTTTTTACGCTTGGTTCTAGCGTAATTTCTGACGGATGCTCAATAGTTGGCTTAAGTGTTTCTTTTTTGATTTCGAATTGACTTGGCGTTTTTAATTCAGGTTCGTCCTCGATATCTTCTTCTAAATCTTCCTCTTCTTTTACTGCAAATTCTTCCAAATTGTAAGTGCTGTCAGACATTGGCATTTTTACCGACGCCAAATCGTCTGAAAGTTCTTTTTTATTACGCTCAAAAAATGCCTTAACTGTATCTGGAGAAATCTTAATTTTAAAGATCAGATAGATCGTGATGCCTAGAATCAAAACCAGCATGGTGCCAATTCTTCCAATATAATCTTGAGAAAACAGATTCATTTCATAACCAATCGTTCCTCCCAATTCGGGCAAAGTGTTGGCAAAGAATCCGAAAAGGATCGAAATCAAGACGATGGCAAATAAATCCCAAAACCAAATATTTTTTAGTTTTCTAAGTGGAATATCTAAGGCTAGAAAAGAGCCCGTTAGAAAAAACAATTTTACAAACAAAAAAGAAGCTGCGCCGAATCCTTTGTAAATAAAGAAGTCAGAGATGATGGCGCCAAATTTCCCCAACCAATTTTTTGATTTTTCACCGCGATCGGCAAGCAATTGAAGCGTGCTTTGATCTTCGTGACCATAGATAAAAAAAGAAACAAATGCGACAAGCAGTGCAATCGAAAACAGGACAAATATAGCACCGACTAAAAGTTTTTGTTGTCGGGTCACTTTCCAAAACTTTTTAGTTTCAGAAGCATTTTCCGTTTTATTTTCCGAGGTTTCTTTTTTAGTTGATTTTGCCATTGAAAATACGTTCTTTGAAAAAAGTTGAATTATAGAAATTTAGGAACATAAATAATCAAAATGATAGCAATCGCGGTCATCGCCGCAAAAAAGACGGAGCCTGCGGCAATATCTTTAATAAAACCAATCTTTTCATGATAGTTTGGATGAATAAAATCGGCTATTTTTTCTACTGCTGTATTCAAACCTTCAATACTCAACACCAAGCCTAAAGCTAATATTTGAAATAACCATTCTGTTGTTGATATGTGGCAATAAAAGCCCGCCAAAATCAGTAAGACGCCAACTGAAGATTGCACCATGATGCTGTGTTCTGTCGTAATCAATTTGATCGCGCCTCTTAAGGCAAAGCCCATGCTTTTTAATCTGCCGGTGACAAAAGTGTTGTCTTTTTGAAATTCCATTTATAGAGAATTATAGTGATGCTAGGGCATTTTCGTAATTGGGCTCGTCGGCAATTTCTGGAACTTGTTCTGTGTATATTACGTTCCCGTTTTCATCAATCACAATGACAACTCTTGAGTGCAAACCTGCTAAAGCACTATCAGTAATTTCAAGGCCGTAAGTTTTTCCAAAACTTCCATCTCTAAAATCTGATAGATTGAGCACATTTTCCAATCCTTCTGCTCCGCAAAAACGTTTTTGTGCGAAAGGCAAATCTCTCGAAATACAAAGTACTTTGGTATTTGCTAATTGACTGGCTTGTTCATTGAATTTTCTAACTGAAGTAGCGCAAGTTGGCGTGTCGATACTCGGAAAAATATTCAAAACCAATCTGCTTCCTTCAAAATCTTTTAACGTAACGACTGATAAGTCATTTTTCACCATGGTAAATGATGGCGCTTTTGAACCAACTTTTGGTAATTCACCATTCGTGTTTATTGGGTTTCCACCTAATGTAATTGATGCCATTTATTTGAGTTTTTATACGAGCCCAAAAGTATGAAATTATTTCGAGATTCACTTTTAGATTTTTTAACATCTTTTGTTTGGTTAACAGTATTATTATATCGTAATATTGCAATATATAAATAGATAAATTATGGGCGCATCTAAATCAGCTTCTTTTTCTGAGAAACATAACGAATTGGCTAGCTTATTCAAAGCTTTATCGCATCCAGCGAGAATTGCGATTGTAGAATATTTGTTGTCTGTTGACACCTGCATCTGTGGTGATATTGTCAACGAATTGCCTTTGGCACAACCGACGATTTCACAACATTTGAAGGAACTCAAAAACGCCAATATCATCAAAGGAAGCATCGAAGGAACGGCGATTTGCTATTGTATCAATTCTGAAACGATGGTTAAGATAGAAAGCTATTTCTCGCTGATTTCTAAAACATTAAAAAGTAAATGTTGTTAATTAAAATCATTCAAAATTCAAATAAAAAATTCAAAATAATGAAACTATCTCAATTCAAATCGCAACTCGCACAACTCGAAAATCTCGAATTTGTGCTTCAAAACGGAACCAAAGTCCCTGCTCATTTTCACATTACCGAAGTGGGTATGACCACCAAACAATTTACCGATTGTGGGAATACCTTTAGAATTCAAAAAACCGCAACCTTTCAACTCTGGACGTCAGTTGATTTTTACCATCGCTTGGAACCTAAAAAGGTTTTGAAAATTATTGAATCGACAGAAAGCATGTTTGCTGGAGAAGATCTAGAAATTGAAATTGAATACCAACAAGAAACCGTTGGAAAATTTGGTTTGGAGTTTCAAGAGAATCAATTTGTCTTGACCAACACCAAAACGGATTGTCTGGCAAAAGATAATTGCGGCATTCCAGCGAAAGTAAAAGTTGCTATGAATCAACTTCAAGAAACTGCCGCATCTTGCTGTGGTTCAGAAATTAATTGCTGCTAAGGATGAGTCGAATTTTGATTTAGCGAATTGTTTGGCAGCAGACCACACCACGCCATTCGACACGATTCAAAATTTTATTTTTTGCAGTTTTAAAAAGAAGTAAGAAATGTATTCAAAATTAAAGACAACGATCCGGTCGATTTCGGAAACAACGGTTTCGCCAGAGCGACAAGCCATCTTGCAATCGTTAATCGATTATATTCAGACGAATATTTCAAATGGAAAAGCCATTCGATTAAATTTTATCTGCACGCACAACTCCAGACGAAGTCATTTGTCGCAAATTTGGGCACAAACGATGGCTTTTCATTTCGGAATTCCTAATGTTTATTGCTATTCGGGCGGAACAGAAGCTACCGCCATGTTTCCGAAAGTAGGCGAAACGCTCATCCAGCAAGGATTTGAAATTCAAAAATTGAGTCAAGAAATTAATCCAGTTTATGCGGTGAAGTTTGATGAAAATGAGCCAGCGGTTATTTGCTTTTCCAAGAAATGTGACGATGCTTTTAATCCAACGACTGCGTTTGCAGCGATTATGACTTGTTCTTCGGCAGATGAAGGATGCCCATTTATTGCTGGTGCTGAAGTGCGTTTGCCGATTCGGTATGACGATCCTAAAGCTTTTGACGGCACAGATTTGATGGATGCCAAATATGCAGAGCGAAGTCTTGAAATTGCGGCCGAAATGTATTATGTATTTTCTAAAGTAAAATCATGAAAAAAAGACTTTCCTTTCTCGACAAATATCTAACGCTTTGGATATTTCTCGCCATGCTTCTGGGTGTTGGAATAGGCTATTTCGTTCCCAACTCTTCTAATTTTATCAACTCGTTTTCATCTGGAACAACGAATATACCGTTGGCGATTGGTTTGATATTGATGATGTATCCGCCGTTGACAAAAATCGATTTTTCCAAGATTCCCAAAATGTTCGAGCAGCCGAAATTATTGACCGCGTCTTTTTTGATCACTTGGATTGTTGGTCCATTTTTGATGTTTTTGCTATCGACTTTTTTCTTGAAAGATTATCCAGAATACATGACCGGATTGATTATCATTGGCATTGCGCCTTGCATTGCGATGGTGATTGTTTGGAATGAATTGGCGGAAGGCAACCGCGAATTGACTGCTGGCTTAATCGGAATTAACAGCTTGTTGCAAGTCTTTTTCTTCAGCTCTTATGCTTATTTCTACTTGAAAGTGATGTTGCCATTATTCGGCATCAAAGGCTTGGAACTGAATATTACGATAGTTGAAATTGCGCAAACTGTTGGGATTTATCTCGGAATTCCATTTGTGTTGGCTGTTGTGAGTCGATTTGCGATTCGAAAGTTTGTAGGTGAAAAATGGTTCAATCAAAAGTTCATTCCGTTTGTTTCTCCGATTACGTTAATTGCATTGTTGTTTACCATCGTGGTGATGTTTAGTTTGAAAGGCGCGATGATCGTCGATTTGCCGTTGGATGTCATTCGAATTGCGATTCCACTGGTAATCTTTTTTGCGATCATGTTCTTCTTGATGTTTTTTGTGTCAAAGAAAATTGGCGCGAATTATCGTGACTCCGCGGCCTTATCTTTTACCGCAGCCGGAAACAACTTCGAGCTGGCGATTGCGGTTTCGATTGGTGTTTTTGGAATAAATAGTGGGCAAGCTTTTGCGGGTGTTATTGGTCCGTTGGTGGAAGTTCCCGCGTTGATTATATTGGTGAATGTGGCGTTTTGGTTGAAGAAGAAGTATTTTTGTAGTTTCTTTCAATAATACAGAGATTGCAGGGAATTGCGACGAGTTGTTTTTTGGCCTCAAAATTAGTTGGATAGATGCACTTTAGTGATTTCGCGTTCAGGTTCTAAAAATGTTTTTTAACCACGAATGCACGAATTTTTAATTTGTGAATTGCTGCGCCAGTTCGCATAGGCTCTGGTGGTGGCTAACATAATTATCACAAATGGGCAGACTTTTAGTCTGCAAACCAAACCTATGGACTTTCTGTACATAGTGGTTTACTTTAATAGAAACCCTAATTTGTTTGCCAGAGATTATAGGGATTAGACAGATTTACACAGATAGTTCTTCGGTGATATAGATTCAAAAAATAAAAGAGTGTTTTAGTATTGATGGTTTACGCGTGAGGGCGGAGGCGGAAATGACGTCGGTGCTTTTTGTATTTTTTGTAGGCGGAAAAGAGCGACCTAGAAGCTCCTTTGACGACTAACAAAAAACGAAAAGCGCCAAGGAATTGCAACCGCAGACCGACGGCATGGAAAGGGCGAAGCAAGGAAATGCCGGCACGCCCAAATAAAAAAAGGTGAACATTTGACTGTCCACCTTTGGTTTTAATTTAGTATGCTATTACGCTAAGTCGAAGCGATCTAAGTTCATGACTTTCGTCCAAGTTGCCACAAAATCCTTTACGAATTTTTCTTGCGAATCGCTGCAACCATACACTTCTGCCAAGGCTCTCAATTCTGAGTTCGAACCGAAAATCAAATCAACGCGAGTTCCTGTCCATTTCACTTGACCGGTTTTACGATCGCGGCCTTCAAAGGTGTCTTGTGCGTCTGACGTGGCTTTCCAAGAAGTTCCCAAATCAAGCAAGTTGACGAAGAAGTCATTGGTTAACGATTCCGGACGTTGGGTGAAAACCCCGTGATTGGAGTGATCGAAATTGGTATTTAGCACACGTAATCCGCCGACTAATACCGTCATTTCTGGCGGTGTTAGCGTCATGAGTTGTGCTTTATCTACCAGCATTTCTTCGGCAGAAACCGAATATTTCTTTTTCATATAATTGCGGAAACCATCAGCAAGAGGCTCTAACACTGCGAAAGAATCGACGTCGGTTTGCTCTTGTGTTGCATCGGTGCGACCGGGAGTGAAAGGCACTGCGATTGTTTGTCCGGCATTCTTTGCTGCTTTTTCAATTCCAACGCCACCAGCCAAAACGATTAAGTCGGCTAAGGATAAGTGTTTTTCTCCAGCGGCGCTGTTGAAGTCGGCTTGAATTCCTTTCAATGTTTCTAGAACTCTTGCCAATTGTGCTGGATTATTCGCTTCCCAATTATTCTGCGGGGCCAATTGAATACGAGCGCCATTAGCACCACCACGTTTGTCAGAACCACGGAAAGTTGATGCAGACGCCCAAGCGGTTGATACTAATTCACCTACTGATAAACCTGAATCTGCGATTTTAGTTTTCAAAGTAGCAATGTCGTTATCGTTGATTGGTTTGTAGGAAGCTGTTGGAATTGGATCTTGCCAAATTAGTTCTTCAGTTGGCACTTCAGGACCTAAATAACGGTTAATTGGACCCATATCGCGATGCGTTAATTTGAACCAAGCGCGTGCAAAGGCATCGGCAAATTCGTCAGGATTTTCGAAAAATCTTCTTGAAATTTTCTCGTAAGCTGGGTCGAATCGCATGGCTAAATCCGCCGTTGTCATTACCGGAGCATGTGTAATGGCTGGATTGTGTGCGTCTGGAACCGTTCCAGCGCCACCGTTATCTTTTGGTTTCCATTGGTGTGCACCTGCTGGACTTTTGGTCAATTCCCATTCGAAGCCAAAAAGGTTTTCGAAGTAATTGTTGCTCCATTTTGTCGGCGTTGTCGTCCAAGCGCCTTCTAGTCCACTGGTGATGGTGTGCTCTCCTTTTCCTGAACCGAATGAATTTTTCCAACCCATACTTTGTTCTTCGATCGAAGCGCCTTCTGGTTCTGCACCCACATATACATCTGGGTCTGCGGCACCGTGCATTTTTCCGAAGGTATGTCCACCCGCTACAAGCGCTACGGTTTCTTCATCATTCATCGCCATACGACCAAAAGTTTCACGAATGTCATGCGCAGAACCAAGGATATCTGGATTTCCGTCCGGTCCTTGTGGATTGACATATATAAGTCCCATTTGAACTGCTGCCAATGGGTTTTCTAATTCACGTTCGCCGGTATAACGTTGGTTATCCAACCATTTTCCTTCTGTTCCCCAGTAGATATCTTCTTCTGGTTCCCAAATATCTTCGCGTCCACCACCAAATCCGAAAGTTTTGAATCCCATTGATTCTAAAGCGCAGTTTCCTGCCAAGATCATCAAATCTGCCCAAGATATTTTTCTTCCGTATTTCTGTTTGATTGGCCACAATAAAAGTCTGGCTTTATCTAAGTTTCCGTTGTCCGGCCAGCTGTTGAGTGGTGCAAATCTTTGAGCACCCGCACCGCCACCGCCACGACCATCTGAAATTCTGTAAGTTCCGGCGCTATGCCATGCCATACGAATAAAGAAAGGGCCATAGTGACCGTAATCCGCAGGCCACCAATCTTGTGAGTTAGTCATCAAATCGACGATGTCTTTTTTGACTGCCGCTAAATCTAAACTTTTGAACGCTTCGGCATAATCGAAAGATTCGTCCATGGGATTAGACAGGTCGGCATGTTGACGAAGAATGTTTAATTTGAGTTGATTCGGCCACCAGTCGGTATTTCTGCTTCCAAATCCAGCAGTTTGTTTTACAATGTCGTTAGAAAATGGGCATTTGCCTTGACCATTTCCGTTGTTGTAATGTTCCATATGATATTGCGTTTTAATTTGATTTTTAATGTTTGCTAAGGTATCGAAAAAGATCTTTTTAAAAAATGAACTTTATCATGTAAAATGAAGATTTAATAAAAATTAAATTACATTTTTCTGTCGCAAATCTAGGTGAAGTTGTTGGGAGCTAGAATAGCTTTTGATTATAATTTGCTATTTGTTTATTGACTAAACTTATATCACGTAATGCTACTCAATATTTCAATTCCTTTTATATATTTGTTTTGATTAAACTAAAAAAATTCAACATGTCGTTATCCAAATTATTTCGAAAAAAGTCAGCCCATGTAATCATTCAAGAAGGTGGAGATGGAGAAGATCATTCTGGTTTGCATCGGGTTTTAACGGTTCGGGATTTAACTTTTTTTGGAATTGCAGCCATTATTGGAGGCGGAACCTTTAGCGCTATTGGAAACGCGTGCTTTTCGGGCGGTCCAGCGGTTGTGATTTTATATATCATGTGTGCGATTGCCTGCGGATTTACCGCCATGTGTTATGCGGAGTTTGCCTCTCGTGTGCCAGTTTCTGGGAGTGCATACACCTATGCTTACGTGTCTTTTGGGGAATTATTCGCTTGGATTATCGGTTGGGCTTTGATTATGGAGTATTCTATTGGAAACATTTATATTGCGTTTTCCTGGAGTGGCTATTTTACCAATCTATTAGAGACTTTTCATATTCACTTACCCGAATGGTTGACTATCAATTATAAATCTGCACAAGATGCTGTCATGGCAAATAAAGGAGATGAAGGGCTGATGGCTTGGCAAAATGCGCCCGTAATTGGCGGTTTGAAAATCATTTTTGATTTGCCGGCGGTGGTTATCAATCTTTTGATTACGTACTTGGTGTATCGAGGCACAAAAGAGTCAAAGAACTTTAGTAATGCGATGGTTTATATCAAGCTAGCCATCATTGCCTTAGTCATTGTGGTGGGTGCCTTTTACATCGATATTGACAATTGGACGCCATTCATGCCTAACGGATTTAGCGGTGTTATGGGCGGAGTGTCGGCAGTTTTCTTTGCGTACATTGGCTTTGACGCTGTTTCAACTTTAGCTGAAGAAAGTAAAAATCCACAACGGGATTTGCCAAAAGGTATGATTTATTCCTTGGTCATTTGCACTGCGGTTTTTATTGTTTTGGCGCTTGTCATAACAGGAATGGTTTCTTATGAATTGCTAGGCGTTAGCGATCCATTGGCTGAAATTTTCGCTTTGAAAGGCGTAAAATGGATGTTGTTTATCGTGTCAATAGCCGCCGTGGTTGCGATGACTAGCGTGTTGTTGGTGTTTCAAATGGGACAACCGCGAATTTGGATGACGATGAGTCGCGATGGATTGATGCCTAAGAAGTTTGCAGAAATTCATCCAAAATACAAAACTCCTGGTTTTGCTACAATTGTCACCGGTTTGGTCGTGGGCATTCCCATCTTTTTTACAGATGAGAATTTCGTTCTCGATTTTACCAGTATCGGAACTTTATTCGCTTTTGTATTGGTTTGTGGTGGAGTCTTAATGCTTTCACCTCAAAGTGAAAGTGAATTGGCAGAGCGTGCGACGAAAGGAAAATTCAGAATACCGTATATCAATGCAAAGTATATTTTTCCTGTTATTTGTCTAGGAGCTTATGGATTAGTACAATATTATTTACCTACTTTTTTTCCGAATACATTTGGGTATTCGAATGATTTTTTCGCCACTAATATCCCGATGGTCTTGTTTATTATTCTTTGTATTGTAATGTGTGTTTTGGCTTTCTTAAAAAACCTCTCGCTCATTCCGTTATTGGGATTGGTGTCGTGCTGTTACTTATTGACCGGAATGGCGGTATCCAATTGGATGTGGTTTGGCTGTTGGTTGGTGATTGGACTTGTGATTTACTTCGGATATAGTATCAAGAATAGCAAGTTGAATAGGAGCAAAGTCTAAAATATAATTAGCCACAACCCGAGCGAACCGAACAGGCGCAGCAATGCACGATTTGACAATAAGGAATTCGTTTATTTGTGGCTAAAGACTTTTTCTAAAGTTTTACAAACTTCTTAGTTGTTTTTCCGTTATTGGAAGAAATTTCCATAAAATACGTTCCTGTTTCTAAAGCACTTACATCAATTGAAGAAGAAGCTTCCAATTCAGAGGCTGCAAGTGTTTTGACCAATTGACCTAATGGATTGTAGATGGAAACGGATTGGATTTCGGTTTCATTATTTTTTTTAATTGTAATAAAATCGGCTACTGGATTCGGATACAAAACCATTGCTTCTTCAACAGTTTTCGAAGTTACGCTCAGCAAAACATCACAATTTGCGCCACCAAATACTTGAGTGGTTTGAGGAATAAAATACAATACACTTTCTTCACCATTATCAACGCAAACTGTTGAAAGGTTTGGCAAATTAGAAAAATCGAAGTTGATTAGACACTCCTCGCACCAATTTTCGGATTGGACATTATTTCTCACATTAATCGAAGTCAAATTAGGGCTGTCATTACAGTATAACCTAAAAACAGCAGTTTGGCTGCAATCTATACTAGTCAATAAGGTATATTGTGCATACAATTCTGTGAGACTCTGCATTCCGCTCAAATTAATAGAAGTAAGGGGTGTATTTCTACAATCCAGATATTCGAGATTCGGAAACTGGCTGGCATCTAGTGTCGTCAACGAACTATAGGAACAATTCAGTGTTACTAATGTAGGCATGTATCCACTAATTATCGAAGTATTAAGATTTCCAATACTTTCAAGGCCGCCGAGCGGTAAGTTCGTAATATCTAACGTGGTTAATAAGTTGCTGCTACATCTTAAATAGCCAAGATTACTAAAAGCAGCGATTCCCTCAAGTGATGCAATACTTTTTCCATTAACTTCAAGATATACTATAGCAGATGCTTCACTTACTTCAATCTCATCATTGTTATTAGTGTCAACATCATTGGGCGTGCCAAAAGGAATTTCACTCGCGCAAGAACTGTTAACTAAAGCATTTTTAAAATTCGCATCTGGAATGTTCACAATCTGCCCGAAAGACAAAAGGGAAATACAGATAAATAGCAAAGAAAAATACAGTTTTTTCATAACAAGAAGTTTTAGCTCCATAAAGTTACTTTATTAATTTTCAATAATCTAACTTTTCATTTCCATTCAATGTTAAATAATCAAAACATAACAAATGCATCTTACTTTGAATTCGATGGTTTTCAAGAAGAATTCAAATAAAATCCGCTGAAATTTTCTCTTCAACGGACTTTAAACAATCTGATTATTGATTACTTGTACTAAAAAAATATTAGGACACGGATTGTATAGATTTATACAGATTAAAACGGATAATCTATCTGATGACAATTAAAATTTGCTCAACCTGTGTCATCTGTGTGCGATTTTTTGTTAATTGGTTCACGAAGCGGACTGTCATATTAAATAATTTACGACATGTAATTTACGATTTAAGTCCCAGAACCAACAACCCACAACCCACAACCCAACCCTACAAAACCCCCAATTCCAACATACATTCCTTCATCGCCAAATACGTTCTTTCCATATCATTATCCAAACCAATCGAGAAGCGAATCAAACCATCGGTCAATCCCATCTCAGCTTGCTCTTCCAAAGGAATCTCACTCGACGTTGACGTTCCCGGCGCACTAAATAAAGTTTTATAAAATCCCAAACTCACCGCCAAATAGCCTAAGTTGCGCGCTTGCATCAATTCCATCAATTCGTTGGCTTTGTCTAAAGTTCCCACATCAACTGTCATCATTCCCCCAAAACCATATTCGGGATTGATCATGTTTTTATACACTTCATGACTCGGGTGACTTGCCAATCCCGGATAAACAGTCTTTAATCCATCTTTTTCAAAACGCTCCGCCAAATACTGTGCATTATGACTGTGCTGTTTCATACGAATGTGCAAAGTGCGTAAATTTTTCATCACAGAGGCCGAACGCAAACTATCCATCGTTGGACCCAATAGCATGCTCGCGCCGTTGTTGACATCTTTCAAACTATGGATGAATTCCCGCGACGCACAAGTAACTCCGCCAACCGTATCGCTACTGCCGTTAATATATTTCGTCAAACTGTGAATCACAATATCAGCGCCTAATTTCGCAGGTGCTACTGATAAAGGCGAGAACGTATTATCAACAACTAGTTTAATGTTATGCTTTTTCGCAATCTTCGCCAAACTAGCAATGTCCGCCACTTCCAGCAACGGATTGCTCACGGTTTCACAATACAAAACTTTGGTGTTGGGCATAATGGCAGCTTCAACGACGTCTAATTTCGTGATGTCGACAAAAGTCGTTTGAATCCCAAATCGTGTGGTAAAGTTTTTCAAAAACGCGTAGGTTCCGCCGTAAATCGTTCTGCTCGACACTACATGATCTCCATTCCCGCACAATTGCAACAACGTCGGTGTAATCGCTCCCATGCCTGATGCCGAAACATTCGCAGCTTCGGTGCCTTCCATGGCTGCCATCGCCTTGTCTAAATACAAATTGCTAGGTGAGGAGTGACGCGAGTACAAATAGCAACCTTCGGCGTTGCCTTCAAACGTGTCGAACATGGTTTTGGCGGAGAGAAACGTATAGGTTGAACTGTCCGATATCGATGGGTTTACGCCTCCAAATTCACCGAAATATTGCAAGTCTTGAATGCGATCTGCTGGATTAAAATCTTTCATATTGTTTTTTTTAGGAGCTATTCCCGCTTTTCGTTGCAATCTTTTTTGTTTTTGTCACCCCGAGCGCAGTCGAGGGGCTTTTGCCAAAACAAAAAAGGATTTCCACTGCTATCGGGGCTAGGGCTGTTGATTTATGATTAATAATTATCTATCAAAGCAACAATTTATAAAACATAAAAACAATATATTGCGTTTTATTTAGATTTAAAAACTATATTATGATAAAATTTTAGTTTATTTGTCATATAAAAGTAAACAAATAATAATTTTATAGAATATTTAAAATCTTAAATTCCAAATTCCACCCGAGGCGCAGCCGAACGGAGCGAAGCTAAATCCTAAATCCTAAATTCCAAATTCCAAATTCCAAATTCCAATTTCCAAAACAGACAACCTATAACTTACAACTTACAACTTACAACCCACAACCCACCATGGACAACATCGACAAAAAACTCCTCACACTCCTCCAAACCGACTGTAAAAAAACAACGAAAGAATTATCGCTTAAACTGAATCTTTCCGTAACCGCAGTCTACGAGCGCATCAAGAAACTCGAGCGCGAAGGCATCATCGACAAATATGTGGTTTTGCTCAACCGCAACAAAATCAACAAAGGATTTGTGGTGTTTTGCCACATCAAACTCCTGCAACATTCCCGCGATTTCTTGACGACTTTCGAAAGTCAAGTCGTAAAACTCGATGAGGTTTTAGAGTGTTTTCACGTCAGCGGCGATTACGATTACATCCTCAAAATTTGCGTCAATGATATGGAAGAATACCGCGAATTTATGGTCACTAAACTCACCACATTGCACCACATCGGCAGCACACATAGCACGTTTATGATTGGGGAAGTCAAGAATACAACGGTGTTTCAACTGTAAGTTAGTGACTATTGAATTTTTTAGTAATTGTTTTAGTTGGTTTATTCATCAGGTTCGTGTGGATATCTTTTTATGCTTAGATAAAAATAGATGAGATAGAAGATAAAAACTGAAAATAAATTACTAATCATAATGCCAATAAATCCGCCGCCGTAGATAAATAATACGGAAAATAGAATAAAAAGCGTATTGGCAATTAACGCTTTTGTAAGCGCTTTTTCTCGCAAAACATTCAGGTGTTCTCTTTCGTTTTTTTCTTTTGAAAATACAATGAGTCCAAAACCAACAATAATAAGGATAAGGATAATTTCATCAATAATATTGGTTTTTGTAATGCTAAAATATCGGTTTTCCAAAAAAACAGAAATTACAGCAAAAACGTTAGTAGTGCAATTGAGATTAAATTTTAGATAGAGAACTAAAAATACAATTCCAACAAGAACTAAGATAATTCCAATAGTTTTAAAATAATGGGGTAAAAGAAAATTCTTCATCGCCGTGAAATTAAATTTAAAAAATCAATTGGGTAGAGCTAAATGCGCACTACCCAATTGAAAAATTGCAAATTAGACTAACTGTCAATTAATTTTGTGCACTTGAATAGATGGGGTAGGTGGCTTGTGTGCCATCTTCAAAGTCAACTTTTACGCCGACCATCCCAAATCTATGGTTTGCGATATAAGTAATTTTACTAATACCACTAACCCTGCTCGCTTCGTTTACTGTTGTTTCCACCTGAATGGTTTTAATCAAATAAAAACCATAAGGATAATCATCAACCCCTGTTTTACTTACCACTTTTCGAACTTTACCAGATGTAGCGGTAGTAAAAGTATCGCCAACGGAAGCGTCATATTTGACCAAAACCCCAGCATATGGACCGGTAATGCATTTAATCCCATCTGTTGTTTGTTGGATTTGCAAGTCGCTAATTGAAGCGGAATCACCGTTAATGACTACTCCAGGGAAATTGGATATCATATTTTTAATTAATGGATTAGTAACCGTCGCCTGCGCAGAATAACTTGAAATTCCATTTTCTAGGGAAGTAACGACCGCAGAAAAGTCACTTACGCCGGCAATTTCAGATGAACTTGAAGACACAGTTACACCAGCTAAACCCATTGCAGATTGACTCCCTGTTAGATCATTGGAATTACTATTATCAGACGAATTACTACAGGACATATTTAGTACTCCTAGAGTAAAAAAAACCAACAATTTTAATACATTTTTCATGATATTTAAATTTAAAGATTACTACCATAAAGGTACGAAATAGCGAATTTCAAACCTACAAATAGCCTTCGTAATTGACTTAAAATCCGCTTAAGATGATTGATAAAAGCACGGTATTTCTTGTCTAATTTTGCAACGTGTTACCCCTGATTTTGGACTACTCACTACCGAAATTTTGGTGCATCAAATACAAGACATCTTTTTTAGTTATTTTTATCTGAGAACAATCAACAAAATACTTTAAATTTGTGCATCAATTTTAAAAATCACTTCAATACATAAGATTCTATGAGTTCATTTGACGTTGTCATTATAGGTTCAGGTCCAGGCGGATATGTGTCTGCCATTCGTTGCGCCCAATTGGGTTTCAAAACCGCCATTATCGAGAAATATTCCACATTAGGAGGCACTTGCTTAAACGTTGGATGCATTCCTTCTAAAGCATTGTTAGCTTCTTCGCATCATTATGAAGAATTGCAGCATTTTGCAGATCACGGAATCGAAGTTTCTGGCAATGTCAAAATCAATTTGGAGAAAATGATCGCGCGCAAACAAGCGGTGGTGGATCAAACATCTGGAGGCGTTAAATTCTTAATGGACAAAAATAAAATCACGGTTTTCGAAGGTCTAGGTTCTTTTGTAGACAAAACGCATGTTGCCATTGCTAAAGCCGATGGAACTTCAGAAACCATCGAGGGTAAAAATATCATTATTGCGACAGGTTCAAAACCATCCAATTTGCCTTTTATCAAACTAGACAAAGAAAGAATCATCACTTCTACAGAAGCTTTGAAATTAAAAGAAGTTCCAAAACACCTCGTTATTATTGGTGGCGGCGTGATTGGAATTGAACTCGGACAAGTTTATTTGCGTTTGGGAGCACAAGTATCAGTAGTTGAATTTATGGATCGGATCATTCCGGGAATGGACAGTTCACTTTCGAAAGAACTGACTAAAGTCTTGAAGAAACAAGGCATGAAGTTCTATGTGTCACATAAAGTAAAATCAGTAGAACGTAAAGGAAAGGCGATAACAGTACAAGCGGAAACGCCTAAAGGAGAAGTGATTTCTCTCGAAGGAGATTATGCGTTAGTATCTGTTGGCCGTCGTCCATATACTGACGGATTAAACGCAGACAAAGCTGGCGTAAAAATATCAGACCGAGGAATGGTAGAAGTCAACGATCATTTGCAAACCAACGTCCCAAATATTTACGCCATTGGTGATGTTGTTCGTGGTGCGATGTTAGCACACAAGGCTGAAGAAGAAGGAGCGATGGTTGCTGAAATTATTGCGTGTCAAAAACCACATATCGATTACAATTTAATTCCAGGAGTAGTTTATACTTGGCCTGAAGTTGCTGCTGTCGGAAAAACAGAAGAGCAACTCAAAGAAGCTGGCGTTGCTTTTAAATCAGGAAGTTTTCCTTTCAAAGCTCTAGGACGTGCTCGTGCTGGTGGTGATTTGGATGGGTTTGTCAAAATACTTGCTGATGCTAAAACAGATGAAGTATTGGGCGTTCACATGATCGGAGCTCGATGTGCAGATTTAATAGCAGAAGCCGTTACCGCAATGGAATTCAGAGCTTCAGCGGAAGATATTTCAAGAATGAGTCATGCGCATCCAACTTTTGCGGAAGCCATCAAAGAAGCCGCATTAGCTGCTACAGATAATCGGGCGTTACACGTTTAATGCCACAAAAAAAGCTTATGAAAAGAATTTTATTATTTGGATTTTTAGTTGCGGCAAGTTTTTCTCAAGCACAAACACCTTGTACCAATGGTTTCGCGGGAATTTATCCGTGCAACAATGTTGACTTGATGGCGCACCTCGATTTTCCTCAAATCGGCGGAAATAATAGTACCAGAGGTAGCGGCTGTTGGGGTTGGACCGATCCATTAACCAACAAAGAATACGCCTTAATGGGTTGTTCGACTCACACCGCCTTTGTAGATATTACCAATCCAAGTGCGCCAATTTATCTAGGAAAATTGAATGCAAATAATAATTCTTCAAGCATTTGGAGAGAACTAACAGTTTATAACAACCATGCGTACATTGTTAGTGAAACATCCGGGCACGGTTTGCAGATTTTTGATTTAACAAGATTGAGAAACGTGACGACTCCGCAGACTTTTACTGTTGATAATAGATATACTGGATTTGGAAATTGCCATACCGTTTCTATTAATCCAGCCACAGGATTTTTGTATTGTGATGGAACGAGTACTTTCAACGGCGGACCGCATGTGCTGGATCTTCAAGATCCGTTAAACCCGACTTTTTCATTTGGTTATGCTGTAGAAGAGTATACCCATGATGCGCAAATAATTGTTTATGACGGACCTGATCCCGATCACCAAGGAAAAGAGTTGTTTATTGGTGCCAACGAAACCAAAGTAGTGATTGTTGATGTCACTGATAAACAAAACCCAACGACGATTTCAACTTTTTTCTATAGCAACACCGGCTATACGCACCAAGGTTGGTTAACATCAGATAAGAAGTATTGGATTTTGGGCGACGAGTTAGATGAAATAGATTTTGGATTCAACTCGAAGTCAATTATTATCGACATGACCGATTTAGATAATCCTGTTCTAAAAGGCGAGTATACTGGTGCAACCGAAGCAATCGATCACAATGGTTTTGTGCGTGGAAACGAGTTCTTTTTAGCAAATTATACTGCTGGCTTAAGAATCCTAAACACGGCATCAATTGAAAGTACGAACACGATGACTGAGAAAGGATTTTTCGACACTTTTCCAGATGATGATTCGGCACAGTTTAATGGTGCATGGAACAATTACCCATTTTTTCCTAGCGGAACCATTATCATTAGTGATATTGATAGCGGACTTTTCATTGTAAGAAAAAATGCGCTCCTAGCAAGTGAGACCTTTATTGCAGATGACTATAAAATATACCCAAATCCAGCTTCTAATTACTTCAAAGTTAATTCAGGGATCGCAGTCGAATCTGTCATTTTATACGATTTATTAGGGAAAGCGGTGAAAGCTTTCAATAAATCAGAAAGTTATGATGTTTCAGACGTGCAAAAAGGATTGTATTTTGTAAAGATTAACAACGATTTTACGAAGAAGTTACTTGTACGATAATGAAAAAAGTTAGCTTTCTTATTGGCCTTTTGTTTATTCTGAGTTGCGATAACGATACTTCAGAAAGTACTTCAATCGATTTGAAGCGCGAGATTGTGTACACCAAAACTTATGGTGGATCGCTTGAAGAAAAAATTGGCAGCGTGGTCAATACGCCCGATGGAGGTATGCTGGTGTTGGGTTACACGACAAGTAATGATGGCGATATTATCAAGAATCATAATCAAAATGATATTTGGTTGACCAAACTCGATAGCAACGGAAAAATGTTGTGGAGTAAGACCATAGGAGGTTCTGAAAACGATTATGGAACTTCGATAACTTCAACAAACGATGGAAATTATATTATCTCAGGATATAGTGGAAGCAATGACGGAGATGTACCGGGAAATATTGGACTTCACGACTTTTTTATATTAAAGATTACAGGCGAAGGAGCAATAATATGGAGTAAGAATTACGGTTTTACAAGTCACGATCATGCTCATAAGATTATTCAAACCAAGGATGGAGGCTACTTTGTAGCTGGATTTGCAGATTTTGCTGGAATTGAAGGCACTGGTCAAACTGGGAATAATGGTGAAGGTCACTCCATGAGAGCAGCCGCTCCGATGCATGGGGTAGGAGAATATTTAGGCATCAAGCTAGATTCGAATGGAAATTTTAAATGGTATCGCTATTTTGGTGGAACCCAAAACGATAGAATAAACGATATTGTTGAAGCTAATGACGGTGGATTACTCTTAGTTGGCTCTTCAGAAAGCACTAATTTTGACGTGATGCATAACAAAGGGAGTTATGATTTTTGGGTAATTAAATTAGATGCGAACGGGAAATTGCATTGGAAAGAAAATTACGGTGGCAGTGGCATCGACCAAGCTTTTAGTATTTGCAAAACAGGAAACAACTCCTATTTGATTGCCGGCCGCACGAATAGTACTGACGGTGATGTTTCTAAACCTCTTGGTAATTTTGATGCCTGGGTCATCCACATCAGTGATCATGGACATTTGATTTGGAATAAAACGTTTGGCGGGGCAGAATTCGATGTGGCTTCTACGATCAAAAAAATAGATAATGGCAATTTTGTCGTAGTCGGAAATACACGAGGAAATTTGGGCGACAATTCAAACAAAGGCGAAAACGACTATTGGCTTTTTGAAATTGACAACAAAGCCAACTCACCAATGTTTTGGCAAAAAACATTCGGAGGTTCAAAAATAGATATCGCCACTGATTTTTACCAAACTTCAAACAAGGAATTGGTCCTAGTAGGAGAGTCACAAAGTAATGATTTTGATGTCACACAAAATAAAGGCAGTAATGACTTATGGGTGTTGAAAATTAGATAAAGAAAGCCGTTCAGATGAGCGGCTTTCTTTTTTGATACAAGTTGGTTATTCAACTTTTGATTGTTTTTTAATGTGCTTTTTGTAGAGGATGTATCCAATGAACAGTAGAAGAATAATGCTCCAAAGTTGAATCAAGAATGTCAGGATCGACTCGATGAAATACCAACCCGAAATAAAAGCATCTTTGATTTCAATCCATAAAGCAGGTCGATAGGCATTTTTGCTTTTTTCATTCGGAACCAATTCTTGTTTAATTGTATCTCTTTGATAAATTTGAATGGTTAAGGTGTTAAAGTTCACTTGATCTTCTAGCGATAGATTTTCTATTTTCTTTGCGTCGTTTTGTTCAACTTGATCTCCCAATTTGTCTTCTGCATCTATAATTGTGTTGAGTTTCGTGCCTTTGGTATCAATTGCTTTCTCCAATCTTTTTTCCTTTTTTAAACTCCTATTTTGTGCCAGTTGATTGGACAAAAGCTGAATAGATACATCGTCTGCCTTTATCACTCTAAAATCTAGGAAGTCAATTTGTTTTGAAATCACGGAAATGACGGTGTCTAATTTAGCATTCGGGATGCGAATAGTTAGATTATTTTCAACCGCGTATTTGGTGGTTTCCAGAAGACTGTCTTGACTTATTTTAGTTTCTATTCGTTCTAAAACAGTGCTTTGCAAGTTAGTTTGAGAAACAAATCCGTCAACGTTGGACGTTGCTTTTTCAATGGCATTGGTTGCTTTTTCTACGTTTTTGACTTTAAATTTGAGATCCGCTGTCCGAATAAATTTTCTTTCGGGGAGCGTGTTTTGTGGACTAGTTTGGCTAGGGGACGACATTGACTTCGTTGCTTCATTTGAAGCAGATTCTTCTGCAGTCGATTCTCCCTGCTTGCAGGAAAAGAAGATGATTGCTGCCGACAAGGAAATTAAACCTAATTTGGAAATTGTTTGCATAAAATGATTTTTTAAAAATGAATAAAAAGAACACTACTAGAATTGAGGTTTTGCGCTAAACCAAATAGGTAATTTTCATTTCATAGAAATCATCATTTTATTTGTTGAAGTATTTCGGTTGCAATAAAAAGCGTGCCAAGATTTTTTGTTTTTTTTGTCGTAGTTTTGAAAATTCAAATAACAGCTTTTGAGAACACACGTTTCAAAATATATTACCAATCCAAAACTATTCAAGCAACAACTTTTAACTTGGTCGCAATCGTTTCGAGAAGTCGCTTATTTGGATAGTAATGATCACAATGACCGCTATTCTCAATATGATTGTGTACTGGCGGTTGATGCTTTTACTTCACTCAAAACGGATTACTTTAATGCTTTCGAAGATATCAAGCAATACCAACAAACTACGCAAGATTGGTTGTTTGGCTATTTATCTTATGATCTCAAAAATGATGTTGAGGTTTTGTATTCTGCCAATCATGATGGATTAGAATTTCCAGATTTGTATTTCTTCCAACCTAAAAAGTTATTTTTTTTGAAAGGAAATGATCTTGAAATTCAATATCTTGCGATGTGTGAGGATGAATTTGAAGACGATTTTTCTAGCATTCAAAGTGCAACTGGCAACCTACAACCTACAACCGACAACGAACAACCCATCTGCATCAATCAAAGAATTGCGAAAGATGAATATCTCAAGAAAGTAGATACATTATTGCAGAACATTCATCACGGCGATATTTATGAAGTGAATTTTTGTATGGAATTTTATGCTGAAAATACAGTCATTAACCCGTTAGAAAAGTTTCTCAAACTCAACCAAATTTCAGAGCCACCATTGGCGGTTTTTTTCAAGAATAAGGAACACTTTTTATTATCTGCATCGCCAGAGCGTTATTTACGAAAAACGGGAAATCAAATTATTTCACAGCCCATCAAAGGAACTTCAAAGCGTTTTGCTCAAGCAGATGAGGATGAGAATTCGAAAACCAACTTGCAACAGGACCCAAAAGAGCGTGCGGAAAATATCATGATTACTGACCTCGTTCGAAATGATCTGTCTCGAACCGCGCAGAAAGGTTCGGTAGAAGTGACCGAATTGTGTGGCATTTACTCTTTTCGACAAGTGCATCAAATGATTTCTACCATAACATCAACTTTATGTTCAGATTATACAGCAATTGATGTCCTTCGAACGACATTCCCAATGGGCAGCATGACTGGAGCGCCAAAAATTTCTGCAATGAAAATCATTGAAAATATAGAAGAATCCAAACGCGGATTGTATAGCGGAGCCGTTGGCTATTTTTCTCCGAAAGGCGATTTTGATTTTAATGTGGTAATCCGAAGTATTCTATACAATCAAGAGAAGAAATATGTTTCTTTTTCGGTTGGTAGCGCCATTACATCTTTGTCAGCGCCGGAAAAGGAGTACGAGGAATGCATGCTTAAGGCGAAGGCAATGTTTGAAGTGTTGCAATAATTCAATTCAATTGGTTACTTTTGACTATGCTCGAAAAACTCCAAAATCATCTGAACTTCAACTTTCCTTTTTTGACTGGAAAGAAGTTGCTACTTGCCATAAGCGGAGGCCTTGACAGTATGGTATTGTTACATCTTTTTCAGCAAATTAAGTTTCCTATCGCTGTTGCACATTGTAATTTTCAATTGCGTGGACTAGAAAGTTTTGAAGATCAAAAGTTTGTGCAAGACTATGCAGAACGAAACAGTATCCCATGTTATTCTACAATTTTTGATACCAATGCATTTGCTGAGGATTATCAAATCTCGATTCAAATGGCGGCTCGAGAGTTGCGCTATAATTGGTTTTATGAACTTCTGGAAGACGAAAAGTACGATTACATAATCACAGCACATCACGCGGATGATAACTTGGAAACCTTCCTCATCAATTTGACGCGTGGCACCGGAATCGAAGGATTGTCGGGCATTCCATCCGTAAACGATAAAGTGGTGCGACCGCTATTGAATTTCTCTCGCGATGAAATTCACGACTATGCAAAGAAAAATGAAGTGCTGTGGAGAGAAGACAGTAGTAATGCAACGACGAAATATTTACGCAATAAGATACGACATGAATTGGTTCCGATTTTAAAAGAGATCAATCCAGAATTTTTGTCTTCCTTTCAGAAAACGCAGTCTTATTTGCAGGAAGCTCAGCAAATGGTTGAAGATGCATCGACGCTAGTATATCAGCAAGTAGCGCGGGAAATTAATGATGAAATTCATTTTGATTTACAGAAGTTGCAACAGCTACCAAATTATTATTCCTATTTGTATCATTGGTTAAAGGATTATGGATTCTCTGATTGGACTGCCATTCATGATTTGGCTGAAAGTCAACCGGGGAAACAAGTTTTCTCCAGCGCATTTCGGTTGTTGAAAGATCGAAGTACTTTGATCTTGAGTCCAAATACCGAACAATTTGAAGGCAATTTCTACATAGAAAAAGGGCAATTAGAAGTTAAGATTCCCTTAAATATGACGCTTTGTAAAGTACCTGACATTTCAACTGCTTCAAATTCAAGTATCTTTGTCGATGAAGATAAGTTGGTTTTTCCGTTGCAAATTAGAAAATGGCGAGAGGGTGATTTTTTTCAACCTTTTGGAATGAATGGACAAACCAAAAAGGTCAGTAAATTATTTAAAGACGGAAAGTTATCTTTATTTGAAAAAGAAGCTGTTTGGCTCCTTTGCTCGAATCATCAGATTGTTTGGGTGATTGGAATTCGGGCAGATGAACGATTTAAAATTGAAGATTCAACAAAAAATATTATAAACATTTCTGCAAATCAATGAGAAAAATATTGTTTTTACTTACCGCTTTTTTGCTAATTACAACTGTGAAAGCCCAAATTTTGGATCCAGTAAAGTGGAAGAGTTCGATAGAGAAAAAGTCAAATCAAAACTATTTGTTGCATTTTGATGCCGTCATTGAGAAAGAATGGCATATGTACTCACAGTTTACTGCTGATGGTGGCGCTTTGCCAATAGAAATCGTCTTTAAGAACCAATCGGGTAACTTCAAATTGATTGGGAAAGCCAAAGAAAGCAAAACGAAAACGACTTTTAATGATGTTTTTCGCGTGAATGAAACTTATTTTGTGAATAAAGCCCATCTTGTGCAAGAAGTGTCCGTTAGTAACACAAAACTCAAATCAATTGAGGCAACATTAAATTATCAAGCTTGTAAAGATGTTTGTATTAATTTAGAAAAGAAGTTTACGTTCGCTATTCCAGCACAAGAAGAGGCAGAAATTGCGCCCATTTTGGACACTGTTAAAGTAGATTCTGTAGCTCCAGGTCCAGAAAAAAGTGTGTCATCCATTAAGCTTAAAGCAGAAAAAACCGTTGTTAGCAAACCAAAAGAAGAACATAAAAAAGGACTGTGGAAGATATTTTTCTTAGCTTTTCTTGGCGGTTTTGCAGCCTTGTTGACACCATGCGTGTTTCCGATGATTCCGATGACTGTGAGCTTTTTTACCAAGCAAAGCAAAACGCCGGCTCAAGGAAAACGAAACGCGGTAATCTACGGGATTTCAATCATTGCCATTTACGTTGTTTTGGGGTTGTTGGTCACTGGAATTTTCGGTGCGGATGCCTTAAATGCTTTATCGACTAACGTTTGGTTTAATATTATTTTCTTCCTTTTATTGATTGTTTTTGCGGCATCTTTCTTGGGCGCTTTCGAAATTATGCTGCCAAATTCATGGGCCAATAAAGTCGATCGACAAGCGGATAAAGGCGGAATCGTTGGTATTTTATTTATGGCTTTGGCTTTGGCTATTGTTTCCTTTTCATGTACAGGTCCGATTGTGGGGACTTTGCTTGTAGAATCTGCATCAAAAGGCGGCATTGCTCCAATTGTTGGGATGCTTGGATTTTCCTCAGCATTAGCGTTGCCCTTTATGTTGTTTGCTATGTTTCCAAGTTGGTTACATTCCTTACCAAAATCAGGCGGTTGGTTGAATACAGTGAAAGTGTTTTTAGGATTTTTAGAACTAGCATTGGCGTTCAAATTTTTATCGAATGCGGACTTAGTATTGCAACTACACTTTTTAGAAAGAGAAGTTTTCTTAGCCATTTGGATTGCTATATTTGGAACTTTAGCGTTTTATTTGTTTGGAAAAATTACGATGCCACATGATAGTCCATTGCCACATATTTCGGTGGGAAGATTGTTTATGGGACTGACGGTTTTGACTTTTACGATTTACATGATTCCAGGACTTTGGGGCGCACCTTTGAAATTAATCAATGCTTTTCCACCGCCAGTTGAATATAGTGAAAGCCCTTTTGGTGTAGGAAATTCTGAGACCAATAACACAACAGTTATGCTTCCTACTGGCGCTAAATCAGGGCCACACGGCATCACAGTTTTCGACGATTACGACAAAGGTTTGGCGTATGCGAAATCCGTAAATAAGCCAATAATGCTTGACTTTACAGGTTTTGCTTGCGTGAATTGCAGGAAAATGGAAAACAATGTTTGGTCGGAAGAAAAGATAAAATCGATTCTTAAAAATGAAGTGGTCGTCATTTCTTTGTTTGTAGATGACAAACGAGATTTGCCAAAAAACGAACAGTTTGTTTCAAAAAGTACAGGAGAATCCATCGAAACGATTGGTGATAAATGGACTGATTTTATGATTACAAAGTACAAGACCAATACACAGCCATTATATGTTTTAACTGATTTAAAGGGAAATTCATTGAATATAGAAACACCAACCACGAGTTATGATCCCGATGTTGCGCTGTATGAAAAGTGGCTCAAAACAGGAATAGCAAACTACAAATAATAGTAGCATCCCAATCGAAAGGTTGGGATTTTTTATTTTTTTTGATTTATAGAGTAGGGTGTTGTAATTTTAGGTTGTCTTAGCTTTGAATCTAAAATCAAATTACTATGAAAACTATAAAATTATTTTGCTTGTTGTTGGCGGCTTGTTCCTTTAGTTTATCGTCCTGTTCGGATTCTTCGCCGATAGAAAACAATTCACCGGCTGCTCAAAAAAGTGTTGCTTTGAGAACCACTATTTTCGAATTACTAAAAGCCAATCCACCAGGAGATCGACCATCAAATAAGGGTACAAAAGCAAACCAATCAACGCCTGTAAACCCTTTTTGCTTCGAATTTGTATATCCTCTCGTCTTATCTTATAACAACGGAACTGCTGTAACCGCTGCGAATTCAGAAGGATTGTGGCAAATTATCTATAGTGAGTCGCCTAATTTGTTTTTGGATGGAATCGTTTTTCCTTTCCAGATTGTTCAAAATGGCAATTCGCAAACCATCAATTCAGAAAGTGAATTTATAGCATTAATTAACAATTGCGGTTTTAATAATCTTTATGACGAAATACATAATACCTACTGTTTTGACCTTGTATTTCCTATCACTTTAGCCTATAATGGTCAAACGATTGTCATGAATTCTGAGGAAGATTTGATGATTTTTGGCGACGCTCCTGGCTTTGACGGAGAAATTAGTATAGTGTTTCCAATATCAGTAATTTACCAAAATCAGACTGTGGTCATTAATTCGCTTTATGAGTTTTATCAAATGGCGGCAAACTGTAGTAGCGACTGTGTTTGTACACAAGAATATATGCCCGTTTGTGTTCAAACGCCTAATGGAATAATGGAGTTTGGAAATATGTGTTACGCAATGTGTGCTGGTTATTCTCAAAATGATTTGGTTCCGTGTACACCTACTACCGAATGCACCATTTCAAATTTGACTGCTATTCCAGGAGTTTGCAATGCAAATTTTGACTATCCAGTTACAATTGATTTTGATTATGGGAATACAACAGCAACGAATTTTGAAGTGTATAGTAGTGGCAATGTCTTAATTGGAATATATCCTTTATCTTCATTACCAATTACGGTAAATAATTATCCAACCTCTGTATTAGGAGCGCCCAATTTGAATGCAGTATCTGTAAAAATTGCAGAAAACAATGAGTTTTGTGCGCAGTATCTAGCGTTTACCGAACCAAGTTGCACTCCATGTAATTGTCCAACAGACGTAAATCCGGTTTGTATACCTGGAACTACTATTCAGTTTGATAACGCTTGTCTTGCGCAATGTGCAGGGTATTCACCGAGTCAACTTGTTACTTGTGGAACAACGCAACAAATTAATTTTATGAATTCTCTAGGAACTTGTTTCCATATTTTTTATCCAGTAACGGTGCAGTATCAAGGGGCGCTGGTTACCGTTAACTCAGATTCCGAGTTAGTACAATATTACAACCCACAAACGCAGACGATGCCTGTTATGAATTATCCAATTGCAGTGTCATGGGGATTACAAACAGCAACATTTACTTATGCTAACCAGGCCGCTTTTGAAGCCGCAATCATCAATGCGAATTGTCCGTAATTATGAAAAAGAATAGTTAAAGATTGTGTTATGTTAAGTAAAACCACATGTTCTATAAAATGAGCATGTGGTCTTACATTTA
The DNA here is from genome assembly GCA_947456815.1 of Flavobacteriaceae bacterium. GTDB lineage: Bacteria > Bacteroidota > Bacteroidia > Flavobacteriales > Flavobacteriaceae > Flavobacterium. The sequence continues at coordinate 45,618 of CANGTL010000005.1, forward strand.
TGTTAAACGCCAATAAATGAACGAAGACCAAAATAAATATTTGTGTTCAGATGCTACTTTTAGATCGATTTTCGAATCGCATTTCAAAACATTGCGAAATTTTTTGGTGTATAGATTTAAGGATGTAGAACGAGCAGAAGACACTGCACAAAACGCTTTTGTAATTCTTTGGGAAAATTGTGGAAAATTGAAACCTGAACAAGCAAAAAGTTTCTTGTTTACGACAGCTATTCGTTTGTCGCTCAATGCCATAAAGCACGATAAAGTAGTTTCTAATTTTGAACTGAAGTCGAAACCAACAGGAATTCACCAAGAGTCACCAGAATTTATCTTGCTCGAAGCAGAACTCAAAGTGCAATTAGAGAAAGCTATCAATGACTTGCCAGAAAAACAAAGAACAGTGTTCCTGATGAATAGGTTCGATAATCATTCCTATACTGAGATTGCGGATTTATTAGATTTATCCGTAAAAGCGGTAGAAAAAAGGATGCATTTGGCGCTATTGTCATTAAGAAAAGTGATCAAGAATGTGTAAGAAATACAAATGAAGTTATGAAAATGAACAACGAGAATAAATCATTTTTGGCTGATTGGATTGCCGGCAAGATTACGGATAGTCAATTACGTAATTTAGTTTCCGAAAGAGATTTTATCGGATACCAAAAACTAAGATTAACAACAAATTTTTTAGAAGTCGCACCACCAAATTTGGAAGCCAATTTTGAAGCTATTCAACGCAAAATCAATTCAAAAAAGGAGTTAAAGACAAGGAAAGTATTTGTTCTTTATCGAAGTCTCGCCGCAGCAGCGGTACTCCTCTTGTTTTTTGGGATGTATCAATTTTTTGCGTTTTCTAATGAAATCAGTACTTCGTGCGGAGCAACGAACGCTATAAAACTTGCAGATTATTCCAAAGTTAGTTTGAGTTCAAAATCCAAAATTTCATATCCCAATCTTTTTAAGTTTCGTCGTACCTTAAAATTACAAGGAGAGGCTTTCTTTGAAGTGGAAAAAGGCAACTCGTTTGTCGTAGATACCGAAGAAGGCGAGGTGACCGTATTGGGCACAAAGTTTAATGTAATTGCACGACCAGATTTCTTCGAAGTTGTATGCTTTGAAGGTAAAGTAGCAGTCTGTAAATCGAATGCACGAGAGATTATTACCAAGGGACAAGCCATTCGATTTTACGGAAATAAGTTAGAACGTTGGGTGATCGAAGATGAACAAAAACCACTTTGGCTCTCGGGCGAATCATCGTTTAGACAATTGCCGCTTGAGAATGTAATCGATTTGTTAGAACAGCACTATGATTATCAAATTGATTACCCAAAGTCGGCCGCTCAAACTGTGATTACCGGTAGTTTTACACATAAAGATATCGATGTGGCGCTAAAAGCTATTTGTATTCCACTGCACCTAAACTATACAAAATCTGGTTCTAGAAAAATCCTCATTTTCAAATGAGGTCGTATTTCGTCATCTTAATTTTTATTGCCATCATTCCATTTACATGGTCTCAGAAGATGGAGAAGCATTTTTTTGAGTATAAAACCACAGCTGTGCGTAAAGTAATTAGCGACGTAGAAGTTAAGTATGCCGTCAAATATTCCTATGTTGATAGCATTGTTGCTCCTATAAAAATTACGCTGGAGCCTCGAGAATATTCGTTAGACGAAGTCAATTTAGCAATCGAAAATCAAACGTCACTTAAAATTATCAAAATTGACAAAAGGTACTTTTCCATTATCAAAGAAGATGAAGAACGAGTAAAAACGGAGCAATTGAAAGAGATTTTGGTTGAAGGATTTATGTCGAAAGGTATTAATAAAGTCAACCAAAGTATTCTTATTGACCCGCAAAAGGTAATGATGCTTCCTGGTGTTACCGATGCCGATATTTTACTCTCTCTGCAACAGCTTCCCGGAGTTAAAAGCCCAAATGAAACAGCGACGGGACTCAATATTCGCGGAGGAACGGCGGATCAAAATCTGATTTTATGGGATGGTGTTCGTATTTATCACCCTGGGCATTTATTTGGTATGATTTCCGGATTTAACCCTAATGTGGTGCAGAAAGTGCGGTATCAAAACAAAGCGACACATCCAAAATTTGGTGAACGAGTGGCAAGTGTTATCGAAATACAATCAACCGATTCAATTGCTTCGAAAACGCACGTGAATGCAGGTATTAACGGACTAAACGCTGATCTTTTTCTTCAAACTCCTTTGCTAAAAGACAGGATTGGATTGCAATTGTCAGCAAGGAAATCTTATACCGAATTATTTCAAACACCTACATTTAATGCTTTGACAGATAAAGTGTTTCAAAACACAAACTTGGATAACTTTAATGATTCTAATCAGTTCGGTTTTGAAGATTATGCCGCAAAACTCAACTTCAATCTCATCGCAAATAGCGAGATTTCTGTTTCTGGGATATGGATCGATAATAATTTAGATTTTACTTCTTCAACGTCGGATCAAAAAGAGAGAAATCAAAAAATGGAAATAACCAATAACGGATATAGTTTGAATTGGAGCCAAAAGTACAGTACAAAATTCAAACAATCCATTTTGATTCACTATTCCGCGTACCAATTTGCTTATGATAAAAATGAAGTGAAATCGGATACGACATTTGAGCTTTTTCAAAAACGAAATCGAATTACAGATTCTGGGATTAGTTGCGATTTTGAGTGGAAGCCAAGCGAAATTTTCAGACTCGATTTTGGATATCAATTACAAGGAAATGATATTTCGCATTCGTTTACTAGCAAGAACCAAGATTTGGAAATCGACCTAAATCAAAAGCAATTGTTTCTAATTTCTAATGTTGGTTTTGCGAATTTGAGCGTTGATTTGGCTTCGTGGAAATTGGTTGGAGGCATCCGTTATAATTCGATTGCTAAGTTGAATTCTACTTTAGTTGAGCCCAGATTACTAATTCAAAAGAAGCTATTTAAAGATCTTACGGCGCAATTTTCTTTCGAAAAGAAGAACCAGATTTTGAGTCAATTTCGTGAAAGCGTAACCAATGACTTAAGCTTAGAAAATTATGTTTGGATATTGTCTGATAACTCGCAGTATCCTATTCAAAAAGCGCAGCAATTTACGGCTGGGTTGGTCTACAAAAAGCAATCATGGTTATTTGATGTTGATGTATACTACAAAACAATCCGTGGAATTACCTCTCTAACTTTTGGATTTTTAAATCCTACAGACGGGCTGCTGCACCGAGGCGACGGATTTACAAGAGGTGCAGATATACTAGTACAAAAAAGTAGTGCGACATGGCGTACGTGGATGACTTATACCTTTCAGGATTCTCAAAACAGATTTGACGCAATCAATGACAACAATTATTTTGATACGAATGCCAATATTCGCCATGCTTTTAGTGTCTCGTTTTATAAGAAATGGAACCGCTATACTGCGGCGATTGGTTGGTTTTGGCGCACAGGAAAACCTTATAGTTTGTTGAATAATGCCAATCAGATTGTATCATTCAATACCGAAGAATTACCTTCTTATCACAGAGCGGACATTTCCGGCACGTATCTTTTTCATGATAATAAGTCTTGGTCTGGAAAAGTAGGTGTATCCATTTACAATCTATACAATAGGAAAGCTGTTATTAGTAGAGAATACGAACGTCGATATTCTTCTTTAGCCGATATTGTTAGTACTAGTTTTAAAGTCCAAGATTATTCCTCTCTAGGTTTTATGCCTAACATTTTCGTGAGATTTAGCTTCTAAAAAAATCCCAAACTATTGCTTGGGATTTTACTTTTTACTTTAAAATGTGTTTGCTAAGTATTTGATAGACTTCATTGATATTATTACCGCCTTTTCCAAACTGTTTTGAAATTGGAGCAGCTTCGTCTTTCACCCAGATTTTTAGTTCAGCATCAAGATCTAAAATTCCAGCACTTTCTTTCGAAAACTTAATCACGTTTGCGTACGGAATTGACAAGTAATCTACTTTCGAACCGACCAGTTGTTTCTCTACTAAAATCAATCGCTTATTGGTGAAGATAAACATGTCTTTCACCATTTTAAATGCTTTCTCGATGTTTTCGCCGTCAATTAAGATGGGTTCGAATTCCTTTGCTACATTTTCTAAATTTACTTCGGACGCATTTCCTAAAATCGCATTAAATATTCCCATTTTATGATTTGTTTGAATTGAGGTGGCAAAATTAATTCTATTTGGTGATTGAAAACCAAATTTTTATTATTTTTAACGTCATATAAAGTATACGCCATGTTAGTAAAAGTATTTGGAAGCGCCGTTTTTGGGGTCGAAGCTACGACCATCACCATTGAAGTCAATATTGATAAAGGAATCGGATACCATTTGGTCGGATTACCTGATAATGCAATCAAAGAAAGCAGTTACCGTATTGCTGCTGCACTCAAAAATAACGGATATGCCTTACCGGGTAAGAAAATCACCATCAACATGGCGCCTGCCGATCTGCGAAAAGAAGGTTCAGCCTATGATTTGACTTTGGCTATCGGAATACTCGTCGCTTCTGGTCAAATTCAAGCGGAAGCATGTGCAAATTATATTATTATGGGTGAACTCTCACTCGATGGTAGTTTGCAACCAATTCGCGGAGCGTTACCAATTGCCATTAAAGCAAAAGAGGAAGGATTTAGAGGTTTTTTTCTTCCAAAACAAAATGTCAAAGAAGCCGCGATTGTTGATGGTTTGGATGTTTATGGCGTTGAAAACGTGCAAGAGGTCATTGATTTTTTTGAAGACAAAGGAGGTCTACAGCCGACAAGAATCAATAGGCAAGAAGAGTTATATCAAGCGTTGGAGTTTCCAGAGCATGATTTTAGCGATGTCAAAGGACAAGAAAGTATCAAACGCTGCATGGAGATCGCCGCCGCTGGAGGTCATAACATTATTCTAATCGGGCCACCAGGTTCAGGTAAAACCATGTTGGCCAAACGATTGCCCAGTATTCTTCCTCCTATGACGATGCGCGAATCGTTAGAAACTACCAAAATTCATAGTGTGGCTGGAAAACTAAAAGAAGTCGGATTGATGAATCAGCGCCCATTTCGGAGTCCACATCACACGATTTCCAATGTTGCTTTAGTAGGCGGCGGGAGTTATCCGCAACCGGGCGAAATATCAATGGCGCATAATGGTGTACTGTTTTTAGATGAATTACCCGAGTTTAAGCGAGAAGTTTTAGAAGTGATGCGTCAACCTTTGGAAGATCGTGAAGTCACTATTTCAAGAGCGAAATTTACCGTTACTTATCCATCGTCTTTTATGTTAGTGGCGAGCATGAATCCGAGTCCGAGTGGTTTCTTTACTGACCCAAATGTTCCGTCAACTTCCTCTCCGAATGAAATGCAGCGCTATTTGAGCAAGATTTCCGGACCATTGTTAGATCGAATAGACATTCACATTGAAGTTACGCCAGTTCCTTTTGAGAAATTATCCGATTCACGAAAATCAGAGAGTAGTGCAGCCATTCGGGAGCGAGTTACGCATGCCAGAGAATTGCAATCGAGAAGATTTGAAACGATTGAAGCTGTAAATTACAATGCTCAAATGAGTACCAAGTTGATTCGGCAGTTTTGCGATTTAGACGAGGTGTCATTACAGTTATTAAAAACTGCTATGGAACGATTGAATTTATCCGCTCGGGCATACGATCGAATTTTGAAAGTTGCTCGAACGATAGCCGATTTAGAAAGTTCTGAAAATGTGCAAGCCAGTCATATTGCAGAAGCTATACAATATCGAAGTTTAGATCGAGAAGGTTGGTTAGGCTAATCAGGATTTGATCCATTTTTTCAGAACAATTTCCAGATCATTTTGCATGATGGGTTTAGGAAGATAATCATCCATTCCGGCTTGAATACATTTTTCTTTTTCACCCAACATAATTCCAGCGGTGAGGGCTATTATCGGTGTTCGTTTTGTGGTTTCTAGTGTACGAATCTCCTTTGCAGCTTCATAGCCATTTTTCTTTGGCATTTGAACATCCATTAAGATCAGGTCTAAGGAGTTATTCTTAAATATTTCGATTGCTTCCTCTCCATCAGAAGCCTTAAATATGTTCGCATTCGGAATCATCTTGTGAATAATTGTCGTCGCTAGAAACATGTTGATTGCATTGTCTTCTACTATGAGTATTTCTAAAGATTGATTAAAACTTCCGCTAAAAGAATGAGGGAGTAAACTCTCGTCTGAAATAGCCAGAATTTCCTCTTTTGTTTTTTCAGAAGTAAGCACTTCAATTTCGAAATAGAAGTTACTTCCTTCTCCAAATTTACTAATGAGCTGCATGCGGCTATTCATAAGTCCCAACAGTTTATTTGAAATAGCCAATCCCAATCCGGTTCCGCCATATTTCCTAGTTGTGGTATTGTCTTCCTGAACAAAAGATTGGAATATTTTTTCTTGATTATAATCTTTAATTCCCACGCCGGTATCTTTTACCGAAAATTGTAGCACTGCTGTTCCTTTGACCGAAGAAATACAATGAATGTCTAAATGAATTTGTCCAAACGAAGTAAATTTCAAGGCATTGCTTATAAGATTTACAAGAATTTGTTTCAATCTAATGGCATCGATAAAAATAAAAACAGGTACGTCGGGATCAATAGATAAATCTAATGATATGTTTTTTTGACGCGCTTGTTGCTTGAATAGTTCAATTACTTGATGGCAAAGTTTGATAATGTTGACCTCTTCGGTATTTAAATCGAGTTTTCCCGCTTCAATTTTTGAGAAGTCCAAAATATCATTAATAATTTCCATTAACGAATTGGCCGATTCTTGTATGGTCGACATATATTCGCCTTGGTTTGCATCTAAATTTGTTTTCAGTAGCAATTGCGTAAATCCGATAATTCCGTTTAATGGCGTTCTAATTTCATGACTCATATTTGCCAGAAATTCAGACTTCGCTTGACTTGCAGATTCCGCTTGTATTTTTGCTTTGATCAAATCAATTTCAATCTCTTTTCTTTTGGTAACATCAATAAAAGTGATAATGATTTCTATGATTTCTCCCTCTATATTGAGGCGTGGAAATCCATTTACGGAAAGCCAAATGATGTCATTTGTTGCTGGTCGATTGACGCCTATGATAATGTTATTGAAAGGTTTTTTGGTCGTGCTGATTTCATTAACAGGATAATGCTCTATTGGGACCGAACTGCCATCTTCGTATATAAACTTCCACTGTGGGTCGATGGCTAATTTTCCTTTCATTTGATCTTCACTCAAACCCAGTAATTCCGACGCTTTTGCATTGCTAATTTGAATCGATGTGTCTGGATTGTGAATAACGACGCCAGCTTCCAGGTTATTTAATATTCCGCGGTACCGTTTTTCGTTTTCAGCCAGTAAATCAATCGCGCTCTTTTGTTTGGTGATGTTCTTGCCGAAGCAGGCTGCTCCTACAATTACGCCGTTTTCGAGCATCGGATGAATGCTAATTTCAAACCATTGCGCTTCATGTAAATGCGACTTTGGACTTATGATTTCTTCACATACATTCTCACCGTTAAAAGCTTGATCATACCATTTCTTCCATTCACTTATGTGATTGTCTTCGAAAAGTCCTTTGATGAGAATAAAATCGTTAATGTTAAAATCGATGTCGCTATAAAACTTCATGCTTTTTCTAAAAGCATCATTTAAGGCAATGAGCTTGTATTCCTTATTGATGCTCCACATCAAATCAGACGTACTATTTATTAAGGCTTGATTTATCATATTGGCTATAAACTATTGATTAAAGTTACGAAAAATAAACTTGTAGTGGCTACGAATTATGTATGATTTCTATTTGTATTTTTGAAAACGATAATTACAAAAATTAAAAGTGCCCTATGAAGATGATTATTTCACCAGCAAAATCGTTAGATTTTGAAACTTCTATTCCAGTTCTCACTCCTAGCCAATCAAATTTTTTGAAAGAAAGCAAAACGATAAATGGAGTAATCAAGAAAAAATCTCCTGCCGAATTGATGCAATTGATGTCTATTTCAGACAAACTTGCCGAGCTCAATTGGCAACGAAATAAGGCATGGAAAACCCCTTTTACTCCAGAAAATGCTAGACCTGCCGTTTTTGCTTTTTCAGGCGATGTTTATGTTGGTTTGGATGTCAAAACTCTTCCGCTTGAAAAGTTGCCGATACTTCAAGAACGATTGCGCATTCTTTCGGGCTTGTACGGTATTTTGAGACCACTCGATTTGATGCAAGCGTATCGCCTGGAAATGGGAACAGCGATTTCTATTGGGGATTCTAAAAACCTTTATGATTTTTGGAAAGTGAAGTTGACCAAAGCCTTAGATAAGGAACTTAAGAAAGGAGAACTTTTGATTAATCTCGCGAGCAATGAATATTTTTCAGTTATTGATACTAAAATATTAAAAGTTCCAGTCATTACTCCAGAATTTAAAGATTACAAAGATGGAAAACTGAAAATGATTAGCTTTTTTGCGAAGAAGGCGAGAGGTTTGATGGTTCGTTATATTATTGACACCAACGCAGAAACACTTGAAGACCTTAAAGGATTTGATTCTGAGGGTTATCGTTTTGACGATAATTTATCAAAGGGAAACAAACTTGTTTTCACACGTTAATTTTTAATGACTTAATTTTTAATTAATTAGTTGCAAGTTTGTAGGATTTTAATACATTTACGCTCCTAAAAAAAATGAACTCATGATTAAGAATTGTTTTATCGCCATCGGAATCTTTTGTTCGATGACTTTATGTGCCCAAGATGATTTGATTAACAAAGTCATCAAAAATGCTTCAGTGAATTCTAAGTTTGAATTCGAAGAAATTATCAATTTGGAACGCACATCAGTGAAGAGTCAAGGGTCTGCCGGAACCTGCTGGAGTTATTCAGGAAATTCTTTTCTAGAATCTGAAATGATTAAGAAAGGAAAAACACCAGTTGATTTAGCAGAAATTTTTGCAGCACGCTTTGTCTATCTTGGAAAAGCAAGAAATTACATCCTTTTTAATGGTAATTTAGGTTTAGGTGACGGCGGAGAAACGCACGATGTTATGAATATGTTGCGCAAGTATGGAGCAATGCCACAGCAGTCCTATACCATGGAAGATTATGGAAAAGGCGTTGTAAAATCCGATGAATTTCAAGCTAAATTTAAAGAAATTCTAGACACGTACATAAAGAATCCAAGTCCTTCAAAAGGAGCTTCGTGGGTAAAAGACATCAATAATTATATGGATGAAAAATTAGGCAAATTACCAGAATCCTTTACTTATGCTGGAAAAACATACACGCCTCAAACTTTTGCAAAGGAAGTAGTTGGGATTAGCCCAGATGATTATTTGGAGTTTTCTTCTTACAAAGACAGTCCTTATTATTCGAAAATGGTCATGCCAGTTCCTGATAACTGGAGTTACGACCAGTTGTATAATGTTCCGATGAAGGAAATGACCGACATTATCGACTATGCTTTGACAAAAGGCTACACAGTTGCCTGGTCTTCTGATGTTTCTGAACCGTATTTTAGCTGGAGAAATGGGGTAGCTTTTGTGCCAAACGTTGATGATTTATACAGTATTTCTGACGATAAAAGAAAAACTTTGTTTGATGGGCCAGCGCCAGAGAAAGAAGTTACCGAAGACCTCCGTTTAGAAGGCTTGTACAGTTTATACACTACGGATGATCACGCGATGCAAATCGTTGGGTTGGCAAAAGATCAAAATGGTAAAGAATATTATAAAGTAAAAAATTCTTGGGGAGAAACCAATGATTACAAAGGCTATTTGTATGTAACCAAAGCCTTTGTTCAGTTGAAATCGACGGGAATCCTATTAAACAAAGCTGGTGTTCCTAAAACCACCAAATCGAAATTAAGAGCATAAAAAAAATCCTGTCAATTGACAGGATTTTTTTTGATTTGATGAATCGAGAAATTTTTAATTGTTTCCAATTACGAATTCACCCAGTTTTCTAAAATTCTTTTCCCATGAGGCGTTAATACACTTTCAGGGTGAAATTGTACGCCCTTAACGTCGAATTGTTTATGGCGTAGTGACATAATTTCACCATTTTCATCTCGAGAAGTAATTTCCAAAACCTCTGGAAAATCTGAAGTATTAGTCACCCAAGAATGATAACGACCCACTTCCAATATTTTTCCTAAACCTTTAAAAAGATTTTCATCGTCAACAATCACTGAGATGTTTGTTGCTATACCGTGGTAAACTTTATCCAGATTGATAATACTTCCACCGAAAACTTCGCCAATAGCTTGTTGACCTAAACATACGCCTAAGATGCTTTTTGAACTAGCATAGTGTGCAATAACTGACTTCAATAAACCAGCGTCATCAGGAATTCCTGGTCCAGGCGAGAGTACAATTTTTTCAAATTTTAGTAATTCCTCTAATTCGAATTCATCATTACGAAACACAGTTACTTCGCATTCTAAATCTTCTAGATAATGCAATAAATTGTAGGTGAAACTATCATAATTGTCTATGATAACTATTTTTTTCATTTAATTAATATTCAGTTAGTTGATATCTCTCAATTTGCAGTATTGCTTAGTAACTCCTTCTTTTTTCATTACGTGCTTAAAAAACGAGCTCTATTTTCAATTCGAATTCATCATAAATAGTCCGGTCTCCAAGATCTGCAAAGAAACTTCCGGAACCATATTGAATTCCGTATTTTGTTCGGTCGACTATTAAATTTGTCGTCGCTTTGTTTCCTTTTATTTTTAAATCAAAAATGACTGGATTGGTTTTGCCTTTAATGGTTAAATCTGCCACAATAGAATAGACTCCTTTTGAAATCGGCTTAATTGCTTTAAATACTAATGTAGCTTCTTTGAATTCCTCTGTGCCAAAAAAATCACCTGATTTTAAGTGCCCTTCCAGTTGTGCTTTGTCCTTACCAGATTGGTCGGTATTGTTCAAAGTTGTCATATCAACTGTAAAACTTCCTTTAGACAGTTTCTTTTTTGAGTAGGTAAGTGATCCTTCTTTAAATTGCAAGCTTCCACTATGTTCTCCAGTAATCTTTTTTCCTGTCCAGATAATGGTGCTTTTTGAGATATTTATTTTACGGACTTGAGCCGAAATCGAAAACGAAAAGCAAATTATTAATATCAAAATTGAAGTTTTTTTCATAATGGTATAGTTTGATTAATAATTAGACAATCAATGGATTACTTCAAAGTTACAAAACTAACTTTGTTCTCGATGTTTATTTTAATACAAAATAGGCGTAAAAAAAACCTTGACGTTTTTGTCAAGGTTTTTAACAGCAATTTTTCCCTTTTTTAATTAGAACTGTAGAGAAACAGTTAAGTCGAAATTATCTGATATTACTTTATCCCCTAAATTATCAAAGAAACTTCCCGAACCGTATTTGATATCATATTTAGTTCTGTCGACCACTACTTTTGCTGTAGCGGTATTTCCTTTCACAGTTAAGTCGAACGTTACCGGTTTTGAAATTCCTTTGATAGTTAAATCAGCAACCACCGTGTAAACGCCGTTTGCTTTTGGAGTAACCGTTTTGAAATTCATGCTTGCTGTTGTAAATTTTTCAACACCAAAGAAATCGTCAGCCTTTAAATGTCCTTCTAATTTTTCTTTCCCTTCGCCAGCTTTTAGGTCAGTAACTTCAATAGATGTAATATCTACCGTAAATTTCCCACGAACAATTTTGCCATCTTTCATAAAGAATGCACCATCTTTTAATTTGATTGTTCCTTCGTGTTGACCTGTAACTTTTTTACCAACCCAATTGATGGTACTTTTTGCTGCATTTACAGATTTGGTTTGTGCTGTACCGGTTAAAGTTGATACAGTTAAAGCTAATAATAGCGCTAGTGTTTTTACGTTTTTCATTGTTTTGTTTGTTTTAATTAAGAATTGTTTATAAAGTTAAAAATAGTTCTTCGTTTGATTTACGCACTTTAACATAGTGTTGTGTATCGTCTGCTTCGTGACGGTAACCAACGGTAGCAATAACTGCAGCGTTTAGATGAAGTGCCTCTAAACCTAGAATTTCATTAATTTGCTCAGGTTCAAAACCTTCCATTGGAGTTACGTCAATTTTCAGTTCAGCCGCTGCATTGAGAAGATTTCCTAATGCCAAGTAGGTTTGTTTTGCTGTCCATGTGTTTCTTTTTTCAACAGGTAAAGTCGAAATTTTTGATTTCATAAAGTCACCATAACCTTTCAAAGCATCTGCTGGTAAGCCTCTCGTTACCGTGAGATTTTGTATTGCTTCATCTATTTCTTTATCGCCAAAGTTCGTAATGTTGGCAAATACAATCAGGTGCGACGCATCTACAATTTGACTTTGTCCCCATGCTGCAGGCTGTAATTTTGCACGTAAATCGGCAGTTTCTACAAATATTACTTTGTAAGGTTGCAATCCATATGAAGATGCACTAAGGCGAATCGCTTCTTTTAAGAAATTTAAGTCTTCAATCGATACTTTTTTTGTGGCATCAAATTTTTTGGTCGCATAGCGCCAGTTTTGGTTTTCTAAGAATGAGCTCATAATATTGGATGTTATTTAAATGTTCTATATTTTTCTAATAATTGGTTGAGTATTTCCAGTTCTTTTTCGTTAAGATTACCAGCAAATATTTGTTCATGGGCAGTAACTTTCGGATCTAGTTCTTCCAAAAGTGACAATCCCTTTGATGTAATTAAGATTTCCATTTTTCTGCGATTATCCGGACAAACTTCACGTGTAACATAATCCTTAAGCAATAGTTTGTCAATTAATCGCGTGGTGTTGCTATTTTTAGCGAGCATTCTTTCTTGAATATCGCACATGTTTACAGCAGTTCCTTTTTGACCTCTCAGTATGCGCAATACGTTATATTGTTCTCCAGATACATCGAACGGTTTCAGCAATTCATTAAACTTATCGCCAATTACATTTTGCGTGTATATCAAATTGAGGATAACTTTCTTGGCATCATCTAACGCCACATTTGATTTTATGATTTCTTCAATTTTCATGTTTGTAATTACAATATTTGTAGGTACAAATGTATATAATGTATTTATATTTGTATATACAAATGTGTGTTATTTTTTTGTTAATTTAATCGATTGCTAGTTTTAACTGAATTGTCTAAAACTTGCTAAACCCTTTCCAGTTTTTTTATATTTTTACAAAAAAAACAGCATGGACTTATCACAACAAGAATGGGCAAACCAATTGGAGCAAGACTCCAACGCAGTAATTATTGATGTCCGAACTCCAGAAGAATGGGCAGACGGCATTATTCCAAACGCCTTACAAATTGATATTTATCAGGGACAAGGATTCATTTATAAAATAGACGAATTGGATAAATCTAAGAATTACTATGTCTATTGTAAAGCGGGCGGAAGAAGTGCTCAGGCATGCAGCATCATGAATCAATTAGGTTTTGGTAACACCTATAATTTGATGGGCGGTTTTATGCAGTGGAGTGGAAAGGTAGTGGCTCCAGAAGAAAAGGATTTTTAGAATTTTGGATTTTTAGATTGTTAGATTTTGAATGACATCAATGTAGTCTAACAATCTAAAAATCCAAAATTCTAACAATCTATTTCCCAATTCGATTCTTTTCTGCTTCCAAACCAGTTTCTCTTTCACGCGATTTCTTGACGGCATCGCTTCCGAAATTGTAGCTTAAATTAAAGCGAACTTGGCGGCTGTCATTTCCTCCATCACCAGTAATTTTGACGAAGTCATATTGCGTCTCTCCATCCCATGGAGAAGTATATAATATGTCTGAAAACGCCAAACGAGCGGTGAGTTTTTTATTTAAAAACTGTTTTTGAAACGCGATATCTAATGAACCAATGCTTTTTGTTCTAAAGGTTCCGCCCCAAATAGAAGGCGAACTGTACCAGCCAGAAATTTCCATCATAATGCCTTTTGGAAGATTGAAATTATTTTGCCCATACAAACTTAATGTTTGCTGTTTTATTGACAAGAAAGCATCATTCGTGGCAATGTATTTACTTTGAAATGCATTGATGCTTAGAAACACATTCCACCATTTCTTGACTTCAAAAGGATAAGAAACGCCAAAATTGATAACCTCTTCATTAGCCACATTTCTAGAAGTCAAGAAACTTTTGCTCGGTCCAGAAGCTTCGATTACTTGTGCAAAATAGTCGGTCACTCTCGTAAAACTAATGCTGGTGTTTAGGGTGTAATTATAGGTGTGCGACAACTTGAAATTATCGGCATATTGTGGTTTCAAAAAAGGATTTCCTCGGCTGAAAGACAATTCATCAATTTGGTACTCAAACGGATTTAAGGATTGGTAATTCGGTCGCTCGATACGTCTGCTGTAGATTAAAGCAAAGGTATTTTTATCATTGCGGTTGTAGGTAATTCCACCACTCGGAAACCAATCGGTGTAATTCCGCTTCACTTGTTCGTTATTAGTCGGGATTAATGCTATTAATTCACCGTCAGAAGCTGTATTCTCCACACGGATGCCAATTTGGAAGTTGAATTTCTTATAAGTTCGATTGTAATTTAAATAACCAGCATTGACATTTTCCTGATAAATAAATTGATTACTTCTGTTTAAGTTGAGCGTTTGTACATTTCCGACGACACCAAAAAAATCAAGGGTGTTGTCTGTTTTTACAAAAGAAGTTTTGCCTCCAAGGCTGAGTTTTCCTTTCCAAAAGTTGCGTTCATAGTCAGTTTTAAAGGTCGCAATGTCGATGGTGACTGGTGTATTTTGAAAACTATTATTTTCATTCAAAACCGTAGTTTCATCATTTTCGAAGTAGGTGTTTGGCTGGTAATTCTCCTTGTCACTGTGGTATTTCCCGTAATCGATATCCATATTCAAGTTCACGCCAGTCGAATCTTCGTACTTGTAATTAAGATTCGAATACAAGTTATACGATTTATCTTGACCTATATTTTTTGCCACCAAAATGCTATCATTGATGGGGCTGTTGATAGGACGAATAGGCGTACGCGTATCAGAATGATTGAAACTATTATTAAAATTTCCACTGACAATCAATCCAAAAGTGTTTTTTCTGTTGGCGTAATAATCGTAACCTAACTTCACATTGTTTGCGTTGGTTGTGTTCTTGGTATCCGATTTAGAGTCGAAAATAGTATTGCTTTGTTCCCGATAGATATTAATAAAGTCATAGGTGTTTCCGAAACGATTGCTGTAATTCCCATAGATGTTTGACTTTTTGTCTCGTGAATTTAATGATAGTGAGTTGATAGAAGTTTCATACTTACCAATGTTAACTCCAGAAGATGCACTACCATTGGTTCCGAATTTCTTGTTCTTTTTGAGTTTGATGTTTAGGATACCTGCATTTCCTGCGGCGTCATATTTTGATGAGGGTTGGGTAATGATTTCAATGCTGTCGATATCGTTCGATTGGAGGGTTTTCAGAAAGTTAATCAATTCGTTGCCGGTCAAGTACGATTGTTTTCCGTCGATGTAAATAAGGACACCAGTTTTCCCTTCTACAATAATATTGTCGTTGTTGTCGATGATAATACCAGGCGCTTTTCGCAACAATTCAAACCCGGTAATTCCAGTTGCGTTTAGCGTATTCTGGACGTTAAATACAGTTTTATCCGCCAGCACCTGCACGATAGGCTTCTTGGTCTGAACCACGACTTCGGACAGTTCGTTGGTTTTTTCTTTCAACACGATTGCAGGTATTGTTAGAGAAGTGGAGTTTTTCAAAAAGCGCTCTGATTTATATTCCTCATAGCCAAGCGCATTTATGAGAAGGTAGTAATTTCCATCTGGTATGTTCGAGAAACTAAAAATCCCTTCCTTATTTGTTATGGCTGTTTTTTGCAAAATATCCTTTTCAGATTGAAAAAGCATCACAGAAATATTGGCGAGATCGCTATCTTTTTTGAGTTTTATGGCGCCAGTCAATGACTGTTCTTGGGCGCTTACAGCATTAAAGCAGAATAGGATAGTTGCGAGTATTAGTTTTTTTTTATAGAAAGGATTTATCAACGTGACTTCGAATCGTCTATTGAGTAGTTTTTTTTAATTAGTTACTATAGACAACTATATGCCACACTTGTTACAAATAATTATGAATATTATCTAAATTTATTCCTTTCAAAATTACGTGAGTTGCAATTAGGTATTGACTCAAGTTATGATTTGAGACCAAATGACACAAGTCTTAAGAAGTTTCAAGCAGCTAGAAATCGGTGGTTATGGGTTTACTTTTCTTATTCTTAAAAATATACACAGCGATAGGATAATAAGCGAAACTAAACAAAGCATAGCCAGCACGTTTTATAATTTTACCATAAAAAGGGTCAACCAGCGGGCCTAATTGTGTGATGATAAGAGCAACAAAGAACAAAGCTAATTCCCATTTAGGAAGCTTTCGGGCAGTGAGGAAAGCGCCGGCAAGAAATATTTGACTTAAGAACCAAAAATCTAAATATTTAAAGAGAATAAAAAATTTTGAATTGTCGTAAAAAAGAGGTTCAATAACGCTGTTGGTTTGAATCTTATCTAAGATGAGATATGCCTTATCTTGTGGTAGTTTGAACAGTTCCACCAAGCAAAGGTCAATCGTAAACTGACCAAACATCACAAAAATGCACAGGATTAGAAAGAAAAAACTCAGCCCAAACCAAATCGGATAATTACGATTTTTTAGAAATGATCCAATGGCCAGGTAGGCCGGAATCATCAGTAGAAGCGCCAACATCATGATCAGATGTGAAGCAATCCAAGATGAACTATATTTGGTAATACCAATGTAAAAGTCTTTGTGATTGTGATCATGCACAAAGAGTAGAATTTGTCCGAGCGCATATAAAGGGAAACAAGCTAAGAGGCAAAAAGCCCAAAAGGCGTTTTTAAACTGTAGAAACATATAGGTCTTCTAATAGATATTTTATTGGTTTTAAAAATAGTGAATAGAATCTTATAACCAAACTTATTTCACTTTTATATTCGATTCCGCAGTATTATGCCCGATGGCTCACTTATTACAGTGTTGTTTTCTGCACTAATAATTCTTATGATTTGTTATGAATTTTAGAGCCTGAACTTATCTTTCGCAAGTCTATTTAAAAAAATAGTTGTTTTGCATTAAAAATTTATTGTTTATTAATAATTATTTATTATGTTTGCCATATAATTTAAACACTTAGAAATTATGACAAAAACAAACAAATTCGTATTTACGGTGGTAGAGATTGTTTCTTGGATCATCTTTGTTGGCCTATGCATTGAAGCTGGCGCCTTAATTTTCAATTTTATTTATAGTCAATTTAAGCCTGAAGCTCTGCATAATTTGTATCAAAAATTGGACTTAAGTAAAATGTATGACCGCAGTCAATTGGTTTTTTACAATATGTACAGTTTTATCTTGGTCATTGCCATTTTGAAAGCAATATTATTTTATGTGGTGATCAGATTAGTGACCAAAATTGATTTGACAAAACCTTTCAATAGCTATGTGGCCAAGCAAATCTCGCTGATGAGTTATTGTACTTTTTCGATTGGGATCTTGAGTTATATCGCCAAAGAAATCACCAAAAATTTGTTGGATGAAGGATACGACGTCAATAGACTAGACCAGTTTTGGGCAGACCCTCAAGCCTTTATTTTGATGTCGGCGGTCATTTATGTCATCGCTATTATTTTTTTACGAGGCGTTGAATTGCAAACCGAAAACGAATTAACCGTATAATCTATGCCAATTATTGTAAACTTAGATGTCATGATGGCAAAGCGAAAAATGTCACTCAACGAACTGTCTGAACGAGTGGGGCTGACGTTGTCTAATCTCTCCATTTTAAAAACAGGAAAGGCAAAAGCGATACGTTTTAGTACGCTTGCAACTATTTGTGACGTGTTAGATTGTCAGCCAGGAGATATTTTAGAATATGCAGGGGATTAGAATTTTTTTATCGCATGGTTTTAGTTGAGCTATACCCAAATGTTCACTACAATTTCCGATTCAATTTCAAGATTTTCTTTTATTCTAATGGCTGCCTTAATCGGCAACAAATACGTATTTCTTTTCGTATCAAACCAAATCGCGGTGTTCCATTCGCTGGCGCCGATTTTTGCCGTGGCTTTGAGTCTGCCCCAACCTTCTTCGGATGATTTGAAAAGTGTTCTTATTTCTTCGGATGTTTTTTCCGGAAGCGATAGAAAGTGCCAACCTCCTGTAACGGAATGTTGCCAAAGGATTGCGTTGAATTCGTATTTTACTTTACCAGTCATTTTTGCGCGCTGCCCTTTTATTTTGGATTAAGAAATGTGCCATGGACTAAGTTTATCTTCGAACCAGCACTTTATGAACAGAATTGCCAGCAGGCGTTGCTATTTTAATCCAATACATGCCATTAGTCAAATTGGAAAGATCGATGCGATTTGTTGACAGCGCTTCCATTTCTTCAATCAATCTTCCCATGCTATCCCATATTTGTAGGGTATTGATGTCGTTTTTATTGAGGTCTATTTCAATCATACCATTGGTTGGATTGGGAAATAGGGTGGGTTGTTTTTTAAGATTTTCAAATGTGTTGTTAGACAAAAGTTCCACGGTACCAACCGCGCCTGCAGAGTAAAAGTCACAAGTAGTGGTTGACGCTGAATGAAAAATACGGACATTAATTGTATACAAACCACCCTCAGTAATGGGAATGAAAAAGTCGTTACTCATCTGAAAAACAGGGAGTATGGCACTAAACCAATAGCAAACAGATATATTGATGGTATTGCCAGTAATTTCATAGGAATTGCTCAAATAGCCGGCACCATTAAATGTGGTCACCAACAAATTCACATTGATTCCACCATCCACTATTGTCGGTGTAATTTGATCAATGGCGATATTTTGTGCGTTGGTAAGCGTTAGTTGTCCTAGAAGGAAGAGTAGTAGTAGTTTTGTTTTCATACTATTTTGTATTTAAGATTGATTTTTTTTACCGCGGTTTCTCCTTTATGACCTCGCTTTTGAAAAACTTGCGACTTGGTTGATCGATAGCTTTTTATACACTGAGCGCTTTTCATCCTTAAGAACGAGAACCATTATTCTTACTCAAATTTATTAAATTTTGTTTATTCTAGGCATTGTACTTTTGTAGTATTCGATTGCCTCGATATCGGTTGAGCGCGGGCAATAGGTGAAGCGCATCCGTATTAGAATTATATAAGCAATTTGTGCAATGCTACAAATGGTTTGTTTGCAAACCGTTTATATTTACTTGGTGTTTGGATCAAATTCTGAATACAAAGAATCCATGAAAAAATTAGTTTTATCATTTGTCTTTTTTGCCGGAACCGCTATTGCGGTAGCGCAGGTAGAAAACCAAAGCGACCGTCAAGAAGCAGATCAGAACAAAATACAACAAGAGCCCCAGCGTCCTGCTGAGAGGGTCCAAGAACGCGCTGCAAGAATCGATGCGCAGCGTAACTACAATTTGAAAATCGAACAAAAGAAAGCGAAAAAGCTGGCACGAAAAGAAGAAAGAGCTCAAGCAAGGCAATTAAAATAGGTCAATTATAACAACTGATTTGCATGCGGGGTAATAACTAAGTGACTTGTCTTTTATTATAGAATGCACTTTGGAGTTGTTGGTTGTTTAGCACGGATTATAAATCGACGCTACCGGCGGTGCTATGTAATCATCTTATGTCGTGGTAATCCAATTTCATGTTCCTGAGGATAGGGCGCGCGATGCGTCATGCTGACATCTTCTCGGATGTGTTGGTGTACTTTAAATTGCTGCTCGTTGGAGTTGGCATAACGCGGGTCGGGAATAAAAGGCATTTTCGCCATTTTGGTGACAGTAATGGTAGGGAAGTGAAAATCGACTTCTACCTTACCCAATAGCAAATAACAACCGCCTCCTTGAAACGGATATTGTTGTAAGCTGTCTGCAAAATGCGCCGTGTCGAAGAACTCGCCTTCGGCATCAATCCACGTTCCGAAATACATATCGCCTCTTTTGGTTGGAACGTGTTTTCGGGAGATTAAATACGCCAACATTTTTACGGTTTTTTTGTGGTACGCCAGCAGGTCTTTTGCCATTACGGTACCGCGGTAGTTGGTTTGTAGTAAATCGAAAGGGGAACAGGAAACCGGAAAACCTAAGAGTTCAATTTCATCAAAAGCATCCTCAAACGGCGCACGTTCTAGTTGCGGTAGTTGGTAGGCTTTGACGGGTTCTTGCAGCAGCATGAGATTTCTGTTTTCTGGTTTGAAGTTGATGAGTAGCAAACGCGCCGCCACCAACAATTCGTTTTTACTTTTACCAGTAAACCGAAAGGCACCAATAAAAATCAGAATCTGAATGCTTTCGATACCAATGGGAATGCGGTTGATGAAGTCTTCTAGCGATTGGTAGTCGCCGTTTTTTTCGCGTTCCGAAATGATTTGCATCGCCAATTGATAAGCCAAACCTTCCAAATGCATCAATCCTATGTAGATGTCTTTGCCGTACAAAGTAGTTTCGTAATCGCTTTTGTTGACACAAGGATTGTGGATGGTGGCGCCCGACATTTTTGCTTCGTGTATATAGACTTCCGTACGGTAAAAACCGCCTTGGTTGTTGATGACCGCCACCATAAATTCGATGGGATAATAGACTTTCAAATACAAACTTTGATAGCTTTCTACCGCATAAGAAGCGGAGTGGGCTTTGCAAAACGAATAGCCCGCAAAGGATTCTATTTGACGGTAAATTTCATGACTCAATTGTTCGGGATGTCCTTTTCGCAAACACGACTGAAAGAAGTCGTCTTTTACTTTTTGCAAGGCAGCTTTCGATCTCCCTTTACCGCTCATTGCCCGGCGGAGAATATCGCCATCGGCTGCTGATAGTCCACCGTAGTGTAAAGCAATTTTAATCACATCTTCCTGATAGACCATAATGCCGTAGGTTTCTCCGAGTTGCTCTTTGAAGACGTCGTGAAAATATTCAAACCGATTTGGAAAGTTGTGTCTGAAAATATATTCCTTCATCATCCCCGATTGTGCCACGCCAGGACGAATAATCGATGACGCCGCGACGAGGGTTTTGTAGTTGTCGCATTTGAGTCGACGTAACAATCCACGCATCGCTGGACTTTCAATATAAAAGCAACCGATGGTTTTTCCGCGACTCAGGTACTCGTTGGCTTTGGCTTCATTTTTTGAGATTTTGGTATTTCTGATATCGACGTTGATGCCTTGATTTTTTGCGACTAATTTTTTACAATCGTCGATGTGACCGATACCTCTTTGACTTAAGATATCAAATTTTTCGAAGCCAATATCTTCCGCTACGTGCATATCGAACAGCACAATGGGAAAGCCTTTGGGTGGCATTTCGAGCACCGTATAGTTGGTGATGGGTTCTTCGGAAATGAGGATGCCGCAGGAATGCATGGAGCGTTGGTTGGGGTATTTTTCGAGTAGCATGCCGTATTCCTGCACCATTTTGACCACCGCATTTTTATCGTGTGTTGCCATGGGTTTGCGTGCTAAAGCGTCGAGTTCTTCTTTGGGTAAACCGAAGACTTTGCCGACTTCACGGAAGATGGAGCGGTATTTAAATTCGACATTGGTACCACAAAAAGCGACGTGTTCTCTGCCATAGCGGGTAAAGATATAGTCGAGGATTACATTGCGTTCTTTCCACGACCAATCGATGTCGAAATCAGGTGGACTCTTGCGATTTTCGTTGAGGAAGCGTTCGAAGTAAAGGTCGAGTTCGATTGGGCAGATATCGGTAATCCCCAAACAATACGCGATAATGCTATTGGCGCCACTACCGCGACCGATGTGTAAGAATCCCCGGCTGTTGCTGTATCGGATGATGTCCCAAGTGATGAGAAAGTAGCCACTAAATTCTAGTTGATTGATGACGCGCAATTCTTTTTCGACGCGTGCCAAGGCGACCTTATCGTTTTTCCCGTACCGCCACGCCAAACCTTCATAGGCGAGGGTGGTGAGTAGCGCCATGTCGTCTTTTTGGTTGTTGGTGTAGTATTTTTTGTTTTTGGGCGTCGTAAAGTCGAATTCGAAATGGCAGTTATCGATAATGTCTTGGGTGTTTTGGATGATCTGCGGATAGTCGCTGTACTTCTCGAGGAGTTCGGCTATGGGAATCATCACGTCGGTGTTGCTGCAATAATCTTCGGAAGTTAACTTAGACAAGATGGTATTGGTGTCGATGGCCCGCAGGATTTTATGCAAGTTGAATTCCTTTTTGGTACGGAAGGTCACGGGTTGCCAAACGACCATTTTAGAACTTTTGTTTTTCCATTTCGTTGCGTATAATTTGGGCAATTGCTCAGGTCGAATGCCGATGTATTCGTGTGCTTTTAATTGATGTGGTTCCTTTTCAAAACCGTAAATAACAAACACGTTTTTGAAGTCGGGTGCTTGCTCCGGAAGTGGGGTGTTGTCGAAGTTGTGTTGGGTGAGAAAGCGGTTCATTTCCGCCAATCCCGCCTTGTTTTTTGCCAATCCGATGTAGCGCAATTGGTAGTTATAACGGAATTCGATACCGACGAGCGGTTTGATGTTTACGGCTTTGCACTCTTTAATAAAATCATAAATGCCGGTGACGGTATTGATGTCGGTGAGTGCCATCGCTTGTACGTTGCAGGCGGCAGCTTGTGTCACTAAGTCGGTGAGGGGAATGGTGCCGAAGCGGAGGGAGTGGTAGGAGTGGGTGTTGAGGTACATGTTGAATGTTGTGGGTTGTAAATTGAAAATTCCAAAATCTAAATTCCAAATTCCAAAAATTGAACAATCGAACAATTTGCCATCTATTAAACGATTCAACAAAACATCCGCGATCGGGTTGTGGGTTGTCAGTTATTGGTTGTATGTTGTATGTTGTCGGTTTTGGATTTTAGCTTCGCTTCGTTCGGCTGCGCCTCGGGCGGAATTTGGAATTTGGAATTTTCAATTTTGGAATTTTATTTTTATAGTTTGTTTTTCAAAATGGTTCCCGCGCGTCCAACGGCGTTGAAACCGAATCGTTTTTTCATTTTATCCATGGCTTGGTAGAGCGCAATCATTTCTAGGGTATCTTCGAAGAGGTTGATTTGATAGGTGCCGCGTACCAATCCGTTAAAATTGATTCCAATCATGCGGAGTCGCATGCGGCGGTCGTAGAGTTTGTCGAACAGCTCGGTGACGGTTTTGATCAATATATGATCTGCCGAAGTATACGCAATGCTGCATTGCTTGGTTTGGGTATCGAAATTGGCGTATTTGATTTTGACGACTACCGTTGAAGTGAGCCATTGTTCGGAGCGCAATTGATACGCTAGTTTTTCGACCATACCCACGAGAATGGCTTTCATCGTTTTGATGTCGATAGAATCTTGTATAAACGTCTGTTCTGTAGAGACGGATTTCCGTTCTTTATAAGGTTCAACTGGATTGTTATCGATGCCGTTGGCTTTTTTCCAGAGTTCAATGCCGTTTTTGCCAATCATTTGTTGGAGTATTTCGGCGGGCATTTCCGAGAGCGTTTGGATGGTTCTGATTCCGATTCTCGACAACAGTTGAAACGTGACATCGCCGACCATGGGGATTTTTTTGACCGATAGTGGATTGAGAAACTGCCTCACTTGACTTTCAGGAATTTCGAGATTTCCTTTGGGTTTGCTTTCGCCAGTGCCGATTTTAGAGACCGTTTTGTTTACGGATAGCGCAAAGCTAATAGGTAAGCCGGTTTCTTTAGTGATGGTTTGCGCCAGCTCGTTGGTCCATTTGAAGCAACCGTAAAACTTGTCCATGCCCGTGATATCGAGATAGTGTTCATCGATACTCGCTTTTTCAACAATCGGCGCTCTTTCTTCGATGATTTGGGTGACGGTAAAAGAGAGTTTCGAATACAATTCCATATCCCCTTTGATGATTTTAGCTTGTGGACACAATCGCATCGCCATTCTGATGGGCATCGCAGAACGAACGCCAAAAGTGCGTGTTTCGTAGGAACAAGAAGCTACGACACCTCGGTCGCCACCGCCTATGATTAGTGGAATTCCTTCTAATTTAGAATTGGTGAGCCTTTCGCAGGAGACGAAGAAGGTGTCGAGATCTAGATGTACGATGGCGCGGGACATTTTGGGTTTATGTTGAATGTTGAATGATGAATGTTGAATGTTGAATGATGAATGATGAATGTTGTATGTTTTTGGTGTTCATTATTAAAATCGTCAGTTCGAGTGTTTTTTGCGCAGTGCAACGGAGCAAAAAATGTATCGAGAACTCTTTCTAAGAAAACTTCTCGATACAATTTCAAAAACAGCTAGTCGCAGTTTTTAAAATCACTCGAAGTGACGACGTTGATCGGTAATATCAAGCTCTTAACTAACACAATCGTACATCTACTCACCTGTCAGTTCGAGTGTTTTTTGCGCAGTGCAACGAAGCAAAGCGTATCGAGAACCTTTAAATTACCTAATAAAATCTTTCTTTGCTAAATTAACCAAGTCGTCATAATGACCATGTACTAAAGCATCTTTCTTAGCCTTTGACCATTTCTTTATTTGTTTTTCTTTCTGTATTGCCAAATTAATGTCTGTAAACTCTGCATAAAAAACCAATTGCAAAGGTCTTCGGGTTACAGTATAACAATTTGGGAAATATGCTGTGTTATGTTGAAATATTCGCTGCGTAAGTTGACTTGTAACTCCAGTATAAAAAGTACCGTCAGAGCATTTTAAAATGTAGAGATAGGATTGTTTCATAGCATGTAATTAGATAATATTTCAAAATTTAAAAAACAAAGAACTAATGTTGCTTCTCGATACAATTTCAAAAACAGCTAGTCGCAGTTTTTAAAATCACTCGAAGTGACGAAAAATGAGCATCAAAAATTAATTGCACCAACGGTTTTTCCATTCTCTATTACTCATTATCAATTAATATCTACAAAATTAATTGATTTGATATAATTTATATTATATTTGTTGATATTAATAATATCAATTTTTATTATGGCTGTATTTGCGGGTAATTTGAGATATCTGAGAGGAAAGAAAGAGCTATCGCAACAAAAGATAGCGGATGCTTTGCGGATTAGTAGGGGACAATATCAGAAGTATGAGGATGGCGATTCGGAGGCTCCGTATCAGGTTTTGATTCGTATTTCTAAGTATTATGATGTCACGACCGATTTGTTGTTGACGGCAGATTTGACCAAAGTCACTTTAGAAAGTATGATGGCTATTGGGCAAAACCGCATGTTATTGCCGATTACGGTTGATGCCGAAAACAACGATCGGATTGAAGTCGTTACCCACACGGCCAAAGCGGGTTATCGGAGTGGTTATGCTGATCCGGAATTTATTGGTTCATTGCCTCAGATTTCCCTTTCCTTTTTAGGTGCCGGGAAGCATCGTGCTTTTCCCGTGGAAGGCGATTCGATGCCACCGCATGAAGATGGTTCTTTTATCGTTGCCAAGTACGTCGAAAAACTAGGCGATATTTTGGATGGTAAGACGTATATTGTGATTACCAAGGAAGATGGTATTGTGTACAAACGCTTGAATAAGAACGGGAAGAATTCGCTGTTGTTGAACTCTGACAATACGTTTTACGAACCTTATACCGTTAAGGCTTCGGAGGTTTTGGAAGTTTGGGAATATGTGTGCAATATTGGTAGAAGCGACCGCAAGACGGAATTTAGCCCGGATCAAGTTACCTCGTTATTAATGGAAATGCGCAGTGAACTTCGAGAAGTAAAAGCCAAAATGAATAACGCTTAATCCGCCGGAAACCCAATAATCGCCGGCTGGTATTTCGGGAAGGCAAATTCCATCGGATGTTCTTAGCGTCTAGCCAAGCGTTACTAGTAAGCGTACCGAAACTAGAAATAAACACAAATCAATATTGACAAAAAAGTAGTTGCTTTTCATGTAAATGATAAACTTTTGAAGTATTTTTGACAATAAACAGATAGATTAAAAATCTGATTTTTTATGAAGAGTATCGATAAAGAAAGCTTAGAAAATGCTTATCGTTTGTTTGAATCAAATGATATTGATAAAATCGAAATTGGAACCACAAAAGGTTTAAAAGAAATTCATCAATATTTATTTGATGGATTATATGATTTTGCTGGAAAAGTTAGAACTCTAAACATTTCAAAAGGCGGTTTTAGATTTGCTAATACATTGTATTTAAACGAAATATTAGTAAAAATCGAGCAAATGCCCGAAAACGGTTTCGAAGAAATTATCGCAAAATATATTGAAATGAATATTGCTCATCCATTTTTGGAAGGAAATGGAAGAACAATGAGAATTTGGCTCGATATGATTTTAAAAGCTAGACTAAGAAAATTAGTAAATTGGCAATTTGTAGATAAATCACTTTACTTACAAGCAATGGAAAGAAGCCCAATCAACGATTTGGAATTAAGGACTTTGCTTGGTCAAAACTTAACAAGCGAAATTGACAACAGAGAAGTCATCTTTAAAGGAATTGAACAGTCCTATTATTATGAAGGTTATAAGAAAGAAGATGATGAACAATACCAATAAATAAAAACGCCTACTAGTAACAGCCGTCACGCCTAATCTGCCGGAAAGCCAATAATCGACGGTTGGTATTTCGGGAAGGCAAACTCCATCGGATGATTCTTAGCATCTAGCCAAGCGTTTTCATCTTCATGCTTAATTAATATCGGCATTCTTTGATCGCCTTCGCTTTCTTTGCGGTTGTGGATGTATTTCATTTGGGCGTCGGCTTCGGTTGTTACGATGCTGTAGGTGTTCCAATCCGCACCGCTTTTGTCTTGCCAGCTGCTGTAGATTCCAGCTAAACAGAATATTTCTTGTTCTTGGGAATTGATTTGGTATTTGGTTTTTGATTTGCCTGTTGCGTCATTCCAGTGATAATCATAATAAGCCGACACAATCACCAAGCATCGTTTGTTGATGGAAGGCGCAAATGATGGTTTATCCTCTAACGTCTCTACTCGGGCGTTAAGCGTACTTTTCCGAAAATCTTTATCGCGATGGGTTGGGATCAAACCCCAGGTAAAATTCGTCGTGATGATTTCTGGTTTGCTATCCAGTATGATCGGGAGATTGGGATAACTGAATCCGTTGATGAAATTGGCAGTGAATACATTTTCCTTATGATCGACGTTTTTGTTGAAGAAGTCTGTGATTTCTATGGTTAGTTTGCTTTGTTGGACGTAGTAGCACATAGGTTATGTTGGATGTTGGATGTTGTAGGTTGTAGGTTGTGGGTTGTGGGTTGTATGTTGTATGTTGTGGGTTGAATGCTAGTTTATTGAAGATAAAAATAGGAAAAATATACAAAAGTTGGTAGGTCCTATAGAAGTTAGAATTGGATTGTTGTACTAGTTGCTATCAATCAACTGCCGTTCAGAATGCCATTAAAAACGGGTAATACAACAAAACCCTCTTAGAACCTAAGTTCCAAAAGGGTTTTTCTTTTTCATTGCATTTTGTCTACACCTGATAGCAAATTGACTTACTTCACCACGCCAAATTTTTCGCTCGTTACTTTGTCTAGTTTGGTGTCGTATTTTTCGATGATGAGATTTCCATCGGTATCAAAGTAGCCAATGGCAATTTGGTTGTTGACTTGATAAATGTAGCTATTCGTTGTGGTTTTGCGCAGCAGTGCCGGTTTTGCATTTTTGTACGTCATCGTATATCCTGCAGCGTCAAGGGCTACTTTATAGGCTTTCCCTTTCGATTCGTAATAGGCACTTCTGTCGATGTCGACGGTTCTGGTACTGCCATCGGGATTCGTGATTTTTGTCGTTGTGGTTACAATTACAGGCGTTTCCTTTTTCTCAATATTCAAAGTGTTTGGACTTTCTGGTTTGAGTTCTATGTTTTGCACTTCTTGCACTTTTTCCTCTTTGACGTATTTTTTGTCGCCGTCTGCCGTTTTTACGGTCGTTGTAGTGGTTTGTGTTGTTTCTTTTACTTGTTTGTTTTGGGCTTGAACAGCCATCGTTAGGAGAAGTGACGCGGTTAGTATTTGAATTGATTTCATGCTATTATTTTTTAGTTATTTAATATTACTATCTCAAAGGTATTGGTCTATCGTTTTAGAATTATTTTGAAAGCTTATATAATTTACAGATAGGCATGGTTTTGTGGTGTTTAAGTCCAACAGCATGCAGCGATGATTGGGTCTAATTATACAAGCTTTTCAGTTAAAAATGTAATAGGTAGTAGGCTAGTGTAGGCTAATTTTACAGTATCAAAATAGATACAATATCAAAAATTAGAAATCATGAAAACAGTTACTTTTTTAACGATGGGAGCACTTTTTTTTTCATTGCAAAATGTAGAATCACAAATAAAATTGGACGCACCAAACGAATGTCTAAGAGAAACGGGAATTAATAATATAGTTGAAATGCGCTATTACTATTATCCAAATCTTCTGTTCTTGATTTTTTCGATAAGGATGGCACGTTTATCATCCATGAGTTCTAGGCCGGAATCCAATAGTCCTTGCTTCAGCATCTCTCGTTTTTCGAACGTTATGTTTTCCATGATTTCTACTTCACCTAGATCGACGACAATGAAGTGGAGCCCTAATTTTTTCAGCTCGTTCTTAACCGCTAATTTACAGCGATTGCTAACCATGTATTTGATGTAGAGTTTCAAAACAACAGTGTTTACTAATTTAAGCAAATGTTGCGCTTTAAACACGGAGTTTGTTGTACAATACCTAAAACTTATTGCACAATTCAGATGTTCTCCAATGAGATTCTTTTCTTGTCTTTGAGTTGTTTGAAGAAACTTGGCGTGAGCCCCGTTACCTTTTTGAATTGTCGTGATAAGTGTGCCACGCTGCTGTAGTTAAGCATGTAAGAGATTTGCGTCAGGTTTAGTTCGTCGTAGAGAAGTAGTTCTTTGACGCGTTCGATTTTGTGTGCGATAATAAAATGTTCGATGGTGATACCTTTGACTTCAGAGAAGATTTTGGATAGGTAAGTATAATCTAGTCCCAATTTTTCGCTGATGTAATCGGAATAATTGACTTTGGGAAGTTCATCGGTATAATGCACCATTTCGATAATAATGCTTTTGATTTTTTCGATGAGGACCGCTTTTTTGTCGTCCATCAATTCTAAACCAGAACGAAGTAATCCCGTTTTTAATTGCTGTCGTTGGTCTGCTGTGAGGTCGTGCATCACTTCGACGGTTCCTAAATCTAAAATGACATAGTGAAGGCCAAGTTTGTCTAATTCTTCCTTGACGACCATTTTGCAACGGAGGCTAACCATGTATTTGATATAGAGTTTCATTACTGGTTATTTTAGTTAGGTCAATACGTTTATGAAGTAATGTTTAGTCTTCGTAGCAGCTTTTTATTATGGTAGAAATCATTTTAAATTGCACCTTGGCATTAAATAAATGTGTTGCGTGGGCTGGAATAATGATACCTTGACCTAAGGTTAATTTGTTTTTTTTACCGTTGATAGTGATTTCAGCGGTGCCATCAATAATTTGAATATAGTTGTCAAAGGGTGATGTTTTTTCGGCCAATTCTTCACCGGCGTCGAAGGAGGATGCTGTAATGTTGCCTGTGGTTTTTTTGATAATCGTTTTGCTCAGTACGGCATTGGGAATGTACTGAATAATTTCGACGATAATATGTGATTTTTCTTTTTCAATTTCGGAAGTATCCATTTTGTGTAGAACCTTACCCTTTAATTCAAAATTCGCAATAAGCGATTGTATTGAAAATAATATTCTATTACAAAGGTAGCGTATTAAGTTGGCATTGGTTGTCGACTAGCTGTTTATAAAAATTTTATTTGAATTCGCGGTATATTTCGCAGTAAAGTCGAGTTGGCGTCGTTCTCGTTTTTTACTTTTTAATATTTGTCTATATTTGTTTTATGACTACACGCGTTTTAGGTATTGGCGCCACTTTGATAGATGAATTGTATTTCACTACGACCACCTTAGTTCCGCAATCCTCCAATCCTGCGCAGAAAACGACGCATATTGGAGGTGTGATTCACAATATCATTTACCATTTGGCTTTACTGGGCTCAAAACCTGGTTTGATTACTGCGATTGGGAACGATGCTGAAGGTCAAACCATCAAAGCGCATTTTGATCAAATTCACATCGATCATGCTGGCGTACTCCAAGCTGAGGCTAGTACAGGTAAATACGTTTCTATTTTAGATGAAGCGGGAAATCTGTTTGTCGCGGTTTGTGAAGATAGCTGTGGGAAACACTTAACCGTGGCTTATCTCGAATCACAATTGAATTATATCAAAGGTTTTGATTTGCTGATTATTGATACCAACTTAGAAACCGATGTGATTCAGTGGCTCATTCATTTTGCTAACGCCAATAAGAAGTTACTCATCATTGAACCTGTTTCGGTGACCAAAGCCAGAAAACTCTCTACCTTAGATTTGAATGGTGTTTATATGACTACACCAAATGAAGAAGAGCTTGAAGCGCTCGGAGATGAAGATGACGCTTCTCAAGAGGAACAAATTGCCGCTTTGTTGCGACGAGGCGTTTCCAATTTGTGGCTTCGACAAGGCGCTGAAGGTTCTACTTTGATTACCAATTCAAGTCGTTTTAGTTTGGGCGTGCCCGCCATAGCCATCGCAGATACTACTGGTGCTGGCGATGCCGCTTTAGCTGGTTGGGTTTATGGTTTTATGCAAGGGGAAAATCCAACTACTTGCTTGCAACTCGGACACAGTTTGGCTTTGCATATTTTACAACAAAAAGGCGCCGTAGATTCGTCAATTGATGCTACGATGCTTTATCATTTAATGAAAAAATATTATCATGACTAATTCCACATTTATACATATTTCGCCTGAAGTGCAATATGCATTAGACAATAATTTGCCAATAGTTGCCTTAGAATCAACAATCATCTCACACGGAATGCCATGGCCGCAAAATGCCGCTACTGCTAAATCAGTTGAAGAAGTAGTTCGAAAAAACGGTGCAGTTCCAGCGACAATTGCCATCAAAGATGGAAAATGCTTAATTGGCCTATCCGATGCTGATATTGAGTATTTAGGGCGGACTCCAAACGTATGGAAAGTAAGTCTGCGAGACATGCCCTATGTTATTTCACAGCAATTGCCGGGAGCAACAACAGTAGCTGCTACAATGCGTATCGCTTCTATGGTAGGAATCAAGATTTTCGCCACTGGAGGCATTGGTGGAGTGCATCGTGAAGCAGAAACAACCATGGATATTTCAGCAGATTTAACAGAGATGGGACAAACGAATGTGGCTATCGTCGCTGCCGGAGTGAAGTCGATTTTAGATATCGGCTTGACTTTAGAATATATGGAAACTATTGGAATTCCGGTTGTTACTTATGGACAAAGTGAATTCCCTAGTTTTTATTCCTCCAAAAGTGGCTTTCAATCACCATTGCGATTAGATACTACTGAAGCCATCGCCAAACTCCTGAAAGTAAAATGGGCTTTGAATTTAAATGGTTCTGTCTTGATTGCGAATCCAATTCCGAAAGAATACGAAATGGAGCAAGACGCTATAGAAAAACACATACTCGAAGCGCTAGCTGAAGCGAAAAAAAAGAAAGTGAGTGGAAAAGAAGTGACCCCTTTTCTATTAAAATATATCTCAGAGCATACCTATGGTGAAAGTCTGGAAGCCAATATTGCCTTGATAAAAAACAATGCTAAAGTAGCGGCAGGAATTGCGGTAGCATTGTGTGGGAAATAAAAAGGGTTTAGTTAGTTTTATCAAATTAAGCTTTTTTAAAGAGTAGGGGAAAGTAACTCTGCTCAGCTCCTAAAATCCATACCTGCAAATGCAATTTGCTGTCTTTTGCAAAGACAGACGCCTGTGAATGAAAAAATCCTTTATTTACTCAGGAAAATATGAGTTATTTTAAGTGATGGTAATGGATTTTTAAGGTCAATTACTTTCCGATACAAAAGTTGGCAAAAATATTACCTAAAAGCTCGTCATTAGTGACTTGCCCGGTAATCATTCCGAAGTGATATAATGCTTCTTTAATATCGATGGCCATTAAGTCGGACGACAGATTGCTTTGCAAACCAAATTTCACTTTTTGAATTTCCTCTAACGCTTTCAGTAGCGAATCGTAATGGCGTGTGTTGGTCACAGTGGTTTCGTTATTTCTCCGTTTTTCGATATTGAAGTCGGTCACTTTTAGTTGTCTTTTCAAAATCAAAAATATATTTGTACCAAGTGTTACAAAACTAAAATTCTCTTTTTTTTATCTTCAAAAATTGAACGAATTCCAAATGTGCCACCATTAAAACCTATTGTCAAATCCTCTTCGTACATCCATTTAATAGATTTATCGTTAAAACGATAAGCACCAAAAACAGAAGTGACAAACCACATTTCACTTTTTCAGTCTTTAAAAATGCAATAGACTTCGTATGAACTAAAAATAGGATTAATTCCTCTTTTTGTTATTTCATCGTGCAAAAAGTGTTTAGGAAAATCTAAATTGTATAGATTTTTTCCGTCCTGAAAGTTATAATATAAATATTACCAAGTTTGTCTACTTGAATTTGTCTTATAGTGTCATTGGCAAGTCCGTCTTTTGTTGTAAAATTGATAATCTTTTTTCCGTCATAAAGATAAACTCCTTCACCATTACTACTAAACCAATAGTTGTTTTTTGTGTCTTGAAAAACGTACCATAAATGTTTGCCTTGTTCATTTACAGATTTTCCAATAGTTTTTTGTCCGTTACAGGAAGCGAATAACGTAATTAATGTTAAAAATAAAAAAAGGTTCTTCTTCAATGTCCGTTTATTCAATGATTTCGTTGTCTCGGTCGAGTTGCCACTAACGGTCGATGCTAGAGTTCGTGGCGGTTTACGGAAATCTTTTTTTCCATTGCCGACAGAGCGAAGTGAGGAAAGAGAAACGCACAATTTACCGAAAACTAGGCATGAGTTTTAGCATTTTTTACCGGTTCGGGCATTTTTAAGTTTATTAATTTTATTTATTGTTTTCTAATTTTGTCGTATCAATACCTTTTATGAGTAACCACAAACAAAGAAATAGTTCACCTACAAAAATTGGAATTGCAAGGTAAACGAACATCGGATTCGTAAATCCTTTTGAGAGAAGCATTGTAAAACTATTAATCAAGTAACACAGTCCCGCTATTGCATATAATACGCCAATAATTTTAGGTATTGCATTAGTTTTAAAAATTACAAATCCAATTAGAATACAATACAATCCAAAGAATACTAAACCAATTCCATAACCTTGTGATTGAATATTTAGGGACAAAAGAGAAAGTGTTGCTAGTTGGTTTGGTTGAAAAGTATTTAAGTAAGTGTCATTGCCTAATAATAACAATGGTGTAATTTGATTTAATAGATTGACTGCAATAATTGCTGTTTGAATAATAACCAATGCTAAAGCAATTTGTAGTATAATTTTATTTGATTTTTTAAAAAAGTGATAGATTATCAATATTGTGGGTATACCAACTACAAAATTTATTAGGTCAGCCACAAAACCCCAGCGAAAAAGCATTTCATTAGTTTGAATATTGTGGGCAGTTGCTAAAGCATCGTTTGAAACTCTTAATGCTTGTCTAACGTAAACTTCTGAAAATAATCCTGTAGCTATTACAATTAAGTAGCATAAGCCCGCAATTCGTGCTAAATTTTTTTCTGAAATCATTTTACTGTCAGTTTGAAATAGTTATTGTCTGTCATTTGTTGTTTTCTAAATTTGCATTATTGCATTGAATTTACCGGGTTCTTTTTGCTTGACCGCAAACGGTCGATGCTACGGCTCGTGGCGGCTTATGGAAATCTTTTTTTCCATAACCGACCAAGCGAAGTTATGAAAAGTAAACGAACAATTTACCGAAGAACTAGCCAGAAGTTTTAGCAAGTGTTAGCGGTTCGTTGCTTTTTTTGTTATTCTGTTCCAAGCTAATGCTTATATTCTGTGTAATTAATAAATGTTTTTCCATCGAAAAAGTATAGACCATTTTCTCTAGTCCCCACCCAAAGATTTCCATTTTTATCTTCCAAAATTTCCCAAATCCAAGGATTGATTAGCCCATCTTTAAAATAGGTGAAAGTTTTACCATCGTAACGTCTAAGACCATCACTGGCACCAAACCAAAGATTTCCCTTTTTGTCTTCTATAATTCGGGTGACTTCGCTTGGCAAACCATCCTTTGTTGTAAAACTTATAAATGTATTTCCATCATACCGATAGGCTCCACCCCAGTTACTGAACCAAATATTTCCGTTTTTGTCTTGCAATTGAGGCCACCCCCAATTATGAGCTTTTGGTTTTGGTCCATCTTGAAACAAATCCATTGGTTTGAGGTTGGTTACAGATTTTCCATCGTAATGAAAAATGCCTTCATTGGTTCGTCCACCTAACCAAATGTTACCTGTATTATCTTCTAAAATGCGTTCCACCTTATCATTACTGGTCAAAAAGCCATTTGCGGCTTCATTCATTGGAAAATGCGTAAAAGATTTGCCATCGTAAATATAGACACCATCAATCGTTACAAACCATAGTTTTCCGTTTTTTGATTGTAACATATTGTATACCCAATGGGTTTGATAGTAGGGGTTCTTATTAGGAGGCAGATTTTTTGGTAAAGGAATCTGGATTTTGGAAAATGTCTTCCCATCATAAAGACAAAGTCCCACTTCAGTACCCACCCAAATTTTACCATCTTTATCTTCCAAAATGCAATAAATATTATTACAATCTAGCCCATCGTTTATTGTAAATTGGTTAAACGATTTTCCGTCATACTTATAAAGTCCATTATCTGCGGTTCCGAACCAAAGGTTACCTGATTTGTCCTGCAGAAAACGTTGAACAATGCCATTTCCTATGTTTTTTGTTAGTTTTGAATCATCCTTTTCTTTAGGCAAATCTTGTTTAACTGTTCCGTTGCAGGCTGTCCCCAAAAGTGTTATTGTGAGAAAAGTAAGAATTAGCATTTGCAATATTATTTTTTTCATTTGTCAAATAGTCTTGGGGTTTTGTTATTTATTTGTCGATTTGCGTGTCGCTCTGCAATGACCGCTATCGTTTCCTTGCTAGAGCTTGTGGCGGCTTATGGAAAGCTTTTTTTCCATAACCGCCCAAGCGAAGTTATGAAAAGTAAACGAACAATTTACCGCAAAACTAGCCATGAGTTTTAGCAAGTGTTATGTGTGGTTCGTCTATATTTTGCTCTTCAAATCCATCATTCCATGTAAAACTCTTGCAATTTCAATTTCATTTTTTACAATTTCCTGAAAGAAAATAATATGTTCACCGCATTTGTAGCCAAGTAA
>CANGTL010000006.1 GCA_947456815.1 Flavobacteriaceae bacterium
CGTGATGAATTCCAGGTAAGCCATTAGCAGAAGGTGGCCCTTCGAAAAATACGAAAGGGGTATTGCCTTCGCGTGTCGAAATGCTCTTTTCGAATATGGTTTCTTTTTTCCAAAAATCAAGAACTTCTGAGGCGACTGTGGGTAAGTCAAGTCCTTTGTATTCAGTAAATTTAGTGCTCATAATATCCTTTTCTAAAATCGAGATGCGAAAGTAATAAATTGTTGTGAGTTATAAGATGTTAGTCGTGAGTTTTTGCGTGAGCGGTTGCAGCGACATCCTTTTTTGAGGCACGAAAAAAAGATAGAGCGAAAGACGCGACCAGCCCTTTTCGGCTGGGCACGCTCTAATTATTAAGAAAAAACTTCTTTCAAAACCTCGAGCGACTTTGGCTTTTTAAATCCATCCAGATGCATACTGTAATAATCGATTAGAATTCTCAGTACAATTTGACGCTCGGAAACATGAAATGTTTTTTGATTGTTATCAAATTCTAGATCAATCAATTTCTTGAAAAGTTGTGTTTCATGTTCGTTGAGTGAAGTCAAACTATGGAAAGGAGTAAACACACCATCTTTCATTTCAAAAAAAGGAAACTGAATGTCGGAAATATCTGGATAGAATCCCAAGTACTTTGCAATTTCTAGAAGAAAGATTAGGTGAAAATTGGCGATTTCGTCGTGGTGATCAAACCAATGTAATGCTGATTCTATAAAGTGAAAAAGCGGTTCGTTTTTTTCTTCTTCATGAATGGAATGGTGCAACATTTCGGAGAGAAACAATGTCATGGTGCTTTTGACCACATCGGAATGAATGGTTTGGAAAGGGCAGTCAATCTTAATTTCTTTGATTTGTTCTAACGTGCCTTTGTTTTTGTGAATTGCCTCGATTTCGATCAAAGTTAGCGGTTGGAAGTAAGCGATTTTTTGATTTCCTTTTCGAGCGGAGAAGGCATCGCGAACAAAATAAGACTTCAATCCATCAGACAAGGTGAAGCACTTTACGATCAAACTTTTTTCATGAAATTTGAGTGAAGAAATGACGATGGCTTTGGTTTTGACTAACATGGGAAGTGTTCGTTGGTTGGTTGGAAACCCGTAAGTAATAACCTCCTGATTTTTTTAACGAATTATCATTACTTTTTTGACTTTTGTTTCTGCTCCGTCTTCAGCCGAAATGAAAATCATATACACCCCAGAAGCGACCTTGTATTTGCCAAAAGCAGTAGTGTCCCATTCGATGGTTCCGCCCTCTGCAATAGCTTCGTGCACTAAGTTGCCCTCTATATCCGAGATTTTTACATTTGCCTTGTCTAGCAAACCACTAATTTTTACGGTGCCTGTAAATTCTGGACGAACAGGATTTGGATAAACGTAGACGCTATTTAGGTTTCCTTTTGCTGTCGTTGACGTTCCTTTATACGAAACCAAGCCTTTGCTTGTAGCAAAGAAAACTTCACCGGTTACCCCATTAACATCAATATCATTTATTGTGTTGCTTGGCAATGGCGAGTTGCTAGTTGTAAAATGATGAATGGTTCTTTGTCCGTCTTGCGAAACATAAAACACCCCTGAGTCGATGGTTCCAATCCACTTGTTATTAGCGCCATCAACAAATATATCAGAAATGGACTGCTCGTAAAGTAACTCTTGTGCTAAATTATCTTCAACAATAATGATTGGCTCAGTCCTCAACGACTCTTCGGAATAGAAGCTATCTACGCTGGAGAGCACTCGAAGACCCGCTAATGTTCCGATCCATAATTGGTTGCGATTATCAACTGCGACAGCTCTAGCGTCAAAAGTAGGCAAATTACCACCTGTTCCTTCGCTTGTTATTACTTTAAATCTATTGTTAGGTGTTTCGTTAAATCCAATAACGCCATCTCGCCATGTTGCCATCCATTTTGTTCCGTTCTTGTCAATTGCAATTCGACCGAATCTAAGTTTATTTAGATTTGCATAAACATTTTGCATGTCGAAGGACTGCCATTGTCCATTTGCTTTTAACACTTTTAGCCCCTTTCTAACGATACTGTTGGTAACCCATAAATTTCCAGCATTGTCGAATATGCCGCCATTTACTCTAATGTCGTCTGGAACTTGACCTACGATGGTTTGTAATCCGTCCGAACCGGTATTGGTGGTATTGTAAATTGTTGTCGCTTGATTATTTTCTAACTTAAGCAACCCGGAATAGTAGGAACTAAAAAAAACTTGATTTTCATTTGATGGATTCACCGAAATTCTAGAAATCGCTTTAGCTCCTAAAAGATCGTCATAGGGTATATTGAGCCACCCATCCCTATTAAATTTACTAATGCCGAATTTGGGTAATCCTGTCGTCGTAAAAGTATACGGGTTATAGTCGATGTCATATCCCCCAAAAACAGCCCAGAGGTTCGAAGATGAAGTATCTATAGCAAAAACGTTGTTCCGAAGTGGCCCTTCAGGGGTCTTATTCTCGATTGTTAAATTAGTCAGGCCTCT
The DNA here is from genome assembly GCA_947456815.1 of Flavobacteriaceae bacterium. GTDB lineage: Bacteria > Bacteroidota > Bacteroidia > Flavobacteriales > Flavobacteriaceae > Flavobacterium. The sequence goes on from CANGTL010000006.1 coordinate 2,488, forward strand.
CGTAAAGATTCCGTTCTCTTTCGTTCCAAAAAAGATAATGTTGTTTAGAATGGTTGCGCAAGTAAATTCTACTGTTACATCTTGAATTTGGTTGCTTATTATGTCTGCAAGTTGGCTGAGAGCCTCATTATAAACATAAACATGATTTTTGGTCGTCACTACTAAATTCGAACCACTGCTTCTTAGATCATTAACTGGTTCTGGTAATTGTATAGCTGGCACGAATGCTGCCCCGTTAAATTTTTGTAGGCTACCATTACTTGTTGTTGCCACCAAATTGCTGCCGATTTTTTCGACACCTGACCATCCAAATGCCGCAATTGTAGACCATTGATTAAAATCATTCAGATTTGGATTTGAAATGAGGGCGGTCAATATTCCATTATTTTTTGACGCCGCGTAGATTTTTCCATTGTACAAAGCGGTTTGAAGTATACTGATTTGAGTGCCGTTAGGCCCAATAAAATAGGTGTCTCCAAATTGCAAGGTATTTAGATTGTACTGCACAATACCAAAATCACAAGAAACATAAATCATCCCATTGTCATCCATAAAATGATTCACGCGCTTAACATTCTGAGGGATCGATTTATTGATAATATCGACGACATTCAAGATTGAACCATCAATTTGGTTGTAAACTACTATTAATCCATTTTCGTAACCTATTATGGTTTTTTTTAGTGCTGGACTGTCATAAATTGCAGTAATGGTGATGCCTGAAAGACCGTCTATAGTGTTGATTGTTTTTACGGTCCCAGAAACAACATCTTCTGAAAATATAGCGTTTTCTGAAGCTGCAAAAATTCTGGTTTCATCTTGAGACAAATCATTAATCTGCGTGTAGGAAAAATATCCTTTCCACGATTTGTTATTTTGTGAAATAGAAAGCTGAATGGTAAAAAAAGTGATAAGTGTAAGAAGAAATATTTTCATCAATTTTGGTCTATATTGAACACAAATATAGTGTAAAACGAAAAAACATTGCTTTTAATATGTATGCAAATAAAAAAGCCTTTAAACTAAAATTAGCTAAAGGCTTTAAAAAGTTATTTCTAGTTAATTATACTACGCCTTGGCCCAGCATTGCGTCAGCAACTTTTACAAAACCAGCAATATTAGCACCTTTCACATAATCTACGTATCCTGAACCATCTGAACCGTATTTCACGCATGAGCTGTGAATATTTAACATGATATTTTTCAATCGTTCGTCAACTTCTTCTGTTGTCCAACTTAGACGCAAAGAGTTTTGAGACATTTCTAGTCCAGAGGTTGCAACACCTCCTGCATTTGAAGCTTTTCCTGGAGCGAACAATATTTTAGCTTTTTGAAAAACTTCCACAGCTTCTGGAGTTGAAGGCATATTGGCGCCTTCTGCAACACAAATACATCCATTGGCCACTAGCAATTTTGCTTCTTCTTCATTCAATTCGTTCTGAGTTGCACATGGTAGTGCTACATCACATTTTACTTCCCAAGGACGTTTCCCAGCAACGTATTTTGCATTTGGATATTTATTTAAGTAGTCACTAATTCTACCATAGTTTACGTTTTTGATTTCCATAACGTACGCTAATTTTGTTGCGTCAATGCCATCTGCATCATAAATATAACCCGCAGAATCAGACATAGTTACTACTTTTCCTCCTAATTGAGTGGCTTTCTCTGCGGCATATTGCGCTACATTTCCAGAACCAGAAATTACAACTGTTTTCCCTTTGAAACTATCGCCTTTCGTAGCCAACATGCTTTGAGCAAAATAAACATCTCCATATCCTGTTGCTTCTGGACGAATTAATGAACCTCCAAATGAAATTCCTTTTCCAGTTAAAACACCTGTGAACTCATTTCTCAATTTCTTATATTGACCAAACATGTAGCCTACTTCTCTACCTCCAACACCAATATCTCCAGCAGGCACATCTGTATCAGCACCGATATGTTTCGATAATTCTGTCATGAATGCTTGACAAAAACGCATGATCTCTATGTCAGATTTCCCTTTTGGGTCGAAGTCGGCTCCTCCTTTACCACCGCCCATCGGCAATGTTGTGAGACTGTTCTTAAACGTTTGTTCAAAAGCCAAAAACTTCAAAATACTTAAGTTTACTGAAGGGTGAAAACGAATTCCTCCTTTGTATGGTCCGATTGCAGAATTCATTTGAATTCTATAACCTCTATTAACTTGTGTGGTTCCAGAGTCATCGATCCAAGTTACTCGAAACATGATCACTCTTTCTGCTTCGACCATTCTCTCTAAAAGCATTTTGTTTTGATACTTCTTGTTCTCTTCGATAAACGGGATTACAGTTTCTGCAACTTCCTTAACAGCCTGCATAAACTCAGGTTCGTTGGGATTTCTTTTTGAAACTGCTTCAATAAAAGTTGTAATACTTTGTGACATGATTTATAGATTAGTAGCGTTTAAGAAAACGTTTTCGTTAATTGGCGACAAATATACATTTTTATCAAAATAACTATAAACTTTTTTTTCGAAGTGTTCAAATAATTCAATTTTGAATCTTCTAAAACGAAAAACTACAGTAGAACTCTGTCCTACAACAAATTTTGATATTTAACGTTTGCAAGAAGGTATTTTTATTATTTTATTTTATAAGTGAATGATGTTTTTATATATTTGTCCAGAATTGAATTAATCACTATGCAAATGCCTAAGTATTTTATCGCAATCCTAATTGTTTTCTTTGGATATTCCACGACAGTGATTGCTCAATTTGGTTTCTCACATGAAGTAGGTATTATTGCTGGTCCAGTGGCCTTTCAATCTGATTATGGAGAAAGACATGATTATGATACTAATGCAGGTAATACGGGTTATGGAATTGGTTTAATCCACTACCTGAATTTTTCATATAAAGCAGATTGTAATTGTTATACTCCTGAAACTTATTTTAACGACCACTTTAAATTAAGAAGTGAATTGTCATATAACAAAACTGAGCTTCGTCATTTCGGAGAATATGTAGCGGGAGACAAAAAGAAATTGTTTAATCGACAACTTCGGGCAATGAGAGGAAGCACAGCTGTTACTAATATTGGAATGCAGTTGGAGTATTTCCCTTTCAGTATTCGTGATTTTACGTCTACGGTAGGAGCTCTTGCGCCTTTCGTAAGTCTTGGAGGTCAATTTAGTTTTTACGATCCTGAAGCATATTCAATACTTGGAAAATTAGATACCCCGGCGACAACTCCTGTGAAGTATTATAACGCAACGCAAAATGGTAGCGGAACCGTTTGGTCAATCGTTGGTAGTGTTGGAACGCGCTATAAGTTAGCACCTTTATCCGATTTAATGGTAGATTTAAGATTGCAGTACTATTTTTCAAATTGGGTAGATGGACTAAATCCAAATCCGTCTTTATATCCTGAAAACAAAGCAAATGATTGGCTAGTTTGGTTCAATGTAGGATATATCTATTACATTCAATAAGTCAAAAAAGATAAAAAAAAGCCCAATTTTAAAATTGGGCTTTTTTTATTTCCATTTACTATTCCAGAGCTTGCTTTAAATCTGCAATTAAATCATCCGCATCTTCAATTCCAACACTCAATCGAACCAAATCATCTGTGATTCCTATCTCTTTTCTTTTATCTTCAGGAATTGATGCATGTGTCATTAATGCTGGATGATTGGCTAATGACTCTACTCCGCCAAGGGATTCCGCCAAAGTAAATACTTTCACTTTTTCTAAAAAAGCAATAGCTTCGTCCTTCTTTCCTGAAGCAAAAGTAAACGAAACCATTCCGCCAAAACCACTCATTTGCTTTTTCGCAATTTCATGATACGGATGACTCGCCAATCCTGGATAATACACTCTTTTTATTTTGGGGTGTGAACTTAAAAAAGCAACAATTTTTTCGCCATTTTCGCAATGTCTTTGCACTCTCAAATGTAGTGTCTTAATGCCTCGTAAAACCAAAAAACTATCCATAGGGCCCAAAGTTGCGCCCGTGGCGAATTGTTGGAAATGCAACTGTTCTCCCAACGCTTCATCTTTTACAATCAGTGCTCCTGCTATGACATCCGAATGTCCGCCCAAGTATTTTGTTGCCGAATGCATCACGATATCCGCTCCCAAATCAAGAGGTCGTTGCAAGTAAGGAGTTGCAAAAGTATTGTCAACGGCAAAAAGTATATTTTTTGCTTTAGTAATCTTTGCAATTTCGGCGATGTCAGCCAATTTCATCAACGGATTTGTCGGCGTCTCTACCCAAACCAATTTTGTGTTTTCATTAATCAATGATTGGAATTTCTCCATATCATTCATATCCACAAAATGAAATTTGATTCCTGAGTCTTTGTAAATTCGTGTAAACATCCTGTATGTCCCACCATACAAATCATCCATTGCAATGACTTCATCTCCCGCTTTAAAGGAACGCAAAAGACAATCCGTTGCTGCCAATCCAGAAGAAAATGCTAGTCCACGAGAACCATTTTCTATACTTGCTAAAGCCATCTCCAACGCAGTTCTCGTAGGGTTCGCCGCTCTGCTATATTCGTAATCTGGATTTACAGGTTGCCCTGGACTAATTTGAACGAAAGTCGACGTTTGGTATACCGGAGGCATCACTGCTCCTGTACTTGGATCATGGTGTTGTCCACCGTGAATTGTTTTGGTATTAAATTTCATGCTGTTTTTTTTGCAAATGTATTAAATAAACTTTCTAATATTCATCATGAAACCCAGATGCAGCGCCTCGTGATAATTATTAAACTCTAGTGCTTCATTTGTAGATTTGAGGTTAAATCCTGTCGACGTATTATACTCTGTATAAGAAGTAAAATTTCCTTCGTTATAATCTGACTTTGTTTTATCGATGAGCGAGATCAACAACTCTTTCAATTCATCAACTTCCTCTTGAGTAGTTTCTCCTGTTGGCCTTGATCCGTTTTTGTAGGTTTCGACCATAGCTTCAGAAACATAACTCGGTAGACCAGACAATCTGTAAACCAGCCCTTGTTGTGCCACGATAATATGACCGATATTCCAAATTAAGTTATTGCTAAATCCTGCTGGGATTTTGTTCAATTGTACTAGTGAGTAGTTGTTCAAAAATTTCAAATACAATTGTCTATTCGTTTCCCAAATTTTAAAGGTAGTTTCCATAAAATATTTTTGATAAAAATACTGCTTTTAACTCTTAAATGGATTTTCTTTGTATTGAGAATCTCAAAATTTATGAACAAGATATACTACCTCGCTTCTTGCGATACTTGTCGAAAAATTATCAAATCGCTGCCGAAAAATGACAGTTTGGTTTTTCACGATATCAAACAAAATCCAATTACGGTTGAAGAATTAGAAGACATGAAACGACTTTCAGGAACTTATGAAGCTTTGTTTAGCCGAAAAGCACAACTGTACAAGTCATTAGACTTAAAGAACAAATCACTTTCCGAAAACGATTACCGAGATTATATCTTGCAACATTATACTTTTATCAGTCGACCTGTTTTCATCATCGACGAAAAAATTTATATTGGCAACAATCCCAAAGTAATTCAAGAAGCTTACAAAGCGTTATCCTAATGTCGAAAAGAAATTTGGCGTTGTTTTCTGCTACAATGGTGTCTGTAATATATGGGCTAACATTTACTATAGCTAAAGATGTTATGCCCAGCTATATTCTTCCATTTGGATTTATCTTACTACGCGTAACTGGTGCCGTCTTGCTTTTTTGGGCGGTGTCTTTTTTAGGTCCAAAAGAAAAAATATTGCTTGCCGATTTTCCAAGAATCGTTGCAGCCGCTTTTTTCGGAGTTGCGCTCAATATGCTCACTTTTTTTAAGGGCTTGAGCTTAACCTCTCCGATCTCGGCCGCCGTTATTATGGTTACTACCCCGATTATTGTTCTTATTCTGTCTTCGATACTGATGAAAGAGAAAATGAAAAAAAAGAAAATAATCGGGATAATTTTAGGGCTTGTGGGCACAGTTTTTTTAATTGTTTTTGGGAAATCAATCGGATATGCAACGCACGCTGAATTGGGCAATTTACTGGTGTTTATCAATGCTGTGTCTTACGGTTGCTATTTGATCTTGGTCAAGAAATTAATGGACAAATACAACGCATTCACTTTTGTAAAATGGATTTACACTTTCGGATTTCTAATGGTCTTGCCCTTCGGATGGAATGAATTTCAAGCAATAGAATGGCATGACATTCCGACCAACTTGTACTGGAAAATTGGATTCGTAATTCTATTTTCGACCTTCTTCACCTATCTTCTCAATTTGCTGTCGATGCGAGAACTAAAACCAACCACGGTTGCCGTTTTTATCTACTTACAACCTTTGTTTGCCGCTATCATTGCCGTTGGATTGGGAAAAGACGAGTTGACTTGGGTTAAGATTTCTGCCGCCATTTTGATCTTTGTAGGCGTTTATCTTGTAACTCACAAGAATCCCGCTGAAATCGACTCGTAAACAAGCAGCATTTTTACTTATATTTGAACACTTTTTAGTACAATTTATATGATACAATCAATGACGGGTTTTGGTAAAGCCACTTTGCAATTACCCTCCAAAAAAATTACGGTCGAAGTTAAATCGCTAAATAGCAAAGGCCTCGACTTGAATGTAAGAATGCCCTCGGTTTACCGCGAATTAGAATTGGGATTGCGCAACGAAATTGCTGTAAGACTAGAACGCGGTAAAGTAGATTTTTCCGTTTATGTTGAAATGACTGGCGAACAAACTTCTACAAAGATAAATGTCCCAATTGTTAAGGCTTACATTCAGCAAATGAGAGAGGTAATTGCCGATGCAGACGAAACCGAATTAATGAAAATGGCAGTGAGAATGCCTGATGCTCTTAAGACAGAACGAGATGAAATTGACGAAAATGATTGGATTGAAATTCAGAAAGTCATCCAAGAAGCACTAGATAATATTGCCCGATTTAGAATTGATGAAGGAAAGTCTTTAGAAAACGAATTTCAATTGCGTATCGGCAATATTCGTCAGCATATGAATGATGCCTTGGCGCTAGATCCCGAAAGAATGCAAGCCATTAAAGATCGTTTGCAAACCGCAATCGACGAGATGAAAGTCAATGTAGATGAAAACCGATTTGAACAAGAACTCATATTTTATCTCGAAAAATTAGACATCACCGAAGAAAAAGTGCGGCTGTCGACACATCTTGACTATTTTTTGGAAACCATCAAAGGAACAGAAGCAAATGGCAGAAAATTAGGTTTCATTACGCAAGAAATGGGACGAGAAATCAACACAATGGGCTCGAAAGCGAATCATGCTCAAATGCAAAAATTAGTGGTGATGATGAAAGATGAATTGGAAAAAATAAAAGAACAGGTATTAAACGTATTATAATATTTGCCAAAAATTCATAAATTGTTTTTTTAATCTGTGAATTCGTAGCTAAAAAATAAAAATGAATAAAGGAAAATTAATTGTGTTTTCCGCGCCATCTGGCTCAGGAAAAACGACCATCGTTCGACATTTATTAGGAATTCCTGAATTGAATTTAGAGTTTTCTATTTCTGCCACTTCTCGCGAACCTCGCGGGGAAGAAATTCACGGGAAAGATTATTATTTCATTTCCTTAGACGAATTCAAAAACCATATCAAAGCGCAAGATTTCTTAGAGTGGGAAGAAGTTTATAGAGACAATTTTTACGGCACGCTTAAAAGTGAAATTGAACGTATTTGGGCGCTTGGAAAAAATGTGATTTTCGATATTGATGTGGCAGGTGGACTTCGAATCAAATCAAAATTCCCTGAAGAAACGCTTGCTGTTTTTGTAAAACCGCCAAGCATTGATGAGTTGAAAATTCGCCTCAAAAAACGCTCTACAGAAAGTGATGATAAAATCAATATGCGCATTGCAAAAGCTTCAGTTGAGTTGGCTACAGCGCCTCAATTTGATAAAATCATAAAAAATTATGACCTAGATGTTGCTAAAGAAGAAGCTTTTCTGTTGGTGAAAAATTTCATTGCTTCATAAAGCCTGATACGTTATGAAACAATTCCTAGTCGATAATATCAAAAAAATTCTTGGCTACAAAAGCACAAGCACCTTAGAAATTTTAAAGAAAAAAGGGCTTCAAGTAGGTGAAAATTTTACGATGCGAGAAGGTTGTATCATCGATTATTCTCATGCGTGGCATATCAAAATTGGTGACGATGTTATTCTGGCACCTCGTGTTCATATTCTCGCACATGATGCCAGTACCTGGACTTTTTTGGGCTATTCAAAAATTAAAAATGTAAGCATTGGAAATCGCGTTTTTATTGGTGCGGGAAGTATTATCTTGCCTGGAGTTACTATCGGAAATGATGTGATAGTCGGCGCTGGTTCTATCGTAACAAAAAGTATTCCTGATAATTGTGTTTATGCAGGAAATCCAGCTAAATTTATAACCCAAACCGACCGTTATATCGAATCTGAACGATTAAGAATGACTTCGGAGAATTGTTTTGGACGTGAGTTTTCGGAAGCCGAAAGTGTTACTTCAGAGAATAAAGAACTTTTAAAGAAAATGGCAGAAAAATATGGCGTTGCTTTCGTCAAATAAATCGATTTTATTTAATCTATCGCTATGAAAATAGGTTTGTATTTCGGAACTTTCAATCCCATTCATATTGGGCATTTGATCATTGCCAATCACATGGCAGAATATTCCGATTTGAACCAAATTTGGATGGTTGTAACGCCGCACAATCCACTAAAAAAGAAAGAGCATTTACTCGACGATTACAAACGTCTCAATTTGGTTGCGCTTGCCACTGAAGACTTTCCGAAAATAAAACCTTCTGACATCGAATTTAAGTTACCACAACCTAATTACACCGTTCATACATTAGCACATCTGCAAGAAAAATTCCCGCAACACGAATTCTCTTTGATTATGGGCGAAGACAATCTCAAGTCGCTTCACAAATGGAAAAATTATGAAGTTATTCTGGAAAATCATGATATTTACGTCTATCCAAGAATTTCTTCCGAGTTAGCAACGCTTGATCTCCAAAACCATCCTAGAATTCATCATGTTGACGCTCCAATTGTCGAGATTTCTTCGACTTTCATTCGAGAAAGTATCAAAAACAAAAAGAACATACAACCGCTAATTCCTTATAAAGTCTGGGAATATATCGATTACAACAATTTGTATAAAAAGTAAATCGCAGAAATCCTCTATTGCCTTTTACTTAACATCAATTTACGAAATAGCCATTTTACTTTACGTAAATTTACAATCCACAATATAAAACGCAATACCCATGCTCAACTTCGAACTTTACAATCCGACAAACCTTATTTTTGGTAAAAATCAAATCGAAAAATTAGCGGCTCTACTGCCTCAAAATGCTAAAATCCTGCTTGCATATGGCGGTGGAAGTATTTTTAAGAACGGCATCCACGATCAAGTAATAGCACAACTCAAAGGCTTTGAAGTTGTCGAATTTGGCGGTATCGAACCCAATCCACATTTCGAAACTTTGATGAAAGCCGTGGCAATTGTCCGTGAACAAAAACTCAATTTCATATTAGCTGTTGGTGGCGGAAGTGTTATCGATGGCGTGAAATTTATCTCAGCCGCGGTGAACTTTACCGATGATCCGATCGACATATTAAAGAAACGACTGCTTTTTAAAGACACAGCCGCAGTAATTCCTTTTGGAACAGTGTTGACCTTGCCTGCTACTGGAAGCGAAATGAATTCTGGCGCAGTGGTAACCATCGCCGCCACGCAAGAGAAATTGGTTTTGGGAGGCAGTGCCTTATTCCCGCAATTCTCGATTTGCGATCCGACCGTGATTACTTCATTGCCGAAAAGACAACTTCAAAATGGTGTTGTTGATGCCTACACCCATGTGTTAGAGCAGTACCTCACTTACCCGCACGATGCGCTACTTCAAGACCGCATTGCAGAAAGTATTTTGCAGACACTTGTAGAAATTGGCCCAGCAGTTGTCGAAAAACCAACCGACTATAAATTAGCTTCTAACTTTATGTGGTGCTGCACGATGGCTCTTAACGGGCTTTTAAACAAAGGTGTTCCTGTAGATTGGGCAACACATATGATTGGCCATGAACTTACCGCGTTGTACAACATCGATCACGCAAGAACTTTGGCGATTATTGGACCTAATTTATACCGCGCACTTTTCGAAACTAAAAAAGAAAAATTGGCGCAATACGGCGAAAGAGTATGGCGCGTAGATGGAAAAACCATCGACGAAAAAGCAACACAAGCCATCGAAAAAACAGTCGCTTTTTTCCACATCATGGGTATGCAAACCAAGCTATCGGAATATACGCCCGATTATCAAAATACTGCTGAATTTATTGTCAACCGATTTGACGAAAGAGGCTGGGTCGGCTTGGGTGAAAAACAAAATGTTACCTTAGAAAAAGTAAAGGAAATTCTAGTGATGAGTTACTAAATTGCCCTGGCAATAAATTCGAAAGGCGTTCAAAATAGTATATTTTGAACGCCTTTCTTCTAACATAAAACAAAACGTAACTAACCCGATAATCTAAAATTCTAACCAATTAACAGCTTAATAACGCATTAACCTTAAAAGTATTGCCTTGAATTTCAAAACAATACGTTAAAATTTGCAATTTTTTCAAAAGCCGCTGATTCTAGTGCGTTTTTAGTTTACTTTTTTTTGGTTACTTTTGAAACCACATAGTTTCCTGTTTTTTAATCAAATAGAACAAGTGCAAAAGAATTAGGAGCTATTCCCGCTATCCACTGCAATCTTTTGCGTCGAACACCGCCACAAAAGGATTTACGTTACTATCGGGTCTAAACCATACAATTCAATGACAGAATATCCAAAATTTGCCGTAATCGGTGGTGGTAGCTGGGCAACAGCGATTGCTAAAATGCTTTGCGTAAATCTCTCTGAAATCGCATGGTATATGCGTAATGAAGAAGCCATCGAACACCTCAAAGTACATCATCATAATCCCAATTATTTGAGCTCGGTGGAGTTTAAGACCTCACAACTCAGACTTACGAACGATATTAATGAGGCTGTTAGTTACGCCGACTATATCATTTTCGCCATCCCATCGGCATTTTTGAGCTCAGAATTGTCTAAACTAAGTGTCAGCTTAAAAGACAAGGTCATCTTTTCCGCCATTAAAGGAATAGTGCCCGAAACCAGTCTTATTGTTGGTGAGCACTTCAACAAAGAATATGAAATACCGTTTGAAAACATTGGCGTAATTACAGGTCCATGTCACGCAGAAGAAGTCGCGCTCGAACGTTTGTCGTACTTAACGATTGCTTGTGGAGATTCTGCAAAAGCCAGAATTGTAGCCAAATGTTTGTCTGGAAATTACATCAAAGCCAAAATTTCTGACGACATCATCGGAACCGAATATGCCGCCATGCTGAAAAACATCTATGCGATTGCTGCTGGAATAGCACACGGAATCGGCTATGGAGACAACTTCCAATCGGTGTTGATGAGTAACGGCATTCGCGAAATGAAAAAGTTTATCCGCAAAGTGCATAAAATGAAGCGTAACATCAATAATTCTGCGTATTTGGGAGATTTGCTTGTAACCGGTTATTCCGTGTTTTCTAGAAATAGAATGTTCGGAAATATGATCGGGAAAGGCTATACGGTACAATCTGCCATGATGGAAATGAGTATGGTGGCCGAGGGCTATTATGCGACCAAAAGCGCTTGGGAACTCAATCAAACTTATGGAGCAAAAACCCCAATAATTGATGCCGTTTACGCTATATTATACGAAGGAAAAGAAGCTAAGAAAGTCTTTAAGAAATTAACGGAAAAACTAGATTAACTTTTTAGAGAAAAGAATCAAGAATCAAGAGCCAAGAAGTAGCATTAAATATCTTGCTTCATGGCTCTTGATTCTTTTCTCTTTTTATCTAACAATTACGCCATCTACGAACAAAATCGGCACTTCTTCAACCGCTTCTTCGTGAATTGAATTGGCTTTGAACGTATATTTTTTATCATACAAAGTACTTCCAATAAAGAAAGTTACCATAAACTCGTTGTTTAAAGCTAGAACGCTATTTTCTATCATTTCTACTTTAACCACTGAAACTGCTGGAACCTCAACAAAAGCATGTCGCAATAGTGATGTTTTTTTCATTTCTCCATCGATGGTGCCGAATGCTTTCGAAACTACCATGACACTGTCTAAAGCATAATCGCTGTCGTTCACAAGATATACATACCAAACCTTGTCCATAAAGTCGTCGCTCCATTCTTGGACTGCGGCTAGAAATACGTTTTCTACGGTGGGGATGATGATGTCTTTTTTCATGGATAGTAAGATTGCAAGATTTTAAGACTGTAAGATTCGTTCTTTGGTGTTTCCCCTCCTTTGGAGGGGTGTCCGGAGGGCGGGGTGGCTTAGCCCGGATAGGAATGGCATCCTTTTGTTCTGTCGTTCAGAACAAAAGATAGAATGGATAGCCGGAATAGCTCCTGAAAAATTAAATGCTTGATTTGAATTGCTCGAGGAATCGCACATCGTTTTCGTAGAACATTCTGATATCCCCGATTTGATAAAGCAACATTGCGATTCTTTCGATTCCCATTCCGAAGGCGAAACCGTTGTATTCGTCTGGATTGATGCCGCAATTTTTTAATACATTCGGGTCGACCATACCGCAGCCCATAATTTCTAACCAGCCCGTTCCTTTGGTGATGCGGTAATCGGTTTCTGTTTTGAGTCCCCAATAAATATCAACCTCAGCACTTGGCTCCGTAAACGGAAAATAAGACGGTCTTAAACGTATTTTCGACTTCCCGAACATTTCTTTGGTGAAATATAACAACGTTTGTTTAAGATCGGCAAACGATACGTCCTTATCGATATACAATCCTTCTACTTGGTGGAAAATGCAATGCGACCGCGACGAAATGGCTTCGTTTCGGAACACTCTTCCTGGAGAAATCGTGCGGATGGGCGGTTTGTTATTTTCCATATAGCGCACTTGTACTGATGAAGTGTGCGTTCTCAGTAAAATATCTGGATTAGTTTGGATAAAAAACGTGTCTTGCATATCACGCGCCGGATGGTATTCTGGCAAGTTCAATGCCGTGAAATTATGCCAATCATCTTCTATTTCTGGTCCTTCAGAAACATTAAATCCGATGTTAGAAAAGATATCGATGATTTGATTTTTTACAATCGAAATAGGGTGTCTTGATCCGATGGTGATTGGTTCACTCGGGCGCGTTAGATCGCCATAAAATCCTTTGGTTTCTTCTTTAGATTCGAGTAATTCTTGAATGGATTTTACTTTTTCTTCGGCCGACGTTTTAAGCAAATTGATGACTTGACCGAATTCCTTTTTTTGATCGTTGGGAACATTTTTAAATTCAGCAAAAAAGTCTTTTAGCAAACCTTTGCTTCCTAGGTATTGTATTCTGAATGCTTCCAATTCAGCGGCATTCTGCGTTGTGAATGCTTGAACTGAGGCGATATGTTCTTTGATTGTTTCTATCATGGTCGTGCTGTAAATGAAAGCGCAAATTTAATTAAAAGTTGTCAGTATTTAGTCAATGACTTCTGTTTCTATAAAGTAATTAACGATAGCTTCTTTCATTAGTACCGATTGTTCTCCTGCTTTGAGCGGCGGTAGCTCTTCTTTGACGGTATAATGTGGCCAACCTTCATCGTCAAAATAGTTGAATTCGTAGAACCCATAAGGCTCTAACAAGCGACAAATAGCGATATGCATCAAGTTGAGTTTCTCGTCTTTTTTATATTTCTGATGTACCTTCCCTAGTTCTTGTACACCGATTAAATAGATTATTGCATCCAAGTCGAGGTCTTCGCCTTGCGAAAATTGGTTGGAAAGCAAGTTGACAAGCTTTTCCCAGCGATCTTTGAGTTGTTGGTCTCTAGACATGAATTGGATATTAGAATTAGGATTCTTGATTTACGAGTTAGAACGTCTAACCAAAATCGAGGGCAAAGATAAGAAGTTGCCTGCGGATTAGACAACCAATTCGTTTATATTTGCCCGGTTTTAAAACACAATAATGGAGTTGATTGATATTGTATTAGCGGTGGTTCTGCTCTTTGGCGTTTTCAAAGGATTTCGAAATGGTTTTTTCGTAGAACTAGCGTCTTTAATTTCGATTATGCTTGGGATTTATTTGGCCATTCGATTTTCATTTATCACTAAATCGTATTTAGAAAAAGAAGTTTCCTGGGATGCCAAAACCATTCAAGTGGCGGCATTTGCGCTTACTTTTGTTATGGTAATAATCGTAGTTTCTTGTTTAGCAAAGGCTTTTACGTCGATGGCTAATTTTGCTAGTCTTGGTTTTTTGAATAATTTTTTGGGCGCGTTTCTTGGACTTTTACGCACCATTTTGGTGGTCAGCATTCTGCTCAATTTGTTGCAGAAAGTCAATTTTGAAAACTGTTTTCTTTCCAAAGAAATGAAAGAAAAATCGACACTTTATCCGATGGTACAAGAAGTGTCTAAAAACATTTATCCCGCTATATCAGAATGGTTTGAAGTATTCCAATCTAAAGAATTCCGATTGGAAAATGATTTGGATAAAAAATAATTACTTCACAGATTTAACAGCAGAATTTTCAATCCAGCCTTCGGAGCCATCGGTCAACTCTATCTTAACCCAGTTTTCCATCGACTCGTGAAGATAAACTTTTGCACCTTCATGCAGCAAAAACACCTCTGAACTTGAAGCTTTGGGCTCGCTTTTTACTTGAGCGATTTCTGCAAAAACAATCGCTGGTCTTTCGTTTTCAAAATGTGATTTTTCAAAAATTGCTGCCAATCCGCTCAATAGAATTAAAAAAACAAGCAGAAACATCCCAATAAAAAAGATTCTCTTGGATAATGTCAATTGTGAAAAGTAATAGCCAATAAAAAACAACAGGAAAAACCCTGAAAGCGCAACAGTGATCCAGGCCCAAGTGTTGTAATGAAAGGCTCCTGTAAGATCTCGCAATAGTTTTGCGAAGCCAACTTTTGGAACCACTTTTATTTCATCGATGGTCAACTTGTGCGCGAACGCTAGATTATTTTGAATTTCGCTATCATTAGGATTGAGCACCAAGGCTTTTTCGTAATTATAAATAGCTGGAGCCACCTTGTTGAGTTTGTAGTAGCAGTTCGCTAGATTAAAGTAAAGTTCAGGCGACTCCTTTTTTGAATTTAAAATAGTTTCATATTCAGCAATTGCTTCTTCATACTTCCCCTTTTGATATAGCGCATTTCCTTTTTCAAAACCACTTTGGGCGAAAAAAAATTGTGAGGTCAAAAGCAATAAATAAAGTGTCTTTTTCATTTTCTTACTCAAATCAATTATGAAATCTGCTTTTCTAATTCTGAAATAATCGTCACTGCTTTGTCGTAATCTTGTTGGATTGCAACACTTGATGTCGGCGCATAGCGAGCGAATTCGCAGTTTTTTGTCAAATCTATAAAAGCCGCAACCGATGCTGCGCTGCCGTTTCTTGACAACAATAATTCTTGAATAAAGTCTTTGCTCATTTCTGAGGTTTCAATTTTAAGTTTGGCCTTTAGAAAGTTGTGCATTGCTTTTTCTAAGGCAACATAAAACATCTCTTTATTTTGTAGTTGCTGTTTGGCTTCTGACAAATATTTTTTCGCCAATTTATTAGAGAGTCTAATTTTATTTCCAGCGACATCACCATCTATTGCTTCTTTTTTCTTTTTCAATATGACGATGATTGGAATAATCAGTAGTGGCAAGAAACTCAACACATAAAACAATGTCGATCCTAAGAAGTCTTTTGGGTGCATTGCGGTCAAATTCGTCTTTAGTTTTATGAACCGAAATTGTTCTCCTGCACTCACTTTCATTTTTGCCACACCCGAATTAGAAGCCACTGCGGTGTTGTCTCCTGTAGATGGTCCGTCTAAAACATTGATTACTATTTCGGGCGATGTAATTGTCTTGTATTTTCCTGTCGACAAATCGAAATAGGTAAACGACATTGGTTTTATAGGATACTTCCCTTTAAACTGGGGTATAATGGTATACGAATCTGAAATGCTTCCATTCATTCCTGATAAAGGTGTATTCACTTTTTCATTGTGCACCGGATCATACATTTCGAGTGAGTTTGGAACCACTGGTTTTGGCAACGTAAATAATTTTAAATTCCCTGTGCCCGAAGCCACCACTTTTAAATCTAAAGATTCCCCATCTTTTAAGTTTGTTTTGGATGGCGTAACAGAGAAGTTGAATCGCCCAACAGCGCCAGAAAAATCAATTGGTTTTCCAGCCTCTGGGAGCGGTTTTACCGTAATGGTTTTGCTTCCTGCTGAAACTCTCTTGTTGTCTTCTACGACTTGCACTTGTCCAAAGAAATTTCTTCTGTTGGTTGGTACTTGCACATCGATATCTAAAGAAAGTGGCTCTATTTCCAGTTTCCCGGATTTCTGTGGATATAAAACTGTTTTTCTCAAGACGACACATCGACAACGTTCCCCATTGTATTTGCCTTCTTCCGCCACCAGTTGTTTGATGTCGATGTTTTGACTCCAAAAATCATTGTACTTTGGTTTGTTGAGTTCGCGCCAATTGGTAATTCCGATATTGTAACTGAAGTACAATTTATAAACAACGGTAATCGGTTCGTTGACATAAGGATTTCCTTTTGAGATTTCTGCGACCAAGTGAATGGCATCGTCGGCAGAGATTTGAGGTTCGTCGTTCGGATCTCGTGGTTGTTGAACTGCAGCGGTGACGTTTATCTTGATTGGATTCGTTTTGTATATCTGGCCGTTAATTTCAACTGCAGCTTGTTTGATGGTTAATGTTCCCTTTTGCGTTGGCAACAAAAAATAGGAGTAGGATTTATTGAAGGAACTTCTACCATTAATCCAAGATTGACTCACTTGTTGACTTGGTCCAGCCACAATTCGAAAACCTTCAAAAGATGGCGGGGAGAAGTTGTCTCCATCGGCATTCATCGTAAAATCGATGCGCAATCTTTCGTTTAGTCCTAACGTGTTTTTACTGACTTTAGCTTCAAATTGCACTTGAGCCCAGAGTCCGTGAAAACTAATTAAAAACAGTATTAAAAATTTCTTCATTTCGTTTAGCAATCTTAAAATCTAATCGTCTTATAATCTTGCAGTCTAACAAGCTACCAATCTTTTTCCGTTTGAACTGGTTTTCCTTTAATTTTCTTGGCATTCACTTTATCCTGAATTTTCTTTTCTTCGTTATTGACAGCGTCTAACAAGTTCTGTAAACGTTCCTTAGAAATGCCTCCAGGTTTTGGTTTTGGTTCATTTGGTTGGTCGTTCTGTCCTTTGTCTTCTTTCTTCTCTTTATCTCCTTCTTTTTTCTCGTCTTGCTTGTCTTTATTTTCGTCTTTTTTCTCGTCCTTTTTATCTTTTTTCTCGTCTTTCTTTTTGTCCTTTTTATCGTCTTTAGGCGGATGGTCTTTCAACATTTTTTTAGCCAAGGCAAAATTATATCTCGTTTCATCGTCGTTAGGATTATTTCGCAGCGCATTTTTAAAAGCTTCTACTGCTTGGCTGTAATTTTTCTCCTTCATGTAAACATTACCTAAATTGTGATAGGCTTGGTGTTTTTGTGCGCGTGTATTGGCATTTTCAATTGCTTTCAGATAAGAGTACTTAGCTTCGCTAGCTTGATTCTGACGATAAATAGAATTTCCTAAATTATACGTAGCCACAGGATTTTTTCTCGTTCTTGACAAAGAAACTCTATAGTCAGCTTCGGCATCTGTGTACTTCTTCGCTTCAAATTCGTCGTTTGCTTTTGGCAAGTTTTTGTCGACTTCCTGAGCCAACGCAACGGAAGTTATATAGAGTAACATTAATACGATGACTTGTCTCATGATGCTTTTTCGTTAAACAAATTCAACTTCGTAATCCAATTCGTTCTTCGCTCAAGGAAGAAAATATCTAAAAACAATAAGGCAAAGGCGATTCCCAGAAACCATTGAAACTGGGATTCAAAATCTGCCATTTGTGTTGCTTCAAACTCGGTCTTTTGAATATTATCTAGTGCCTTTTTTACATACGCCAGCACTTCCTTGGTTGAATTACCATTCACATAGCCTCCTTTGGTTGCTTTTGCAATTTCCTTTAAACTCTCTTGATTCAATTTAGTGATGACCACTTCATTATTATTGTCTCTTTTGAAACTTTGAACAACGCCATTTTCCTTGATTGGAATTGGACCTCCTTTTTCGGTTCCAATACCAATAGTAATGATTTTCATTCCATTCTTATTGGCTTCTGCAGCAGCTTCTGACGCACCTTCAGAATGATCTTCACCGTCGGAAATCAAAATAAGCAATTTACTAGTCTTATTTCCTTTGTCGAAATAAGTAGCAGACAATTTGATTGCTTCATCTAAAGACGTTCCTTGTGAAGAAACCGAGGATGTGTTCATACTCTGCAAAAACATCTTTGATACACTATAGTCTGTCGTGATAGGAAGAACAGGGAAAGCACTTCCTGCATAAGCTACAATTCCAATTCTGTCGTTAACGAGCTGATTGATAATTTGCGAAACGATCTGCTTACTTTTTTCTAATCGATTTGGCGCTACGTCTTCAGCCAGCATACTTTTAGACACATCTATAGCAAAAACAATATCAATTCCTTCGCGTTTAATGGTTTCCAACTTGGTGCCTATTTTCGGATTTACCAATCCTAAGATTAACCCAACCAGGGCTAAAATAATTATGGCAAACTTTAAAGTCGGTTTGAAAAAGGACCGTTGTGGGCTTAATTTTCTGACTAGGTCTATATCTCCAAATTCGCGTTGCTTTTTTCTTTTCCAATACTGCACGTACAAGAAAAGCAACACCAATAGTGGAATGATGGCCAAAAGATATAAATACCCTTTTTCTTCTAGTTCGTACATATTAAATAAAACTTTTAAAAATCGTGTTTCTCAATCCAATTTCAATTAAGACAAGTATTCCCGCGATTAGAACCAGCGGTCGATATTTCTCATCATAATCATAGTATTTCAACTCTTGTATTTCGGTGGTTTCTAACTTATTAATCTCGTTGTAAATCTGAGCTAATTTGTTGTTGCTAGTAGCTCGAAAGTACTTTCCGCCTGTCTTCCGCGCAATACTTCTCATTAATTTTTCATCGATTTCTACTTGCATCATGCGAAAAAGAAACTGACCGTTTGGTGCAATTGCATAAGGGAATTCTGCCATTCCGTTTGTTCCTATTCCAATTGTATAAACCTTTATTCCGTATTGCTCCGCGATATCAGAAGCTGTCTCAGGCTCGATAAATCCAGCATTATTTACACCATCTGTAAGTAGGATAATCACTTTGCTTTTCGCTTTGCTATCTTTCAACCGATTGACCGCTGTGGTTAATCCCATTCCGATTCCTGTTCCGTCCTGCAGCACATTATCGTATTTGATGCTATTTACAGCATCAACAATAATGGCTTTGTCACTCGTCACAGGCGTTTTGGTATAAGCCTCAGCAGCATAAACCACCAAACCTATTCGGTCATTTGGGCGTTGCTCGACAAAATCGGATGCCACTCTTTTTAGTGCTTCCATTCTGTTTGGTTTCAAATCTTTCGCCAGCATACTGCCGGAAACATCCACTGCAATTACAATATCAATTCCTTTTGTTGTCTTGGTTTCATTGCTAATATCAACCGTTCTCGGTCTTGCCATGGCAACAATAACCGCACTCAAAGCAAGCAAACGCATGACAAACAAAATCGGTTGCAATTTTGCTAAAATCGATGGCGTCGCTTGAAATCCTTGTAATGAACTAATTCTTAGCGTCGGTGCTTGTTGTTTTCTTTTCCATAAATACCAACCAATTGCAATAGGAAGTAAGATAAAGAGCCAAAAAAATCCTGGATTTAAAAAAGTGATTTCTTTCATTATTCGCTTACTTTTTTAAGTTCCACTGAATCTAGAATCCGCTCTGAGATTTGATTTGCATAAGAATCGCCTTCTTCGTGGATAATTACAATTTGTTGCAATCCTCCGTCTTGATGAAATAACAGCACTTCATAATAAAACTTCATACTGCTTTTTGTGATGCCATCTACTCTAGAAAAAGTACCATAAGCTTTAAGTCCTTTGATTCCTTGTTTGGTGTCGAATTCTTCTTGCTTAACAATAATGTTTTGACCGCCTTGATTCTCCAAAAATTGCAAAGAACCATCAATTGACTTTGTCAAATCTATTTCGCCTTCTTGTTTAAACTTGATTGTAGAAACTGCCATTTGGAATTTACCAATCAAACTTCCATACATAAAAGTTTGCATTTCCTTTATCAAGGCCATGCCTTCTTTTGGCATACTTTGCGATAAATCTGTTCGGGTGAGGACCATCGGAGTTTCAATTGTAATACTTGGATTGCCATATTCACTATAAACCCACTCGCCTTCCAAAAGTTCTTTTGCGGTATTCCCCAGAATAACATCTTTCACATAGGTGAATCCTTTTGTTGCTATTGTAAAAGCAAGGGTGAAGGCAACAATTCCAGCAACAATTCCAATCGTGATTTGAATTCGTTTTTTACGTTTCTTCAACAATTGCAAACGAATTTGCTCCTGTTTTTGCAATTCATTGAGCAGCAATTCGTCTTCTTTTTCCACCTCTACCGGAATAGATTTGTCAAGAATTACAATGGCTCGTTCAATTTTCTTGCGGTCTTCAGTAATTTCGAAATCTAGCGGTTTGGATTTTGCAAATTTTACCAAATCTGCTTGCTTCAGTACACGTTCTAGATTCTCAAATGTTTCTTGAGTAAGCGACATTTTCTTCTTTTGCGAGGCAATACGCAACCCTTCAATTAATTCTGAAGTTGTGCTTTCCATAGCAGGCACGTCAATGGCTTCTTCGATGTAATTTCGGGCGATATCCGTCAATTCGCTATAATACGCTTTGACTTCTCCTCGTTGCCATAACTGCTTTTTTTCTAATGAGTTCAACAGACTTGTTGCTTTTTCTATTGGTGTTTTATAAACTTCTGCTTCGATTTTTTTCTTCTCTCTTATTTTTATAAACCAGTAGATGAAAGCGCCAATTCCGGCAAGTAGTAACAATATTAACAATAGTTTCCAAATCCAACTTTTACTAGAATTTACTTCAATAATTGGCTTTATGTCGTAGAGTTTCTGCTTTAGAGTGTCGACAACCACATTGTTTACTTCAACACGAAGACTGTCGGAAAAAAACGGCTTATTGTTGATTAAAATTGTAAGTCTTGGGATGTTGTACTTACCACTGTCAAACTGCGTTAGCCCATATTTTTTGATTAATTCGTACTTATTGTCTTTTCGAATTGTATCGATTTTGTAGGACTGAATCACTTCCAAAGCACCGAGGATTTTTGGATTTGGAAAGGCCACTTTAGCGGCGGTATCGACTGTTGTTTTTATTGCGAGCTTGAATTCAGCGCCAATTTTATTCTTAGTTGTATCAATAATAGTTTGCACTTGCTTTTGTTGTGAAAAAACAACAGAAGTAAAGAGTAAAACTGATACAATAAAAAATACTTTTCTCATAGTCTTGCGCCAAATCTGGCGTTTATCTCGATTTAAAATAACCTAATAATTTAGTGACATAACTTTCGTCCACTCTAGTATTTACGACACCTGAACCAGATTTGCTAAAAGTTTCTTTGAAATAGTTGATTTTATTTTGATAGTGTTTTTCGTAATTTAATCTAACCGATTTTGATCCGGTATTAATCCATTGTACAGCGCCAGTTTCGGCATCTAGCATTGAGACCATTCCGATGTTGGGCATTATTTCTTCACGTATGTCATAAACTCTTATTCCCGTTATATCGTGTTTTTTAGATGCTATTTTTAAGGTTTGTTCGTATTCATCCGACATAAAATCAGAGATCATAAATACAATTGCTTTCTTTTTTTGAGTGCTCGACAAGAATTTTAGTGCTTGAGCTATATCTGTTTTATTACTTTGTGGTTCAAATTCGATTAATTCTCGAATAATTCTTAGAACATGTGACCTTCCTTTTTTGGGAGGAATATAAAGTTCGATTTGATCTGAAAATAAAATCAAACCTATTTTGTCGTTGTTTTGGGTCGCCGAAAATGCCATGGTAGCGGCAATTTCTATAACAATATCTTTCTTAAATTGATTTCTAGTTCCGAAGCTTTCCGAACCACTAATGTCGACCATCAAGATCATCGTGAGCTCTCTTTCCTCTTCGAAAACTTTTACGTGCGCTTCATTGTATCTTGCTGTTACATTCCAATCGATGGATCGGATATCATCACCGTATTGATATGGTCTAACTTCAGAAAAAGTCATCCCACGACCTTTAAAAGACGTATGATATTCTCCCGAAAAGATATGATCGCTCAATCTTCGGGTTTTGATTTCTATTTTTCGTACTTTCTTGAGAAGGTCTTTTGTTTCCATGTTATTAGCCGAAAAGGCTTTCAGGTTTTAGGAAATTATTAAGGAACTTCAACCTCATTTACGATTTTGTTGATAATATCAACAGAAGTGATGTTTTCTGCTTCAGCTTCGTATGTAACACCAATTCGATGACGTAACACATCGTGAACAACTGCACGCACATCCTCAGGAATCACATATCCACGTCGCTTAATGAACGCGTAGCATTTTGCCGCATTGGCTAAATTGATACTACCACGTGGAGAGGCTCCGAAACCAATCAAAGGTTTAAGATTTTGGAGTTTATATTTTTCTGGATAACGTGTTGCAAAAACGATATCGAGAATGTATTTTTCGATTTTCTCATCCATATAAACTTCTCGGACTGCTTCTTGAGCACGAAGGATTTGTTCAATAGAAACTACTTGGTTCACTTTTTCATAAGCACCTGCTAAATTTTGGCGTATAACCATTCGCTCCTCTTCCATTTTTGGATAGTCGATTACTGTCTTCAGCATAAAACGATCGACCTGCGCTTCTGGCAGCGGATAAGTACCTTCTTGTTCTATGGGGTTTTGAGTAGCTAATACTAAGAATGGTTTGTCTAAAACAAAAGTGGTGTCGCCAATAGTAACTTGCTTTTCTTGCATCGCCTCTAACAACGCTGATTGTACTTTTGCCGGCGCTCTATTTATCTCATCCGCTAAAACGAAATTGGCAAAAATCGGCCCTTTCTTAATAGAAAATTCATTTTGCTTAATGTTATAAATCATGGTTCCCACTACGTCTGCAGGCAATAAATCTGGTGTAAATTGAATTCTACTAAAAGAGCCATGAACTGCTTTAGCCAAAGTGTTAATAGCTAAAGTTTTTGCCAGTCCAGGAACTCCTTCAAGCAAAATATGACCTTGACCAAGCAAACCAATAAGCAATCTTTCAATCATGTGCTTTTGACCTACAATTACTTTGTTCATTTCCATTGTAAGTAAATCGATGAAAGCGCTTTCTCTTTCAATTTTTTCATTAATCGCTCTAATGTCTAGAGTGGTAGTATTTTCTTCCATTTCCATGATTTTAGTACAGTGAATTATACTTGTTAATTTTGTCGGTGCAAATTGAATTTTTTTTTAAAAGAAAGATGTTAAAAATTGGTTAAAACTTCTCGAAATCCTTGAATTTTAAGGATGATTTGTGATTGTATTTTTATATTTTTAAGAACTAAAAAGAATAATCTTTTAAATGCCATTTTTTAACCTTTTTAATTATTTCTTTGTCACTATGAACACATCTACTTTTTCAAGAATTATTGCAGGAACAATGACGTGGGGCATTTGGGGTAAAAACCTAAATGAAAAGCAAATGATTGATTTGATGAATTGCTGTCTTGAAAACGGAATTTCGACTTTTGATCATGCTGACATTTACGGAGGTTATACCACCGAAGCGTCTTTTGGTAAAGCATTTAAATCAAGTGATATTGACAGAGAAAGTGTTCAATTGATCTCAAAATGTGGCATTCAATACACTTCAGAAAACCGAAAAAACACAATTAAACACTATGATTATTCTAAATCCTATATTGTATGGTCTGTAGAACAATCACTTCAAAATTTACAAACGGATTATTTAGATCTTTTGTTACTGCACCGGCCAAGTCCCTTGATGCAAACAGACGAAATTGCAGAAGCTATTGATTCTTTGAAAAATGCCGGAAAAATAAAGGACTTTGGCGTTTCAAATTTCACGCCTTTACAAACCGATTTGATTCGAACAAAAACGGAAGTAAATTACAATCAAATTCAATTCTCAGTCACCGATTTAAGTCCAATGTTAGATGGAAGTTTAGACCATATGCAACTTCACAACATTTCTCCTATGGCATGGAATCCTTTGGGGTCGGTATTTAGGAGTGACGATGAAAAATCGAAACGTGTAACTTCTCAGGCAAATATATTGGCGGACAAATACGAAGTTTCTATAGACTTAATTTTACTTGGTTGGATTATGAGACACCCAGCGAAGATTTTTCCGGTTTGTGGCACAACAGACTTACTCAGGATTTCTCAATTAACGAATGCCACAAAAATTGATTTAGCATTAGAGGATTGGTTTTCACTTTGGGTGGCGAGTACCGGAAATAAAGTGCCTTAGTTCAATTTTACAAAACAGATGATCAATAAGCGCCTTTTAATCAAAAACCTTTTAGCTCACAATGATGAGTCGAGTTTTTATGATAAAAAGCGTCAGTTAAATTTACATACAAGAGAAGGTAAAGGAAAGTTCTTAAAGCATATTTGCGCGCTTTCAAATTCGAATCCAACCAATAATTCCTATATTGTTGTTGGCGTTGAAGATCAGGACAACGAAATTGTTGGTGATGACTTTTT
The DNA here is from genome assembly GCA_947456815.1 of Flavobacteriaceae bacterium. GTDB lineage: Bacteria > Bacteroidota > Bacteroidia > Flavobacteriales > Flavobacteriaceae > Flavobacterium. Next base: position 27,293 of record CANGTL010000006.1, read on the forward strand.
TGATGATAGCCGGATTCAGAACTTAGTAAATGCTTTTTTGGAAAATCCGCCTAAAATCTCATACGAAAATGTTCCTTTTCCGAATTTGCCAAAAGACAAAGTGGTTGGTTTAGTTACAATCAAACCCAAAAGCAAGACTTCATTCTTCAAAAAAGGTATTCACACCATTTTGCCCAACACCGTTTTTATTCGAATTGGCAGCAATACTGTCCCGATTGAACATGAATACGAAAAAAACTATCAAAACACGGAAACAGTTATTGGAATTGAAAACAACTCGAGAAATAGTATAGGCTACACTTTAGATGGGGTAATTGACTTTATGAATTTTCGTCATAAAGACTTATCTTCAAAATATAAAGTTTTTAAGGAGTTGTTTGTGATTTGTTGGGCGGGCGTTCCCAAGAAAGTTAGGGACAAGACATTTTTGTCTCGCGTCGACATTGAGTTGATTAATGAACAAATTAAATTGTTTTATTCGGCTCAAGACGAAGTTACAATTACCTACGACGAAGATTCCTTCACCATCATTGAATATGTACCCTTGGGTTTAAATGATAAGACTAGTTATTATCCCTTAGAAAAGCAGACCATTCGATTTTACGATAATGGTTATTATAAAATTGATCGAGAAATCCTTTTTGAGCCGCCTGAATTCAATAAAAAAATGCTCTTTCATATCTACAACTCAAACATGGCTTTATTAGGGAAATTGCAGAAAGGTTCCACTCTGACCGACCGTGAAAATCGTGATTTGCAAAATTTACCGTCTACTCTAATGATTTGCTATCTCAACGGTTTTGAAGAAGCAAAACAGAAATTAATAGATGCCAAACCGCTTCTAAAACAATTCCCAAATGTCTATTTGTTCTTTAAAGAGTCGCTTCGAATTTTGCGAAAAATGAAATATGATTTACAATAAATGCAATTAGTTTTTTCTAAGAATAACACGGGCTGTTTTGCGGATTCCTTTCATTACATATTGCAGAAAATAAGAGCCATTTGGTAAATTTGATATGTCAATTAAATTCTTGCGCATATCTTGCAAATACAATATTCTAGAGCCTTCGTCGAAAATCGCCACGTCTTCGATCGAAATACCAGTGAATATCTTACCGTCAGACGGATTAACAAATTTTATTGCGTTTTGGGCAGTTTGGTCTGTTAAATTAGTCGACAATTGCAATGGATTTTCTATTGGTGTTGTAAAAAAACATCTCTGAAAATCTTCCAAATTTTCATCTCGAAACGATTCATAATAAACCTCGACAACTAAATAATAATTTCTGGTTTGCGAACTGTTTAGAGGAATCTCAAAATTGTTGTTTAAGAATGCTATAGTCGAACCAAACCCTTCTATAAAACAAACTTGTAGAATGATTGTGTTTTCGAACATTTCAAACTGCCAAGAGCTAAAATAATAAAGCTCATCGGCTTCAGTATCAAGTGAAATATTAATGGCCTGATCAGAAATACGACTAACTACGGTCTGTCGAATATTCAACGCGAAGCTTTGCATTGAAAACAAAAAAAACGTGGCTAAGCATAAAATTAGTTTCATAACTGTATTATTCTGTTTTTTCAAATTCATTTAACCCATAGAGAATTTCCTTCATCTTAGTGCCGTTTATTTCCACTGGTTTGTATGCTACATTAAATTTTTCAATCGCCACGTTAATATCCGCTTTGAGTTTTTTGTACTCAACTGGTAATTTTGTGTCGCACTGTTTCTCATTTTCGTAGCTACTAAGAATAATGCTAAACTTCTCGTAGAACTTGCCTCCTTGATCAATAAAGGAATTGTATTGTGAAATGAACTGCAGCAGGCGATCTACTGGAAAATCAAGATTTACTTGCATTTTATACTGCGCCGATCCAGAAGTCGATTTCATTTTAGTCAAATAATCTTCCATCTTTTGCGTGATGTCTTCCCAATCGTCGTTGGTTCTGCAATTTTCTAAAGTCGCGCCATAGCCAATTGGTTTCGTATATTCTTTAAACAAAACCTCAATGTCTTGCTTTATCTTTTCATTACTGGTTTGAAGAAAAGCCGTTTCGAAATAAATTGTGTTGAGATCATTTTGCATTCGAAGCGTAAAATCTAAAATACACTCGACTTTTGCTAGTTCTTTTTCCTTTTCCTCTTTGGTTAGATTCGAGGAAACTAGTGCGGTAAACGTTTGTATGACCGAAGCAATCGTATTTGTGCCTAAAAGAGCCGTCAACTCAAATGCAGACTTTTTATCTCTTTTACTCGCCAAAAACTCCTTCAGCTTGTCATATTCTGGATACTGATTTGGATTGGCGATTTTGCTAATTTCATTAAACGTTCTAACTGATGCGAAATGATGGTCTAAACTCAGTACTTTTTCATAGAGAATCTTGATGATCTGCAAACCTTTCAAATATCGAATCTTAGAAATATCATTCAGGTTAGAACTATTTATATGAAGTATTTCATCTTGAATTTGATCTTTCCGGACCAATAGGTCGATTTTTACCTTTAGATTTGTAGTAGTGACCAAATCACGATTAATTTTTCTCACCTCTATTTCCTTGCCCGCAAGAATCAATGCATAATGTTTGTTAATGCTCTTGATGGCTTGAGAAAGCTCTATCAAAATGTCATTTGGTTGTTTTTGATTGGAGGGAAATGTTGGAGTGGCGCTTACTCTACATAGTAAAAAAAGCGCTATAATTAGGATTTGAGATTTCATAATCCATGAGTTTTATTGGCGTGTACATAATAGAGGGCGATTACTTTGATTGCGCAAGAACTTCAATTTGCAAGCTGCTCCAATCTTCGGTCTTATTCAGCAAGTCCTGCATTTCACATTGGTTTTCTTTAGTTACTTTTTGACCGTTTACTGAGATGATTTGATCTCCCAATTTAAATTCAATTTGTGACTTTTCTTTAACCACAATTTCCAATTTTTCATTAATGACCTTAGCATAGTACATTATTTTCCTGTTGAATGTACTTGAAATAGTATTTTGATTGCGCTTGACATATACTTTGTTATTGTTGTAATCGATGAGCCAATCGAAGGCTTTGATGAAGTCGATGCCGACATTTTGCGCTTTGATAGAAGTTGAAACATTTACTTTTGATTCAAAATTGTTTGATGCGAAAGTAACAGGCATTTTTTCATATAATATTTCACTTCCGGAGGTATGAGAGGAAATTGTTTGAAAAAGCGAACCTTCGAGTTCTAACTTTTTGTCGTTTTTGAAACGCAATTCGTCATTGTAAGGCATGATAATATTTCCTGTGTATCCTGTGTCTAACTTAAATTTGTATTCCTTTCCTTCGATATCAATAAAAATAAAAATCTGGTTCGACTTGCAGAGTGATTTAACTAAACGGTAGGGATTTTTTGAGAGAAATTCCTGTAGTTCATCCTCATGAATGTTGCAGATCTTGTTATTAGAAAAATCAAGTTGCAATAAGTTCTTTTCATTAAAAAAAAAGTCAATTCCAATAATTCCAGTATATTCATTTTTGTTGTTTGAACATTTACTTTCAGGTATTTTAATATACGTCAAGACCTTGTTCTTACTGATAAATATATCAGACTTTGTTTCTGCCGTGAAAAACCTATTCTTTGTTTTTTTTCTATCGGCTCCCATAACATAACCTAAATAACCAAATTTCTTTTTTTCGAAACTATCAATAACCGTTGAATCTATCAAAGCTGAAATACCTGCTCCTGTGTCAATTACAAATTTTGTCCTTGATTGATCAATTACAAGTTCTATTAGAGCTTTTTTGCCGTCATAAACAATAGTGCTACAGCCATTAACTTCTTTTACTTTTTCAGCTCCTAATTGTCTAATAGCAGTACAAAAAGTTAAAGTAAACAAAATCGGAATGAAAAATAGTTTCTTCATGATTACATAGATGAAAAAGGGTTGCAAGGAAATTCACAACCCTCTTTCAATTTAATAATTTATGGGACTTTTGGCGGGTCAATTAGTTCTCCTAAAGTATCGTCAAGCCAATCGAAAAACTTTCTAATTGCGTTAAGCCAGCCTATTCTTGTTTGCGAACTAATAGTTCCAACCTCCTTTACGTATTGACGAAGTAAGTTTACTGTATTTGAAAATTCGCTACCAGTGATTCGATCATAAACCATATCAGCTGTTAGCTTTTGAGTGTGAAAAGAATAAATTGTTTGCATATAGGGCGTCAATATTGTCAACATTTTTTTATCAGTAACTCCAGTAAGTCCTTTTTGGACAAACTCTTCACTTGTCATTCCTTGTCTGTAATAGTCCTTCGATTCTAAGAATGTGATAACCGCATGATACTTTGCAACTAAAACAACAGATGTAGCTATTTTATTGGAAGGCTTGACGACCTGAGAGATAGAAAAATTTGAAAACATAACTGTGGCAATTAAACCTAAAAATAATTTTTTCATGGTGTGTAAATTTTAATGAGTTAAAAATAAATTGAATGGCGCAAATTTTCTCGAGTAATTTGATATGGTAAAGCTACCTTTTGAAACGGAAGGTGAACTGAAGTTTTTCTGCACTTTTTGTTAAACTTATTTACCTACTTTTGCCCGAAAGATTGAAATTGGAAATGAGAAGAACTTTAGTTATTGGCGATATACATGGCGGTCTACGTGCTTTGCATCAAATATTTGAACGTGCCAAAGTAACGAAAACGGACCATTTGATTTTCTTAGGTGATTATGTTGATGGTTGGAGTCAATCGCCGCAAGTAATCGATTTTTTGATCGATTTGAAGGAAACACATCATTGTGTTTTCATGCGCGGAAATCACGACGAACTCTTATGTGAATGGCTGTCTGAAAGTAAGGACAATTTAACTTGGTACCAACACGGAGGCGAATCGACTGTTTTGGCTTATTCTGAAGTGAGTGCGACGAAAAAGAAAAAGCACATTGCTTTTTTACAATCATTAAGCAATTACTACCTCGATGATCAGAATAGATTGTTTATACATGCCGGCTTTACCAATATGAATGGTGTGAAGTTCGAACATTTTCCGAAACTTTTTTACTGGGAACGAACTTTATGGGAAATGGCGTTGGCATTTGACAAAACATTGTCTCGTGATTCTCTCTTCTATCCGCGCCGTTTAAAACTTTATGATGAAATATACATAGGTCATACGCCTGTTACTCAAATTGGAAAAACCATTCCAGTTCAAATGGCCAATGTTTGGAATGTTGATACTGGAGCAGCTTTTAAAGGCCCACTCACGATTCTCGACGTCGACAGCAAGGAATATTGGCAAAGCGAGCCATTACCTGAGTTGTACCCATATGAAAAAGGCAGAAATTAAGTAGAACTTACTATCTTTGGAGAAAATTTATCGATAAATACAATGAAAAAAATTCTAGTCTCTTTCGTGTTAGCAATTGGTTGTCTTACCGCCGTTGCTCAATCAAAATCAGGTAAACACCATGAAGTAAAATGGAATATCGCAAGCACAATCTTTTTAGGTTCTGTGGAAGTTGGATATGAGTACTTAATAGATGGGAATCAGTCCGTAGGTGTCGAAATCCTAATTAATGATTCCTATAATTTTGGCATTGGTCGAGATGCAGAAGATTTCAACACAAACAGCTTTCTCATTAACTACAACTATTATACTGGCGCAGATAATAATAACTCTGGATTTGTAATTTCCCCGATGGTAAAATTCCGAACAGGAAACTATCAAAAGAGTAAATTAGATCCAAAAATCGACATGGATAGTTTTATTTTAGGAATTGGCGGAGGCTACAAGTGGAACTTTAGCGACAAATTTGTCTTCGGGCCTTATGCTACAATAGGAAGAAACTTTAGTTCTGAAGTGAATGATGAGTTCAACACTGCGATTGAATTTAACGCTGGATTTGGAGTTGGCTATCGATTCTAAAAGCAAAATGAAATAAAAAAAGCGACTAATTATAGTCGCTTTTTTTGTGCTTTTTTATTGTTTACAAATCAAATTTGATACCTTGTGCTAATGGCAAACTAGTCGTATAATTGATTGTGTTGGTTTGTCTACGCATGTAGATTTTCCAAGCGTCAGATCCTGACTCACGACCGCCACCAGTTTCCTTTTCTCCACCAAAAGCACCGCCAATTTCAGCGCCCGAAGTTCCTATATTCACGTTGGCAATTCCACAGTCAGAACCCACAACCGATAAGAATCGCTCCGCTTCACGAAGATTGTTGGTCATAATCGCAGATGACAATCCTTGTGCAACGCCATTTTGAAGATCGATGGCGTTTTCAACTTCTCCTGAGTATTTCATTAGGTATAAAACTGGAGCAAAAGTTTCGTGTTGAACGATTTCAAAAGAATTCTTCGCTTCTGCGATGGCTGGTTTTACATAACATCCGCTTTCGTATCCTGCTCCTGAAAGCACGCCGCCTTCAACGAGAATTTTTCCGCCTTCCTCGACAACTTTCGACAATGCCTTGTTATACATTTCAACTGCATGAGTATCGATAAGTGGTCCCACATGATTATTCTGATCTAGTGGATTTCCGATGCGTAATTGTTTGTATGCAGAAACCATGGCTTCTTTTACTTTGTCGTAGATACTTTCGTGGATAATTAAGCGTCTGGTAGAAGTGCATCTTTGTCCCGCTGTTCCAACAGCTCCAAAGACCGCTCCAATTACCGTCATTTTGATATCTGCATCTGGTGTTACGATGATTGCATTGTTACCACCGAGTTCTAATAATGATTTTCCTAGACGACTCGCAACGGTTTGCGCAACGATTTTACCCATTCGAGTCGAACCTGTAGCAGAAACCAAAGGAATACGTTTGTCGGCAGTCATTAATTCTCCTATTTTATAATCGCCATTGATAAGACAAGAAATTCCTTCTGGAAGATTGTTCTCTTTCAAAACCTCAGCGATGATGTTTTGACAAGCTACGCCACACAGTGGTGTTTTCTCAGATGGTTTCCAAACGCAAACGTCGCCGCAAATCCACGCTAGCGCTGTGTTCCAAGCCCAAACAGCCACGGGGAAGTTGAATGCAGAAATGATTCCAACAACGCCCATTGGGTGATATTGTTCGTACATTCTGTGTCCAGGTCGTTCTGAGTGCATGGTCAATCCGTGTAATTGTCGAGAAAGTCCCACAGCAAAGTCGCAGATATCAATCATTTCCTGTACTTCTCCGTAACCTTCTTGCAGAGATTTCCCCATTTCGTAGGAAACCAATTTGCCTAAAGCTTCTTTATTTTTTCGTAATTTTTCTCCAAACTGACGCACGATTTCTCCACGCTGAGGCGCTGGCATTAATCGAAATGTCTTGAATGCTTCTGTTGCCGATTGCATTACTTTTTCATAATCTACTGGCGTCGTGGTTTTTACAGAACCTATTAATTGGCCGTCAACGGGTGAATATGATTCTAATATTTCACCGTTGGAAAAGTTGTTTTGACCGGTTGAAGTTCCTTCGTTAATTGCCTTTACGCCCAATTGTGCTAAAGCTTCTTTCATTCCGAATTGGTCTGCTATTGTTGTCATTTAAAAACTATTTTTTGATTATATCGATTTCGCTGCAAAAGTAAGGATTAATTGATAATGGATAATTAACAATTGAAAATTAACAATTAATGATTTCGAATATATTGCTGTAACAGAACAGACACTGCTTTTTTTAGGAAAAATAGCCTGAGGTTCGAACAGCCCTAGCCCTGATGGAAGCGGTTATCCTTTTTGTTTTTAAGAAGCAGCCCTTCGACTGCGCTCAGGGTGACAAAAAAACAAAAAGATAGTAGCGCACAGCAGGTTCCTGGCTCCTCACGCTAAAACTACTTCGTATAGCGCGGGTCCGTTTCCATGATTGTGCCGCAATTGTTGCAAGTTCGCAAGTCGATTGAATTGTAAAAGTGCTTGAAATGTGGCAGGAAATCCTGCTCTATATCGTTGAGTTCGAAATAAACTTCATAGAGTTTGTGATTGCAATTGTCGCAATGCCAAAGCAAGCCATCTTTAAATCCTTTGCCTGCGCGTTTTCGCTCAATGACGAGTCCGATGGAGTTTTCAGAACGTGCGGGAGAATGGGGAGTTTTTGCAGGATGCAAATACATATCGCCCGCATGCATTTCCATTTCTTTGCGTTCGCCGTTTTCTTGAATGATTACTTTGATCGAGCCTTCGAGTTGATAAAACAATTCTTCTGTTTCGTTGTAGTGATAATCTTTTCTAGCATTTGGCCCTGCAACGATCATGACGATATAATCTTCAGAATCTACATAGATATTTTTATTCCCGACTGGCGGTTTTAAAAGATGTCTATTGTCTTTGACCCATTGATTGAGGTTGAACGGTTTTGCAATTGCCATAATGCTAAATTTAGAATTCGAATGATGTAAAATTAAAAAAGGTTAGCGTGAACTAACCTTTTTTAGTGAATTATTTTGCTTCCTTAATTAAGTAGACATAAACCGGAAAGTGATCGCTAAAACCTATTTCGTTGGCGCCGTGTCTTAGCGGATAACCTTTATATTGACCTGTAGTCGTAATCATATATGGTTTGTTGTAGATGCCGGCTTTCCAATATTCGTATGTTGAGTAATCCTTTCTAATTAAGGTTTCCGAGACCATAATTTGATCGAAAATATCACCCGCATCGCGATAAAAAAGGGATGCGTTTCCTTCTTTAGCCATTTGTTCAAATGGGTTGTAAACGCCAAACTCCTTTACTTCTGATTTCTTCAATTTTGCTCCGATGCCTTCTTTAACGCTTTTATTGTAGCTTCCGTCGTTTAGGTCGCCCATAGTAATAATCTTTGCGTTCGGGTTGATTTTGTAAATCGAATCCATAATTTTTCGATTAAGTCTTCCTGCTTCTTCACGGAAAGGGCTACTCTTCTTCTCGCCGCCCGATCTCGAAGGCCAGTGGTTTACCATAACATTTACTTCTTCGCCATCTAAGAAACCAGTTACTAAAAGAATATCACGGGTATAGACTCTTTCACCTGCACTAGCTTCTATTTTGTCCTTATCTGCTTTGTCTTCTTCGGTTTCCTTATCTTTTTCTTTAGTATTCGTGTCTTTTTTATAAATTAACAACGGGATGTTAACATAACTCGTAGGCTTGAAATGTTTTTTCTGATATAAGAGTGCTACGTCGATTCCTCTTTTATCTGGAGAATCAAAGTGAACTATTCCATAATCATGAGCCGCCATTTTAGGTTCTTTTATTAGGTCCTCTAGAACTCCTCTGTTTTCGATCTCGCAGCCTCCAATAAGCGTAGGTGAATTTGTGTTTTCTGTAGTTCCTATTTCGGATAAAACACGAGCAAGATTTTCCAATTTTTTGCGATACTTTTTAGAAGTCCAATTCTGAGCGCCGTTGGGCAACCATTCTTCATCATTATTTGGATTGTTAATGGTGTCAAATAAATTTTCGAAATTGTAAAAAGCAACCGTATGAACACTAAATTTTTTTTGCTGTGATTTAACTGTGGTTACAATTAGGAAAAGAAAAAGAAATGTAAAAAGTTTAGTACCTTTCATGTGAATTTAGTATTAATTTAAAATCAAGTTTAACATAAACTTGGCACCAAAAGTAATTAATATTAATTTAATAGGTACATTTGCATCCGTTAAGAAATAATTATTCTTACTAAAAGACGAATTAATTTACATTATTTATGAAAAAACTTATTATCAGTACATTATTTGTAATGCAAGTGGTTTTTGTTTTCGCTCAGTCAACTACTGGGGTAACTGGAAAAGTGGTCGATGCAAAAACTCAGAAAGCTTTACAAAACGTGGTGGTTGCCATTTTGAATTCAAATTTAACGACTTTAACCGATAATACGGGAAAGTTCTCATTTAGCGATGTTACACCAGGAAATCAATTATTACAAATCAAAACTCAAGGATATGGAGACCAATTACTTCAGGTTGAAATTGAATCAGGGAAAATATTAGACTTAGGTTCAGTTGTAATGACTGAAGACCAAACCCAAGAACAACAATTGAGTTTAATTACCATAACTGAAAATGATTTAGGAGATGATAACAGCGGTTCAGAAACAACTGCGGGTCTATTGCAAGCAAGTAGAGACGCTTTTCAACAAGCGGCTGCATTTAATTGGGGTCAGTCTAGGTTTAGAATCCGTGGTTTAGATAATGAATACGGGACCACCATGATTAATGGTGTGATTATGAATAAGATTTATGATGGGAGACCTCAATGGAGTAACTGGGGAGGTCTGAACGATGCTACTAGAAACCAGGAATTTACTATGGGTACAGCGCCTTCCGATTACACTTTTGGAGGGATCTTAGGCACACAAGAAATCAATACAAGAGCTTCTATTTATAGAAAAGGATCTCGAGTTTCATTTTCAGGAACAAATACGAACTACACATGGAGAACTATGGGTACGCATGCTTCTGGAATGGGTACCAATGGATGGGCATTCGTGGTTTCTGCTTCAGGTAGAGGCGCGAAAGAAGGTTATTTTGAAGGAACTGATTACGATTCAAAATCTTTGTTTGCAAGTGTGGAAAAGAAATTTAATGATCAGCATTCCTTGAATTTTACCTCGATTTATTCTGAGAATAGCAGAGGAAGAACTTCTCCAAACACGGATGAGGTTACTAGGCTAGCAGGCGAAAAATACAATTCCTATTGGGGTTGGTATGAAGGGAAGAAAAGAAATTCAAGAGATAGAGATGTTATCGAGCCTATATTGATGCTTTCTCATTATTGGAAGTTGAGTGATAACACATTATTGACAACAAATGTGGCGCATCAGTTTGGAAAAGTTGGTAATAGCCGTATCGACTTTCAAGGTGCGGACAATCCGGATCCAACTTATTACAGAAATCTTCCTAGTTTCTACACTTCGGCATACAATCCTGATGATTACACAGATTTCTTAGGTGATGACCCTCAAAACGTTGCAGATGGTCTTGCCGCTGCTTCTAATTTTAGAGCAAATAGACAAATCAATTGGTACCAAATGTATCAAGCAAATCAAACTTCAGACGGACACAGTGCTTACATTCTTTATGAAGACAGAACGGACGACAAAGTTTGGACAGCTAGTTCATTTCTTAGCTCAAAACTATCAGATAACATCAACATGAATGCTGGTGTTACGTACAGAAACCTAAAATCGCATAACTTTCAAAACTTACTAGATCTCTTAGGGGGTCAATATTTCGAAGATTATGATAATTTTCAAGTTGGTAGCGAACAACAGCCGGATTTAAATAATCCAAATAGGCAAGTGAGAGTTGGCGATACTTTTGGTTACAATTATAACTTATTAGCCAATACAATAGACGCTTTTACACAATTTAAATTTACTTACAAAAAAATTGATTTTTACTTAGCTGAATCTTATACAAGAACTGAATATCAAAGAGAGGGACTTTATAAAAACGGTCTGTATCCGTCAAATTCATTTGGTAGAAGCTCAAAATACACTTACGAAACCTTTGGTTTTAAAGGAGGCTTGACCTATAAAATTAGTGGAAGACAGTTCTTGGGCTTAAATGCAGCTTATATGACAAAAGCTCCAACTCTAAGAAATGTGTTTCCAAACGCTCGTATTAATGACAATACCGTGGCTGGATTATCTCCAGAAAATGTTACTAGTTTAGATGCTAGTTATATTATAAAAGCACCTAAATTCAAAACTAGATTAACTGCATTCTATACCAATATTAAGAATGCAACCGAGACTTCATTTTTCTTCGGAGAAGGTATTTTTGACGATGACAACGGAGACGGAGGCGATGCTTTTGTAGCGGAAACTGTTAGTAATATTGAGAAAAAGAACATTGGATTAGAATTAGGTATTGAGTATAATCTTAGCTCAACAATAAAATTAACGGTTGCAGGAGCCTACGGAGAATACACTTTTGACAATAACCCAAATGTTTCCTTAAGCAATGACAATCTAGCTTCTCCGACCAATACTAATCCTGTTACTGATTTTGGAAAAGCTTACCTAAAAGGATATAGAGTGTCTGGAGGGCCACAGACTGCTGGGTCAATAGGTTTTGAATATAGAGATCCTAAATTTTGGTGGATTGGAGCTAATGCAAATTATCTTGCCAATAACTATTTAGATGTATCATCTTTATTGAGAACAAATAACTTCTATAAAAACCCTCAAGATCTTGAAGGATTGCCTTTCCCTGAAGCATCAACAGAGAGAGCTGACGAACTATTGAAACAAGAAAAATTTAAGGACATTACGTTGGTTAATTTAACAGGAGGGAAATCTTGGAGGATCAATAACAAAACGATAGGGTTCTTTGCGTCGATAAATAATGTGTTTGATGTTATATACAAAACCGGAGGGTTTGAACAAAGTAGAAATGCAAACTTCAGAGAAGTAAATCAAGATGTTTCTAGCGGAACTCCTGCTTTTGCTCCTAAGTATTTTTACGGTTTTGGAAGAACATATTTCGTAAATCTTTATGTTAACTTTTAAAAAATTAGCTATGAAAACAATAAAATTAGTACTTACAGGTCTCTTAGGGGTTGTTTCATTTTCAGGATGCTCGCCTGAAAGCGATATTAAAAATCCCTCAATTGAACCATTTGCGTTTTACCAAGACTTTACTAGTAATAATGTTGACGGTGATGACATAAATATTGCTGGTTGGACAAATTACGCAGAAGCTGGAACAGTAAAATGGGAACAAGGAATCTACAGCGGTTCAAAATATGCCGAGTTTTCGGGGTATCAATCTGGCCAAGCTTCAAACATTGGATGGTTAATCTCCCCTGCCATTAACATGGACCTAAGAACAGGTGAAAAGTTCGCATTTGACGTTGCGCAAGCCTACGTTAGTAGCAGTTCAAACTCGATTGAACTTTTTATATCCAAAGATTTTGATGGAACAAATGTATTGGACGCCACATGGAAATCCGTTTCTTTCAATAAACCACCTTTAGATTATGAAACAAGATTCGATTTTTTCAGTTCGGGCATAATTGACTTATCTGGTTATACTGGAAATATATACCTTGCTTTCAAAGTGAAAAGCTCGGGTACTAATTTTTCCCTTGACGGAACATATGAAATAGACAACATCAGAATTTTTAACTAAAAGCAAACCTCAACATGAAAAATATATTTTTAAAATCTTGCTTATCTATATCAATTGGTATTGGATTGCTTACAGGATGCGCCAACGGCGACTATTATGAGTCTCCGGAATCAAGTCTAAAAACATACGAACTTACCACAACGACTACCGTTGAAGCTATAAATAATGCGGCAACTGCTGCTCCTGTAATGTTTACAACTGACCAGATTATTGAAGCTTATGTTACTTCTAGTGACGAAAAAGGAACTTTTTACAAGTCGATTTCCTTTCAGACCATACCTACCGATGGTTCGAATCCAATAGGATTTAGTGTGCCATTAAATGTGACAACGCTTTATGGTAAAGGATTTACTCCAGGAAGAAAAGTTTATATTAATCTTAATGGACTATATAGTGCCATAGTGTATGGCTCATTACAAATAGGCTCTCTCTATGAAGGCACAATAGGTAGAATTTCTGAATTTCAATGGAAAAATCATCTTTTCCCATCAGCAACAATTGTAAGAGAAGCTGACTTTGTAAGAACTTTAAGTTTAGCAGATGCTTATGACGACGCAAATCAAAACACCTTGATTGAACTAAAAGATGTTCAGTTTTCAGAAAGTTCAATCAATAGAACCTACTACGATATTGACTCTGGTGGTGGCGCTACAAATCACTTATTATCTTCACTTGCCGGTGGAGATGAGCAAATAATTCGATTTAGCAGTTTCTGTCCTTTTACGGGCAAAATGGTGCCTACCAAAAGTGGAAACATACGAGGTGTTTTAACAAAATACGATACTGATTTTCAATTCATTATTCGTTATGAAAGCGATATTAAACTCACATTAGAGAGATTTGATACCACGCCATCATTAGGAGGTACAGATCTGCAATACAACGGAACACTCTCGGAAAATTTCGAGTCTTATAATGCTTCCACAAAAGTATTTCCTAAATATATAAATGATGCGTTCCAAGGAACAAGATATTGGGCAACTGAATCATTCAGTAGCAATAAATACCTAAAGCTGTCTTCATTTAGTTCAAGTTCAGATTTCCAAGAACAGAATAACAAAGCCTATTTTATCGTTCCGGTAAATTTTACTGCCGCCAATAGTATGAGCTTTAAGACACAAGACCGTTTTAATGTTGGAGATGTATTGCGAGTTTATTACTCTACTGATTATGTTCCTTTTACAAACATTGCTAATGCCACTTTAGTAGATATTACCAATCGATTTACAATAGCAAGTGGAACAACAGGAAGTACTTCCCAACCGTTCGTCAATAGTGGAATTTATAATTTTCTTCCTTCATTGTTAGGAAATGGGTTCGTTATTTTTGAATATACTGGAGGATACAGTTTTGATCCTGATTTAACTACCACAATTCATATTGATGATATTGTAATAAACTAACAAATTATCTTACACGAAAAAGAGGCTTTAAAAGCCTCTTTTTTTTTGCCTATTCTATCCGTGCTTTTCTGAAATATTTAGTCGTAAAGACAATATACGCGCTTTCTATTGGCTAATTTCTGTATAGATGGGAAAGAAAATGATCGTGAGAATCAAAAACGTTGTTCGACAAGTGACAAAATCCAAAAAAGTATAAAATAACCTTGCAATTCCTTTATCTTCAGACCGCAGAAAAATCACTCCTACTATACAAGTAACATCCGACAAGTAAATCAAATAAAAAAACCGAGCGAATGCTCGGTTTTTTTATTTATCTATTTTAAAACAATTACTTTACAATCAAGAACTCAGAACGTCTGTTTTGCGCATGTTGCTCTTCGGTACAAGCTTCTTTACAATCAACTTTAGGCTCAATTTCTCCCATTCCTTTTCCAGAAATTCTGTTCTTAGCAATTCCTTTAGAAATTACATACTGAACGGTAGATTTCGCTCTTCTATCAGATAATGACAAGTTATAAGCATCACTACCTCTATTATCTGTATGCGACTTCGCTAGAATAACTAACTTATCATTGCTTTTCATCACTTGTACTAACTTGTCTAGCTCAAATGCACCTTCTTGAGTGATGTTGCTTTTGTTATACTCAAAGAAAATTGGATTCAAAATAATCTCAGTTTCTGTAACGATTGCCTCGATTGGTTGCAACGCCGCGTCTACTTTTGTCTGTCCACCTTTAGATTTAGCTACACCAAAGGTATTGCTTTCGAATCCATCTTTACTTGCTTGAATACTGTACGATTTCTCGCATTCAACGTCAAAAGCAACTTCTCCTCTTTCGTTAGAAGTTTTGGTTGCAATAACATTTCTTTTCTCATCAACAATCGAAACGCTTGCATTAGCTAATATAGCCCCGGTTTTTGCATTTGTTACTACTGTAAACACTTCCGCGCCACAAACTGGTGTCGCGCCAAAAATATCATCATTCCCGTTTCTGTTACTAGCAAAGAACCCTAGATTTTTTGCTTTGTTAAATGTGAATCCGAAGTCGTCTTTTTCTGTATTAACTGGCTTACCTAAATTAACCGCTTCTGTTCCCTTGCCTAAATCTATTTGAAATACGTCCAATCCGCCTAAACCAGGTTTTCCGCTTGAAGCAAAATAAAGTGTGTTGTTATCATCCGCTATAAAAGGAAAACTCTCGTTCCCTTCGGTATTTACCTTATTCCCCAAGTTCTCTGGTTTTCCATAAGTCCCATCAGTATTAACAGCCACTTTCCAAATATCAACTCCTCCTGCACTTCCAGGCATATCAGATGAAAAATAGAGCGTTTTACCATCTCTACTCAAACTTGGATTACTAGTAGAATATTCTTTACTATTGAATGGTAATGAAATAATTTTACCCCACTTCCCATTATCTTTTGTTGAAACAAATAAATTATTTCTGCTCAGCTTTAAATTATTCTTTTTGTCCTTCTCAAATGCAGCCTCTTTAAAACTGTCGCTAGAAAAATATACCGTTGTCCCATCATTACTAATAGAAACTGGGCCGTCGTGATATTTAGAATTTAATTCACTAACTGTACTAGCATTGGTAATTGTACCGTCAATATTATAGTCTGCTTTGTAGATGTCTAGAAAAGGTTCTTTATTCCATCCGTACTCTTTTCGTGATCCATTTCTAGCGCTAGTAAAATACAACTGGTTGTCATAAAGTACTGCTCCAAAATCAGCTTTATCACTACTAATATCCAATGACTTCACATCGAACTTTTTCTGTTTATCAAGTAATTTTGGAACATAATTAGGGTTTTCCTTAAATGATTTTGCTCTTAGGTCGTTAGGCGCTAATGAAGCAAACTTCTGCATTTGCTTGTTCGCTTCTTCGTATTTACCATTCGACTTTAGCATTTGAGCATATCTGTAATATGTTTCTGAATCTTGAGGAACCTCGGTTGCTTTCGCATACCATCGAGCCGCCTCTACTGTATTGAACATATTAAAATAAGTGTCTGCTAATCGTTTATAAACATAATTATCCGATTTGCCATTGTCAACCAACTTAAGGTACTCTTCTGCCGCAGAAACATATTCATAACGACTGTATAATTTATCTGCTTTCTTAGTGGCTGCATTCTGAGCGGTAATTGAACTGCTCGCAATCACAAAACTAAATGCTATATAGAAATTTTTCATGTTAGATTACTTTTGATTTTAGAAATATCTAGGCGATTGTGACACTTTTTTCGGGAAATTTAGATCGAACAACAATATAATCTCGTGCGATGAAGGCGTAGTCACTTTTAGGTCTGAAATAATATGGTCATAAGCGTATCCAATTCTTAAACTTGGATTAATCGCATAATTTACCATCGCTCCAAAACTATCATCTCTTCTATACGTTGCGCCAACTTCAAATTTCTGATTGAACAAAAAGTTGGTGGAAATATCATACGATACCGGTGCGCCGAACGCTGACTTAATCATGGCAAATGGCTTGAATTTAACATTCTCCGTCAAGTCAAATACATAACCTCCTGTTAAGAAATAATGCGAAGTTTCGGTTCCGTATTTTCTTCCGTTAAAATCTAAGTGCTTTGACCGTAGCATGTTCGGAACTGAGAACGCAACATAGTACTTTTGCGTATAGTAGAACAAGCCCGAACCAATATTCAAAAATGTATTATTGGTATCTTCGGCAAAGGCTGGATCATCAGGATCAGGAACATTGCCGTTTCCAATTTCACTAAATAGTCCAACTTTGTGGAAAGTAGCTCCCGCTTTCATTCCAAACGCCAATCGATGTTCACCTCCTAGATTCAAAGTATACGAGAAATCACCATATACGTTGTTTTCCTCAACAGGGCCGATTTTATCTGAGATAATCGACAAACCTACACCCACGTTTTTGCCCACTGGCAAAGAACCAGAAAGCGAAAATGTTGACGGCGCATCTTCAATGTCAACCCATTGTTTGCGATAAAGCAACCCAAAAGATAAATTCTCTTTCGAACCTGCATATGCCGGATTGATAATGTTCATATTATACATATACTGCGTATAATGTGGGTCTTGTTGCGCGTTGGAATCTATTAATGCGAAGACCGTAAGTATAGTAGTAAAAAGGATTTTCTTCATTTTAGTATGTTTTGAATGGTTTAATTTGTTGACGACTATGTTGCAACAAAATTTCTACTTTATCTTTATAATTCGTGATTAATATATATCCAACCTGTTTTTGATTTCTCACCATTTCTTTCAATCACGTAGAAATAGGTTCCGTCTGGCAATTCATCTCCGCTGTTGCTTTGACCATACCATTCTTTAGAGTAATTCGATTTACTGTAAACAATCATTCCGTATCTATTAAAGATTTCAAGTTTGGTAACATTCTGACCTTCTAAATCAAAATAGTCGTTTTTCCCATCTCCACCATTTGTTCCTTTCGGTGAAATTCCTTTTTGAATGGTACACGCTACTGTTGTTACTGAAATTGGTTTCTCTGTAGAACATCCTTGGTAAGTAATTTCACAAGTATAATTTCCTGTTTGAGTAACTATTATTGAAGGTCCGCTTTGTCCATTTACTACCACATTTTCGAATTTCCATACAAATGTTGCTGTTTCTAAATCAAAATCTGCAGATGTAATTGCTAGCGTATAATTACCATTTAAACATCCCGGCAATATTGAAAATTGTGGATTCGAAGCAATTACTACCGTTAGACTTTGACCTGTTGCACATTGATTGGGAGCAGGCACAAATTCATAAGTTCCACTTTGTGTTGGATCAATAACACTTGGACTCCAAGTTCCTGCTACTCCATTAGGAGAAGTAGGATCCAAAGTAGGAACAATTCCTCCTGAACATATAGTAGGAATTTCCGCAAAGTCTGAGGTGATACTTGGCAGTACCGTTACGTTTACTGTAAACGGTAATGCGCATTGCCCAGCATTTGGCGTAAATGTATAACTACCGCTTTGAGTATTGTCGATTAAAGCTGGCAACCAGCTACCATTAACACTATTCTGAGAAGCCGCTGGCAATTGAGGTGCCGCAGTCCCTGCACAAAAATCATTGATTGGTGCAAAAACAGGGGTAATGTTCGGAGCGGTAATAGTAACATTCAATGTTTGCGTTGTAGCACATAGTCCAGTATTTGGGGTGAAAACATATGATCCATCAGCTAAATTGTCGATAACTGCTGGAGACCATGTTCCATTTATACCGTTTGGAGACGTTCCTGTCAATAATGGAACAGCTGTTTCAAAACAGAAAGGTCCGATTGCAGCAAAGTCTGGTGTTTCTATTGCATTAATAATAATCGAGAAAGTAGAACTTCCCGCACTTCTACAAAGTGATAGGTCTTCTAAAACACTATAGGTAATAACATAATTCCCTGCAGGAGAACCAGCAACATTTACTACACCTGTACTTGCATCAATCACTAAAGTAGCAGGGTTTGCACTATACGTTCCACCATTTGTAAATCCTGTAATAGAAGTGTCTGGGCTTATGTCTGCATCACTGTTACAAACAGGCGTAGTGTATGTGATCGTCGTTACTGGAGCATTCACAAGTTCTGGTTGGATAGTTACATTTAGAAACGAAGTACAATTAGTTGTAATATCTTGAACATTGATTACATGAGGTCCAAGAGGAACATTGTTGAATGTCGTTGTGAATTGCCATGGTCCTCCGTCAATGTTATATTGATATACAAACGATGAGAATGGCGCATAAAGTCCTACGTTTGAGTAGTCTTCTGGATCTATTGCTGTCCAATCTGCTGGGTTCCAAGTTGTACTAGGAATTGTAGCAGTTGCATTTCTTCTGTAGGTATAACCTGGTTCATTATTAGGAGTGAAATCAGTATCATCAGTTCTTCCCCATATATCTACAAGGACATCTGCACTAGTAGTTAATCTGATATTGTCATTCGTATTAACTCCAGCGCAAGATGCAAATACTTGGTCTGGCAATACACCGCCTTGATTTGGACTTGTGCTTACTTTTATTACATTGGTTTCATTAACGCCAATAGTTCCAGTTAGCGCGATATCACAATTTATAGAAGGATCTGAATTGCCATTATTATAAATTTTCAGCTTATAATTACTCAAATCAATTGGCGCATTAGTCGCATTATACAATTCGACATAAGTCAGCGATCCTAAATTAGAGTCTGTTACTTCCGAAATAAATAAATTACTTGGCACAACGCCGCCTGGAGAAACTGGAGATGTTACCTCTATTGTTCCTGTTGTGGTTACACAAGTTGGCTGCGTAATATTAACTGTTGGAGGTTGGATGCCAAATACATTTACGGTAAAATTACCTTCTTCAATACAAGAACCAAATTGCGCATAGATATAAATTGTTTGCGTTGAACTTATTACAGTACCTGGGGCTATAATAGTACCCGTACCCGTTGGTCCGCCTGGTGCTGTATAATAAGTATTGTTTGCTGGTAAAGGAAGCAGTGTGAAATTATTACAATCTGAAACGCTACTTTGTGGAAAAAGATCCAATGTTTCAATTGTAATATTGAAAGTACTCTCTGCAACACATAATCCTGATGTTCCATAAATAAACAGCGGTTGCGAGGTGGATATGATATCCCCTCCAAGACCACTATACATTGTACCTGTTCCTGCTGCTCCCGTGTAATAATTAAATGGAGAAGATAAAGCTGGTAAGGTATAGGAATCACAAGAAAACACAGGGTTAGGAGTCGGTGCCGTTAATACGTCTTGTATCTCAACTGTAAAACTAATTTCGTAGGTACAAGCAGGAACTGTCGTAGTTTCAGCATATACATAAATTGTTCTTATTCCTAAATCAGTAATTGGGATTGATGGATCAATAGGTCCTACTCCCCCTGTTTGAGAAAAATAATTCCCTACCGTAAGTGCCGGTAATGTGTAGGTTTGACAAGCAACCACATTTGACATCGGAGGTATAATAACTTCATTTACACGCAATAAAACGTTTTCAGTTTTTGTTGCTGTTTGTCCTCCACATCCACTATATAAAGCTTGAGCCGTCATATTGGTAGTTTCCGAAACGCATACATTTATAGTTGGTTCACTGCTATAAAATTCTCCATCTTTCAACCATGAAAACTCCACATTTGAATTTCCGTCAGGTGTAAATCTCCACGCTTCATCATGAGCTTCCCATTGTCCAGTATTTCTGTCAGGTGGCCAATGCGCTATAGTTCCCGCTGCATTCTGAACTCCAATTACTCCTCGTCCTCCATTCCATCCGGTACAAGAAACTCTGTCTTGAACGTATACTTCAATTATGTTAGAAGTTTCATACAATACAATTTGACTAGTTTGTAATGGTAAAGTTAGATTACAGCTAAATTGGGCAATGTTATAATAATTTACAACGAATGCTCTACAAGGCGCTTCACCTAAAATCTGATAGTTAATACTTCTTTGAATCGGAGCGGTATCTACCGCTGGATTGATGTCTTGATAAACGCCATAAATAGCATTTAGAATTGGCATTGTAGGATCTGGTAATGATTGAGTATATGACCAAGGACAATTTGAATTTGCAGCTTGAGTATTAAACGTCAAAACTCCATTAGATCCGACATTTACTGTTGGATAATTAACCCCGTAGAAACAGAAGTTAAATGGCAAAGTAAATGGAGCCGACCAAACATCGTCTGTTGTTACTGGTAGTTGCGTTCCTCCCGTAAACGGAAAAGGTGGAGCAAACAAAACCGGCAAAACAGTATATGTTGAAGTGTCTTTAGAATCCGTAAATTCTGCTACCAAATCCACACAACTTTCACCTGGACACAAATCAATAACACCAGGACTTGTGGTAGTTACATCAATATCAACACTAGCACAAACTGCTGGAGGAAGTGCTATAAAGAAAGTTTTGGGTCCGGTCCAAAAACTCTTGTCACTATCAGAACAAATACTTCGAACATAAAACTCATAAAAACCAGGTGCTAAAGTATTCGTATTTACGGTTACAACTCCAGCCACGGCCGGTCCGCTTGTTATAGTGCCAGATGATGCGCTTCCTGGAACTGGCCCTAGAGGGGCTTGAAAAATATACTCCCATTGGGTTGCCGTTCCTGCCTCTGTCCAAAATAAATTAGCTGTTGGCTCATTTGGGTTTGTTGACCCTAAGCCTGTTGGCTGAGGACAAGTTGGAGGCGTACAGAAATTGAAAGGTCCCGTCCATGTACTTACTCCATTTACTCCGCCACAAACACTTCTTACATAATAATCGTAACAAGTATTTGGTGTTAACCCAGTTGCCAAGTATGGATTTGCTGTAACTGTTGTTCCTACTTGCGTCACTGCTGGTGCTGGTGAACCCGTAGCTTGAATGGAAATTTGCCACTCGGTTACTGGACTATTTACATTATTCGTCCAACCCAGATTTACATTGAATGGACTTTGTGTTGGGTTAAACGGAGTGATTAAAGTTGCAGTTTGAGCAGAAGGCTTGTAACAAGAAGGTGTTGTAGTTACGTTCCTTGGTCCTACGGGATTACTTATGAATGGATCGCAATTTCCTCTTATGTAAAAGGAATAAGGCGTTTCAGGTGTTAAGCCCGTAAAAACATAACTGAAAGAATTAGCATCAAGTTGCAAAAACCCTGGCGTTCCTGTAGTGACAGAAACAAATCCTGTTTGATCTATAGTAGGTGCTGGTGATCCTTGCGGAAGTGCAAAAATCTGCCAAGCTGTGGTAGTGGCTACACTGTCCCAAGTTAAAGTTACTGAAAAAGCACCCAATGTATTAGAAGAAAGAGCAGTTGGCTTAAAACATGCTGGTGCAGTCGTGAATGCTCTAGGCCCTGCCCATGTACTTAATCCGTTTACTCCCCCACAATCTGTTCTTACATAATAAACATAATTGGTTTCAGGAGTCAAAGCCGGTAAAGTATAATTAAATGGGTTTGAAGTAGCTTCAACCCAACCTGTTGACCCTGCCGTTGGCGCTGGAGAACCAGCTGGCAATACTAAAACTTGCCATGCCGTTGCTCCTGCATTTGTCCAATTAAAAGTTGCTCCTGTTGTAGTAATTGCTGAGACTCCCAATCCTGTTGGTTTCGGACAGGCAATTCCCGTGGTAAATGGCCTTGGTCCCGCAGGTGTACTAAGAATACCGCCACCACAATCTGTTCTTATATAATATTCATAACCTGTTTCTGGAATCAACGGTGCTCCATTATAAAGATAAGGCGGTGCTGTAACAGCTAAAATGCCCCATCTTATATCATCTGCAGCTGGCTCCGGTTCTGTTGCCAACTGTACAATTATTTGCCAAGCCGTTCCAGTAGGATTGGTCCAACCAAAAGTAGCCCCAAACGGCGTTATTGCCGTTGCGGTTAAGGCCGTTGGTTTCGGACATTGCTCTTTCGTTCTAAAATTAGTTCCTGTAGTCCATTCACTAGGACCGTTTACAGAACACAAAGCTTGAACATATACCGTATAATTTGTATCAGGTAATAAATTGGCTGGTGGGCCTGTAATATTAAATGATACGGTTGGGCCTGCTCCTGTTGTTGTGTACATTGGAGCTGTAGTCAACGTTGGGGCTGGTGATCCTTGAGGCACCACATAAATTCCCCATCCAGTAGTTGTAGTAGTAGAGCTTCCAGCTACATTCCAAGTAACAATGGCACTATTAAAAGTAATTCCTGCTCCTGCTGGAACCGTAGGGTTTGCTGTTGGTCGCAAGCACATTGGGTTAAGGCAATCAACCATTCCGGTGTATAATGGGGTTCCAATAGAAGTTTGTCCGTTGGTGGTTAACGCATATAACGTCTGACCAAAATTATTTCTTACCGCTACACGAATTTCATCAGGGAAATTACCGCCAACGCTCCAAAATAACTCAAACGGCAAATTGGTACAAAGCGCAACAGGAACAGTAACTGGACCAACTCCTGTAATTGTTGCTCCTAATGTTGCAAGTACTACACCGTTTTGTCTCACTTCCATTCTTCCGCCTTCCCATCCGCCTACAAGGTCAGACAAAACAAACTCATAATTACATTGATTTGCAAGTTCACAAAGTGTTGTAGTAAATAAGAACGGCCCAGACCATGGACTAAAAAGCCCATCTCCGCAAGCTGCTCTTACCCAATACTGGTAAGCTGTTCCTGCCGTCAATGGTGCTCCATCAAGAGTCGCATTCATTAAGTAATTCGTGTTAACCGTGGTGGCTGTACCAGCTCCAGTCGGAACATCAGCTCCTGCTGTTTGAACCGCTACCTCCCATGCTGTTGCTGTACTTCCTGCTCCGTTAACCCAAGTAGCATTGGCACTTGTTGGCCCAATATTGGTTGTAGTACTTGGTGCTGTCTGAGGACAAGTTGCTTGTTGTATGGTTAACGTATACGGAAATGTTGGTGTCGCTGTTGTAGAAGAAATTACTATATAATATGTTTGTCCTGCTACTACAGCAAGAGAAGGAATTACTCTAATATTAGAAGTTGCGTTTCCTACCCCGGCAATACACGTCGTTCCAACACTTGCGCAACTATTATAGACAAATACTCCCGTATTGGTGGATCCATTTGGATTCATCGAAATGAAAATATTGCCTGGTGCAGTCGGTGTGTACGAATAAACTACGTCATTACCTCCCAAAAATCCTGCGCCAGCGCCGCAAAGTGCTGCTCCACCAGGAGATCCAAAGATGATATTATTTCCATAAATACTAGTGTTGCTTGAATCCGAATAAGGAATTGATGGCGCAACTATTGGCTCTGAACATGTTCTTCCTAATGGCAAAGTATTCCAATTGAAAGGTCCAACCCAATTACTGTTTGAGTCGGCACAAACCGCGCGTACGTAAAACTGATATGCCGTATTAGCTAATAATCCAGTAGCCTCATAACGTCGACGCGGAGCATTAGTATTGGTAAAAACAGGAGAAATAACTACGTTTGGCGCCGGCACATCAATTGTAAATCCAGCCGGACCATATTGTACTTGAAAAGTTGTGTTTGTACTGGTCCACTCTAGTCGAGTAGTAGTCGCGCCAATTACAGGAGTGCCCAATGGTGCTACTGGATCTAAGCATCTTTCTACAATTTTCACATCGTCTACTAACCATCTATCTCCGCCGGTTGCGCCGGTTGGTTGTGTAAACACTTTTACAAAGGCCAAATAACGTTGACCAGTAAAAGCCAAATTGATTACTTTTTCTTCGTAATCTAACTGATCAGAAGTTAAGGTACTCAATTCTGATTCTGTATATTCAATAACAAGCGTGTATTGAGACAAATCTGCAGGATCTGCTGCTGAAGAGGCGCGAATTTGATACTTCGTCCCGGTGTCTCCAGCTAAGGTTTGTCTTGTAAAAAAGCGCAGTTGGCTATTTGCTAGGATATTTCGTTGTGGCGTGATTAACCATTCTTCGGCCAAAACGCCTGCACCAGTATTCTCGCGATTTACGAATGCAGCTTTTGCGCCGCCGTTTGCGGGAAATGGGGCAATAACATTTTGCCAATTAATTCCTGTGTTGGTTCGGTTATCTTTTACTAACCAGTTACCAGACGTCAACGCCCATACTCCAGATGCATCTGCTGTATTGGGTGCAGCTTCAAAATCTTCAAACAATTGTGAATAGCTCAGAAGGGAAGAAAAAGACAACAAAAAGATGAAAATAAATTTTTTCATAAAATGAAAATTTAGTTGGTTTATTATAGTTTTGTGATTTTCGAGCACCAAATTTAACAAAATTTATGAAAGCATTAGGATAATTTTGTTTTTTAACGATTTTGCGGAATAAAAGTCCGTTTTAAACTCGAAAATAAATGCATCATAAGCATTCTAAATCACTAGTTTTGCAACATAACTTGAAATATGTTAGAAAAAGAAACCATCCAGTTTGAAAAGACAGTAATTGTCGGAATTGTTACTCAAAATCAGTCCGAAGATAAGCTCACGGAGTATTTAGACGAATTAGAGTTTTTGACCTTTACCGCCGGAGGAGAAGTTGTCAAGAGATTCTTCCAAAAAATGGAGCGCCCAAATCCGAAGACTTTTCTTGGTACAGGCAAAATGGAGGAAATCAACCTTTATGTAAAAGAACATAAAATTTCTACAGTGATATTCGACGATGAATTATCGCCCTCTCAACAAAAAAATATTACAAAAATTCTCGACTGTAAAGTGCTTGACCGAACCAATTTGATTTTGGATATTTTCGCTCAGCGAGCGGAGACTTCTTATGCAAGAACACAGGTTGAATTAGCACAATGTCAATATTTGCTGCCTCGACTATCGGGAATGTGGACCCACTTGGAAAGACAAAAAGGAGGAATTGGAATGCGTGGGCCGGGAGAAACCGAAATCGAAACCGACCGGCGAATAGTAAGAGATCGCATTGCTTTACTAAAAGAGAAAATCAAAGTTATCGACAAACAAATGTCTGTCCAGCGGAGTAATCGTGGCGCGATGGTACGCGTTGCTTTAGTTGGTTATACCAATGTTGGAAAATCTACTTTGATGAATGTGATTAGCAAAAGTGAAGTGTTTGTGGAAAATAAATTATTTGCGACGCTAGACACCACTGTTCGGAAAGTAGTTATCAAGAACTTACCGTTTTTACTTTCAGATACGGTTGGTTTTATTCGTAAGTTGCCAACGCAATTGGTTGATTCTTTCAAAAGCACCTTGGATGAAGTTCGTGAAGCGGATTTATTACTACATGTCGTTGATATTTCACACCCAGATTTCGAAGACCATATTGCTTCTGTAAATCAGACTTTAGTTGATATTAAAAGCAACGAAAAGCCAACAATCATGGTGTTTAACAAAATAGACGCTTATCAAAATCTAACGATTGATGATGATGATTTGATTACAGAAAAAACAAAAAGGCATTATACTCTTGAGGAATGGAAACAAACCTGGATGAGTGACGTTGGCGAAAAAAATGCACTTTTTATTTCGGCTACTCATAAAGAAAATCTTGAAGTTTTTAGAGAGCGTGTTTATGAAGCTGTCCGACAAATTCACATTACGCGTTTTCCTTACAATAAGTTTCTCTACCCAGACTATCATGATGTAATTGAAAACGAAGACACAAGCCAAGAAGGCGAATAGACGAAGCAATAAAAAAGCCCTTAAATTTCTTAAAGGGCTTTTTTATTCATACTAAAATCCGTAGTTCGCCGCGAGTCCAAAAATCTGCCTTGTTTGAAATCCACGGAAGGCATTGTCGTCATAAATAGTCTGCACGACTAAATTGGTCGTTAAGTAACGGTTGATTCGCATTACTACGGCAAGAGTATAATCTAAATCAACGTTTTGCGGGTCTTCTAGATAATTTGAATACATATTCAAGGTGTTTTCCATCGAAATATTAGTCATAATATCAAGTTTGTAATAGGCTGATGTATAGAATCCTAATTCGTAACGAGTGCTTTTGCCTTCATCAACTCCAAAATATGCTTTGTTGGGCAATGTGAAATCACTGTCTACAATTGTTACTTTAGAGGTCAATGGTGCAAGGTTAATTTTAAGATTGTCGCTCTTCTTCCAAAACATACCAGGACCAAATGTTAAATATGCTGGAGAAAATATGTTTGTATATTCATCTCTAGTTTCTTTTCCATTGGCATCTTTCCCATAAACATATCCTTTCGCAAATTGAGTTCTAAAATTCAAAAACAGTGAATAATACCAATATCCAACCGCTTTCTTTCCTAGCACTGAATTGTATTCAAATCGGTCATCCGTTTTCTTTTGAAAATCAGAGTTTTTCGTTTGCAGTAATCCGTAGGACGCAATCACTTTATTATCCCAAGTTAAATTGTTTTTCTTGTAATTGAAGTCGTAATTAACACCAACATTTCCGGACATGTTATTCTCTCCTCCAGCGAGCCAATTGTTGAAATTCGACTGGTTAAAAAGAAATATTAAATTCCCCTTTCTCTTCCAACCGTTTCCCGTTGTATCGCTAATTTTTTTTACTGCTTTTTCTGTATTGGTGATGATTTCTTTTTCAGCATCTTGCGCTTGAAGCCCTGTTGTCGCTACAAACAGGAAGGCAAAAAGTAGGAGTTTCTTCATGATTTTCATTTTTATTTATCCGCCAAAGATAAAAAATCTGTCAAATAGACAATTAAAACATCGTCATTTATTCTTTTTGAATAGAGGAACGGCCGAACAAGCTTCGCCATACATGATGCTTTTTGCAGCGGGTTGAAGAAATTGAATTGCAAGCAAATAAGCGCTTCTAGGCACCGGTTTTTTAGAACAACCTTTAAGAATTACTGGTTTATTCTCATATTGAGCATAATCTAACTTTGGTAAAGTTTCTTGGTATAGGGCGGTTTCTAAATCTTCTAGTGTTCCAAAAACAATTCTTTTGGCGAACGGAATCAAGTAACTTGTCACTAAAATAGCTGCCCATGCTGGGATAATAATGTCTGGACTGCAATAAACCGCAACATACTGATTTCGATATTGCGACCAATCATGAGACAAAAGTGCGGCTCTAAAGTCTTTCTCTTTGAGCAGAATACCTTCGTGCAACCATTGTGAAATGTCTAGTTGCACTCGCTCACCTGCAAGATAATAGTCCTCTAAATCGAAAACTGCTAAGACGCTATTCGCAACTTTATTTACAATTTCGTCTTGCATACTACAGCATCCCTAATTCTAGTTTTGCTTCTTCACTCATTAAGTCCTTGCTCCACGGCGGATCAAAGGTGATTTCAACTTCTGCACCTTTAACATTGTCAATCGCTTTGACTTTCTCTTCTACTTCTCTTGGAAGCGTCTCCGCAACCGGACAGTTCGGAGATGTAAGTGTCATTAGAATTTTTACTTCGTAATCTTCATTCACCATCACGTCATAAATCAACCCTAATTCATAGATATCCACAGGGATTTCTGGGTCATAAATGGTCTTTAATTTTTTAACGATGGCTTCGCCTAATACCGTAGTGTCTATTTCTTGTTCCATGTTTTTATTTTTTTGAATTGTACGCCAGCGCATACATTTTTATTTGTTTTATCATCGAAACCAAACCATTGGCTCTTGTTGGAGAAAGTTGTTCCTTCAATCCAATTTTATCAATAAATGCAGTGTCTGCTTCCAATATATCGTTTGCTTTCTGATTTGAAAAAACACGAATCAATATAGCAATAATTCCTTTAGTAATAATCGCGTCACTGTCTGCTGTAAAGACAATTTTTCCGTCTTTTTCCTCGCTGTGCAACCAAACTTTCGACTGACAACCTTTGATTGTATTGTCGTCTGTTTTATATTTATCTTCAATAAGAGCCAGACTTTTTCCTAAATCGATCGTGTACTGAAATCGTTCGTCCCAATCATCAAACATTGAAAATTCATCAACAATTTCATCTTGTATTTGTTTAATTGTCATTCGTTTGGTAATGCTAATTGTGTAATTCTATTGACTAATTTTTCTATTTCTACAGGTGGATTTCCGTGATCAAAACCATTGGTTTCGTAGGTTTTACCTTTGTATGTAATCTTGATATTTGCAATCGCTGCACCATCGTAAAATCGCTTTTCTGTTGGGCCTTTTAGATTTTGAACGCCCTCTAAATCTACCTCTTGGAATGCATCAATTATTTTTTTCCAATCTGATTTTGAAATCGATTGATCTACTAATTTTTCATTTCCGTTTCGGTCTTTTGTCACCGTAAATTTCTGGTTTTGAACCACGATTTGCTGGTAAAATCCTCTTGTAGTTGCGGTATATTCGATGACGGCAGATTCGATATCTTGCTTTTGTTCTGCATCGCAACCTTTTCCTAAAAAGAAAGTCAAGAATAATAAGGATAGTAATTTCATAATAGTGTTTTTAGCTTAACATTGTTTTTGCCTTCTTTAATGCCTCTACCATAACGTCTATTTCTTCTTTTGTATTATAGAAAGCAAATGAAGCCCTTATGGTTCCTGGTATTTGATAGAAATCCATAATCGGCTGTGCGCAATGATGTCCTGTTCTTACCGCAATTCCTTTCTTGTCGATAATAGTTCCAATATCATACGGATGAATACCATCAATGTTGAACGAAATTACGGAAGTTTTTTCTTTTGCAGTTCCGAAAATTTTCAAACCTTCTATTTCTAAGAGTTTTTGAGTTCCGTAGTCGAGCAAGTCTAATTCTTGTTTTGCAATGTTGTCAAAACCAATCGAATTCATATAATCTACGGCTACTCCAAGCACGATTCCGTCAGCAATATTAGGCGTTCCCGCTTCAAATTTGTGTGGCAATTCTGCATAGGTCGTTTTTTCAAAAGTGACGGTCGAAATCATTTCACCACCACCTTGATACGGCGGTAACTTATTCAACCACGCTTCTTTTCCGTATAGAATTCCAGTTCCTGTTGGACCGCACATTTTGTGTCCAGAAAACACGTAAAAATCGCAATCCAAATCTTGAACATCTGGCTTTAGATGAGGCACTGCTTGCGCGCCATCGATTAGGACTGCGGCTCCAACAGCATGCGCTTTTCGGATCATGTCGCGAATCGGATTGATGGTTCCCAAGGCGTTTGAGATATGATTTACCGCTACAATTTTTGTTTTGGATGACAACAACTTTTCGTATTCGTCTTGAATCAATTCGCCCGACTGATTCATAGGAATTACTTTTAGTGTTGCGCCTGTTCGTTCGCACAACATTTGCCAAGGCACGATATTGCTGTGATGTTCTAAAGCAGAGACCAAAACCTCATCTCTAGGCTTTAAGATACTTGCAAAACCAGCCGCAATGATGTTGACACTATGCGTGGTTCCTGAAGTAAAGATGACTTCATGGGAATGTTTTGCGTTGACATGATTTTGAATTTTTTTTCGGGATTCTTCGTAGGCATCGGTCGCCAATTGACTTAAAGTATGTACACCACGGTGAATATTCGCATTGATTTCTTGATAATATTTTGCAATGGCATCTATTACGACTTGTGGTTTTTGCGAAGTGGCTCCGTTATCAAAATAGACCAATGGCTTTCCGTTTACCGTTTGGGAAAGGATGGGGAATTCGGCTCTTATTTTAGCAATATCAAACATAGTTTCTTGTGAAAAATCAACGGACAAAAATAGTTGAATTGGTTTAGAATTTTAGCAAACAGTTGATAATAAATTCGGGGTAGTTTGCTGTTTTTTTAGCTCGCCAAGACGCAGAGGCGCAAAGGATTTGTGTGTGTTTTGAATGAACTTTCTAACGATTCGAGATTCCCTAGCCCCGATAGTAGCGGAAATCCTTTTTTGTTTTTACGAAAAGCCCCTCGACTGCGCTCGGGGTGACAAAAAACAAAAAAGATTGGAGTGGATAGCGGGATTAAGCTACTAATGAACTACAAATCAAATCCGAGTTTTACCCCTAATTTATTGGCTATAATTTTCGTGATGCGTTGTTTCAGTTCTGGTATTTTGATGCTTTCGATAACAGCATTTGAGAAGGCATACATCAGCAAAGCTTTTGCTTCTTTCTTAGGAATACCGCGCGATTGCATATAAAACATGGCGGTTTCATCTAATTGCCCAATCGTACAACCGTGCGAACATTTGACATCATCTGCAAAAATTTCTAATTGCGGTTTGGCATTGATGGTTGCTTTGTCGCTTAGTAAGATATTGTTGTTCTTTTGGAAAGCATTGGTTTTCTGCGCTTCTTTTTCGACGTAGATTTTCCCGTTGAAAACACCTATCGCACTGTCAGAAAAAATGCCCTTATAATCTTGAAAACTCTCGCAGTTTGGTTGCGCATGATGCACTAACGTGTAGTGATCTACGTGTTGTTTTTCGCCAATAATGGTAATGCCATTGAGATGACTTTCGATTCGTTCTCCGAAATGGTAGAAGTTAAGATTGTTTCTCGTGAGATTTCCTCCAAAACTAAATGTGTTCACATGCACGTGGCTTTCTTGTTGTTGCGACACGTAAGTATTGTCTATTAATGATGCTGTATGATTATCGTTTTGAATTTTATAATATTCAACAATAGCTCTTTTTTGGGCAAAAATCTCTGTAACGGAGTTGGTTAAGACTGCATTTTCGTTGAGACTTTGATGTCTTTCGATGATTTGAACATGTGAATTTTCGCCAACAATCACCAAATTTCGTGGTTGAACCAATAGTGCGGCTTCGCTTCCGGTCGAGAAATACATGATTTCAATCGGTTTATCGGTCACTTTACTTTTGGGAATATTGATATACGCTCCTTCGCTCGCAAAAGCCGTGTTTAACGAAGTAAGACTTTCGTCTTTATTGGCAATTTGATTAAAATAACTGTCAATAATCATTTTGTATTTCGGCTTATTTAGCGCCGAAGACATAAGGCAAACATCAATACCGTCGTGCGTAGTAGAAGATAAAAACGAACTAAAAATACCGTCGATAAAAACGACTTTATACGTGTCGATTTCATGTAGGAAATATTTCTTTACGTCGGCAAATTGAATCGTGTTTTCATTTTTTGGAAATACCGTAAAGTCATTTTTGAGCAAAGAATTCAACGACGTATACTTCCACGATTCTTCTTTTTTGGTGGGAAACCCTTTGCTTTCAAAATTTTGGATGGCAGAGGTTCTGATGTTGTGTAAATCGGCGTCTACATCAACTCGTTCTTCAAATGCCATAAAAGAGGCGATGAGTTTTTCTTTTAGTTCCATATGTTGTGGATTGTCAGTTGTGGGTTGTCGGTTTGTCGTTCAGTTTTTAACTGATAACTCAGAACCGAAAACAGACAACTTTTCTATACTTCTTGTTCTTGTTTGATCCAGTCGTAACCTTTTTCTTCGAGTTCGTAGGCGAGTTCTTTCCCTCCTGATTTTACAATTCTTCCGTTGTATAAAACGTGAACGAAGTCGGGAACGATATAATCTAAAAGTCTTTGATAATGCGTAATAACAATGATGGCGTTGTTTTCGCTTTTCAATTTGTTGACACCGTTGGCAACAATTCGAAGCGCATCGATGTCTAATCCAGAATCAGTTTCGTCCAGAATAGCGAGTTTCGGCTCAAGCATCGCCATTTGAAAAATCTCGTTTCTTTTCTTCTCTCCTCCTGAAAAACCTTCATTAAGAGAACGCGACAAAAACTTACGATCGATTTCTAACAACTCTGATTTTTCACGAATAAATTTAAGCATTTCATTCGCCGGCATTTCTTCTTTTCCGTTGGCTTTGCGCGTTTCATTGATGGCCGTCCTCATAAAGTTCGTTACCGAAACTCCCGGAATTTCAACTGGATATTGGAAAGACAGAAAAACCCCTTTGTGAGCGCGTTCTTCTGGCGCCAAATCAGCTAAATCTTCACCGTCTAAAAATACTTGCCCGTCGGTTACTTCGTAATTTTCATTTCCAGCAATGACTGCTGAAAGTGTACTTTTTCCAGAGCCGTTTGGACCCATAATAGCGTGAACTTCACCCGCTTTCACTTCAAGGTTGATTCCTTTTAATATTTCTTTGTCTTCGACAGAAGCGTGTAGATTCTTTATTTGTAACATGTTGCTTTTATTAAGGCTTTTGAATTTATTTAAGGTTTATCCGACGCTTCCTTCAAGCGATATTTCTAAAAGTTTCTGCGCTTCCACGGCAAACTCCATCGGTAATTTGTTTAAGACATCTTTGCTGAAACCGTTTACGATTAATGCAATGGCTTTTTCCGTTGGAATACCACGCTGGTTGCAATAAAACACTTGATCTTCTCCAATTTTAGACGTGGTTGCTTCGTGTTCTATTTTGGCCGTTGGGTTTTTACTTTCGATGTACGGAAAGGTGTGTGCCCCGCAATTATTTCCCATCAACAACGAATCGCATTGTGAAAAATTTCGGGCGTTTTCAGCACGAGCGCTAATTTGAACCAATCCACGGTAACTGTTTTGAGATTTTCCTGCAGAAATTCCTTTTGAAATGCTTGTCGATTTGGTGTTTTTTCCTAAGTGAATCATTTTCGTTCCGGTATCCGCTTGTTGGAAATTATTGGTGACAGCAATCGAATAGAATTCGCCAACGGAATTATCGCCTTTTAATACACATGACGGATATTTCCACGTAACGGCTGAACCTGTTTCAACTTGTGTCCATGAGATTTTGGCGTTTTTCTCACACAATCCACGTTTGGTTACAAAATTGAATACACCGCCTTTTCCTTCTTTATTTCCTGGATACCAATTTTGAACAGTTGAATATTTGATTTCAGCATCGTCTAAAGCAATCAATTCAACAACAGCGGCGTGCAATTGGTTTTCATCTCGACTTGGCGCCGTGCAGCCTTCTAAATACGATACATAACTACCTTCATCGGCAATCACCAACGTTCTTTCAAACTGACCTGTTCCCGCTTGATTGATTCTGAAATAGGTTGACAATTCCATTGGGCAACGAACGCCTTTTGGAATATAACAAAACGAACCGTCAGAGAAAACTGCAGAGTTTAGCGCTGCGTAGAAATTGTCTTTTTGAGGCACGACCGTTCCCAAGTATTTTTTGACCAATTCTGGATGTTCGCGAATGGCTTCCGAAATGCTCATGAATATAATGCCTTTTTCACCCAATGTTTTTTTGAATGTAGTCGCTACTGAAACAGAGTCGACCACAATATCCATCGCAACACCTGAAAGCATTTTTTGTTCATCGATAGAAATACCCAATTTTTTGAACGTTTCCAATAATTCAGGATCTACTTCGTCTAAACTTTCGTATTTCGCTTTGCTTTTTGGGGCAGAATAATACGAAATGGCTTGAAAATCTGGTTTTTCGTAATGAACATTAGCCCACTCAGGTTCCTTCATTTGTTCCCAAGCACGGAAAGCTTCCAGTCTCCAATCGGTCATCCATTGCGGTTCTTCTTTTCTTAGCGAAATAGCCCGCACAATGTCTTCGTTGAGACCGATAGGAAAAGTATCTGACTCGATATCGGTGTAAAATCCGTATTCGTACTCTTTGTTTTCGAGTTCGATTTTTAAATCATCTTCGGTATACTTTGGCATAATTGGTTGGCTTATTTACAATGAAAATGATTCTCCGCAACCGCAAGTTCGGCTAGCATTTGGATTATTGAATACAAAGCCTTTTCCGTTTAATCCGCCTGAAAACTCCAATATGGTTCCTGCTAAATAAAGGAAAGATTTTTTTTCTACTGCGATTCGCACTTGATTTACTTCAAATACTTTATCGGTTTCTCCGATTTCTTTATCGAATTTCAATTCGTATGACAACCCTGAGCAACCGCCGCTTTTTACGCCAACACGAACATAGTCTTTGGAAGCGTCAAAACCGTCATCTTTCATCATGTCGATGATTTTCTTGCTTGCTGTATCTGATACTTGTATCATATCTATTTTGCTTTGATATTATTATTTGGACGTTTTTCAATTCGAGGAAAAAGTCTTAAAAAAACGATATTGATTTCCTTATATTGATTTTGTCTAAATTAACCGCAAAGATATACTAAAATATACTTTGCGAAATCACGACGTACATTTTTAAATATAATATTAACATAGAAAAAAATAATTTTAATGTTAAGTGCCGTCGATTTTTAGTACTTTTCGCATGGCATTAAAAATTTACTTGAGAACAAAAAGCATATGAAACTGTATCCTATTGAAGCAGGGAATTTCAAATTAGATGGCGGTGCCATGTTTGGCGTCGTCCCGAAAACCATTTGGAACAAAACAAATCCTGCAGATTCGAATAATCTGATTGACATTGCGGCGAGATGTCTCTTAATTGAAGATGGCAGCCGACTCATTCTTATTGACACCGGAATGGGAGACAAACAATCCGAGAAGTTTTTTGGATATTATTCCTTGTGGGGAACGCACAGCATTGATAAATCATTGGCCCTATATGGTTTTCATCGGGATGATATTACGGATGTATTTATGACACATTTGCATTTTGACCATTGCGGAGGAAGTGTAAGATGGAACGCTGACAGAACTGGTTACGAAGTTGCCTTCAAAAACGCAAAATATTGGAGCAATTCTGATCACTGGGAATGGGCAACAAAACCAAACGCTAGAGAAAAAGCATCCTTTTTGTCTGAAAACATTTTGCCGATGCAAGAAAGTGGACAGCTATCATTTATAGCAAGACCTGAATCGGCATTTCTTGAGCAGTCCGAATTAGACTTCGGAATTCATTTCGTTGATGGCCACACAGACAAAATGATGATTCCTCAAATTAAATATCAAGATAAAATCATCTGTTTTATGGCAGATTTAATTCCAACCGCAGGTCACATTCCTTTGCCATATGTTATGGGTTATGACACGCGACCACTATTGACTTTGCCCGAAAAAGAAACATTTTTGAATACCGCAGCCGACCATAATTACTATTTGTTTTTAGAGCACGATGCTCACAATGAAATTATTACTGTTGAAAGAACTGAAAAAGGAATTCGTCTAAAAGACGTTTTTACCTCAAAGGAAATTTTCGAAGTTTAGCGGCATTTTAAACATTTTTTTGTTTATTTGACCGGTCAAATTTTGATATTGAATTTTTATACAATTCGTATGGGAAGTATTGAAACTATTAATTTTTATTTGCTTGACAAAGCAATTCGTACGTATCGGAACTACTCACAAAAGAAATTAAAAGAAAAAGGTTTTAATATCACAGTCGACCAATGGCTGATAATTAAAGTGCTTTTTGAAAATCCTGGAATTCCTCAAATTGATTTAGCAAAAAAGGTTTTTAAAGACAACGCTTCTGTGACTCGAATAATTGATTTATTGGTCAAAGCAAAATACTTAGATCGCAAAACAAACCCGAAAGATCGCAGAACATCTATTTTAAAAGTTACCGCTTCGGGAGAAGAAATTATATACAAAGTTCAAGATTTGGTGCTGCAAAATAGAAGAAATGCCCAAGCGGGAATATCTATAGAAGACCTTGAAAATCTAAATCGCACCTTACAGAAAATAATTGTAAATTGTCAATCTTAAAAACTCTTTTGGCTATGTTGAAAATGATCTATTTCGTGACGCTTTTGTTTATTGCTTCCATTAAGTTTATTTTTTCAATTATTGAATCTTTTTGGCTTTAACCTAAATCAAATTCTTTCTTTTGAATCTTCGAGAAACCGAACGATGCTATTCATTGTTGTCCATCCTAAATTATTGTTAACTAAACCTGATTATCTTACTAATCCTAATTATTTTTGACCATTCCTAAATATGAAAAACATGAATTTAATTAAGTCCGCTTGTTTGTCAATTGCCTTAACATTGGCAATGTCATTTTCCTTACAAGCACAAAGCACCTCGGCATTCGCTGCTAAAAAAGGAAAGTTAACTGATGAACAATTAAAAAGATGGAGTCATCTAGATCTAGCCAAAGACAGTATCCCTGGAATGAGCGTAGATCGTGTATACGCTGAATTGATTAAGAACAAAAAGAGTAAAAAAATAATTGTAGCGGTACTTGATTCAGGTGTTGACATTGAGCATGAAGACCTTAAATCTGTTGTTTGGACGAATCCGAAAGAAATTGCTGGCAATGGTAAAGATGACGATAAAAACGGTTACGTTGATGATATTCACGGCTGGAACTTTTTGGGAGATTCTGGTCTAGAAAACCTAGAAATGACCCGTATTTTGAAAAAGGCTGACGATGGTTCTGAAGTATATAAATCTGCTAAAGCTGAATATGAAAAAATGTTGCAAGACAACATGCAGGGCAAACAACAAGTTGACTTTATTTTCAAAGCCAAGCAGACCATTGCAGATTTTCTAAAAAAAGAGAATTACACTTTAGAAGAAGTTCAAGCCATTGAATC
This sequence comes from Flavobacteriaceae bacterium, assembly GCA_947456815.1. GTDB lineage: Bacteria > Bacteroidota > Bacteroidia > Flavobacteriales > Flavobacteriaceae > Flavobacterium. Next base: position 64,550 of record CANGTL010000006.1, read on the forward strand.
AACAGACGCGTCTGTAAATAGAAGTAAACAAGTAATGATGAGCGTTATCGGTCAGACAGGCCCAAACTTTAATGACGATTTGAATGATTACAAAGATCAAGTTTATGACATGATAAACTATAACCTCAACAAAGAATTTGATGGTAGAAAAGTTTTGGGCGATAATCCTGACGATCTTAGTACAAAAAGTTATGGTAACAATGTCGTTTATGGTCCAGAGAAAAAAGGAGCGCTTCACGGCACTCATGTGGCGGGTATTATTGCACAAAGCAGAAACAACAATATAGGCGGAGACGGAATTGCAAATAATGTAGAAATTATGGCGATTAGAGCAGTTCCAAACGGAGATGAATATGATAAAGATATTGCTTTAGGAATTCGTTATGCCGTTGACAATGGTGCGAAAGTAATCAATGGAAGTTTTGGGAAAAGTTATTCTCCACACAAACAATGGGTTTATGATGCCATCAAATATGCAGAAAGCAAAGACGTTTTAATTGTTCATGCCGCTGGAAATGACGGAAAAGACATCGACATAGAAAGCAATTTTCCGAATGATTCAGGCGATAAAAAAACAGAATTTGCATCAAATGTTCTTACGGTTGGTGCTTTGAATTATCAATACGGCTCTAATATGCTTGCGCCTTTTTCTAACTATGGGAAATTTAATGTAGATGTGTTTGCGCCTGGAATGAAAATTTACGCAACAACGCCAAATAACACATATAAATACGAGCAAGGAACTTCAATGGCTTCACCAAACGCTGCGGGTGTTGCGGCGCTAATTCGTTCGTACTTTCCGAATCTAAAAGCAAAACAAGTGAAGTACATCCTTATGAATTCCGGAACCGCGGTCGATTCTAATGTTGAAGTAGGCGGAGATCCAAAAGATTTACGCACACTAAGTCAAATTTCAACTTCTGGAAGAATGGTGAACGCATACAACGCCTTTAAGATGGCAGAAAAAATGTCTCAAAAAGCGAAAAAGAAAAAAGTAAGAGGTTAATTTTCGTTGACCTTTATATTAAAATGAGCTTGCGAGATAATTAATCTCCAAGCTTATTTTAATTTTATTAAATATCAAAATTCAAAAACATGAAAACATTTTTTCTGCTTTCTTTTCAATTTCTAGTCTTTTCGATCGGATGGTCGCAAAACACTGCCTATTGGCAGCAAAAAGTCGATTATAAAATGAATGTAGTTGTCGATGCAAAAAACTACCAATACAAAGGCAATCAAATTTTGGTTTATACCAACAATTCTCCTGACACCTTAAGACGTGTGTTTTATCATTTGTATAACAATGCTTTTCAGCCAGGAAGCGAAATGGATGCGCGTCTTCAAAGTATCGCTGATCCAGACAGAAGAATGATTACTAAAACTAAAGTAGATGGAAAAGAAATCAAAGAAAGTCGCATTTCAAAATTGAAACCGAATGAGATTGGTTATCTCAAAATTTCAAATTTCAAACAAGACGGAATAACTACTGACGCAAAAGAAGTAGGCACAATTCTCGAAGTTACCCTGGCAAAACCTTTACTTCCGAAATCTCAAACTGTTTTTTCTCTAGATTTTGATGGACAAGTGCCGGTTCAAATTCGTCGTTCGGGCAGAAATAATGTCGAGGGCGTCGAATTTTCTATGTCGCAATGGTATCCTAAAATCGCAGAATTTGATTTCGAAGGCTGGCATGCGGATCCATACATCGCTCGAGAATTTCACGGCGTTTGGGGCAACTTTGATGTAAACATTACGATTGACAAAGATTATGTTTTAGGCGGAAGCGGCTACCTTCAAAATAAAAATGAAATTGGAAAAGGCTACCAAGATTCAGGTGTTGTAGTCAATTATCCTAAGAAAACAAAAACATTGACTTGGCATTTTGTAGCGCCAAACGTACACGATTTTACATGGGCGGCAGATAAAAATTACTTGCACGACACCTATCAAATTCCGAATGGAGCGACACTTCATTTTCTCTATAAAAACAATCCGAAGATTATTGAGAATTGGAAAAAGGCAGCGCCCGAAACGGCTCATTTGATGCAATTTTACAATCAAACTGTCGGCAAGTATCCATATGACCAATATTCTGTAATTCAAGGCGGCGATGGTGGGATGGAATATGCCATGTGCACCTTGATTTTAGGCGAAGGTGATTATGAAGGATTAATTGGTGTTATTGCTCATGAAATGGCGCATTCTTGGTTTCAACATGTATTGGCATCGAACGAAAGTAAACACGGATGGATGGACGAAGGTTTTACATCCTATCTAGAAGATCTGGGCTTGAATGAAATCGCAACAAAAAAAGTAGTCAATCCGCATGAAGGTTCGTATAAAGGCTATTATTTTATGGTTAATTCTGGAAAAGAACAACCACAATCTACACACTCAGACCGTTATGATTTTAATCAAATGTATAGCATAACTTCTTACAGTAAAGGTGATGTGTTTTTGGCGCAATTGGGTTATCTCATCGGAAAAGAAAATTTGATGAAAACCCTGAAAAGATTTTATGCTGATTTCAAATTCAAACATCCAACACCAAACGACATCAAACGAACTGCAGAGCGTGTTTCGGGTGCCAATTTAGACTGGTATTTAACCGATTGGACGCAAACAACAAATACTATTGACTACGGAATCAAAAATGTAGAAGACAAGGTAAACGCGACAACCGTTACGCTGGAACGAATAGGAAGAATGCCGATGCCGATTGACCTAACCGTGAATTACAAAGACGGAACAAAAGAAACATTTTACATTCCATTGCGCATGATGAGTTTTGTAAAAGAGAATCCTACTCCAGAAAATAAAAGAACCGTATTGGCAGATTGGGCTTGGGCTTATCCGACCTTTACTTTTCAAATTTCTAAACCGTTAAGCAGCATCGAAAAAATAACAATTGACGAAAGCGACTTGATGGCGGATGTTAAAAAAGACAACAATGTTTATCCCACAGAAGTAAAACCAGAAGTAAAAAAATAAAACGAAAAAAGCCCTCCGAAAATAGTGTCAGAAGGCTTTTAAATGATGGTTTTTATTGATCCTCTTTATACAGCAGTTGTTTCTTCAACTTGAGAATTGTGCTTGTCTCTTGGTTGTTAGTTGTTTGTGAAATGTAAAGTTAATCAGAAACAACGTGAGTCCTTTTACATAGTTTCTGTCTTAACTTTCAAAATTCACATTCGCGTTTTGAAAACTGATAGCTGTTCTCGTTTTATAGGAATCGCTTTGTACCTTTGTCCCATTGTTTAGACAACCAAAATGAATCAAAAATATCCGAAATCAGAAAGGCTTAAAAGCAAAAACACGATTGACCTTCTTTTTTCGAAAGGGAAGTCAGTGTCAAAATATCCTTTACGGCTGGTGTATGTGGCGTTAGAAAACGAAGCCAAAACGGACATTCAAGTTGGCGTCTCTGTTTCCAAAAAGTATTTCAAAAAGGCGGTTGATAGAAATTATTATAAAAGAGTATTACGAGAAACTTATCGCTTGAACAAACATATCATACTAGAATCTATCAATGATTCTTATGCATTGATGTTTTTTTACCAAAGTGCCGATCGTCTGTCCTATGACGAAATTCATGAAAAAACGATTCAATTATTTGGAAAATTTAAGACTCAAGTCGAAACAGAAAAGCCAACCTAAGGCTTTAATTCCGTGAACATACTTGAAGGAATTCCCAATAATTATTGTTTTTAAACGTTAAACTTTTATATTTGAGCCTAATTCGAAATTTCGAACTTTTTAAACATCCCAATGAAACCATTTTACAACTTTTCTTTCCTTAAAAAAAGATACATCATCCCAGTTATTTTAAGTGGATTTTTACTTGTTGGCGCTAGTTTTAAAGAAGATTTTTTTGAAGTCGCCAAACAAATTGAAATTTTCACCACACTTTTCAAAGCGGTCAATTCTAATTATGTAGACGAAACCAACCCAGGTGAATTGATGGACAAAGCGATCAAAAGTATGTTAGCTGATTTAGATCCTTACACCAATTATTTCAACGAACAAGATGTCGTTAAATTTAAAATCAATAATACAGGCGAATATACCGGAATTGGCGCGTTGATAACTCGAAAAGAAGACAAGGTGATCATCAAAGAACCTTACAAAAATTTCCCGGCAGATAAGGCTGGACTGAAAGCAGGTGATGAAATCATTCAAATTGGCGATGTAGAGTTGAAAGATTTTAAAGACGATGCTTCTCAATTGCTCAAGGGCGCCAAGAATACAAAAGTAAACCTTAAGTATATTCGACAAGGAAAAACACTTACCACCCAAATTGTCTTAGATGAAGTTGAGATAAAGGCAGTTCCGTTTTTTGGGAAAATAGATGATAAAACAGGATATATTGTTTTATCTCAGTTTAACAATAAAGCAGCTTTAGAAACGAAAGAAGCTTTGGAGCAGTTGAAGAAAGATGGCGCTGAGAGAATTGTATTGGACCTAAGAGGAAACCCAGGTGGTTTGCTGAACGAAGCGGTGAGTATTTGTAATCTTTTTGTTCCAAAAAACGAGGTGATTGTAACGACCAAATCGAAAATTGAAAAACACAACAACACATACAAAACCACAAAAGAACCGATTGATACTGAAATTCCTCTAGCAATTATTGTTGATGGAAAAAGTGCTTCCGCTTCTGAGATTGTATCTGGTGCTTTACAAGATTTAGATCGCGCCGTCATCATTGGTTCAAGAAGTTTTGGAAAAGGGCTGGTTCAACGACCTGTGGACTTGACTTATGGAACCCAAATTAAGATTACAATTTCACGCTATTACACGCCTTCTGGACGATGCATCCAAGCACTTGATTATTCTCATAAAGATAAAGATGGCAAAGCTATTCGTACCGCGTCTGACAAATACAACGCGTTTAAAACACAAAAAGGAAGAACAGTATACGACGGCGGTGGTATTCTTCCCGATGTTGTTATGGATGAAACAAAGTTAAGTCCAATTACCGAAGCGCTGGTTAAAAATGATGGCATCTTCAACTTTGTAACGGACTATTATTACAAAAATCCAAATTTAGGAACGACGATTCCAACGATTACCGATGCAGACTTTGCGAATTTTAAGGTCTTTCTAAAAAAGCAAAATTTCAATTTTGATTCTGAATCGGAATTGGCTTTAAAGAAAACGTTAGACGCCGCCAAAAAAGACAAGATTGATGGTGCGATTTCTGCGGAGTACAATCAATTGTTAGCCGCTATTCAAAAAAGTGAAGAGACGCAATTGAATCAAAATCAAAAGGAAATTAAAAATCTAATATTAGACGAAATCATCAAACGTTATCAATACAAAGAAGGTTTGTATCAATATTATATCAAGAACAATTTAGAAGTAAAAAAGGCGGTCAGTATTCTTGGCAATACTCCTGAGTATAACAAAATCTTAAATAAATGATAGGTCGATTTTTTAAGTTTTTTCTGCTGTTTTTTTGTGGCTTTTTGTATGCTCAAGAAGAGGTGGTTCAATCGGTATATTTTGAATTTGATAAGTTTCACTTAGACGAAAAACAAGCGAATACAGTGGTCGACTTTATTAAGAATACTGACTCGACAAGAATTGAATCTATTCAGATTTTTGGGTACACCGATGATATTGGCAAGGAAGCTTATAATTTTAAATTGTCCACCAATCGCGCTAATGCCATTCGAGAAAAACTCATCCAAAGCGGCATCAAAAACAAAATTATTGTCACCATCGAAGGCAAAGGCCGTATCCTGATTGACGACGATATTGTCGAAAATCTTCCTGAAAAAAGATCTAAAAACCGTCGCGTCGACTTGGTGTTAAACCTCAAGGAATTGCCAAAGATTGAAATTCCTGGTTTTTATACGACGATTCAAAAAAATCATATTGTCGGCGATCACGTGTATCTTGAGAATTTACTTTTCGAACGCGGCAGCAGTAAACTTACATTCGAAGCCAAGACACAACTTGATAAGATTGCCAAATTACTGCTAAAATATCGAAAGTTGGAGTTTGAAATACAAGGTCATGTTTGTTGCACTCCGCCTTATCAAAAAGAAGCCATTGACCGAGAAACTCGAAAAAGAAATTTGTCGAGCAATCGAGCGGAATCTGTTTTTAAATACTTAGCCTTTAAGAAAATTGCCAAAACCAGAATGACTTTCAAAGGATATGGAAACTCGGTTCCTTTAGGAAAAGGCTCTGAATATGATCGCCGGGTAGAATTGGTCATTACGAAAATCTAATTCGACATTTTCATTTGTATATGCGGAATATCATCTTCCAAATATGTTTCACTTGTTACTTCAAAACCATGACTTTCGTAAAACTTTTGTAAGTACAGTTGCGCAGAAATCGTAATTTTTGAAGTGTTGAAATATTCTTTGACGCCACAAATTGCCTCTTTCATTAATTCATTTCCCCATTTTTTATCACGGTAATTCGTCCCTACAACTACGCGGCCAATCGAAGCTTCTTCAAAATAATCTCCTGCATTAAAAAGCCTGGCATACGCCACAGTTTTTGAATCATATTCGCCGATAAGATGCAAAGCCTTTCTGTCTTTTCCGTCAATGTCTTGATAGACGCAATTTTGCTCCACGACAAAGACTTCACTGCGTAGTTGAAGTAAATTATATAGTTCCGTTGTAGAAAGCTCTTCAAATCGCTTTATTTTCCATGTTAACATCATTGCTTTTTCTTTTGAGGTTTCTTGATAAACTCTATCGACTTAATAATTGCTTCTAGTTCGAACATTAAATCTCTTTTCTCTTTAGACGGATCATAGCAAAACCCCTCTAAAACAAGAATTCGCTTATTGGCTCGGTCAATAATATTGTAATTGATGAACGGTCCAGACATGAAATCGTTTTTGAGCTCCCAGGTTCCTTTTGTTTCATATGTTTCTTTGCCCTTAATATTAATATGAAATAAATACGGAGTATAGGAATCTTCAGTAACCATTTGCGTATTGCGAGACCGACCGTGTATATAAAGATTTCCTATAGAATCTCTTGTTCTGATTATACTTTGTGTAACAGGAAGATTCCTATTCAATGCTCCAAGAGGAATTTGATAAATTAAAATACTCGTATTACCGCTAGGAATTTCCTTCTTAAGCCAAATAAACTTGCGTCTTTCCAAAACATAATTGTATCCTTTTGGAACTCGAAGATCAGCCTTGAATTTCTTTCTAATCTTCTTCGTGTCGATGGCTGCGGTATCGATGGCGCGCTGGTTTTCCTCGATTTCGGTTTGACGCATTTTAGAAATAATGACTTGGGTATTCTTCTCAATTAAATCAAGAATAATGGGGGTTGTTTTTCCAGAAATGTGAATCACATTCTGCGGGCTTGCGTACTCGTTCTCCACAATTTCAAATCTGTTTTTCGCCTCTTTTTTGATGACAATAATATTTCTAGAATTAGTCATAAAACCCTCTAACAATTTAACCGGAAACTGATTAATGGTAAAAAGCGGTTCTTCTTGAGGTAAACCGATTACAGGTGAGGCAAATTTATTTCGAATGGTATCACCGATTTCTCCATTCCATAGCTGATCATCAATAATAACCGCAATAGTGTTGATTTTCCCTGAAGTTTTCTCCGTTTTACCGTCTTTTTTATGGACACAGGACTGAGAAAAAATCGAAAAAACAAACACAAAAAAAAGGGCTTTTTTCATATAGTGTTAACTATGAAATAAGCCCTAAATTTATGTAGATTTTTTTTATTATCCGTTTATTTTCAATTTCATTCCTGGTTTTAGAGAATTACCATTGATTCCGTTCCATTTCTTGATGTCCGAAACACTTACGCCAGGATATTTTTTAGCAATACTAAAAAGTGAATCGCCTTTTTTTACATAGTAATGATCATCTTCTCTTTCAACTTTAGAAGCTTTGTCTTTTTTAGAAGATTTCTCAGCAATCGTTTGATTATTATCTACGATCAATTTCTTAGCAACAATCAATTTGTCTCCTAATTGAATGTTATCATCTGATAGATTATTCCACATTCTGATATCAGATACTGCGACATTATTTCTTTTGGCAATAACGCCAAGATTATCTCCTTTTTGAACTGTATACTCCACATTTCTAATTTCCGTTTTTGGAGCAACTGCTTCTTTTTCTTCACTAATGGTTATATCGGCAATCTTAAGCTTGCTTTCTAGTTGAATAGTATTGTCTTGTAAGTTGTTCCACTTTTTTAACTCATCAATGGTAATATTGTGCTTTTTTGCAATTGATGATAAATTATCCCCTTGCTCAACAATATAAAAATCTTCAGGTTTTGCAGTGTTTTCAAGCGATTCCTTTTTTGATTTCTCCGTTGAAGCAATGCTCTCTGATTTTACAAGTTTCTTTACTGTGGTAACAACACGTTCGTTAGAAATAATTTTTAGCTTCTTTCCTAACGGTACATTATTGCTTTTCAGTTTGTTCCATTTTTTGATGTCAGACATCGCAACATCATACTTTGCTGCAATTTCACTCAAATTATCCCCTTTTTTCACTTTGTGAAATTTAGTTACATCTTGAAAAGAAACTACTTTTTCTTCCTTGTAGACTTTCTGCTCTTTTGCTGCAACTTGCGCTACAGCAGTCGTCACTGTCGATGTTGGTTTTGAAACACTTGCAACAGCTGTAGAATCTGCCTTAGGTTTCTTAACTCGAGCGGCAATTCGTTCGCTAGTAATGATTTTTAATCTTCTTCCCAACGGCGCTTTATTGCTCTTCAGTTTATTCCATTTTTTAATATCGGACATCGAAACATCGTAACGATTGGCAATTTCACTCAAATTATCTCCTCGCTTGACTTTATGAAATTTAGTTCTCGAAACAGTATAACTTTCACCGCTTTCTATCGAGTCGCGCGAAGCTAAAGACTGGTATCTAGAAAATGGCTTTTCTCTCAATTCACTTTCATGTTGCACGTAGGCATAAATCTTCTCTTCATTTGATGTGAAAACAGCAATTTTATCTAGTGGTAATCTCAAGAAGTGTTTATTGTCAAAATACGCTGGCACCACATTTAATTTGAATTGCGGATTCAACATTTGTAATTGAGCCACAGGAATATCCAGTAAATCCGATAGTTGTTTGAAGGAAATTTGTCTTTGGATCATAATGGTATCTGTCGCGAAATGCTTTACAACAGCACGATTTGGCACAATTCCATGTTCTTTATGGTATTCGTAAATATACATCGTTGCCAAGAAAGCAGGCACATATCCTTGCGTTTCTTGCGGAAGATATTTTCTGATGTTCCAGAAGTTTTGTTGTCCGCCAGAACGTCTAATTGCCTTCGCAACGTTTCCTGGTCCAGAATTATAGGAAGCTAAAACCAAATCCCAATCGCCAAATATTTTATACATATTGGTCATATACTGAGCCGCCGCTTCACTTGCTTTTAACGGATCGCTTCGGTCATCTACATAAGAATCAATATTCAAATTGTATTGTTTTCCGGTTTGATACATAAACTGCCACAGTCCAGTAGCGCCAACTCTTGAAACTGCTTTAGGATTTAAAGCTGATTCCACTACTGCTAAATACTTTATCTCCAAAGGCACATTTTGTTTGGCTAAAGCATCTTCAAAAAGAGGGAAATAGTATTCAGAGATTGCCATCAAACGCTCATAGGCTTTCTTTCTGTTCTTTAGAAATGACTTGATGATGTTTTCTAAACCCTGATTGTATTCGATATGAAATGGAGATTTAGAATCCATATCTTTCAACCGTTGTTTTAATAAAGCTGTTGGCAACTCATAATCTACTTTTTCATCAAGATTGATGTTTTTGATGTCGTTTTCCAGATCATTATACAAATCTAAACTTGTCAATTCCTTCATCCACAAGCTATCTACGCAGGAAGCGATATTGTCTTTGATGAATGTTTTTTTGATTGAATCGAGATAGGATACATTACTTTGGGGCTTGGTAAAAAGATCCTGTGCGAAGGTCGAGTTGACTAAAAATAGTACGGTGACGACGGTGATTATTTTTTTTAATTTCATAAAGTATATTTTAATTTCTGTAGGTAGAAAGCAAGTTCTTCAGCATCTAAAAAATTGTCTTTTAGAGGACATCAATTATTTCAAATCGTTCTAATTCAAAACATTGTCCGAGGCAAAAATAGGAATCTTATAATAATTAAAGCTATATATATAACTTAAAGTTGTCCTAAATATTGTAAAAAGTAGCTTTTAGTCGTGTTAATTGTGATTTTAATCGAGGATTGCGGCAATTCCAGGCAAGGTTCTTCCTTCGAGCATTTCGAGCATGGCACCACCACCAGTCGACACATAACTCATCTTTTCTTCGAGTCCAAATTGTTTTACCGCCGATACAGAATCGCCACCGCCAACCAAAGAAAAGGCGCCGTTTGCAGTAGCTTCAGCGATATAATTCCCCAATTCGATGGTTCCTTTAGCAAATGACGGCATTTCGAATACACCTAAAGGTCCGTTCCAAAGAATGGTTTTAGATTCAAGAATTACTTTTTTGAAGTTTTCCAATGACTTTGGACCAGCGTCTAAACCTTGCCAACCATCAGGAATATTGTTGACATCTACTATTTGTGTTTTTGCGTCATTAGAAAATGCGTCTGCGGCAATAACATCAACGGGAATATGAATTTGCACTCCTTTTTCTTTGGCCAAACGCAAAATTTCTAAAGCCAATTCTTGTTTATCGTCTTCACAAATAGAATCGCCTATTTTTCCGCCGAGTGCTTTTACGAAAGTGAATGTCATTCCACCACCGATAATCATGTGATTTACTTTGTCTAAAATATTTTCAATCACGGTAATTTTTGAAGATACTTTTGAACCTCCAAGAACAGCAGTTACTGGTTTCTCACTGTTTTTTAAAACTCGGTTGAGGCTTTCTATTTCACGAGCCAATAGCATTCCGAAACATTTATGATCTGGGAAGAATTGCGCAATTATTGTTGTAGATGCATGAGCACGGTGCGCGGTGCCAAAAGCGTCGTTCACATAAATGTCACCCAATGAAGCCAATTCTTTTGAAAATGCCACATCGCCTGCTTCCTCTTCATTGTGAAAACGCAAATTTTCTAACAATAAAACTTCTCCTACTTTTAGATTTGCCGCAGCCGTTTTCGCTGGTTCTCCAATACAATTTTCTGCGAATTTTACCGAAACGCCCAGAATTTCCGATGCGGTGGAAAGAATATGCTTTAAAGAATATTTTGCTTCCACGCCTTTTGGTCTGCCTAAGTGCGACATCAAAATAACACTTCCGCCATCGGCAAGGATTTTATCGATGGTTGGTTTAGCAGCTTCAATTCTGGTGGCATCAGTCACATGGAAATTTTCGTCTAAAGGCACATTAAAATCAACGCGAATGAGTGCTTTTTTGTCTTTGAAATTGAAGTCAGCTAGTGTTTTCATGGAAGTTTAGTTTTTTAAATCTGTTGCAAATATACACTTAAATCTTTTTCGAGAAATCCTGCGAAGCACAAAACGTGATAGAATAGCCCCGATTAAAGCGGCATCCTTTTTTGTTTTTGAAAGACACCTCGACTGCGCTCGGTGTGACAATAAAACAAAAAAGATATAGCGGAAAGCGGGACGACGGCTGAATCGTAACGAATTGTGCTGCTCCGAATCAATAAACTTTGGCTCTTGGCAACTTTCTGTTATATTTGCTCATGCTATTTTCAGAAATTTTAGGCCAGGATTACATCAAGAATCACTTGACGAAAAGTGCACTTTCGGGACGAATTCCGCATGCACAATTGTTTGTCGGACCAGAAGGTTGCGGCACTTTGGCGATGGCGATTGCTTACGCGCAGTTTATTTTGTGCAACAATCTAGATTCTGAAAATGCTGGTGGAAATGAAGCATGTAATTTGAAATTTCAAAATCTTTCGCATCCGGATTTGCATTTTGTATATCCGACAGTTACTACCGAAGATGTAAAAACCAAACCCAAAAGCCTTGATTTTATTACCGATTGGCGACAGTTCGTTGCGGAAAATCCGTATGGGAGTTTGTTTGATTGGTATAAAGTGTTGGGCGTGCAAAACAAGCAAGGTGAAATTCGTGTTGAAGATGCGCAGGAAGTTTTGAAATCGTTGGCTTTGAAATCCTACGAAGGTGGTTATAAAGTCATGATTGTTTGGATGGCGGAAAAGATGAATATTTCTGCATCGAATAAGTTGCTGAAACTGTTGGAAGAACCTGCGGACAAAACCTTGTTTATTTTGATAGTTGAAAATGAAGAAGATTTGATTCAGACGATTCGTTCGCGTTGTCAAGCTTTGCATTTTGGAGCTTTACCAGAAAAGGAAATCACAGCTTCCTTGGTTTCACGTGAAAATATTGAACCCCGATTGGCGTCTAAAATCGCACATCAAGCGCAAGGCAATTACAACAAAGCCTTACAATTGCTGCAAGAAAATGGTGAAGATGCGGTTTTTGAAAAATGGTTCGTCGATTGGGTTCGTGCCGCTTTTAGAGCCAAAGGCAATGCGGCTGCGATTCAAGATTTGATTGCTTGGAGTGAACAAATTGCCGGATTAGGTCGTGAAACACAAAAGAAATTCTTGAGTTATTGCATTACGATGTTTCGTCAGGCGTTGTTGTTGAATTATCAAACGACGAGTTTGGTTTTTATGGAGCC